>JAKSLE010000013.1 GCA_024401365.1 Bacteroidales bacterium | reverse complement strand
TTAACCCAGCTATTAAGGTAACTGTAGAGAACAACGAGATTAAGGTTGAGCGTCCAAACGACGAGAGAGAGATGCGTTCTATGCACGGTCTCTATAGAGCACTCATCAACAACATGGTAGTAGGTGTTTCAGCTGGCTACCAGCAGAAGATGGAGCTCGTAGGTGTAGGTTATCGTGCTACAACACAGGGCCAGATCCTCGAACTTGCACTCGGTTATTCTCACGCAATTCACCTTCAGGTTCCTGCAGAGGTTAAGATCGAGGCAATCACAGACCGTAAGAGCAACCCTATCATCACTGTAGAGTGTGCAGATAAGCAGCTTCTCGGTCAGATTTGTGCAAAGATTCGTTCATTCCGTGCTCCAGAGCCTTACAAGGGTAAGGGTATCCGCTTTGTTGGTGAGGAGATTCGTCGTAAGGCAGGTAAGTCTGCTAAGGTTTAAACCGGTTAACATTTAATATTATGGCTTTTTCTAAAATAAATAGAAGAAATAAGATTAAAGCACGTATCCGGTCTAAAGTTTCCGGTACTGCTGAGTGCCCACGTCTTACAGTATTCCGTAGTAACAAGTATATCTACGCACAGCTCGTAAACGACCTCGAGGGTAAAACACTTTGCTCTGCTAAGTCTTCAGACTTGAAGGATTTTTCAGGTGACAAGACAGCTGCAGCTGCTGAGGTAGGCAAGTCAATCGCTGCTGCTGCAAAGGCTGCAGGTATTGAGAGCGTTGTATTTGATCGTAACGGTTATTTGTATCATGGCCGCGTGAAGAGTCTTGCAGACGGCGCACGTGAGGCTGGCCTTAAATTCTAATAAAGATGGCAGGAGATAATAAAAGAGTAAGAACAACAAACGACTTGGAGCTCCAGGATCGTCTTGTAGCAATCAACCGTGTTACTAAGGTAACAAAGGGTGGTCGTGCATTCAGTTTCGCTGCTATCGTTGTTGTAGGTGATGGCAAGGGCGTTGTAGGATGGGGTCTTGGTAAGGCTTCAGAGGTTACAGCAGCTATCGCTAAGGGCGTTGAGGCAGCAAAGAAGAACCTCATTCGTGTTCCTTTGGTACATGGTACACTTCCTCACGAGCAGCTTGCTGCTTTCGGTGGTGCTAAGGTATTCATGAAGCCAGCATCTCACGGTACAGGTCTTACATGTGGCGGTGCCATGCGTGCTGTACTCGAGAGCGTAGGTGTAACTGACGTTCTCGCAAAGTCTAAGGGTTCTTCTAACCCTCACAACCTTGTAAAGGCGACTATCGCTGCTCTCGGTGAGATGCGCGACGCTTACCAGGTAGCTGCTCAGCGTGGTGTTTCTTTGGATAAGGTATTCAATGGTTAATTTTAATAGTGCAAATCGATGTCAAAGATTAAGATTACACAAGTGAAGAGCATTATTGGTGCTCCAGCTTCGCAGCGTAAGGTAATGGCTGCGCTCGGCATTAAGAAAATGCACCAGACCGTTGAGCACGAAGATACTCCTTCGGTTCAGGGCATGATTGCTAAGGTTAAGCACCTTGTATCAGTAGAAAAATAGTCTGAACTTTTTAATTTTAAGTCAAAAATGGAATTAAATAATCTAACACCAGCTGTTGGTTCTACACATCACGAGAAGCGTATCGGTCGAGGCGCTGGTTCGGGTCACGGTGGAACATCTACACGCGGTCACAAGGGAGCTAAGTCTCGTTCAGGTTACCACAAGAAGTTCGGCTTCGAGGGTGGTCAGATGCCACTTCAGCGCCGTCTTCCTAAGTTCGGTTTCAAGAATATCAATCATAAGGAGTACAAGGCTATCAACGTTGGTATGCTTCAGACTCTTTCTGAGCAGTACAATGTAACAACTTTCACAGTTGATACATTCACACAGCTCGGTGTGATTGGTAATGGTGATTTGGTTAAGATCCTCGGTGCAGGTGAGCTCAAGGCTAAGCTCGAGGTGTCTGCTCACGCATTCTCAAAGACAGCACAAGAGGCTATCGAGAAGGCTCAAGGTTCTATCACAAAATTGTAACCGAGTATGAGAAGACTAATCGATACTATTCGCAATATTTGGAAAATCGATGAGCTTAAAAGCAGGATCCTAGTTACTCTAGGATTCCTGCTCGTTTATCGACTAGGTTCTTATGTGGTTTTGCCAGGTGTGAATCCACAATATTTGGAGGCTCTGGAACAACAGACTAGCGATAGTGGTGTCTTAGGTCTTCTTGATATGTTTTCAGGAGGTGCGTTCTCTAATGCTTCTGTATTAGGCTTGGGTATCATGCCTTATATTTCGGCATCTATCGTTGTTCAATTGTTGGGTATGGTTATTCCTTACTTCCAGCGTTTGCAGCGCGATGGTGAGAGTGGTCGCCGTAAGATCAACCAGATGACACGTGTACTTACCGTGCTCGTTTTGTGTATCCAGGCTCCAGCGTATCTCACAAACCTTTACTACAAGTTGCCTAGTGAGGCTTTTGCAATCAGCGGCGTGTTGTTCAATGTATCGAGCACGATTATTTTGACTGCAGGTACAATGTTCGTTATGTGGCTTGGTGAGCGTATCACTGATCGTGGTATTGGTAACGGTATTTCATTGATCATTATGATTGGTATCGTTGCTCGTCTTCCACATGCTCTCTTCGCTGAGTTTGCAGATAAGATCTCATCTAATGCTTCGGGTGGTCTTGTAATGCTCTTGTTGGAGTTCCTCGTATTGTTCTTTGTATTTGTAGGTACGATTTTGCTCGTTCAGGGTACACGTCGTATTCCAGTACAATATGCAAAGCGCATTGAGGGCAACAAGCAGTATGGTGGTGTTCGCCAATATATCCCATTGAAGGTTAATGCAGCAGGTGTGATGCCAATCATCTTCGCACAGGCTATCATGTTCCTTCCTGTGACACTTATTGGTCTCTTTACACCTGAGGCTGCTACAGGCTTTGCGGCTACATTCTCAGACTTTACAGGTTTCTGGTATAACTTCGTATTTGCAGTTCTTATCATTATCTTTACATACTTCTATACTGCATTGGTATTCAATCCAGTACAGATGTCTGAGGATATGAAGAAGAACAACGGTTTTATCCCAGGTGTAAAGCCAGGCAAGCCAACTGCAGATTACATTGACTCTGTAATGTCGAAGATTATCCTTCCAGGTTCATTCTTCCTCGCAGTTATTGCTATCCTCCCTGCATTTGCTACAATTGCAGGTGTTGAGCAGTCGTTCGCTCAGTTCTATGGCGGTACATCTCTTTTGATTCTTGTTGGTGTAGTACTTGATACACTCCAGCAGATCGAGAGCCACCTTCTCATGCGTCACTACGACGGTTTGATGAAGTCTGGTCGTATCATGGGCCGTAGTGTAGGTGCTGCTATGCATTAATTCATTATTGCATATATTATAAAGTCGTTCTAGTTTCTAGGACGACTTTTTTTATCTGTTTACTTGTAATACTCAGTATATTAGTTTTAACTTTGCACAAAATTCAATATTCGCATAATTATGTCATACTCAATGGTAAAACGTACATTATTCATTGCTCTAGCGGCAATGACAACTATATGCTCTTTTGCTAAGGACAACAATAAGTCGGTGCGCGTAGTATCTGTGTCTCAGGATGTAGATGCTGCCAATGCTGGTGTTATATATGCTCTTCCTAAGACAATAATTCGTGTCCGTGTAGATGCTGAATTGACTATAGAAAAGGTGGGGCCTTACTATAAGTATTCGAATAAGTATCTCAATATTTCGGATGTTGTGACACAGGATTCGAAATCGTGGAAGATTGTTTCTGCCTCGGTAGAGACAACTCATGCGATAGACTATACCAAGAGGTATAAGATTTTCTCTGACAATGGGAGTCTGCTTCCAAATGTCAACCTGTCGGCAGATGGTATATTGACAGGTATCAATAACTCATTACAAAAAAGTTGCTGTGCTGAGGGTCAAGAGCAGGCTTCCATTCCTAATGTAGATTTTTATGATGTACCTCTTGATCAGCAGGTATTGACCAAGACCTCTACAGCTGCCATGGCAGAGCAAGTTGCGCAGTCGATATATAATATTCGTGCTAAGCGCCTTGCTATATTAGGTGGTGAGGAGTCGACGCTCCTTCCAGATGCCGGCTCTTATGACAAGGTACTAGCGGAACTTGACAGATTGGAGAAGCAACATGTGGAACTCTTTGTAGGAAAGCGAGTTGTGGTAAAGGTAACTAAGTATTTTGACCTTGAGCCAAGTAATGATGCGGAGGTAATAGCTCGTTTTACAGAAAAAGACGGATTCCTCAGTGCGATGGATTTGACAGGTAAGCCTATCTATGTTGAGTTTGCTACAGACAACTCGTCGCGAGTCAATGCATATCCAGAAGGATCGAAGCAGCGCAAGTCTGCTCCACTATTCGGTTTGCGTTACTGCATACCAGCCGTTACCTTAGTTAAGGTATTAGACAGAAACAATGTCCTTACAGAAGCCAAGGTACTCACCTCGCAAGGGGGGCAAGTAGCCACATTGCCAGTGAGCTACCTTAATAATGATGACATTCAGATACAATTTGACATCAATACAGGCGCATTGTTGAATGTATCGACAATTAAAACAAATAAATAATCCTGTCGACTATGAAGCCAGAGTTGCTGTGGAACAATTTTAAGTCGCTTTGTGCGATACCTAGACCATCGAAACATGAGTCGAAGGCGTTGGATTATATTGCACAATATGGTCGTGACCTCAAGTTGGAGGTAATACGAGATAATATAGGTAACGTTATTATCCGCAAGCCAGCTACGAAAGGCATGGAAGGTGCTACTCCTGTTATTCTTCAGGGGCATGCAGACATGGTTCCGCAGAAGACGCCAGAAAGCAAGCATGACTTTCTGAAAGATCCCATTGAGACTATTGTTGAAGGCGATTGGATGCGTGCCAACAATACGACTTTAGGGGCAGACAACGGTATAGGTGTATCTGCTGCCATGGCGGTACTTGCAGATCCAGAGGCGGTACACGGTCCACTTGAAGTACTTGTCACGACAGACGAAGAGACAGGCATGACAGGAGCCACCAACCTTGAGCCAAATATGCTTCAAGGCAAGATATTGCTCAATTTGGATTCAGAAGCAGAAGGCGAACTATATATAGGTTGTGCTGGTGGGCAAGATGTGACAGCTACGTTCCAGATAGAGTATGTGCCAGCTGCTGAAGACGATATTACGCTTAAGGTATCAGTCACAGGATTGAGAGGCGGGCACTCCGGCATGGATATAAATACGGGAGTTGCCAATGCCAACAAGCTGTTAGTCAGGATTCTAAAGTGTGCTGCTGCCAATTTTGAGGCATTATTAGTAGATATCAATGGAGGCAGTTTGCGAAATGCCATCCCTAGAGAAGCTGTAGCATCGATATCGATAGACTCGGAAGACGAAGAAGAATTCCGAGAGATGATAGCAGAATTCAACGAGTTGCTCAGGAATGAATACAAAGATGTAGAGCCAAATCTCACTGTTTCGGTAGAGAAAGTTGACAAGGCCATGCAAGTATTCTCGGAGATATGTACAGACGACATTATCAACTCTGTTCAAGGATGTCCTAATGGAGTAATTCGTATGAATCCCTCGATACCTGGGCTAGTGCAGACATCCACTAATATGGCTGCTATAGTTACCAAGGACGGCAAGGTAAGCGTACACTTTTTGTTAAGAAGTGCCTCTGAGTCGGAAAAAGAAGACCTGGCATCAAGCATAGAAAGCGTTATGCGACTAGCAGAAGCTGAAGTAGAGATAGACAATGGATATCCAGGGTGGCAGCCAAACCCTAAGTCGGCCATTCTCAAGACATTGAGCGACACATATACCCATATTTACGGCAAAGAGCCAAAGGTGATGGCCATTCATGCGGGGTTGGAATGCGGCATTATGGCAGGCATATATCCAGATTGGGATATGGTATCGTTTGGTCCTACCATTATGAATCCACACTCTCCACAAGAAAGGGTGAATATACCTTCGGTAGAAAGATTCTATGACCTTCTTCTCCAGACATTGAAAAACATCAAGTAAGGACGGCGGAAGTCGGCACCTCCACATAAAATTAGTTTTTGATAGAGATAATTTATGTTCATGATGCTCAGAATGTAGTCTCTGCCTATAGGCTGTCTATATAGAGCGTATATAGAGTGTATATAGAGTGTATATAGAGCGTAAAGAATTAGCTTTATTAAGATTTTGAAGAAAGCGATACAGACGATACTGAAGATTCTCGTTTCGGGCGCTGCCATATGGTGGGTACTTTCGAAGGTAGATGTACATGAGGTAATATCTTATGTAGCAGAAGCCGACTATACATACCTATTGTTGGCGTTGCTTGCGTACGTGATATCGCAAGTATTCAGTGCTGAGAGAATAAATTTACTCTACAAGACTGTACCATTGCGATTATCGTTTGGCGAGAACCTCAAGTTGTACTGGCTAGGGATGTTCTACAACTTTTTCCTGCCGGGTGGAGTTGGAGGAGACGGCTACAAAGTCTACTATTTGAAGAAAAACTACGAGTGCAAGGTAAAGCGGGTTGTTGCCCTGTTGCTATCAGACCGAGTAAGTGGGTTGGTAGCCATAGTTATATACATACTCATCTTGCTAAGCATATTTATTTCGGACCTACCGATACCCTATCAAGACTATGGTTGGGTAATGATACCATTTGCGGTAGCAGGATATTATGCGGTAGTTTACTTTATATGCAAGAGTACGATAGGACAATCGTGGTTGGTCTTAATCTACTCGATGGTCATACAAGGGCTTCAGATGGTGGCAGTGGTACTGATAGCCAATGGCATAGGGTGTGAGGTATGTATGATGCCCGACTATGTCTTTCTATTCTTTATCAGCAGTATAGCCTCGGCCATACCTGTAAGTATAGGAGGAGTAGGGTTGAGAGAAGCCACCTTTGCCTTTGGGTCACAATATTTGAATGTAGACGATGGGCAAGCGGTAGCGTTGAGTATAGTCTTTTATTTGACCTCGCTAGTAGCGTCGTTGCCAGGCATTGCGTATATGTTGAAGCCCGAATGGATAAAAAAACATAAAATGCTATAATATTCGACGGTCAAGTGAATATCGTATTATTTTTATGCATAATTTTGCACTGTCAAATGAATAAAAATTCATTGCTACCATAAAATATAAACCTAGAGATGAGCGAATTTAACATTATTGTAGCCTCCGAGGAGCATATCCGCTACGTAGATGAGATATTGGAGACTATTGCCGTTGCGGCGAAGGCACGTGGCACAGGTATTGCTAAACGTGATCCTGAGTATGTTAAGAAGAAGATGCGAGAAGGTAAAGCCATCATTGCCATGCGTGGTGATGAATTTGTAGGCTTTTGCTATATTGAGTCGTGGGGGCACGAGATGTTTGTTGCCAATTCAGGTCTCATTGTGAAGAACGAGTATCGAGGTCACGGTTTGGCCAAGAAGATCAAGCACAAGGCATTTGAGTTATCGAGAAAGAAGTGGCCTAATGCCAAGATATTTGGTCTTACATCGACACTTGCAGTAATGAAGATCAATACGGAGCTAGGTTACAAGCCAGTAACATTCTCGGAGTTGACAGATGATCCTTCGTTCTGGAAGGGATGTCAAGGCTGTATCAACTACGATGTTCTTACGCGCAACAATTTCACTAAGTGTATATGTACGGGTATGTTGTTTGATCCAGCCAAGGATACAAACGAGGTATCGGGGAAATTGTCGGACGTACAGAAGAAGAGTGCTTGGGAGCGCTTGAAGAACTTCATCAGTGGCAAGTAAAAAAAGCCTAAAAGAGGTATTAGACACTTTGAAATAAGGAGTTAAACTAGTATCTTTGACGATATTTTAAACGAGACATATAACTAGAAAAATATAACACTCAGCAGGAGTAATATGGAAAAAGTAGTACTAGCATACAGTGGCGGATTGGATACATCATTCTGCGTTAAGCATCTTTCGAAGGACCTTGGTCTTGAAGTTCATACAGCTATAGCCAATACAGGTGGTTTTACAGCTGAGCAGCTCAAGGATATTGAGACAAAGGCGTATGAGTTGGGTGTTAAGTCGCACACTACACTTGATGTGACAGATAGCTATTACACACGTTGTATTCGCTACATGGTTTACGGAAATATACTTCGTAACAATACATATCCAATTTCGGTTTCATCGGAGCGTATGTTCCAGGCGTTGGCCATTGTGAATTATGCTCGTGAGATTGGAGCAAAGCACATTGCACATGGTTCTACAGGTGCTGGTAATGATCAGGTACGTTTTGACTTGACATTCCAGATCTTGGCTCCAGAGATTAACATTATTACTCCTACGCGAGATCTCAAGCTTTCTCGTCAGTATGAGATTGATTATTTGAAGAAGGAAGGTATTGTACGCGACTGGACAAAGATGGAGTACTCTATCAACAAAGGTCTTTGGGGTACATCGATCGGTGGTAAGGAGACGTTGACAACACGTCAGACACTTCCAGAGAATGCATATCCAAGTCATGTAACAGCTAAGGAAGAGAGTCGTCTTGTTAAGCTCACATTTGAGAAGGGTGAGATTGCGGCTATTGATGGCAAGAAGTACGAGAACAAGGTACAGGCTATTCAGGACCTTGAGGAAATTGGCTGTCAGTATGCGGTTGGACGAGGCATGCACCTTGGCGACACGATCATTGGTATCAAGGGTCGTGTAGGTTTTGAGGCTGCGGCTCCAATGATGATACTCTCGGCGCACCATACACTTGAGAAGCACACCCTTACAAAGTGGCAGACATATTGGAAGGATCAGGTTGCAAACTGGTATGGCATGTTGCTCCATGAGGCACAGTACCTTGAGCCTGTAATGCGAGACATTGAGGCTATGCTTGAGTCGACACAGCGTAACGTATCGGGCGATGTTTTCGTAAGACTATATCCATACCGTTTCGTAGTAGAAGGTGTTGAGACATCACATGACTTGATGAACTCGGGCTTTGCTGATTACGGTGAGGAGAACAGAGCATTTACAGCTGATGATGTTAAGGGCTTTACAAAGATACTTGGCAACTCGCTCAAGATCTACAACAAGGTAAACCCAGACGAGATGAAATAAAGGAAAAGAAATAAGTTAATGGTAGTAATTTTAGGTTGATTAAGTTAGCCATGCCAAGTTCAGCCGCGATGGAAGAGACTTGGTTATGGCTTCTTTCTTTTCTCTAAGCTTACGAACACACAACATAGGATATGATAAAGGTAGGAATTATAGGTGCTGCTGGCTATACAGCTGGTGAGCTCATGAGAATATTGATAAATCATCCATGTGCAACGATTCTTTTTGCACAGAGCAGCAGTCACGCTGGGGAGCCAGTATGGACAGCGCATCATGATTTGTTAGGAGAGACATCGCTTACATTTACAGCCGAAGCTCCAGTTGAGACAGTGGATGTAATATTCCTTTGTATGGGACATGGTAAGAGTCGTGCTTATGTAGAGGCTTTACCAAAGACCTTCAATGGTAAGATTATTGACCTTTCGAACGACTACCGTTTGCAAGACACAGCTGATGGCTTTGTATATGGATTGCCAGAGGCATTCCGAAGTGATATAAAGGGTGCGACGAAGATTGCCAACCCTGGATGTTTTGCCACCAGCATACAGTTGGCCCTTTTGCCAATGGCCAAGCTAGACAAGTTGCCAGAGGTACATGTAACAGGCGTTACAGGTAGCACAGGTGCAGGCCAGAAGCCATCTGAGACTACACATTTCTCATGGCGAGACAACAATATGAGTGTTTACAAGGCATTTACTCACCAGCACCTTGGTGAGGTAAATGAGACATTGAAGCGACTTGCCCCATCGTATGAAGGGGAGATGAACTTTGTACCTATGCGAGGCAACTACTCGCGAGGTATCATGTCGAGTGTCTATTTCAACACAGACATGACAGAAGAAGAGGCAGTAGAGGTATATAAGGCGTACTACAAAGACGAGCCATTTGTTCATGTTGTAGATTTCAATCCAGATTTGAAGATGGTAGTCAACACGAACAAGTGTATTCTCTATGTGAAGAAGTACGGCAAGAAGTTGCATGTTATTTCGATGATAGACAACCTTGTAAAGGGAGCATCTGGACAAGCTACACAGAACATGAACCTTCTCTTTGGTCTTCCAGAGAACACAGGTCTCAATATTAAGCCAACAGGTTTCTAACCAAAATATAAAACAGACGCGGAATGAATCTATTTGACGTTTACTCGCTATTTGACGTGATTCCTGTTAAGGGTCAGGGCTGTCACGTGTGGGATGACAAGGGTCAAGAGTACCTTGACCTTTATGGTGGTCATGCTGTTATATCGGTAGGACATTCACATCCACACTATGTAAAGCGCATTACAGAGCAGCTCAACAAGATAGGCTTTTACAGCAACTCAGTTATCAACCCATTGCAGGTTGAGTTGGCAGAGAAGATTGGCAAGCTTTCGGGCTATGAAGATTACTCATTCTTCCTCATCAACTCTGGTGCTGAAGCCAATGAAAATGCGTTGAAGTTGGCCTCGTTCCACACAGGGAGAGACAAAGTAGTAGCATTTCGCAAGTCGTTCCATGGTCGTACGTCGGGAGCAGTAGCGGTTACAGACAATCCAAAGATTGTAGCACCATTCAATGCTGTACACAAGGTTCTTTTTGCGGAGCTCAACAACATAGCTAGTGTTGAGGCATATTTGAAGAACAACGATGTAGCTGCAGTAATCATTGAAGGCATACAAGGGTGTGGAGGTATCCATATTCCTACCACACAGTTTATGCAAGATTTGAGAGCGCTCTGTGACAAGTATGGTACAGTACTTATCCTTGATGAGATACAGTCGGGCTATGGTCGCAGTGGTAAGTTCTTTGCGCATCAGTATTACGGAATCAAGCCTGACATTATTTCGATGGCAAAGGGAATTGGAAACGGTTTCCCAGTCGGTGCGTGTCTTATAGCTCCAAAGTTCAAGCCAGTAGTCGGAATGCTTGGCACAACCTTCGGAGGCAACTATCTTGCTATGGCAGCTGCTATAGCAGTAGCAGAGATTACAGAGAAAGAAGGTCTTGTTGAGAATGCCGCCAAGGTGGGACAGTACCTTATTGACAACATGCCTAAGAGCGACAAGATTAAAGAAGTGCGTGGTCGCGGTTTGATGATTGGTATTGAGTTCAATGAGCCAATCAAAGAGATCCGTACAAAATTGCTCTTTGAGAAGCACATTTTCACGGGAGTAGCAGGTACGAACATGATACGTTTGTTGCCACCACTTTGTCTGACTATAGAAGAGGCAGACAGATTCATTGAGGCATTCAGCGATTTGTTGAAATAAGAAATATTGCATTATCGTTTAATACAAAAAGATAAAAACTATGCGTCGATTCCTGACAGTAGGTGATATAGGTGATTTGCGAGCTGCATTGGCAGAGGCAAAAGAAGTTAAGGCTAATCCTTATAACTGGCAGCACCTAGGTAAGAATAAGACTATCATTATCATATTTTTCAACTCAAGTCTACGTACACGACTCAGTACACAGAAGGCGGCCCTCAATATGGGTATGAATCCTATTGTATTGAATATCAATGGTGACTCATGGAAGCTTGAGACAGAGATGGGTGTGGTAATGGATGGTGACAAGACAGAGCACTTACGTGAGGCTATTCCTGTCATTGGCTCTTACTGTGACATCATTGGCGTTCGTTCATTTGCTGAGTTCAAGGATAGGAAGTTTGACTATGAAGAGACGATAATCAATCAATTCATACAATATTCTGGTCGTCCAGTCATCAGTTTGGAGACAGCTACCCGTCACCCATGCCAGGCATTTGCGGACTTGATTACTATTGATGAGTACAAGGCTCAGATCAAGAAGCCAAAAGTAGTTTTGACATGGGCTCCTCATCCACGTGCGCTTCCACAGGCAGTGCCAAATTCATTTGCAGAGTGGATGCGTGCAGCGGAGCAGGCAGGAATGATTGACTTTGTGGTTACGAACCCAGAAGGATACGATTTGGCACCAGAATTTATGGAAGGCGTTAAGTTGGAGCGCGATCAGAAGAAGGCTTTCGAGGGTGCTGATTTCATCTATGCCAAGAACTGGTCATCGTACGAGCAGTATGGTCAGATTCTATCGAAAGATATGAGTTGGACTGTAGATGCAGAGCATATGTCGTGGACGAACAACGCCAAGTTTATGCACTGTTTGCCAGTACGTCGTAATATGATTGTTACAGACGAGGTTATTGACTCGCCAAACAGCATTGTTATACCGGAGGCAGCAAATCGTGTTGTATCGGCGCAAGTTGTAATTAAACGAATGCTTGAAAAGCTTTAAGCTATGAAGATAACAGTAGTAAAGGTCGGAGGCAAGGTAGTAGAAGAGCCAGAAAGTCTGAATGCTCTTTTGAATGACTTTGCCAACATAGTAGGTGCTAAGATATTGGTACACGGTGGTGGTCGCTCCGCTACAAAGTTGAGTGAGCGCCTCGGCATTGAGACCAAGATGGTAGAAGGTCGCCGTATTACAGATCGTGAGACACTTGATGTTGTAACGATGGTATATGCTGGTCTTGTAAATAAGACCATTGTGGCAGAACTTCAGAAGCGCAATATAAATGCTATAGGCCTTTGTGGAGCAGACCTTGATTTGATACATAGTGCCAAGCGTCCATTGAAGAATGGTATAGACTATGGCTATGTAGGAGATGTAAAGAGGGTAGAGACAGGTGTTCTTGCCTCATTGATAGAGCAAGGTGCTATACCAGTAGTTTCACCTATCACGCATGATGGCAATGGTCAGCTTTTGAATACTAATGCAGACACTATTGCCAGTGAGCTTGCGCGAGCACTTGCCTGTGCAGAAGATTTGGAGGTAAGCCTTATATACTGCTTTGAGAAACCAGGAGTATTGATGGATGCTGAGGATGACTCTACGGTTATCAGCTCTATGACATACGCTGAGTTCCAGGAATATAAGGAGACCGGTGTAGTTGCGGCAGGTATGATTCCAAAACTTGATAATGGTTTTGATGCTATCAAGATAGGAGTCAAGAGCGTTATGATTACCAATACAGACGGTTTGAGGACCGGTCGTGGTACAATGCTTTTGAAAGAATAGTAATGACAAAGCGATACATTGAGGAATCGATTGAGCTCCTGAAGCGTATGGTATCTATCTCCTCCATCAGCAGGAATGAAGGAGAAGTTGCGGATATGATTCAGGAGACAGTTGCACGTATGGGCTTAAAAGTCAACAGAGACGGCAATAATCTCTGGGTGCTACAAGAAGTCTGGGCAGAAGGCAAGCCTACGGTACTCCTTAATGCGCATATTGATACTGTAAAACCAGCAAGCGGTTATACTCGTGACCCATTTGCTCCTACTATTGAGGGGGATACGCTATGGGGGTTAGGGACAAATGACGATGGTGCGTCGGTGGTATCGTTATTAGCTGCGTTCAGATATCTCTCTACTAAGAATGAATTGCCATACAATCTTATATGGTCGGCCACTGCAGAAGAAGAAGTGAGTGGTAAGAACGGAGTAGAGAGCATTCTTGGGAAGCTTGGTCGGATAGAGTTCGGTATTGTAGGAGAGCCTACTGGCATGCAGATGGCTGTGGCAGAAAAGGGACTTATGGTACTAGACTGCACAACAGAAGGCGTTTCGGGTCATGCAGCTCGAAATGAGGGAGTTAATGCGATATATAAAGCGCTACCCATTGTAGAGTGGTTCCGGACAAAGCAGTGGGACAAGGTATCTCCATTTCTTGGTCCGGTTAAGATGTCCGTTACACAGATTGATGCTGGTACTCAGCACAATGTAGTTCCAGACAAGTGCCATTTTGTAGTAGACGTCAGAGTCAACGACCTATATAAGAATCAAGAACTACTTGATTTGATAAAGAGAGACGAGCACACGAAAGAGTGTACAGTCCAAGAACGTTCGACTAGGCTGAACAGTTCGCACATTGATGTTGATCATCCAATAGTAAAGAAAGCCCTTGGGATGGACATTAAACTTTTTGGGTCACCAACATTGAGTGACCAGGCGTTGATGTCGTTCCCTACGGTTAAGATAGGACCAGGAGATTCTGCCAGGTCACATACGGCGGATGAGTATATCAAGATAAGTGAGATAGAAAATGCTGTAGCAACTTACATAAAGTTGTTGTCATAATATAAAATACACCATTGTAGAATATGAAACTTTGGGATAAGGGTTATTCAGTAGATGATAAGATAGACCAGTTTACGGTTGGTTTGGATAGAGAGATGGATCTCTACCTTGCTCCATATGATGTTATGGGTACTATGGCGCACATAACCATGCTTGAGAGTGTAGGTCTATTGCAGAAAGATGAGTTGGATATCCTCTTGAAGGAGCTCAAGAACATATATCAGATTGCATGTGAGGGTAAGTTTGTCATTGAGGACGGCATAGAAGATGTACATTCGCAAGTTGAGCTTATGCTTACACGTAAATTGGGCGATGTTGGTAAGAAGGTACATTCGGGCCGTTCGCGTAATGACCAGGTACTTCTTGACCTTAAGCTATATGCCAGAGCAGAGATTGAAGACCTTGTAGGCAGGATGCGCAAGCTCTTTGATGTTCTCCAGCAGAAGAGTGAGCAGTACAAGAATGTGCTTATTCCTGGCTATACACACCTTCAGGTAGCTATGCCATCATCATTTGGTCTTTGGTTTGGTGCTTATGCGGAGAGCCTGACAGATGATATGCTTATGATGGAAGCTGCTTGGAAGGTTACCAATCAGAATCCGCTTGGTGCAGCAGCTGGTTACGGTTCGTCATTCCCATTGAACAGAACTATGACAACGAAGTTGCTCGGTTTTGATGATTTGGACTACAATGTAGTATATGCTCAGATGGGACGAGGTAAGACAGAGCGTATTATATCGTTCGCTATTGCCTCTTTGGCGGAGACTATTGGTCGCCTTGCGTTTGATGGCTGTATGTATACCAGCCAGAACTTTGGCTTCCTGCATTTGCCAAAGCAGATGACGACAGGTTCAAGTATTATGCCGCATAAGAAGAATCCAGATGTATTTGAGCTTATACGTGCGCACTGCAATAAGATGCAAGGCGTTTCTAATACAATAAGATTGATAACAGGCAACTTGCCATCTGGATATTTCAGAGATATGCAGATTATCAAGGAAGTATTTATTCCTGTATTCAATGAGATGAAGGATTGTTTGGATATTACGGCCTATGCTATTGAGAATATTGAGGTAGTAGAGGGAGTGATGAATGATCCTAAGTACAAATATGCGTTCAGTGTAGAAGAAGTTAACCGTCTTGCTAATGAGGGTATGCCATTCCGTGATGCATATAAGCATGTGGGTATGGCTATTGAGCGAGGTGAGTTTGAGTTCCATGGTGAGATAAACCATACGCATGAAGGTTCGATAGGTAATCTCTGTACAGCTCAGATTAAGGCTAAGATGGACGCTACTATGGGCAGATTTACCTTTGGTAATGTACATAAGGCAGTTGAGAGCCTGACGAAATAAAGATAATACGGTCAGAGTCCTGATACTATATTTTATTTACACCTTGTATTGTTTAGTTGACTGCAATAACTTTTTTGTATCGTGTGAGCGAGTGTTTCGTCCCGATTTGAATGGGCGACCAGTTGTTGTGTTGTCGAATAATGATGGGTGTGTAGTATCAAGATCAAACGAAGCAAAAGAAATGGGCATCCCGATGGGAGAGCCCTTTTTTCGTATAGGCAAGTATAACAAGAAGGGAAACGAGATAGTCTGTTTTTCCTCCAATTATGTACTATATGGAGATTTGAGTGCCAGAGTAATGTCCATTGTGAGGGAAACGGTGGGGGAAATTATCCCATACTCAATAGACGAACTTTACTATGAGTCGAAATTAGAGAATGACAAGATATTAGAGCAAGCGCGTAAGTTGCGTGCAGATATATTGCGTTCCGTAGGGATTCCTGTAAGTATAGGAGTAGCTCCTACAAAGACGTTAGCAAAAGTAGCCTGTCATTTTGCTAAAAAATACCCTGGGTATTGTGGAGCCTGTATGATAGATACAGAAGAAAAGCGAAAGAAAGCACTTGAGTTGACTCCAGTAGGCGATGTGTGGGGGATAGGGAGGAGATCCCTGCAAAAAATGAAAAAGATGGGGCTGACCAATGCCTGGCAACTTTCGCAGATGTCAGAAGACTCAGTCCGTTTCCTACTAGCTCTGCCGGGAGTGCGGACTGTCAGGGAATTACAGGGGATTGATTGTATAGCTTCTGAAGAGATAGAAGGAAGGCAGAGTATCTGTACCTCAAGGTCATTTGCCGATATGCTGACAGAGATAGAAGATTTGCGGACTATGACAGCTAACTTTGCGGCATCTTGTGCCCAAAAACTAAGAAAACAGAAGAGTGTTGCAGGGATAGTGACCGTGTTTGTGCTGACAAATAGATTCAGGGAAGAGAGTACGCAGTATAATAATTCAGCAAATGTCGTGTTGCCAGTAGCTGTATCATCAACGCAAGAGATAGTTAATACTGCGTTGACAGCGTTGAGTATGGTATTCAGAAGCGGCATACAGTATAAGAAATGTGGTGTAATACTAAGTGGCATTACACCCGACAATGCTGTTCAGACAGCGTTATTTGACTATAATCCAGAAAAGAGAGCTCATTATGACAAGCTAGCTGCCGTTATGGATGCAATAAATACAGAACACAATACAGATGCAATCCATTTAGGAGCACAGTTGCCAGGCAAGGGAGAAGAAGATGGTAAGGATGAATTATTCCTTCATAACTTACGTCGTGAGCATATGTCTCCTAGAGCTACAACGAATTGGGATGAGATAATAGAGATACATTAGTGTGATTTTTTTTACCAAGGATGTACATAATAACTCCTTGATAAGGACATCAGAAAGATATTGGCCATCTCAATACTCAGAGTTAACCGAGATTGCGAGATAGTGAAGTGTGCATAAAAGGGAAAGTTCCTATAGCGCAGATATAGAAACTCTTTAAACTGGAATTGTTGAGGCTTCCGCTTACATAGACAAGCTATCATTTTTTGTAACAAACCAAGGTGCGTATTCGTAACAAACCGAAGATTAATATACATAGAAAGCGTTTACTTTCGCTTTGTTCTTGACGATTAGAAACTCGCAACTTCTTTATTTGTAGTCAAAGAGCATGGCAACGGTGGATGCCTAGGGTAGATATATCTATAAACGTAACCCATAAGTGGGTTCGGTTTTGTTGTATATATCCAACTCGTGGGGCTTCTGCGTTGCTCGTTCTGACTACAACGGCATGCGAGGCCTCTAATCGTGGGACGGGTAATGAGTACAGCTCCCACGTTTTCTTTTTTATACCAATCCGAAATCAGAGGAGCTAATAGGGTTTGTTCATTTATGGAAACAGTTTTCATTATCGCCTCAATTGTAGCGTCCGTTGGAACCATAACTAGAGGCACCAAAAAATTAATTGGCAGCAATAATAAGGGAGGGCAAGGGAAATGAGATCGGTAACACAAGCATCAAGGGTAGCCAAGGTGGCAATGTTTTTCGCTAAGGTAGATGGAATTGTTGCCACAGAAGAGAAATCTGTAATTCTTGACTTCAAGAACAAGCTTAAGCAAGCTGGAATATTGGCGACTGACAAAGATTCTAACGATTTTGATTGTGAGATGTATAAAGGGCTATCATCTATAGAAGAGGTAATCTCTGAAACGAAGGCAATTTTGTCTGAGGATTCTGAAAGAATGCGTCGTCCAATATTAAATGCTATGGATACATTGATAGAGTCCATTATCCTTGCAGATGGAGATGTGTCCGTTGAAGAGTCTAATTCGTATAATATTTGGAAGAAAGAGTTTACGGTTTAAATAACAAGGGTTATGGAAGATGATTATTCAGAGGAGTCGGAAGAATATACTTTTGACGATTACAATCGGGACTTTGGCATCGATGACGAAGGAGAGGATGTTATGTCGCACGATTGGGGCAACGATTAACAAAACATATTATGTATGTAAATAGAAAGGTTCTACCATATATTACAATCAAAGAAGTGATTGTTTGAAAGGTCATTATGTAAGAACCTTGCCCGATTGAGTAATAAGAGGTTCTATAGTTTTGTGCTGTAGAACCCCTTTTTTATGGATATATTATAATAGATCTTTTAGTTTATCCAGTCGGTTCGAGTGAGAACCTTTGACTAGTATGTATGCCTTATTCAGTGATTGCATTTCGGCAGTCAGTTCGTTGGCAGAGTCTACGTAGGTAAAAGAACTGAATTCAGATTTAAGAGGAGAGAATTCAGGTCCGACGAGATATGCTTTAGTAATATTATTCTCTACTAGGGCCGCTAGGAGATTGCGGTGCATTTCCGTTTCGATGCTACCCAGTTCACGCATAGCCCCCAGTACCACTACCTTATTATCCCCCTCGAGGGATGCAAAATTCTTGACGCTAGCCATCATGCTTGTAGGGTTTGCGTTATAGGCATCCATAATTACGCGGTTGCGGTCGGTTTGGATAATCTGGGAACGGCCATTAGTAGGCTCGTATTCAGCTATGGCTGCACAAATATCACTTGCAGAGACACCATAATAAGTACCTACGGACGCAGCTGCAAGAGCATTCTCAAGGTTGTAAGCACCTGTCAGGTGAGTATTAACTTCGTGAGACTCACCATTATGTTCCCATTTGAAAGAGAGCAATTCAGAAGGTCCAGAAACTTTGCCAGAGATATTTGCAGTCTGAGAATCAGTCGTGTAGCTGAAAATATTACTATAGTTATCCAGCATTCCCACGAGGTTAGTATTTGAGATATTGATAAATACCTTACCCGAGGTAGATTTCAACTGCTCGTAAAGCTCTCGTTTTGTAGCCTTAACCCCCTCGAAAGAGCCAAAGCCCTCGGTATGAGCGATACCGACATTAGTAATGAGACCAGAATCCGGTTGTGAGAAGCCAGACAACTGTTTAATTTCGCCTGGGTGGCTAGCTCCCATTTCAACCACAGCGATATCGTGCTTAGACTCGTCGATGCTCAAGAGAGTCAAAGGGACGCCGATATGGTTGTTGAGATTACCCTTTGTGGCCAATACTCGGTATTTTTTTGACAATACAGCAGCTGTGAGCTCCTTTGTTGTAGTCTTGCCATTTGTGCCAGTGATTCCGATGACTGGGATGTGGAGATGTTGGCGATGGTAAGTAGCCAGATTTTGGAGAGCTACCAATGTATCGGGGACTACGGTGCAGCGTTTGTCGTTTTTGAACGATGTATTAGACGTCAATACGTGAGCTGCTCCATTTTGGAGGGCCTCGTTGACCATCTCATTAGCGTCAAATCTTTCACCCTTAAGAGCAACGAACAGACACCCGTTGAGGATATTACGGGTGTCTGTGCATATTCCTGTTGATGAAAGGTATACTGAGTATAAATCTTTCATTGTTGGATAATCTTGATTAGCTAGCCTGGATGCGAGTCATACGTTCGTCGGACAACTGTTTGCGAGCGTACTCTGCATCGATAGTAAGTTTATTGGTATTGGAAGAAGGTATCTCGAACATTTTATCCATAAGAATATTCTCACAGATAGAACGGAGACCACGAGCACCGACTTTGAATTCAATAGCCTTGTCGACGATGAGGTCGATAACCTCGTCGGAAATCTCCAGTTCCACACCATCTATTTCGAATAGCTTAGAATACTGTTTGATAAGCGAATTCTTTGGTTCGACGAGGATACGTCGCAAAGCGTCGCGATCGAGAGGTTGCAAGTAGGTGAGGACAGGGAGACGTCCGATAATCTCAGGTATGAGGCCGAAAGACTTAAGGTCTTGAGGAGCTACATACTGCAATAGATTATTGAAATCGATAGCAGCCTTATCCTTTTGTGCGGTATAGCCCACGGTTCTTGAGTTAAGGCGACTTGCTATTTTCTGTTTGATACCATCGAATGCGCCGCCGCAGATGAAGAGGATATTCTGAGTATTGACAGCAATCATCTTCTGTTCTGGGTGTTTGCGACCACCTTGAGGAGGCACATTTACGATAGAGCCCTCCAATAATTTGAGCAATCCCTGCTGAACGCCCTCACCAGAAACGTCGCGTGTTATAGATGGGTTGTCGCTCTTGCGTGCGATTTTATCTATCTCGTCGATAAATACGATACCCTGTTCTGCGCGAGGCACGTCGTAATCGGCAGCCTGCAGGAGGCGGCTCAAGATGCTCTCCACATCCTCGCCCACGTAACCAGCCTCGGTGAGGACTGTTGCGTCCACGATAGTGAAAGGTACATCGAGGAGTTTGGCGATAGTACGAGCCAGGAGAGTTTTACCTGTACCCGTCTCACCCACCATTATGATATTGGATTTTTCTATCTCGACATCATCTTTAGAGGCACGGCCAGCATTGCTGCGCAATCTCTTGTAGTGGTTGTACACTGCTACAGAGAGGTATTTCTTTGCGTCGTCCTGACCGATTACGTACTCATCGAGGTAAGCCTTTATTTCCTGAGGCTTAGCGATAGTGAGATTATTTGTATTGGCGGTAGAAGGCGTAAAGCTATTCTCTCGGAGGATTTCACCTGCGCTACGGACACACTCATCGCATATCATTACGCCCCCTATACCCTGGATAGCGAAGCGGATATCGCGGCGTGTTCGACCGCAGAATGAGCAAACATCGTCTTTTTTAGCCATTCGTTACTATTTTGTTGAACGTACTAGGACCTCGTCGATAAGGCCATATTCCTTAGCCTCGGTAGAAGTCATCCAATAGTCGCGGTCGGCATCCTTACGGATACGTTCCATATCGGCGCCTGAATGTTGGTGGAGGATATCGTACAATTCATCCTTCAACTTCAGGATTTCGCGAGCTGTGATTTCGATATCAGAAGCTTGGCCCTGAGCGCCACCAAGAGGTTGGTGGATCATCACGCGAGAGTGAGGGAGGGCTGAGCGCTTACCCTTGGTACCTGCAGCGAGGAGTACAGATGCCATAGAAGCAGCGAGGCCTGTACAGATAGTAGCGACATCGGAATTGATGTACTGCATAGTATCGTAGATACCCAAGCCAGCGTATACTACGCCACCAGGAGAGTTGATATATATTGAGATATCCTTTGAAGAATCGGCTGATTCAAGGAATAAGAGTTGTGCTTGAACGATATTAGCCACGTCGTCGTTGATTTCGGTACCGAGGAAAATGATACGGTCCATCATAAGACGAGAGAATACGTCCATGCTAGCGACATTCAGTTGGCGCTCCTCGATGATAGTTGGGGAGATATAGCCATTCATGATTTGTGTGTAGTGGTCTAGCGCTGAGCGGCGTACGCCAGGCTGTCCGATAGCGAATTTTCTGAAATCGTTCATGCGGTTATTAATTATGTATTAAACCAAAAAACCGAAGACACTGCTATTGGGGCAATGTCTTCGATGTATTATTATCTTTTGTGAATTCGGATTACTTCTCGAAAAGCTTAGCGAACTTATCGCGAGTAATGCTCTTGCGATTCAACTTAACGTTAGCGAAAGCGTACTCAGTCATAGCCTCTGTGATAGCGCCCTCAACAACGTGCTCGCGCTGCTCCTGATCCTTGAGGAGGTTTTGAGCCATAGGAGCGAGCATCTCGTCAGAGAGGCCTGTGAGACCGTAGCGCTCGTACTGTGCGCGAGTTACCTTGATAGCGAACTTCTGGAGAAGCTCAGGTGTAAGCTCGATGCCAGCCTTGCGAACGATAGAGTTGGAAATTGTCTGCCACTTGAGGTCCTCGAGGAAACGTGGGAATTCGTTATTGAATACCTCAGGAGTCATCTTAGCGTTGTCGCGGTTTACGAGTTCGATCCAACGGCGGAGGAAAGCCTCAGGGAGTTGGATATCGTTAGCCTTAGTAAGTTCCTCGCGGAGATCGATAGAGAACTTGTAACGGCTCTCGCCCTCGAGTGCTACGACGAGTTCCTCTTTGCACTTAGCCATGAAATCGGCCTCTGTCTTAACCTCAGTATTCTCACCGTACATGAGCTTGAAAGTCTCCTCGTTGAGTTCTGGGTTAACGTACTCAGAGATGCCAGAGATTGTTACCTCGTATTTATCAGCTGCCTCGTCGACCTTAGCCTCCTCGATACCGAGGACGTAAGCGAGTTCTGCCTTATTTTCGAAAGCCTTCTTCAAGTTAGCCTTTACAGTATCGCCAATCTTTACGCCAACGAACTGCTTCTTAACCTTAGCGTCGTTGATGTTCTTAACTGCGAAGAGGGTAGACTCCTTAACGAAGTCGTCGGCCTTCAAAGAAGCTGTGAGCATGCTCTCCTCTGTAGAAACCTCTACATCGGCGCGCTTAGCGAAGCGAGCGAGACGGCTATTCTTGAAGTTCTCGAGTTCGTCATCAGAAGCCTCGATATCGTAGTATGCTACTTTTACCTTAGAGAGATCAATATCAACAACAGGACGAATAGCGATATCGAACTTCATTGTTGTCTCCTCCTGGAGGTTGTCGAGGTCAACTGGCTGCTCGCCCTCGTGAGGAAGAGGTTCGCCGAAGATCTCCAACTTGTTGTCGATGATATGATTCTTGAGGCCTGTCTCTACTGCACGGTTGAACTCCTGTGCGAGAACCTGGTTGCCGTACATTTTGTTAATCATGCCTGCTGGAGCGTGGCCCTTACGGAAACCTGGAACAACAGCATTTTTACGAGCCTCTTTAAGTTGCTGCTCTACATTTGGTTGATAGTCGCTCTTGCTAATAGTCATCGTCAACACGACGTTGAGCGCATCGATGTTTTCTGCAGAAATATTCATTTCAAATATGAATAATGTAAGAAATAAAAGTGATATATTAGTGCGGATGGTGGGACTCGAACCCACAAGTCTTTCGACACTAGATCCTAAGTCTAGCGCGGCTGCCAATTACGCCACATCCGCAGAATTTCCTTGAGAATTGCGGTGCAAAGATAATACTTAATGCCCGTTTTGCAATAGTTGGACGAGAAAAAGTTTTATTAAATAATGTTTTTGTGCTTTATAGCGAGAAAGTAGTTGGATGTTACTCTCTGATATAAGACAGCCTATAGGTTGCTCGCAATTTTTTTATTTTGGTACATTAGGGGACTTGAGGTGTGTTATGTCAGTAAGTTACTGTCGGACAGAGCTATAACATGTGAAACCTCCTTAAAAGCGAACTGTTTTTGGTTTTTGAGGCTATCCTCGAGGATGAGGTGGCCTGTTGAGAGGGTATCTAATATTTTTGCCTCGAAATGCGAGCCATCGGGCAGAGCCCATTCGTGCAATTCTCCATCGGCTCTGAAGAGAGCTTTGATGTACTTCGAGTGAACTTGGTTGATATCCTGTTCTATTTCCGAGGCAAGTTGGCAGAAAGATCTTTGGAGGAATATAGAGACCTCGTTGATGTTGATTTTCTCGTTTGAGATTTGGAACATTGAGACGGGGTTAGGGGCGTTAGAGACGAATTTCTCCTGATTGATATTCAGGCCGATGCCAATGATAGAATATGCGATATTTGCTCCGGCCAGAGAATTTTCGATAAGGATTCCGCATATTTTACGGTTGTCGACATAGACATCGTTGGGCCATTTCACCTTGATGCGCTCTGGCGAAATATTGAGATAATGTTCGACGGTAGACTTGACGGCGAGGGCTGCCGCCATAGAAATATTGAATTGGTGGCGCACGTGCATCTCGTATTTAGGGCGATAGAGGATGCTAGCCAAGAGGTTGGCATTTCTCTCGCTCTCCCAGGTGTTGCCGACTTGTCCGCGGCCAGAAGACTGGAAATCAGCAGATACGAAAGAGAAAGACTGGAGGTCGGGGCATACGCCCATCCAGCGTTTCATCTCCGAGTTGGTAGAATCTACATCCTGTAAATGTCTGAAAGTCGAACTATTCATCTTTTTATTATGTATATACGGAACAAATGTAGGTGCAAAATTAAGGAAAGAGAGAATATTTTTTTATCTTTGCGTCAACTTTGTGTCAATGACGAATGTTATGGGAAGAGTTATAGCTATAGCAAATCAGAAGGGTGGAGTAGGCAAGACGACTACTTCCATCAACCTTGCTGCGTCACTAGCAGTGTTGGAGAAGAAGGTTCTTATCATTGATGCCGACCCACAGGCTAACACTACCTCGGGATTGGGTTTTGATCTAAGAAATGTTGAGACATCCATTTATGAATGTTTGATAGACGATGCAGACCCTAAGTCGGCGTGTATTAAATATGATGAGATAGAGGGACTATATGTATTGCCTTCTCATATTGATTTAGTTGGTGCGGAAGTTGAGCTACTCAATAAGTCGGACCGAGAGAAGATTATGCAGCGCATAGTTGAGAAAGTCAGGGATGAGTTTGATTACATTCTTATAGACTGCTGTCCTAGTCTTGGTTTGATTACGGTCAATGCCCTTGTTGCGGCAGATTCTGTCATTATACCTGTACAGTGTGAGTATTTTGCGCTAGAAGGATTGTCGAAGCTTTTGAAGACGATTATGATGATTCAGAATCACTTGCATCCAGATTTGGACATTGAAGGTTTCCTTTTGACGATGTACGATCAGCGTAATAAGCTTTCGGAGCAAGTGTACAATGAGGTTAAGATGCAGTTCAAGGAACTTGTATTCAACACATTGATTGCGCGTAATGTTCGTTTGTCGGAAGCTCCTAGTCATGGGCAGCCATGTATTACGTACGATGCCACATCGAAGGGTGCGCAGAATTATCTCTCTTTGGCCAAAGAGTTGATAGACAGAATTGAGAGCAAGAATGCTGAATAAATAAAATAACGCGATATAGAGAAGATATATGAAGAAGCCATCAGGATTGGGACGAGGATTAGGTGCGATAATTGACTCTTCGGAGTACACGCCATCGCAGACCCAGAAGACAGCCATTATAGAAGTACCTGTTCAAGAGATAGAGACCAATCCATGGCAGCCACGTACTGACTTTGATCAAGAAGAGTTGGAACGTTTGGCGACATCTATTCGTTCGATGGGTATTATTCAGCCATTGACGCTAAGGAGGTTATCGGACCATAAATATCAGATAATAGCAGGTGAGCGTCGTTTGCGAGCATCGCAGATGGCTGGGTTGGACAAGGTACCTGCGTATATCAGGGATGCTGGAGACGACACGATGCTTGAGTTGGCGTTGGTAGAGAATATTCAGCGAGCCGACCTGAATCCTATAGAAGAGGCGTTGAGTTATCAGCGACTTATAGACGAGTGCAGCATTACGCAAGAAGCCATGGCAGACAGGGTAGGCAAGTCGCGTTCGGCCGTTACCAATTCGCTTCGTCTATTGAAGTTGCCCCCTGAGATTCAGCAAGCATTGAGGCAGAAAGAGCTCTCGATGGGACATGCCCGTGCGATTATGGGTATTGATGATCCAGAGATACAGATAATGCTATATCAGCAGACTGTAGAATTTGGTTATTCGGTACGACGTATTGAGGAATTGGTCCGTCAGTACAAAGAAGAGAAGCCGGCAGAGCCAGACAAGCCAGCTAAAGCACCTAAGAAAAAGTTGGCGCCTGTATACGAAGAGATAAAGACGCAATTCTGTTCGTTCTTCAATAAGCAAGACATTAAGCTTGACAGAAGTGAAGAAGGTAAGGGAAAGATAACCATACCATTTGCCTCTGATGAAGAGCTAAAGAGGATTATGGAGAAGCTTATGCTTGATGATAACAAAGCAGAAGAGTAGTTCTTGATCCTATAGTAACTCACTCGATAGACATTACATTTGACGACAACGGTAAAATTTCGAAATCTCATTAAGAGAGTATGTATGATAGCAGCATTGGTTTTGTTGACCAATGTCGGCTATTTGTATGCGCAGTCGTCGGGAGTTGAGTTAGAAGGAGAGCATATCAAGATAAAAGCGCTTACGGGCAAGGATACCTTAATTGTATATAGGTCGGCCGACACCACGATTATGAAGTCGCTTGGAGTCAGGAAGATGGGTATAAATCCGCACACTGCCACCATGTTTGCCGCTGTAGTTCCCGGATTAGGACAGATATACAACAGAAAATATTGGAAAGTACCTATAGTATATGGAGGTATAGCGGCGTTGTGTTACTCCATACATTTCAATGGCAAGTATTATGACATATATAGGAGAGGGTATAGAGATTTGATAAACAAAGATCCAAACAATACCTCCTATATGAAGATAATAGAAGACAATCATCTAGATCCAGAGCTCTGTTTGGAAAGATATGCAGACTGGTTTCAGAGAGTTTTGGAAAACAAGAAGAACTATTACAGGCGTTATAGGGATTTGTCGTATTTTGGAATTATAGGCGTATATGTGCTACAATTGGTAGATGCCTGTGTAGATGCGCATTTTCATGATTTTGACGTTACGGACGATTTGGCGATGAAATGGAATCCGATGATAATACCTGATGAAGGCGGTCCGGTAATTGGAGCATCGGTCTGCATCAACTTTTGACAATATACGATCATTATGATACAGCTCACTTTAGGGTGGGCTTTTTTTATGTCCGAGTATTAGGGCTTAAACAAATATTAACGTTGTATAGGGAGGTGTGTTTGGGTGAAGAAGATATGGCAGTATTGTTTTGGAATGATTGGGAGATAAATTGGGGGTGTTGGGAGATGAAAAGGGACAGTTTGAGGATGCTATTAGGGATTGCTTGATGTTGATTATTTTGCGCAGAAAATGTTCTTATATATATGATTTGTAACATTTTTTTTCTCTCTCGTAACATGAATATGTAAAAAATTGAGGCAAAAATACCCTGCTTTTTTATTTGTGCGTTACAATTGCTTTGCTCATCACGACGAAAAATTCATTTTAACAAATTATCCATTGCAGTATTAAAAATAGTTAACAAATTCGCATCGTCAAATAGTAGTGGAAGCACCACTTGCGATAATGATGTTTTGCTGCTGTTTGATATTTATCTATCGGTTTAATTAATTTTTCATGTATGAATAAACTAAACGAAAAGCTGGTATCGTTGCGCAAGGCGGTAACAATGCTGACACTTTTCTTCTGTGTGTCGGCATTCTCTTGGGCACAGAGTCAGATTAGTGGTGTAGTAAAGGATGCATCCACTAATGATCCTATTCCAGGTGTGAATGTTGTAGTTAAAGGTACTACAACAGGTACAATTACGGATTTTGATGGTAAGTACTCAATTAGTGCTCCTTCAAATGCCGTTCTTACATTTTCATTTATTGGTTATGAAACTGCAGAAGAGGCAGTAAATGGCCGTACAACAATTAATGCATCGCTCAAGAGCGATATGGAGCTCATCGATGAGATCGTAGCTGTAGGTTACGGTGTTCAGAGAAAGAGTGACTTGACAGGTTCGGTTGCATCAGTTAAGTCTGAGGATTTGAAGAACCGTTCTACAACAGATGCTGCTGCAGCATTGCAGGGTAAGGCTCCTGGTGTACAGGTCCTCAATTCATCTGGTAAGCCAGGTCAGGGTGCAACAATCCGTGTACGTGGTTACTCTTCTAACTCTAGCAACATCGGTCCACTTTTGATTGTTGATGGTCTTCAGGTATCAAGCATTCAGTACCTTGACCCATCTATGATTGAGTCAATGGAGGTATTGAAGGATGCTGCATCAGCAGCTATCTATGGTGCTGAGGCTGGTAACGGTGTTGTACTTATCACAACAAAGTCTGGTAAGAACAAGGGTGATGGTACAATCGTATACGAGGGCAAGTGGACAAATCAGTCACTTGGTCGTGTACCAGAGCTTCTCAACGCTTCACAGTTCAAGGATTGGATGACAATGCAGCTCGGTGCTGAGAAGGTACAGGCAGATATGAAGGATGCTCAGACACTTTATGGCTGGGATCCTAACACAGATACAAACTGGCTTGACGAGTATTTTGAGAATACATGGGCAAAGCAGCACACACTCACATTCCAGGGTGGTAATGACAAGGGTTCATACTTCTTGAGCATTGGTTACGTTAACCAGGATGGTATCGTAAAGGGTGACAAGGATAAGTACGAGCGTCTTACAGGTCAAATCAACGCTGACTACAAGATTAAGTCTTGGTTGCAGGTTGGTACTAACACATCTATTGAGAAGTGGAGATCTAAGGGCGTATCTGAGAACGGTTATGGTTCTTCATTCGAGATGCTTCTCCTTATCGATCCATTGACACCTCTCTACTGGACAAAGCCAGAGCAGATGCTTGGTGATTTCAAGGCACACTACGAGGCTAAGGATCAGTACTACCTCTTTGGTGACGAGAACGGCTACTATGCAACATCATACTTCAACCAGCGTCTTTCTGGTGGTAACCCATTCTCACAGCGTGACCGTGCATACGGTAAGAACAATGGCTTCAACATCAACGGTACAGTATATGCTAACTTGACTCCAGTTAAGCAAGTAGTATTTACATCACGTTTGGGTTATCGTTTGGCATTCAGCAACAGCTCAAACTGGGAGTTTCCATATTACCTCAATGCACAGACAAAGGGTGATAGCTACAGAATTGAGGGCAGCAGCAACAACTCGTACTGGTATCAGTGGGAGAACTTCGTAAACTACAACGATACATTTGCTGATGTTCACAATATTGGTGCAATGGTTGGTATGTCATACCGTGAGTCACACAACAATGGTGTGAACGCTAATGCATCAGGTCCAGATATCCTCAAGGCATACGCTCCTAACTTCCGCTTCCTCAACAGTGTTAATGGTAACAGCGATACTGTAAAGGGTATTGGTGGTGCTCCAGGTGAGGCTTCATCTATTTCATACTTCGGTCGTTTGTCATACGCATATGACAACCGTTACAGCGTACAAGCAAACTTCCGTGCTGACGCATTCGACTCATCTAAGTTGTCTGCTGACAACCGTTGGGGTCAGTTCTTCTCATTCTCTGCAGGTTGGACATTCTCTAATGAGTCATTCATTAAGGAGAACGTTGATCCTAGTGTAATGTCATTCGGTAAGATCCGTGCATCTTGGGGTCAGAACGGTAACGTAAACGTTTTGAACAACTATGCATATACAGCAGGTATTAATACAAACGGTCAGTGGTATCAGTATGGTTCTTCGAACGCTGCATCATACGGTTCAATGCCAAACGGTATTGCTAACCCTAACTTGACATGGGAGACTTCAGAGCAGATCGACCTTGGTGCTGACTTCCGTTTCTTGAACGATCGTTTGGCTCTTGGTATCGACTGGTATAAGAAGACAACAAAGGACCTTCTCGTTGATGCTCCAGTAATGCCTGAGACAGGTGCTTCATCAATCAAGATGAATGCAGGTGAGGTAGAGAATAAGGGTCTTGAGGTTGAGCTTTCTTGGAAGGATAACCTTGGTGACTTCTCATACGGTATTTCTGGTAACTTCGCAACATTGAAGAACGAGGTAACATACCTTGACGAGTCAATCGAGCGTATTTCAGGTGCAACAGTTGAGGGTGCTAGCCCTGAGGTAGTACGTTGCTACTTCGAGGAGGGTCACTCAATCTGGTACATGCGTGGTTTCGAGTATGCAGGTCGTGCTTCTGATGGTACAGCATTGTACAATCACTATGAGTATGACACAAAGGGCAACCAGGTATTCAAGGGTACAACAAACGACCCACACGATGAGGACTTCCGTGACATAGGTTCAGGTCTTCCAAAGGTTACTTACGGTGTTACTTTGACAGCAGCATACAAGGGTATTGACCTCACAGTATTTGGTGCAGGTGCAGCAGGCAACGATGTTTACTATGGCTTGTATCGTACAGGTTACAACAACATTGCTAAGGGTATCTATGACGACTTCAAGTCGGGCAAGCTTCCTGAGGCTAAGTCAGTAGCAGGTAGTGGTCAATTCTGGCGTTCATCAGCAATGGTATACAATGGTTCATACTTCAAGTTGAAGCAGATCCAGCTCGGTTATACATTGCCAAAGAGCATCACAGAGAAGGCATACATGCAGAATGTACGTGCATTCATTTCACTTGATGATTTCTTCACATTTACAAAGTATCCTGGTCTCGACCCAGAGACATGTACACAGGAGTATAACTGCCCAGGTCTTGACAAGGGTGCATATCCTAACATGAGCAAGTTGGTACTTGGTGTAAGTGTTACATTCTAATCATTTAAATTGAACAGTATAATGAAAAAGATATTATTTTACGCAGCTGCGTTGTCTAGCTTGATGCTTGCGTCATGCGATGAGGACAGGCTCGAAATTGAGCAGAAGGCTACAAGTAGCACTGGCAATTTCTATAAGACTGATGCTGATGCCGAGTCTGCTGCAACAGCTATGTATGCTACATACATTGGTGAGATTGGTGGTAACGAGGGTATCTGGAGTGCATATCTTACATTGATCAACTACTCTGCTGACGATATTTTTGCTGCAGGTGGTGATATCAACGACCATGCTGACTTCCGTATCTTCAACGAGTTCCGTTATGATGCTACATCAGGTTGTATTGGTACACTTTACAACCACATTTACAAGGCTATTTACTCAGCTAACCTTATTATTCACTATTTCGGTGACAATGCTGATACTCCTGCAAAGAAGAAGGCAGTTGCTGAGGCTAGAGTAATGCGTGCTTGGGCGCACATGTTTGCTGCACAGGTATTCTATCAGCCACCATTGGTTGATCATCTCATCACAAATGAGAAGCCAACCAACGCTGAGTCGCAGAAGGCAATCTTTGATTTCTGTGTTAAGGAGTGTGAGGCTGCAATGGCTGATCTTCCAGAGCGTCAGGGTCAGGGTGACAAGGAAGGTACATGGCGTGTTACAAAGGGCTTTGCTCAGTTCGTAGCAGGTAAGTCGGCTCTCTTCGCAGGCGACAATGCTAAGGCAGTTAGCATGTTGAAGCCACTTGTAGAGTCTTCAAACTATGCACTTGTTCCAGGTGAGCGTTTCCGTGACCTCTTCCATGTAGAGGGTGACGGTTGCGAGGAGAAGATCTTCGAGTTCAACTACACAACAAACACAGCACTTGGTGGTGTTTGGGGTGGTTCTATCCAGCGTGGTCGTTGGATGGTAGCTAACGTATTTAACTGGCGTGGTGATGATATCGCTGGTGGTGGTACAAACCCAAGAATCTGTTCAACAGGTGGTTGGGGCGGTGGCTCTATCAACCAGGATTTCGCTCACAAGATGCTTGAGAACGATGGTGACTCATATCGTCGTAAGGCTACATTCCTTACATCTGACGAGTTCTTCTATGATGAGGATCTCTGCGGTTGGAAGAGCGATGATAAGAAGGATGCTGATGGCAACGTTATTGGCAAGTTGACACGTGCAGAGAAGGAGATGGATCCAAACCGTGGTATTACAAAGACAGCTGGTTCATTCTCACGTTCAGACGTAATGGAGGTTAAGATGATGATGCATCCAAAAGATGCTGACCTTTCAGTAGGTGATAACTGCAACAACACTAACTTGTGTCTTGCACGTCTTGGTGAGGCTTATCTCCTCTATGCTGAGGCATGTATTGCATCAGGTAACAATGCTGAGGCTTTGAAGTACATCAATGCAATTCAGAATCGTGCTGGTTCTAAGACAGTATCTACATCAGTAGATCTCAAGGTTCTTCAGGACGAGAAGCAGTATGAGATGTGGTTCGAGGGTTGCCGTTACTTCGATATTGTACGTTGGGGTATTGCTAAGCAGTGCTATGACGCTGTACTTGACAACATTCCATTGCAGTTCGACGAGTACTGGACATCAGGCCAGACAAAGCCTCACAAGCTTACATATACTATCCATCACCCATTTGCTAATGCTGGTATTACACTTAAGTTTGAAGAGGGTAAGAACGAGTACTTCCCAATCCCACAAGGTGTACTCGAGGTTAACGACCAGATGCATCAGGTACGTGGTTGGGCTAAATAATCCTAATCACTAGATGATAAATCACAGGAGGTTCCGAAAGGGACCTCCTTTTTTGTTGTATATTACTATGTTGTAGGGGGGATAATAATGACTGGTTTTACACTTTTAAGGACGAGTTTCTGTGAATATTTACACTTTTAAGGACGAGTTTTTGTGGATTGCTAATAATTTAGTATTATATTTGTTGCTTTAAAGTTCTAATACACAGAGTAATTATGCGTAGAGTGCTTATAGATAAATTGAGAGAGTGGAAAGATATGTCCGGTCATAAGCCACTTATTATCCGTGGAGCCAGGCAGGTAGGTAAGACCTGGCTTATGAAGGAGTTTGCAAAGACGGAATACAAGAACTATGTGTATATTAATTTTGACGACAATGAGGTTTTAAACAATGTCTTTGTCAGAGATTTTGATATTGATCGAATTCTCATGGCTATCAGTGTATCTGAGAATGTAGAGATAGATTCTGATACGCTTCTAATATTTGATGAGATTCAAGAGGCACCTAGAGGAATAACTGCATTGAAATATTTTAATGAAAAGGCTCCTCAATATGATATCTTGGCAGCAGGTTCGCTGCTAGGTATATCTATGCATCATAATGACTCCTTCCCTGTTGGCAAGGTAGAATTTCTTGACTTATATCCTCTATCTTTTGTGGAGTTTGCAGATGCGATGGGGCAAGGTCGACTTGTTCAGTTGCTCGAGAGAGGAGATTGGGAGTTGGTTAGCTCTACTGCATCGAAATATGAGCAATTGCTTAGGCTCTACTTTTATTTGGGAGGTATGCCTGGTGTTGTGGCAGACTATATTGAGAATCGTGATCTTAATAGTGTCAGGAAGATTCAACAAGACATATTAGACTCGTATGATGTAGACTTTTCCAAGCATGCTCCAAATAATGAGGTTCCTAGGTTGCGAATGGTGTGGCATTCGGTAGTAGGTCAGCTGGCAAAGGAGAATAAGAAATTTATATATGGCTTTCTCAAGAAAGGTGGACGAGCGAAAGAATTTGAACTTGCCATAGAGTGGCTTAGAGATGCAGGTCTGCTATATAAAATACCACGTACAAAAAGTGGTCTATTGCCGTTGGCAGCATACGAAGATTTCAGTGCATTCAAGGTATTTATTGTTGATGTAGGTCTAATGTGTGCCATGTGCAAGTTGCCTGCCCAGGTGCTGATAGAAGGAGATCGTTTATTTACTGATTTCAAAGGTGCTCTGACGGAGCAATATGTATTGCAACAACTTGTATCGATGGGAGACATGGATATATACTATTGGTCGGCAGACAATTCTCAAGGTGAGATAGACTTTTTGGTTCAGCATGCTGGGAAGGTTATACCTATAGAAGTAAAGGCTGCTGAAAATCTGCAATCAAAGAGCTTGAGAGCATTTGTGGAGAAATATAAGGGGTTAAAAGGGCTACGTGTATCGATGAGTGGGTACAGGGAGCAGGATTGGATGAGGAATATTCCTTTATATGGGCTGTTGAGAATTGATGGTTAGCTTTTATTGAGATAGGATGTTGGTCAAGAAATTGATGCTTGTGGCTTCTTGAGGGGCTGGGGTATTGGATTTTGTGAGGGATATGTAGGATTGGATGTCGTTGGAAGATGGGTTGAGTTTATTGTGTTGGATTAATCTTCCGATGGTATATGTGTATGCGATTCTTTGGATTGTTGGGGATGTGGGGTATGAGTTTATGGCTAAGGACAGTGTTTTTTCGGGGTCGGTAGATTTCCAAGAGAACAAGAATGGGAGAAGTTCTGCCATTTCCTGAGTAGGTGTTGAGGCTATCCAAGAGCTTATGCGGTCGGGTGTAATGAGGTTTTCTGGGGTGTTTAAAAGCGCCAAGAGCATCGCCTCGCGTATGTTGGTACACCAGAGTTTGTCATAATCGACTCTCGTGAAGTTGATTATGTTAACCGATTTTATAGACTCTGCCAGTAACTTCATGTCTCCCAGGGAGATACCGTAGTTGAGTTTATATTTCTGATCTGCAGGGGCGATGGACTGCATTTGGTGAGCCGTTGCGCCATTCATGCGAGATTCGAAATAGGGGGTAAGGAGTTTGAGTTTTGCGAGGAATTCCTGCTCTACATCCAGTTGTAATGTGCTGATATTTATATGTTTGTGATTCATTGCGATATTTTTTGCATTTTTCTCTTGCAAATGTACGAAATAGTCCGTTACTTTGCACTCGCAAAACCGAAATATGGTGGATGTAGCTCAGCTGGTTAGAGCGCTAGATTGTGGCTCTAGAGGTCGTGGGTTCGAATCCCACCTTTCACCCTTGGTTAATCAGTTCAGATTATTTCTGGGCTGATTTTTTTATTGTGTATGAGTAAGCGAAGAGGTTAGTATTACCAACTTCCGCCGGCTCCACCGCCACCTGAACGACCGCCTCCGCGGCTACCTCCACCACCTGAGTAGCTGCCGCCGCCTCCCGAAGAATAGGAACCTCCGCTACCGCTGAATGAAGAATGTTCAATTTTAGGAGTTTTTTCGACGATGCTACATTTTGCCTTACACACTTCGCACATACATTCCACCTTTTCGCGTCCTTCTCTACTCTCTGTTGCGTGTGAGATAACGGTTCTGCTAACTTCACGGTATGTATATGTTCCGCATACGCCACACAACTTTTTATATTTAGAATAGTTGCGTCCGGCATTCAGCAATATCACATTATGTCCCTTCTCGCACGCATTTATCTCATAATTCATTATGCCTTTGTCGACCTCATAGAGTTTTGCACCTGTCGGTTTGTATTCAACATTAGGCGCCTTGGATAATTCGCCACCGCAAGTAGGGCATTTGAACAGATTCTTCTTGCGTTTCTTCTGTTGTTGCATCAGGCGACTGTAAAATATACACATTATGTGTGGGGCTATTATGCAAAACAAATTCACGGTGAAGCTCTCTGCAACTGCATTTGTCTGTACGAACGAAGCTATTGAGTCTGGAGTACTTTTCTTCAGGTGGCTATTTGCTTTCCAGCACCATATCAAAGCTATAGCTGAAGTATATATGACGATGCCGATTAATAATTTCCAGAGGGTGTCTTCGGCTTCTAATGCCAAGAAAGCTACGAATAAGAAACAAAGATCGACCACTATATATCGGAGGAGGCATCCAGATTTGGATTTCCAGACGGTCCAATCGTTATATTTCGCATTAGGAAGAACTCTTATTTCGAGGAACTTTTTGTCGTTGCTCAATCTTACATCTTTTTCGGCATTAATGTCAGCCAAAGAATTCTTCTCGGATCTGTATGCTGATATTCCTGGACCAATGAAGAAAAGCAGAATTCCGAGACCGATCATCCAATCAGCCAATATATCCCAGCCATCGTAATCATCCGTGTAGTTATCCTGGGATTCTTCATAGTCCGCGAGATGGGCTGCCGTATACTGTTCATTCCTGTATATTGAGTCTGTCAAGACATGATACACTTCTTCAAAGCCGCTTTTTATGCCATTGTAATAAGCCTCTTCGCGCATATATGGAGTCATGATCTCCCTACCTATTCTACTCAGCAAAGCATCGGGCAAGTCGGCTTCTGCTCCATAGCCAGTGATAAAGCGCCACTTGTGCTGTTCCATGACGAGCAACAAGAGCAACCCTCGGTCGTTTTTGCCCAGTTGCCAATGGTTATACAGCTCGTATGCGAAAGTGAACGGGTCGTCATCAATCTCGTCCAACAGCACTATTGCAGTCTGCAAGTCGGCATCGTTGTCCAAGGCCTTGCATATCATATTAATAGAATCTTTCTCCCAATCGGACAGATATTCCAAGTCGTCGAGGACATATTGAGTGGAGTCGCTGACGTATGGGTCCTCCAATTCCGTCGCTACCCAATTGCCTTGAGCTGAGATGGCCGTCGCTGACAGCAAGAGTAATATGGATATGATGATTTTCTGCATTGATAATGAGCTTTTTGTGCTTATGGTGAAGCTTCTAGCCATTTTTTTGAATATAGTTGGACTTGCTTTAGGACGTAAAAGTAGGATTATTTCGTGAGATACTAACCAGATGGGAATGTTAAAGAGGGTGATTTGTGCTGTGGCTTAAATAGGCCGCTCTTGATGTAATATGAGAATAAATTGAAATCCTTGTGAAGCAATTCATGAGGATTTTTTTATTTCTGTAGGGTGGAGTGATTGGGCGTAAATGAATTATTACTAATTTTGCGAAGTTAATATCAAACTGTAACATCAGAATAAAGACAAATATATGCGTCGAATTACAATTAAGGCACTATTGAGTGAGGCTCAATCAGGCCAAGAGGTTTTGGTTAAAGGTTGGGTGCGCTTGCACAGATCATCGAAGGCAGCGCACTTCATTATGCTTAACGATGGATCGTGTGTAAACAATTTGCAAGTTGTAGTTGATCCTAATAAGGTGGCAGTTGAGTTGTTGAAGAGCTTCACGACTGGCGCATGTGTTGCGATTAAGGGTCTTGTTGTAGACAGTCCAGCGGCTGGTCAGAAGTTTGAGTTGCAAGCTACAGAGTTGGAGCTTATAGGAGCTTGTGACGAGACCTATCCTATTCAGGCCAAGCCACACTCGATGGAGTTTTTGCGTGAGGTAGCGCATTTGCGTCCACGTACCAATATGTTTGGTGCGATATTCCGTCTTCGTCACAATATGGCGATGGCTATTCACACATTCTTCCATGAGAGAGGTTTTGTATATTTCCACACTCCACTTATCACGGCATCGGACTGTGAGGGTGCAGGACAGATGTTCCAGGTAACTACCAAGAACCTCTACAAGTTGGAGAAAGACAAGGACGGCAACATCAAGTATGATGATGATTTCTTTGGCAAGCAGGCATCTTTGACAGTATCGGGACAGCTCGAGGGTGAGTTGGCGGCTACGGCGCTTGGTGCTATTTATACATTTGGTCCTACATTCCGTGCAGAGAACTCCAATACTCCAAGGCACTTGGCAGAGTTCTGGATGATAGAGCCAGAAGTTGCGTTCAACGATATCAAGGACAATATGGACTTGGCAGAAGACTTTATCAAGTACTGTGTCCGTTGGGCTTTGGAGAAGTGTGCAGATGATGTAAACTTCCTCTGTCAGAAGGTAGACAACGAGTTGGTAGACCGTCTCAAGTTTGTTTTGGAGCACAACTTTATCCGTTTGCCATATACAGAAGGTATCAAGATATTGGAAGAGGCTGTTGCTGCAGGTCACAAGTTTGAGTTCCCTGTATTCTGGGGCTGTGACTTGGCATCAGAGCACGAGCGCTACTTGGTAGAGCAGCACTTCAAGTGTCCTGTTATCCTTACAGACTATCCAAAGGAGATCAAGGCATTCTACATGAAGCAGAATGAGGATGGCAAGACGGTACGTGCTATGGACGTATTGTTCCCTAAGATTGGTGAAATTATTGGTGGTTCTGAGCGCGAAGAGAACTATGACAAGCTCATGCAGCGCATTACAGAGCTCAACATACCTATGAAAGATATGTGGTGGTACTTGGATACACGTAAGTTCGGTACATGTCCACACTCAGGCTTTGGTCTTGGATTTGAGAGATTGATGCTCTTTGTGACAGGTATGGCCAATATCCGCGACGTGATTCCATTCCCAAGAACTCCAGGCAGAGCAGAATTCTAATGCAGATATATTTGGGTAATAGGACGCTCACTCTGGCGACTCAGATAGAGAAAGATATGCCTGTGGGAGGCTACGATGCCATTCACAAGTATTCGAACCTCAATGAGTTGAGGCAATTTCTCAGGAGCTTTGACAGCAAGGAAGAATTGAAGAGCGGGTGTGTATACTACCATGATATAGAGCAGTTGCTTGAGCATGTAAAAAGTTGCTACAAGTACATTCAGGCCGCTGGCGGGTTAGTAGAGAACGAGAAGGGAGAATACCTGGTAATAGACAGGTTGGGCAAGGTTGATTTACCTAAGGGTAAGCAAGAGCAGGGAGAGACTCCTGAGGAGAATGCTTTGAGGGAAGTCAATGAAGAAACCGGTCTTAGTGGGTTGAGATTAGGAGATATGATATGTGACACGTATCATATTTATCCGCTCAAGGGAGAGATGGTATTGAAGCGTACCCGTTGGTATCAGATGGCCGTTGCAGGAGTTCCTGAGTTGGTGCCACAGACAGAAGAGAATATTGTTTCGGCCAGGTGGGTTGGTGTAGGAGAACTTGCTGAATTATCGGCAGGGAGTTACCCGTCTTTGCGAGACGTGTTCAACTTTGTAATAGGTAATTGACAATTGACAATAGAAAATAGGTATAAATCCCAGCTAGCGGATATTCTGCTAGTTGGGATTTTTTTTATTTTGAATGAGAATATTTTTTATTTAAGTTTGTGACGAAGAGTTGGCTCCTAAGGTTATACTCGAGTATTTAGTTGGATAAATTAGGGGAATTGAAAAACAGACCCCATAACTTAGAATTACATGAAAAGATTACTGCCATTGCTTGTGCTTATGGGTGCGGGGTCAGCGTGCCACGTAGGAGCGCAAGGGTTGAAGGTCAATGACCAAGAGTATTTTGAGAGGCAAGGAGTGAATGTGCTTGTCTACAGCAATTTGTTTTCTGGAGGATTCAATGATGAAAAGAATTCAGGCATTGAGTTGATACACCATGGTGTGAGAACAGCGCAAGGCGGAGCTATACGTCTAAGCAATACACCAGAGCAGTGGGATTTGGTACCAGAGACGACATCCAGGAAAGTTGATGCCAGCAAGAATACCATTGAGGTATCGCTACGATATAAAGAATACGATTTTGATTCCAAAGTAGTAGTAGAAGGCAAAGGAGATGCTGTAGAGGTATCAGTATGGCTTGACAAGCCAGTTCCAAAAGAGTTGGAAGGCGATGCAGGCTTCAATATTGAGTTTTTGCCATCGCAATACTGGAACAAGTCGTATTTAGTAGACGGCAAGGCGCAGCGTCTGCCTAGATATGCTGTCAGTGAGACAGTAGCCAGACCAAATTCGGAAAAAGTAAAGCAGTTCAAGGGGTACAAGACATACGATGACCGAGGAACAAATGAGTTTATAGATCCAAAGCCACTATCTGTAGGTCACTCATTCCTTCTTGCGCCTGAAGAGCCAAGCAGGATGGTAAAGATTTCGTCGAGCGACTCAGAGATTTCGCTCTTTGACGGCCGTATGTTGGCGCAGAACGGTTGGTACGTATTCAGAAGTGTACTACCTACCGGCAAGACAGGAAAAGTAATGAGTTGGACTATTGAGCCACACGCCATTGACGGTTGGGACAGAAAGCCAAATATTGGATTCTCGCAAGTAGGCTATCTGCCAGGTCAGACAAAAGTTGCGGTCATAGAACTTGACAAGATGGACAAGGTTCTTGACAAGGCATCGTTGTACAAGATTGAGGCAGGCAAGGTAGTAGAGGCATTTACCGGAGCAGTTAAAGAGTGGGGTCGTTACTTCAAGTACAACTACGCTAAGTTTGACTTCTCGAAGGTAACAGAGCCAGGTATTTACTATATCCAGTACGGCGATGAGAAGACAGAAAACTTCATCATAGGCGACGATGTTTATGCACATATTACAGATGCTACCAGTGACGTGTGGATTCCTATCCATATGGACCACATGGCTGTAAATGAAGGTTATAGAGTGTGGCATGGTGAGCCATTCAAGGAAGGTTACCTTCAGGCACCTGTAAATACAGACCACTTCGACCTTCACTCACAGGGTCCTACGACAGCTACAAAGTACAAGCCATTGGAGTTGATTCCAGGTTTGAATGTAGGTGGATATTTCGATGCAGGAGACTTTGATATTGAGACAGGTTCGAATATCAGTGTTGTGATGAAGATGGTAGAGATCTGGGAGAGATACAAGCCAATGAGAGACGAGACATTTGTAAGCCAAGAGCAGAGATACGTAGATTTGCACAGACCAGACGGCAAGCCAGATATGCTGCAGTACATTGAGCATGGTGTATTGAACCTTTTGGCGCAAGCAGAGCAGATAGGTCACATGGCGCAGACGCTCTCCAACTCGGTATTGGACAACTATCACCACCTTGGTGATGCTGCCTCTATTACAGACGGATTGCATTATGACCCATCGTTGAAGCCATACGAAGTATCGGCAGACGGCAAGTCGAGCGGTACGCCAGACGACATGTGGGCGTTTACAGACAGAAATCCAGACCTTGATGCGCGAGCAGCTACTATGTTTGCTGCAGCGAGTCGCGTTTTGAGAGGCTTCAACGACGATTTGGCTGAGAGAGCGTTGAAGGAGTCGAAGAGACTTCAGAAAGAGGCCAATGAGTTGATGAAGAAAGATGCCAAGGTAGAGGCAGACGATGCTGAGTCGTTAGCTATGCTATTCTCGGCACATCCACACCTTATGAGAGGTGTTGTTTCCGACATGGCTGCCAACCTTCAGTTGTACGTAGCTACAGGAGACAAGCAATATATCAAGACCTTTGAGAAGCAGATTTGGCCAGCATTGGATCATGAGTTGACATTTGTCATTGCCAATGCATTGGATGCTATTCCATATATGGACAGCAAGTACGTTCAGAAGCTCAAGCCATACATTGTGAAGTATAAAGAGTATCTTGACGGATTGGACAAAGACAACCCTTACGGCGTACCTGTAGGATTGACCAACTGGGCAGGCAATGGTGGTGTGATACAATTTGGCATCAATGTATGCCTTGCCTCTAAGCACTATCCAGAGATTATCGACCAGAGCTATGCTTGCAAGGTTGCTGGTTGGCTTTATGGCTGTCACCCATATCACAACTACTCGTTTGTTGCGACAGTAGGTGCTACAAGGCCAAAGGCAGTATTCTATGGCAACAACAGAGCAGACTTCTCGTTCATTCCAGGAAATGTTGCTCCTGGTGTATTGTTCCGCAAGCCAGACCATTTTGAGAATTATGATGATTGGCCATTCCTGTGGGGACAGAATGAGGGTACGATTGCGAATAACACAAGTTATTTGAATTTCGGTCATGCTTTCAAGCAGTTGGTAGAGAAATAGAGAGAGATAACAACAGATTATATGACGAGCATTGAGGGTAATCCTTGATGCTCGTTTTTCCTTTTGTGAGGGTGCAGGAAAGGCAGTTGGAAGGTATATAGAGATATAAGGGAAATATAAGGTTGCTCGCAGTTTTTTTAATTGATGAGGTTTGTAGTGTCTGTATTAAGCCTGTATTAAGAGAGCGTTAAGAGAGTGTTAAGGAGACGGGTTTTGCTGTTGGTGTTTGGTTTGGGATATGTGAAAATTGCATACAAAAGAGAGAATAGCGGAAAAATGCATGTAGAAAGGCTGTTTTTTAGAGTAAAATAAGCAACCTTTTGTCGTCTTTATCGTATACGGCACGCAGAAAGCTTTCTGTGATGAAAATATTTAGATTTAGTAAGTATCTGGTAGGGGTTCTGCTAGGTGCGTTTATGTGTAATGGTTCACTATGGGCTCAGGCAAGGCATGTAGATGACTTGTATGCCGAGTTCATTGCGCATGACATTGAGTTGTGTGACAATGGTTCATTGTACAGGTTGAGGATTAAGGTTACCAATCCTTATGACAACTCATGTAACTTGCAGTTGTGGAGTGAGAATGACGTAGGCACATGGTCGGTAAAGCCTGTACCTGTACCTAAGAATCCAGACGGTCCAGAGTCGATCATAGAGGTTAATCAGTATGTTCCTAGGGTTACTGAGGGAACGCATAGGAAATGCCCTGTTGTATTGTCGCGTGTATTCATTGGTCAAGGAGATGGCAGTGATATGGGCAATATTTTCTATTACAATGACAAGACAGACACACTGAGGATGGACGTTTATGCATATCCACAGCCTAAGTTGCTATGTGACAGGATGGGTGCTGCTGGCAGGTTGTGCTCATTGGATACGGTACTGATAGCAGAATATGTTGAAGGTGACAGATATGACTGGTCGGTAACTTCGAATGTTCCGATGTTGAGGAATGAGTCTGAGGGCAACAAGACCTATCTTAAGAGCAATAATCCGGCTATTTTATCGGTGCAATTGATACAAAGTCGAGGTCCAGAGTGTGCCAGCAAGCCATTATCGATGCCGGTCAATATGTTCTCTACGGCTACGGGTATAGTAGAGAAGATAGATGAGAACGGCAGTCCAGAAGAGGTAAGGGTATGTACGTTGTATGACGATCCAGCTGCTACATTCACGGCTAATGCTACGATAGATGGTGACTATGCTCCATTTGATGTGGTATTGACCAATGGCAGTGTGACCAGAGGGTTAGGCAACGGTGAGTCGGAGATTGATGTTTATCAACCAAAAGCCGCTGTGGTTGGCATATCGTTCATCAGGGATGCCAATGGCTGTCACAGTAATCCAAAGGACGTATCGGGAGAGATAGTTGTATCGGACAGAACGCCTAAACCGGTGTTCCCAACCGACACAGTATATATAGAGGTATCGCGAGAGAAGAGGTATCACACTATTTGTGTAGACAACTATACAGAAGGCAATGAGGCACAGTGGAAGATAGACAATGTTTCGAAAGACTTTGACAGACTCTATGACGTTATGTTTGACGGCTCTAGGAGGAGAAGTTGCAGCAGTGTCACATCAACGGTGAATGTTCCATTTGTGCTTGACTATACGGAGACCAACCTAGAGGGTCAAGAGTGTGCTGTGAAGTTGAAACTGCACGTCAAGCCTACAGTCAAGTTCTACTTGCCTACGGCGATGAGTCCAAATGGTGATGGCAAGAATGATGCATTGATTATTGAAGGCATATATCCAGACAACGAGTTGTATGTGTTTGACATGAAGGGACAGTTGGTATATGAGAAGTTGAACTACAGGAACGACTGGAAGGCAGAAGATCTGGAAGACGGTCACTATGTATACGTGCTCAAGTCGGCCGGAGAGACCTACAAGCAAGTATTAGCGATCAAGCGTAATCCATGGACAAAGAAGAAATAGGAGGGAAGGAGATGAAGAAGATGAGACACATAATAATGATGGTTGTGGGGCTTATGGCTGTAGTAGGAGCCAAGGCACAAGACGATGTATTGATGAGTCAGTACATGCACAATCAGTTTGCCATAAACTCAGCCTTTGCAGGATCGAGAGGCGGTCTGACAGCCTTTGCCAGTGTGAGAAAGCAATGGACGGGAGTAGAGGGCAGTCCTATGAGCATATTATTCACTACCCATACGCCACTTAGGAACAAGAAGTTGGCCATTGGTCTGTCGGCAGCTAACCAGACTATACTAGAGACCTCCACTACAGGAGTTCAAGCTACTATAGCCTACAGAATACGTATGGGCTCTGCCAGTTGGCTTTCCTTTGCGCTTCAGCCAGGCTTCAAGATGATAAAGACCGACTGGACGAAGATGAAGGTATACCATGACAGTGATGATGCCTTTGCGGAGAGCGAGACCAAGATGTCTCCTACTGCGGGCGTAGGTGTTGCGTTGTATGGAGCCAAGTACTACTTAGGTGTGAGTGTTCAATCGCTGCTGATATCCAGTGCGTTTGACACCAGGAAGCCAGAGTGGGACTCAGTAAAATCGAAGTATGAAGAGCTCAGCGAGCAGCAGATAGACTTTGCTCCTGGAGATGCTACATATTATGCCACTGCTGGTTATGAATTTGGGTTGGGCGATTACTTTACGTTGCAGCCAAGTGCGATGGTACAATACAGCAAGAGGTACGGAACACAAGCCGACTTGACGTTGACACCAGGATGGGATCAGATGATATACCTTGAGTTGGGCTACAGAACCACTGGCGTTATGTTAGGAGGTATGTCGTTCAGACCAAAGAGTCTTCAGCAGTTGAAGATAGCCTATACATACGAGATGACCACAGGCGACTTCAGTGGATACAACACGGGCAGTCACGAGATCAGTATCTCGTACGATTTTGTCTACAGGCTTAAAAATATTGGACCACGATTCTTTTAAAGAGCGAAGAGATGAGAAAGACGATATATACAATATTATGGGTGGCGTTGTTTGGGTTTATACAGACAGCAGTCGATGCGCAGTTGGTTAAGGTCAAGCCTGTAGAACTTCTGCCAGGGCAATCTATAATAAATCCGACTGTAGTTGATTCGACCCTATACTTTGCATCCGATGTAAGCAACAGTTTTCTTGTCAACTATATCAACGATGAGGATGGCAAGGAGTTTTACCATCTATATAAGGTAGCATTAAAGAATCATCAGCCAGTAGGTACGCCAGAGCCTCTATTGGCCAATGCAGATATCAAGACCAATCAGGTAGCTGTAGCATTCGACGACAAGGGTAGAGCCTTTGTGACACAGAACAACGTAGCCATAGACACAAAGAAGGGCAAGGCGTTGAGTGTCATGTCGTACAGAGACCTGACGGCGGTGAAGGGTATGGTAGCGCTACCACATGCTGGTATGAACAACAATGCCTATGCCAGCATTTCGCCAGACGGCACATTTATGGTATTTGCTTCCGACCAGAAGAATGGTTACGGTTCCAGCGACCTTTATGTCTGCGAGAAGACCAGGACAGGATGGGGGACACCTGTAAATATGGGACCAAAGGTGAATACTGCAGGCGCAGAGACAACACCATTTGTACATAAGTCGGGCAAGATATTCTTTGCTTCGAATGGTCAGCCAGGCAGCAAGAAGCTTGACATATACTATACCTACAAGCAAGGCAACAGTTATGTAGAGCCTATCAGGTACGAGGTCAACTCCGGTGCGGAAGATTATGGATTTTATATATCGGAGAATGAAGAGTGGGGTTTCCTCACTAGTACCCGTCACGGTATAGACAGGATTTACACATTTACGGTTGACTTCCCAAGGTTCCCAAATGCAGCAGAATGGGAAGAAGAGGTATTGTGCTACAATTTTACAGAAGAGAGTGCGCAGTACTATGATGCAAGTGAATTCGACTTCAAGTGGACATTCTCGGACGGTGGTACAGAGATGGGTATAGAGGTCGACCACTGTTTCCCAGGAGTAGGAGAGTATGACGTTAAGTTGAGCGTTATTGACAAAGTATCCAAAGACGAGATGTTCAATATTGCTGAGTACGAAGTTGACATAGAAAAGATAGAGCAGTTGGACATCAAGGCACCCGAGAATATCACTGTTGGCAAGAAAGTGACCTTCGACGTAGATGCGTCGGGCATTAAGTCGTTCAAGCCAAAAGCCTATTACTGGGAGCTGGGAGAAGGCACGCGAATGAAAGGAAAGAAGGTTCAGGTTACATTCGACAAGGCCGGTACTTACAGGATATTGTGCGGTACGATATCTGATACAGATTCGTCGCAATCCATAGCTACGTACATCAATGTCGAGGTAGAAGAAGCGACGACAGGCCGAACAAAGTAACACTATTTTCGTAATAGAGAGAAAATTGGCATACAATTTGCTCGTTCATATAGAAAAACTAAAGAGGATGAAGATTATAAGATTTATTGGAGGAGTTGTACTAGCCCTATTGGTGGGTGTTGTGGCTAAGGCTCAGCCGGTGCCAGGTACAGATGAGAATATTCCATTCTTGATGACGTTTGGCAACAAGACTGGAACGTCGTGGGGTGATGATAATAATGTACAGATTATTTTCTTTGCTGTCCCACAAGATCATAACAAGCCTATTTTCATCAGGGTGTTTGACCCTGACTGTGGCGGTGCCAACGATGAGCAGAATGGAGCTTGGGATACCAAGACACGTTTTGCTGTATATGGTGGTACAGGTGCGTGCAGCAACAAAGATGCACAGCGTGTGAATGAGAAGGGTGACTACGATTCGGGCACACAGTTGGCACAGAAGGTATTCGGAGTAGATCCTACCTATGATGGTAAGTGGTATACATTCGGTCCATTCAACCCATCGGAAGGCGAGTTGTTGCCAGAGTATGGTGGCAGAATCTTCAAGATGGTTGTTGAAGGTTTGGCCGGAGATGATGGTAACATGTACCGTTTCTACCTCACAAGCAAGAAAGACGACAACATGAATGTTGAGGGTGCGTTTGCCTTCTACTTCAAGTATAAGTTCCGACTCTACGACACAGCAGAGCAGGTAAGTCACATCTATCCATTTATCGACAAGACAGTTCTTTCCATCAAGCAGTCGAACTTTGACTGGGATTCAGATGGTATGATACGTGTTATCTCTGTATCGAAGAACGGTATACCTATGAAGGTGTCGGGCGATGATGAGTGGACAACCAGCACCCTTAAGGTAGACGAAGAGGAGAGAAGCACATCGTGGGATATTCAGATGATCAAGTCTAAGGCTAAGCCTAAGAAGAATAACAATGTAGTATTCTACCTAGAGAACCAGTATGGTGAGTTGATGCCATTCTACTCAGTACCTATTGGTGGTGTACCAAAGTACAAGTATAATATTACAGCCAAGCCTTCGAAGAAGCAGCCTGTAAAGAAATAAGTCGGGGCAAGTAAGGTCCCTGGCGATGGCAATGCCGCCCGGAGTATCGGATTCGTCGATATTTCGGGCGGTTTAATTGGTGTCTAGAGGGATGGAAAAATGAAGTATAGGGTGTTTGTCGATAATTGGGGGGAGTTTGTAGATATTGTTTTTTTGAAAATTATTTGTATTCTATATTTGCATTCAGAAATATGACGACAGAGAAGGTGGCCACTTCGAAGTCCGATACTAGACAAATGATTTATTGAGTATTAATAGCAGTAGGCATTATGTACAGAATAGTTTTATTTATTATCGCATTGATGACTGTTACTCTCGGGGCACTTGCTCAGGGCCGTGTTTCGGGTACAGTTTTAGACAGGGCCGATAATCAGGGATTGCCTGGAGCACAAGCAACATTCACTCCAGCAGAAGGTGGTAAGACCATCGGAACGAGTACAGATCTTGATGGTAATTTCTCCATTAAGGTCGACAATGGTAAGTGGGTAGTAAAGATCGCTTACGTTGGTTACACGAGTTATGAGAAGACTATAGAGGTCAATGGTGAAGACGTTAAGTTGGGCACTATCCGATTGAAGACCGAAGATAAGAAGATCGATGAGGTCAAGGTAACTGGCGTTCTTCAAAGACAAGAGCAGAGAGGTGATACAACAATATTCAATGCTGATGCGTTCAAGGTTAATCCCGACGCTACCACAGAGGACCTTATCAAGAAGATGCCTGGTATGCAAGTAGAAGGCGGTCAGGTAAAGAATGGTGGTGAGACAGTAAAGAGAGTACTTGTTGACGGTAAGGAGTTCTTTGGCGATGATCCAATGACAGCATTGAGAACCATTTCTGCTGATATGGTATCGAAGATTGAGGTGTTCGACAAGCAGAGCGATCAGGCAGAGTTTACAGGCTTTGCTGATGGCAATGACGAGAGAACTATCAATATTTTGACCAAGATGGGTGTTAAGTCAGGTCGTTTTGGTCGCGTATATGCAGGTTACGGTACAAATGACCGTTATGAGTTGGGCGGTAACATGAACTACTTCAAGGGCGACCACAGATTCTCGCTCATTGGTATGTTGAACAATGTTAACCAGCAAAGCTTCTCATTCGAAGATATGTCGGGCATGATGTCAAACAGCGGCGGTGGTCGTGGCGGCATGGGCGGCGGCATGGGCGGCATGATGATGATGGGCGGCGGCGGTTGGAACTCCAACGGCGGCAAGAACAGAACAGGTAGTATAGGTGTCAACTATAGCTATGAGAAGGAGAATAAGTTGAAGTTGGAATTCAGCTACAGCTACGACAACCGCAAGAATGTATCTGATTCAGAGTCTGAGACAGAATATTATGCAAAACAAGGTGTAGATACTACACACTTCGAGTTGGCATCAAGCGATGGTACTTCAAGAAGCTTGAACAACCGTGCTACACTTCGTTTGAACTGGACAATAGATGAGAACAACAGCATCATCATTACTCCACGTTTCACATGGCAGAGCAGCAAGTCAAATTCACTCAGCCTCAATGATACACGTTATGCCAAGACAATCGAAGATATGCTCTCTGTCCCATCATGGCAGTATCGCGTTCAGGAGTCTGACGGCGAGTCAAGCGGCGTATCTGGATCGGGTAATGCTATGTGGCGTCACAAGTTCAGCCTGCCTAGACGAACATTGTCGGTACGAGGTGGTTTCTCTATCTCAATGAATGAGTCGGATAACACTTCAAAGATGTCGAATGAGTATCGTGACAAGACGAATTTGTTCAACATGAAGACTTCAAACTTGACAGATAATGAGTCGAAGAACAATTCATTCAATGCTTCGTTGATGTATACAGAGCCATTTGGCGATAACAATGCTTTGCAGATCAACTATAGTCCAAGTGTCCGTCTCAGCAATTCAGACCGTCAGGTAATGGCTGATACAATCCCTGTGACAAGCGCAAATGCAATCTTCAACAACTACGAGCTGTCTAAAACACTCTCAAACAAGAAAGAGAGTACATATACACAGCACAGAGGTGGTCTCGGTTGGAATATCTTTGCTACCAAGACTAAGACAGAGATGATAGAGTATGGTGGTGAGGTTAGAGAGAACCAGACAAAGGTTCAGTTCAACGCTACTATAGGCTTGGATTTCCAGAAAGCTATCTTGGAGACCGATCAGGAGTATCCATACGCATTGAAGACTTCTACATCTTACAACAGTATCTTGCCTTCGGTACGTATCAGCTTGCAGAACGGTATGCAGATGAATGCACGTCTCGATTACCGTACAAGCACATCGGCACCTAGCATCGATCAGTTGCAGGAGGTAGTTGACGTAAGCAACCTTATGTCATACTCAACAGGTAACAAAGATTTGAACCAGCAGTTCAGCCATAACTTCAACCTCTTTATGGCAAAGAACAATCAGAAGACATCTCGCGGTATCTTCTTCATGGCAGGCTTCAACTTTGCTAACGATTACATTACAAGATCTATCACATTGAACGAGAACGAAAAGACAACTGTTGAGGGTTACGTTAGTGATGATAATGGTCAACTTATACAAAAGACAATCGTAGTGCCAATCAATACATCATTGTCTCGTCCAATCAATATGGATGGATACTTCACTGGCCGACTCAATGTCACATTGACAACACCTATTACACTCTTGAAGAGTACAGGTAACTTGTCTCTTGGCATGAATTACAGCAAGACGCCATCGATGTACAACGGTCTTAAGGTAGAGACAACCAATAAGATGTTTACCTTCGGTACAACATTGGCATCGAACATCTCAGAGAATATCGACTTTACAATCAGCTACAACGGCGGTTACAACCAGCAGCATTCAACAACACCTAACAGCAAGGATTCTGAGGTGTACACCCATTCGCTCGGCGCCGACATCACATGCTTGTGGTTCACACGCTTAGTATTCTCTAACCATATCTCGCATCAGTACTCTAATGGTCGTGGTAAGGATTATGATGATAACTACCTTTTGTGGAATGCGTCAATTGGCTTTAAGTTCTTCAAGGATCGCCGCGGCGAGTTGAGATTGAGAGTTAATGACCTTTTGGACAACACAAAGAGTGTTTCAGAGAGTGTAAGCTCAATGTCGGTATCGACAACGACAACAGACGTACTTAAGCAGTATGCTATGTTGACGTTCACATACAAGTTCAAGACTATCGGTGATATCCCAGCAAACCCATTCGGTGCAATGGGCGGCGGCAGGGGTGGCCGTAACGGAGGTGGAAGACCTATGTTGATGGGACCTCCTCCAGGTCGTTAAGTTAGCCTCTTCATTCATGGTATTAATACAGATAAATAGCGTAAGCCCCGTACCGTTGAGAAACGATGCGGGGCTTGGTTTTTTTCTTGATGTGCGATATATTATTGCTTGATTATTGGGTAATGCCCAAGATAGCCTTAGCTTTTTTGACACCTTCGGGCGAAGGTGGTGTCAGCCCCTTGAGGGTATAAGGGATACCTAGTTGTTCGTATTTGAACTCTGCCATAGAGTGGTATGGAAGTATCTCGACTTTCGCAACATTGTGGAGCATATCAATGAAAGAGCGAAGTTTTTGGAGCTGTTCTTCGCTATCGGTTAGCCCTTCTGCTTTGGTGAGTATCTCGTCTACAGTCATCTCTGTGACGTTGTTGGCTACGGCACCGTGTATCCATGTGTCGGGGTTATGGCAATATCTGCATCGCATATCACAACCTTGCAGGAAGATTATGTAGCGTATGCCTGGACCGTCTACTGAGCCGAAACTTTCTGTGGAGTGTTTGTTGTTGTCATCGCAAATGTCTGTATACTAGCGCTTAAATATGAGTCTCTTCGTTTTTATGGCGAAAAGCGGTGCAAAAGTAGTAGAAAACTAGTTGCTATTGACATAAAATGTGTGTTTTTATGGTTTATTATTGTTGCTGTATTCTATAAATGGTAGGATTGTATAAAGATTAGTATTACATTTGTGTATTCCTCAATCCATAAATAAAATGAGAGTATTTGTAGTTTATTGCCACCCATCAGAAGATTCCTTCACGTCTTTAGTTAGAGATTCTTTTATTAAGGGTATTGTTGAGTCAGGAAATGAGTATATAATATCTGATTTGTATAAGATGAATTTCAAATCGGATATGATAGAGTCTGAATATCTGCGCGACTCCAATTATATCAATAACGATGACATTGCAGAAGATATTTTAGAAGAGCAGAGAAAGATTAACTCTAGTGATGCTATTGTCTTCATATATCCTGTATTTTGGACCGATGTGCCAGCTAAATTGAAAGGTTGGTTTGATAGAGTATGGCGTTATGGGTTCGCGTACGGAACAAAAGAGAAGAAGTTGAACTCTTTGCATATGAAGTTGCTGGAAAAGTCATTGGTGTTGTGTATAGCTGGTAATTCGCAGGCAGAGTTGGAGTGCTACGACTTGATATATGCCATGAAGAAGGTTATGCTGGGCGATCGCCTTTTCAATAGAGTGAAGGATAAGAAGTTCGTAGTACTTGATGGCATGTCAAAATCTACTGAAAGCCGTGCGCTTAATAGCGACCCTCATCTGGCTAAGGCATATTCTCTAGGTTATAATCTTTTCAATAAGTCTGAATCCCATTTCTCTGTAGATGATAGATATTTCACCGCTATTGAGAACTCTGACTCTGGTGAGGTGTCTGGTCAGACTGTCTTCAGTTATCACCAGAAAGATAATATTGTCTGGGCGGAGTATTCCGGAGGTATGGTGTTTAAGGGAATCTTATTCGGCAATATGGACGAGAATGGTTGCTTGCATTTCGACTATCAGCACGTCAATGTCCATAACGAGTTCAAAAAGGGTCACTGTGACTCTTCTCCAGAAATCCTGGAGAATGGGAAACTAAGATTCCATGAATCCTGGCAATGGGAGAATGGAGAGTCTGGTAAATCTCTGATTCAGGAAATATAATATCCCAAAGAGGGGTTTTAGGATACTAGACGAGTAATATCCGCCTGGCCTCCTCTACAGATTCTTTGCTTGGAGGCAGAACACCCTTCAAGGTGTACTCTATGCCTAGTTGCTCATACTTGAATTCTGCCATAGAGTGATATGGCAGAATTTCTATTTTTACTACGTTGGTCAAGGTGTCAAGAAATGATCTCAATTCTTTCAGATGTTCCACTTTGTCTGTGATGCCTGGTACTAGTACGTGTCTTATCCATACTGGCTTGTTAATGTCTGATAAGTACTTGGCACACTCAAGTATGTTCTCATTCCTATGCCCCGTAAGCGCCTTGTGTTCTTCTGATATAATATGCTTGATGTCAAGTAGGACTGTATCTGTCACAGCCATTAGTCTTTCAAATTTCTCAAAGAATTCGCCATCTCTTCTGAATGGCTGAGCACATGTGTCAAGGCATGTAGTTATGTCTCTCTTATGCGCCTCCTCGAAGAGTTCTATGAGAAAGTCTATCTGTAGCAGGGGCTCACCTCCGCTGACTGTTATCCCCCCGTTCTGCCTCCAGTAGCTGCGGTATCTCTCTGCTTTGGTGAGTATCTCGTCTACAGTCATCTCTGTGACGTTGTTGGCTACGGCACCGTGTGTCCATGTGTCAGGATTATGGCAATACCTGCAACGCATATCGCAGCCTTGCAGGAAAATCAGATAGCGTATCCCAGGTCCGTCTACGGAACCGAAACTGTCTGTGGAGTGTACGTAGCCTTTTGTCATATGTCGTTTTCTTTCTTGAAGGTAAAGATAAAAGAAAAGACGCATTGGTGGTGCGTCTTCTCTTTCGTTGGTTATTGTTTTCTGCCTGTCACTCTGTTAGAGTGTCTCATGTGCATTACGTGCGATAACGTCAAGTTGCTGTTCGCGTGTAAGGTCGATGAACTTAACGGCGTAACCCGATACACGGATGGTGAAGTTCTGATACTCTTCCTTCTCTGGGTGCTCCATCGCATCACGAAGTTTATCCAAGCCGAAGACGTTGACATTAAGGTGGTGTGCACCTCGGTCGAAATAGCCGTCCATTGCAGCCACCAATGTATTGGCACGCTCTTCGTCGTTATGGCCTAGAGCGTTAGGACTGATAGTCTGAGTATTTGATATACCGTCCAAAGCGTACTCGTAAGGGAGCTTGGCTACTGAGTTGAGCGAAGCCAAGAGACCGTTCTTCTCTGCACCGTACGAAGGGTTAGCACCAGGCGCCAGTGGTGTGCCGGCCTTGCGACCGTCAGGCATGGCAGCTGTATACTTGCCGTATACTACATTTGATGTAATAGTAAGGATAGATGTAGTAGGCTCACTGTTACGGTATGTATGGTATTTCTTGATCTTCTCGAGGAATGTCTTTAGGAGCCATACTGCTATCTCATCAGCACGGTCGTCATCATTGCCGTAGCGAGGGAACTCACCCTCTGTGTTGAAGTCTACAGGGAAGCCTGTCTCGTCATAGTTGACGTGGACTGTAGCGTACTTGATAGCCGAGATAGAATCTACTACATGGCTGAAGCCTGCAATGCCTGTAGCGAATGTACGACGTACGTCTGTATCTATGAGTGCCATCTCAGCAGCCTCGTAGAAGTACTTGTCGTGCATGTAGTGGATGAGGTTGAGGGTCTTAACGTATACGCTAGCCAACCAATCCATCATAATGTCGAAGCGTGGTAGGAACTCGTCGTATGTGAGTATCTCGCCTGTGATAGGACGCATCTTAGGACCGCATTGCTCGCGTGTCTTCGAATCTACGCCACCACTGATAGAGTATGTGAGACACTTAGCCAAGTTGGCACGAGCACCGAAGAACTGCATCTCCTTACCTGTCTGTGTAGCAGATACACAGCAGCAGATGCTGTAGTCGTCTCCCCATACCACACGCATTACATCGTCGTTCTCATACTGTATAGAGCTTGTCTCTACAGATATTCTTGCAGCGAACTTTTTGAATGTCTCAGGAAGACGGCTGCTGTATAGTACTGTGAGGTTAGGCTCTGGACTAGGACCCATATTCTGTAGTGTGTGGAGGAATCGGTAATCGTTCTTGGTTACCATGTGGCGACCGTCTGTACCTAAGCCAGCAACCTCGAGTGTCGCCCAAACAGGATCGCCTGTGAACAACTCATTGTAGCTAGGGATACGGGCGAACTTAACCATACGGAACTTCATTACCATGTGGTCGATGAGCTCCTGAGCCTCAGCCTCGGTGAGCGTGCCTGCCTCAAGGTCACGATTGATATATATATCGAGGAACGTAGAAACGCGACCTACAGACATGGCAGCGCCGTTCTGTGTCTTTACTGCCGCAAGATAGCCGAAGTAGAGCCACTGCGCAGCCTCGCGAGCATTGGTTGCAGGATTTGATATGTCAAAGCCGTAGGTAGCAGCCATCTCCTTCATGCCCTTGAGTGCCTTTATCTGCATAGCCACCTCCTCGCGTAGACGTATCACCTCGTCTATCATTCCGCGGTCACCCATCTTCGATAGGTCGTTCTGCTTCTCCTTGATGAGGAAATCTATACCGTAGAGAGCTACACGACGGTAATCGCCAACGATGCGACCGCGTCCGTATGTGTCAGGAAGTCCTGTAAGGATGTGGTTGTGGCGCACCAACTTCATCTCGGCTGTATAAGCGTCGAATACACCCTCGTTGTGAGTCTTGCAGTACTTGGTGAATATATCATGAATCTGCTGAGATGGGGTGTAGCCGTATGTCGTGCAAGCTTGCTCTGCCATCTTGATGCCGCCATAAGGCATGAAGGCACGCTTGAGAGGCTTGTCAGTCTGCAGACCTACTATCTTCTCTAGCTCTTTGTCAAGGTATCCTGCACCGTAGGATGTGAGACTCGAGACCACCTCTGTCTCCATATCCAAAACACCACCCTTAGCGCGCTCCTCCTTCTGGAGATCCTTCAGTTTGCTCCAAAGTTTGTTTGTTGCCTCTGTCGGGCCTGCGAGGAACGACTCGTCACCCTCGTACTGTGTGTAATTTTTTTGAATGAAGTCGCGTACGTTTATCTCAGTACGCCATCTTTCGCCTTTGAAACCGCTCCATGCGGTCGCTGCGTTGTCTGCCATTGTATCTATTGCTGTATATTGTTCATTGGTATTTTCGATAACAAAATTACCTCTAATACGAGTATTACTTACACGGGGCTGTGAGGATTTTGTAATAATTAACCTCAATTATACTATAGTAGTACTCCTGTATTGAGTATCAGCTACTTGCCGATGCCCGCTCAGTGAAATAATGTGAAAAACCAAGGAGCAAGATGCTATATGTTGCGCGTAATTATTTGTATATTTGCGCGATTAACACATGGAATAGTGCAAGTCACATATGATGAATGCGACAAGATATAATGGGGTGAAGATGCTTTTGCTGTTGCTGCTAACGGTAATGGTAGGGGCATGTACCCCGGATACAACCTCAATTAACCTCACCGAGTCGGATAGACAGTCTATAGAGACCCGACTCAAGGAGATGCACCCTAAGGAGCTGACAACCATGCTCAAGGATACCGTTGGTCGTGCCACCATCTCCAAGGTTGTAGCTTCGCGTTTGTTGGCCTCTTCTCTTAGACATGCGTCTCGCTTTACTGAGGCCATAGAGCAGTGCCACACCACCTATTCGTTGGCTGTTCAGATCCGAGATACCATAGAGATGACTAAGGCGTTGAATGACCTTGCCACCAACTTCAGACGAATCGGTTCGCTGGGTGATGCTACAGAATGGCACTACAGGGCATTGCAGTTGTCCGAGGAGTTCTCCGATAAGGAGAGTTACACAGCTAGAAAGAACATGACCATAGCGTACAATGGTATAGGTAATATCGACCTTACGCTCAAGTACTATGAAGAGGCAAGGGATTATTTCGCTCAGGCCTTGGAGGTGGAGACTAGCCTGGGTAGCCATCTGGGTCAAGCTATCAACTACGCTAATATCGGTTCTATATATAGCTACGAGGGACAGTTGGATTCGGCTTTTATCTACTACACACGGTCAATGGCGCACAACCAGTTGGCCAACTCGGTGGTCGGCATATCCCTATGTCACAATGCCATTGGCGAGATATACGAGAAACGCGAGGAATTGGATTCCGCCCGCATGGAGTACAAGGCTAGCTACGATCTCCTCTACAAGGATCCGGACAGATGGCACTGGTTGGTAAGTTGCCTCTCCCTCGGTCGCGTAGAGATGATGCTGGGAAGGCGAGAGAGCGCCTATTCGTTGCTAATGGAGGCATACAAGGTCTCCATAGAGATAGATGCACCAGAACAGGCAGAAACGGCTTGTGCGTTGCTCTCTCAGTATGAGGAGGAGAGAGATAATGATGCCCAAGCGCTCGACTATCTGGTGCAGGCTAGGGATTTCTCCAATAAGGTTCAGAACGATCGACAGAATAATAGCTTCCTCAATACCAGAGTAAATTATGAGCGAGAGAAGGGAACCAAGGAGATCCAGAGGATAGCCGAGGAGCGAGAGCGTGAAGAGAAGATGCACAGGATAATTGTAATTGGTATCAGTATATTCGCAGCGTTGTTGTTCATCATCATCATCCAGTACATCCAGACCCTACGTATGCAGAGGGCACGTAACGAGGAGCTGAAGAAGATGAACGATACCAAGGATAAACTCTTCTCGGTTATCTCGCACGACTTGAAGAATCCGGCCATCGCGTTGAGAAATGCATTGCAATTGCTCTCCGAGAATGGCGATAAGTTCCCTTCCGAGTTGCTGAAGACTACCTATGTCGATCTGCACAAGTCTGCTGTGGCACAGGTTGATCTGCTCAACAACCTTCTTAACTGGACAAGGCTTCAGATGGGTCGTATGCAGTTCGAGCCTACCAAGATGGATATCTGTGGCGTAGTGACCGATGTCTCCGAAGCCCTAAGGTTGCAGGCTGCCTCCAAGAATATTACCTTCTCGTTGCCTAAGGTGAGCGGTATGATGGTGTTCGCCGACAATAACATGGTGTCGACGATAGTCAGGAATATTGTATCCAATGCAATAAAATACTCGTATGAGGGAAGTGAGATTACGTTTGGTTATCAGGAGACTGACAGAAATGTCGTACTCTCCATCCAGGATAGGGGAGCGGGAATGACAGAGGAGAGGTTGAAAGAGGTCTTTTCCGATGGCCATACACACAGTATGCAGGGAACAAAGGGTGAACAGGGCAGTGGACTGGGGTTGGCGTTGTGCCTCGATATGGCGAAGGTAAACCATGGTAAGATTGAGGCCACCAGCGTAGTAAAGGAGGGAACAACATTCAAGTTGACCTTGCCAAGGGGCATCTAAGTCAGCGTCCAAGTCAAAGTCAGCGTCCAAGTCAGAAAAACACACTAAATATGGTAGATATAATATTGGTAGATGATCATGATTTGTTCCGTATGGGAACTACTATGGTCTTGGGTTCAGTACAGGGGTATAATGTTGTGGCTCAAGCTGCGACAGGTACTCAGTTTTTCGAGAAATTGGGCTCGTTGGAGAAGGAGCCTGACATCGCGTTGCTGGATATCGTATTGCCCGATATGTCGGGAATAGAGATAGCCAAGAGGTTGCGTGAAGAGCATCCGGATATACTGATCCTCATGCTCTCTGCCGAGGCCTCTGAGTCTACTATCCTCAGCCTCACAGATATCGGTGTAGAAGGATTCGTTAGCAAGAATGCCCCAACGGACGAGTTGCTCTCAGCTATCAGTACCATATTGGAGGGAGGCAGATATTTCGCTAAGGATATAGCCCGATTGATACGCGACGTGTGCAATGCGTCTGAATTGCATGTCGAATTGTCCGAACGCGAAGAGACCATCATCAGATTGTGCTGCGAGGGCAAGAGAGCCAAGGATATATCGGACGAGATAGGTATATCCATAAGGACCGTCGAGTCGCACAAAACCAATATCTTTACCAAGCTGGGTATCAACAACAATGTGGCGTTGGTAAGATATGCCATAAGACGTGGCATCATCCAACTCTAGAAAATATTTGCCGAAAAAAGAGAAATATTTGACGCACTACGTAAATTTACGTAAAAAGATGTGGGGTACGTTGTACTATATTTGTGTGTCAAATAAAGCGCAATGAACATCAGGTTACAAACATTGTGTGCCACACTGATGATGTGTTTATCGTCGGTAGTGGCGCAAACCACATACTATGTAAGTACAACTGGAACAACTCGCGCCAATGGCCTCTCGGCGCAGACCCCTATGAAGGATTTGCAGAAAGCCATTGATGCGGCGTCGGACGGGGCTACTATACTCATAGCAGAGGGCAACTATCTGGGTACGCAGGAGCGTGGATATATCTCTGTCGGTACCTATGCCAAGGGATCGGACAAGGGTAAGTTCCTTAAGTTCTACGGGGGCTATTCAGCCGATTTCTCGGAGCGAGACGTCGTAAAGCATGTTACCAAGATACAACCGGGCAAGGCAAGTGCCTCTACCATCCAGGGGGCACTCATGCACATTACTGCACGTCGCCCGACTGGCTATATCGGCCCGCAGGGCGAGGTGGTAGTGGATGGCATCACATTCGATTTTGGCGAGGTCTCTATGTATTGCTCTCCCGATATCTATGATGGCCGTACAGGTACTCCTAATGAGGGAGTATCTACAGGTCGCTTGCTCGAGCCGGGAGCTGCCGCAGTGGGCGGGAGCATTGGCTGCCTGCAGTCTGATATATACGCATTGCACCTCGATGTCGAAGGCGAGGTGAAGATCCGTAATTGTGTGTTTGTCAATTGTCGCGATTACGGTATTCAGGGCATCCTTTACCAGGGTAGAATGGAGATATGCAATAATCTGTTCGTGGCATGCAGATATTCGGCTTGCCAGATACAGGGCAATAGCGCTACAGCAGAGAAGAATACTCTCGATTTTCATCACAATACGGTGCTTTTCACGTGGACTAGAACTAAGGAGATGGCGGATATGGGCCAGGGATTTAGCTTCCGCAATGGCATACGTAACATCAATGTCTTTAACAATATATTTGGCTTCAATACGCGTTGCGGCGTGGAGCGTACAATATATGATACCGATAGCAAGGCCGAGGCTCAGAAACAGTTCAATCTGTGGGGCAACTACTTCCTCGCCAACCGTTGCGATTTGGAGGTGACTAATAGCCAGAGTAAATCGCTTAATCTCTCGGCCGACCGTATTTCGGAGTGCGACGACCATACGTTGGGTCCTAAGAGGGAGCTAAATATGGAGATGCCCGATAGCAGGAGCTTCATAGAGGCTGTCGACCAACCGTATGTCAAGGGATTCATGAGTGCCAAGATAGTCAATTCATCCAAATATGCCTACCTGGTGCAGCCTTCTGCCGACAATACGCGCATCTCAATGTATTGCAACAAGTATCCGTGGGAGAAAGTCAAAGCGCTCTTCGGTAGGGTGAACGGCTACGGAGCACAGTTGCCAGATAACAGGAAGTGGTAATCTATTAGAAAACTTTTATTATTTTTGCTATCCGAACGAAATATGGAGAATTATGAATAGATTATTGTCGTTGATAGCAATAGTATGCAGTGCGCTGATGGTAAGTTGCGGCAGTCAGGATAGCCCTAGAGAGAGGAGCCTGATTACGGACGACTGGTATTTCGCATTGGGGGATACTTTGGAGGATGCCTATGCAGAGGATTTCGACGATAGCCAGTGGCGTTTGCTCAACTTGCCGCATGACTGGGCAATAGAGGGCGACTTTTCGGAGGATAACCCATCAGGTTGCGGCGGTGGCGCTCTGCCTGGTGGTATAGGATGGTACAGAAAACATATCGATATATCGTCTGGCGACTTGGAGAAGAATATTTTCATCATGTTCGACGGCGTCTATATGAATTCTACCGTATATGTCAATGGACAGGAGGTGGGTACACGCCCCTATGGTTATATCTCTTTTGAGTATGATATAACGGATTATCTCCACTCGGGAACGAATGTCATTGCTGTAAGGGTGGACAATAGCGACCAGCCTAACTCGCGTTGGTATAGCGGTTGCGGTATCTATAGAAACGTGTGGCTGTCTAAATTGTCCGACGTCCATGTGGCTCGTTGGGGTACTTTCGTCTATACTCCTCTCATCAATGAAGTGAAGGCTAATGTCAATATCGAGGAGAAGATTGTCAACGAGAAGGATTATCTGCTCGACGTGTTGGTGAGACATGCCATCAAGGATGCCGACGGCGAGGAGGTGGTCTCTAAAAGTACCCTCTATACCATAGGCGGAGAGATCGGCTACGATATCAAGGATATGCTCACTATCCCTAATCCTCATCTGTGGAGCCTCGATGATACTTACAGATATACCCTCGTAACGGAGATATATGAGGATGATGAACTGAGGGATATATACGAGACTCCTTTTGGCGTTAGATCGTTCTATTTCGACGATGAACGTGGATTTATTCTCAACGACTCGCTGATGAAGATCAATGGCGTATGCTTGCACCACGACCTGGGTTGTCTGGGCTCTGCTGTCAATCGCCGCGCCATAGAGCGACAGCTGGATATCCTCAAGGATATGGGATGTAACGCCATCAGATGCTCGCACAACCCTCCAGCGCCTGAGTTGCTCGAACTTTGCGACTCTATGGGCTTCATCGTCATGGACGAGGCTTTCGATATGTGGCGCAAAAAGAAGACTCAGAAGGATTATGCTCGTTTCTTCGATGAGTGGCACGAGAGGGATCTGGCCGATCTGGTGTTGCGCGACCGCAATCACCCTTCTATCTTCATGTGGTCTATAGGCAACGAGGTGCTGGAGCAGTGGAGCGATGCTAATGCAGATACACTCGACCTGGCTGCAGCTAATCTGTTGCTCAATATGAAGAGAGATCCTTCGTCGTTGGCAAATGGCGACGGTATGAGCGTCAATAGCCTCCTGTGCCAACATCTGGTGGATATAGTCAAGAAAGTCGACCCAACACGCCCTATTACGGCTGGAAACAATGAGCCTGACCCTAACAACCATCTCTTTAAGTCGGGCGCCTTGGATATCATAGGCTTCAATTACCACAACGATTGGATAAAGGATGTGCCCGAAAACTTCCCTCATAAGCCTTTCATTATCACAGAGAGCGTCTCTGCTTTGATGACGCGTGGCTATTATCTCATGCCAAGCGACCAGGAGCTGCTCTGGCCTGTAAGGTGGGATGAACCGTTCTTCGACCCTTCGTTCGCATGCCCTTCGTACGACAATTGCCATGCCCCTTGGGGAAGTACCCACGAACAGACTTTGGCTTTGGTCAAGAGTAGTAGCTATGTCAGCGGCCAGTTCATCTGGACGGGTTTCGACTACATCGGTGAGCCTACTCCTTACTCATGGCCTGCTAGGTCGTCTTACTTCGGCCTCGTCGACCTTGCGGGATTCCCTAAGGATATTTACTATATGTATCAGAGCGAGTGGACCAATAAGGATGTGCTGCATCTCTTCCCTCACTGGAACTGGCGCGAGGGCCAGGAGATCGATATGTGGTGTTATTATAATAATGCCGATGAGGTGGAACTCTTCGTCAATGGTCAGTCTAAGGGCATCAGACGTAAGGAGAAGGATACTTTCCACGTGATGTGGCGTGTGGAGTACGAACCGGGCGAGGTGAGCGTCGTCGCTAAGAGAAAGGGCGTAGTCGTGGGCGAGTCGGTCATCAGGACAGCAGGAGAGCCTTATAGTATCAGATTGACAGCCGACAGAAACGTTATCTCAGCCGATGGCAAAGATCTATCGTACATAACTGTTGAGGTCGTGGATCAGGAGGGTAACCTCTGCCCTAATGCCGATATGCAGATCGATTTTAGTATCGATGGTACAGCTTTCATCGCTGGCGTCGACAACGGTTCGCCTGTCTCGCTCGAGAGATTCAAGGATAACAAGAGAAAGGTGATGTACGGTAAGTGCCTCGTGGTGCTGCAGTCCAACGGCGGACTGGGTAATGCACGCCTTGTAGCCAATGCCGAGGGATTGGAGACTGGCGAGGTGAGCATCCACTGCCTCCCTGATAGAATGGTTAATAAGGACAAAAAAGTTCGCTAGATGTTGTTTTGCAACAAAATAGTACTTAACTTTGCGCCCTGAAATTTCAATATAATAAGACAATGAAACAAGGAATCCATCCAGAGAACTATCGTTTGGTAGCCTTCACAGACATGTCAAACAACGAGACTTTCATCGTACGTTCGACAGCTTCTACAAAAGACACTATTGATATTGATGGTGTTACTTACCCACAGGTAAAGCTTGAAATCTCAAGCAGCTCACACCCATTCTACACAGGTAAGATGAAGCTTGTTGACACAGCAGGTCGTGTTGATAAGTTCATGAACCGTTACCAGAAGCACTTCGAGAACCGTAAGAAATAAGCGGTTGTACAATCGAGATAAAAAGCGACAGCCACTTGGTGGAGGTCGCTTTTTGTTGTTATGATGGATTTATAAGAAGCAAGGAAACTGACAATACAAAGTTTATATAATGGCTACAGTTGCTTTCCATACGTTGGGCTGTAAGCTCAATTTCAGTGAGACCTCCACAATGAGCAAGAAAATGCAGTCGGTGGGCTACGAGAAGGTTGAGTTCGATGAGGTGTCCGACGTCTATGTTATCAATACCTGTTCGGTCACTGAGGAGGCCAATAAAAAGTGCAGGCAGATGATCAAGCGCTGTATCCGCCTCAACCCTAACGCTTATATCGTGGTCTGCGGCTGTTACGCCCAACTGGAGGCTCAGCAGGTGGCTGATATAGAGGGGGTCGACCTTGTGCTGGGCTCTAATGAGAAGACCGATATACTGGATCATATCGATCCTACCTTGACCAAGGCTTCATCGCCTGTCATCCATGTCGGCGCTATATTGAAGGACAAAAGGTTCAAGCCTGGCTTCTCGTCTGGCGATAGAACTAGAACGTTCCTTAAGGTGCAGGATGGTTGCGACTATTTTTGTACCTATTGTACCATACCTCTGGCTAGAGGCGCATCAAGGAGTGGAACATTGGAGGAGACCCTCATGGAGGCTCGTAGAGCCGCTCACTTGGGTGCCAAGGAGATCATCCTTACTGGCGTCAATATAGGCGATTTCGGTAGGAGAAATGGCGAGAGTTTCTTGCAACTGGTCCAGGGCCTTGAAGATATAGAAGGGGTGGAGCGCTACCGAATATCTAGTATCGAGCCTAATCTGTTGACTGAGGAGGTCTTGCAGCATGTCGCCCGTAGCCGTAAGTTCATGCCTCACTTCCATATTCCTTTGCAGTCGGGTTGCGATGAGGTGCTTAAGCTTATGCACCGCCGCTACGATACGGCTTTCTTCCGCTCTAAGGTGGCACGTGTCATGGAGCTTATCCCTGATGCATTCATCGGTATCGATGTCATCGTGGGTACCAATGGTGAGACAGCTGAGTATTTCCAGAATACAGTCGATTTCTTGGAGGAGATACCGTATGCTTTCTTGCACGTTTTTACCTATTCGGAACGCCCTAATACCATGGCTCTCAAGATAACGCCCGTGGTGGAGAATGGGGAGCGTCATAGACGTAATGAGGTTCTGCAGAGGTTGTCACAACGTAAGCACGAGGCTTTCCTACGACGTTTCATTGGCAAGGAGATGAATGTGCTGCTCGAGAGTGGTAATCACGACGGCAGAATGTATGGCTTCACCGAGAACTATATCAAGGTGGCTGTACCATACGACGAGACTAAGGATAATACCATAGTGAGGGTTCTCCTCGATGAGAGCAATATTGTAGATTTAGCAAAGTAAGAACAATGGATTATAAAGAGATATCACACAAAGTGGCACAACTGGCGGAGCAGGTGGGCCTTAAACTTATGCAGTACCGCAAGGAGAATGCTGTGCAGGTGGAGGTTAAGGGTAAGCACGACTTCGTGACTCAGATGGATAAGTACTCGGAGCGTCTGCTCGTCGAGGGCTTGTCGACTATCCTCCCAGAGGCGGGTTATATCGCCGAGGAGGGTACGCGTACAGATAGGGGAGAGAAGTACAACTGGATCATCGACCCTATCGATGGTACTACCAACTTCATCCACGGCGTGCCTCCTCATGCTATCAGTATAGCGCTTATGGAGGATCAGCGTATCGTCGTGGGCGTAATATATGAACTTTGTGGCAGGGAGTTGTTCGTCTCTAGCTTGGGCGGCGGCGCATTTCTCAATGGTCAGCAGATTCATGTCTCTTCTACACCCAAAGTGGCTGATTCGCTCGTCTCTACGGGCTTCCCTTATAGCAACTACGAGAGAATGCAGCAGTATATGCAGCTCTTCATGCACCTTACGCACAATTCGGCAGGTCTGCGCCGCCATGGTTCTGCAGCTACCGACTTGGCGTATGTGGCAGCGGGTAGGTTTGATGCCTTTTTTGAGTACGATCTTAAGCCCTACGACGTGGCAGCGGGTGTCTTGCTGGTTACTGAGGCTGGCGGTAGGGTGGCCGACTTCACCGGTGGCGACAATTATATCTTTGGTCGCGAGATAGTGGCTAGCAATGCCCTTATCTTCGATGAGTTCATGATTCCTACCAAAGAGGCTTTTTCTAAGAAATGATGCGTGTAGCTGTCGCCATATTGAACTGGAACGGTAGTAACTTACTGCGACGTTATCTGCCTCAGGTGTTGGAGCACACCACCTACGAGGGGGCTGATGTCATCGTGGTGGATAATGCTAGTGACGACGATAGCAGGGAGTATGTCTTCTCGCTTGGCTCGCGTTGCCAGTGGTTGCAGCTCGACAGAAACTATGGGTTCGCTGGTGGATACAATAGGGCAGTTGCTCAGTTGTCTCACTACGATGCAGTGGTCTTGCTCAATTCCGATGTGGCTCCTGCATCTGGGTGGCTCGAACCTCTCGTAGCTTGCTTGGAGGCTAATCCCAATGTCGCAGCGTGCGGACCCAAGATAAAGGACGATAAGGACCGCCGTATGTTCGAGTACGCTGGTGCAGCTGGCGGTTTCATCGATATCTTCGGATACCCTTATTGCCGTGGACGTGTTTTCGACTCTGTTGAGGAGGATCGTGGTCAGTATAATAGCGATATCGATGCCTTGTGGGTCAGCGGAGCTGCTCTCATGGTCAGAACACAGGATTACCTCGATTGCGGCGGCCTCGATGAGGAGTTCTTCGCCCACATGGAGGAGATAGATATGTGCTGGAGGTTGCGAAACCTCGGCAGACGAATAGTGTGTGTGGGTAACAGCGAGGTCTACCATCTCGGCGGTGCAACTCTCAATAGCAGCAATCCTCGTAAGACTTATCTCAATTTCCGCAACAATCTATGGATGATGATAAAAAACCATACCAGTAGCGTCTGGGTGCTCATCTTACTTTGGCGCATGATATTGGATGGCGTAGCTGGTGCAAAGTTCCTCTTCACAGGCAAAGCATCACACTGTTGGGCTATCGTTCAGGCTCACTTTAGCATGTGGGGATCACTCCCTCTTATGCTCAGAAAACGTAAATCTATCCAGCAAAGTGTAATCGCCAATACCATGCCCCAGGAAATCCTCAAAGGAAGCATCGTCTGGAAACACTACATATCACATACAGCCTAAATCCCCAAAATCCCACAACCCCAAAACCAAAATCCCTCAAAAAAATCCCCCGAATCTGCGAAATCTGCGTGCCCCCAAAACCAAACCCCTCAAACCAAAAATCCCCAAAATCTGCGAAATCTGCGTGTGGAGAATGACAAGGTTTGCCTAGTGTCTACTGCATTTGAAGGCACAAAAGGCGAGACATTGAACAAGATATATATGCTCACCAAGAAGGACGACAACACATTAGTATTCATTAAACGTAGTACGGAATATGATTTTCACATTTCAGACGGCAATGTGACAAAGGTGACGTACATGGTTGAAGATAAAGAGCTCGCATCATACATCATAAAGTCAACAGATCCAATCGCCCAGATAGGCGAAACAATCTATAATGATGTATATGATTTCCCCACAGCATTCTCTGCAATCGACGGTACAACCACTGTCAAGCTTCTTGGCGATATTGATTTGCAATTTGATGAAATTGAGAACAGAAATGCGGATACCGACATCACTCTCGACCTCAATAATCATAACCTCCGGGGCAAAGCAAACTATGGTAGTTTGTTGAATATCAATGCAGCAAAACTAACAATAACAGGAAATGGTATAGTAGAGAACACTGGAGAAGACAGTAACGTTTTCATATGTAGAAATGGTACTATTGAGATAAACGGAGGTACATACAAAAGTTCATTATATGTTTGCTCTGCTTTAACTCCTGGCAAAATAATTATTAATAATGGCAAGTTCAAGGCTCCTGAGTTGTGTAACCTTAAATCAGGAAAAATAGTACCAATCAATCCTGTCATGCCAGCGGTTGCTAAATCGCTTCCTATATTTAACATAGATTACAATGCACCAGTCATCAAGGGAGGTGTATTCTCTATGGATCCAACGGTTGGTGTGGCATTTGGCTACGAGGCTGTGGCAAATGATGACGAGAAGACAATGGCCGAATATCCTTACAAGGTGGTGAAGTCGGATGTCGTCCCAACAAATGCAGCAGGATTGCTCTCTGTACCACAAGCAGGTGAGCTCAATATACGAGCTTATTTCACGGCAAAAATAGGCGAGTTTTACGAATATTGCCTCGTTCGTGGTGAATGCCACAATATTAATGATGTCTATGCAGTGGTAGAGGCAAATCCTGATGACGTTATTTGCAAAGGTATAAATATGAGCTCTGTGATAACTGTTCCACAAGCGTTTTCTGTTAAAGACAACGAAAAATATCTGGAGGCTGGCGAGAAATATACACTCTTTGTGTTTGGCCTTCCTAATTCGGCGGGTCCAACGTTTAAGTCTAATAACTTGGATGGACCTATAAATCAAAAGGTTATTCCTACTGAATTAGCCGTTATACCATTCATTGTAGGCGTAGGCGAAATAAATACCCAAACAGCCATCGAGCACATAAACGCCGACAAGGCTCAGAAGGCAATCAAGACCATTGAGAATGGTAAGGTTGTGATTATTCGTGGCGACAAGAAGTACGACCTCTCAGGTCGCGAAATGTAATCCACACCACAACAACAAATAATTAAAAAACGGGCATCTCCAAAAGAGGTGTCCGTATTTTTTGTTTTCCATGCTATTTTATTAGGGAGGCAATAAGAATATTTCTTAAACATAAAGTAAATCGCAATTTTGTTTCTACGACAGAAATCTTTTGCTTATTTTTGTCCCAGCAATTATGAAAAACAATAACAAGTAAAATGAAAAAAGCATTAACACTTTTATCATCTGCCCTCATTGCCATTGGTGCATGGGCACAAAACTATGAGAACGGTCATGAATATGTCGACCTTGGTTTGTATAGCGGTACACTATGGGCCACCTGTAACGTTGGTGCTGATTCGACAGAAAAGTCAGGCGCCTACTATGCATGGGGTGAGATAGAGACTAAGAACGACTACAGTTTTAGTACCTACAAGTTCATGGATCATGACAAGGACTCAAAAGACGGCTACACTAAATACACTATTGCCGATGGCAATAAAAGTGGCGTTTGGTACGATGCCGAGGGGAATTTTGCAGGCGACGACATGAGAGAGCTTTCCCCAGAAGACGATGTAGCATCAAAGATATGGGGTGGAGCATGGAGAACTCCTTCTTATGCCCAACTATCAGAGCTTAAAAATGAGTGTTATTGGGTATGGACTGACACTTATAAAGGGCAAAGTGTGAATGGCTATATTGTCTATAAGGCCAAAGACGATATGGACCAAGGTCAAACAGTAGCTAAAGGACAAACTGCCAAGTCGTCATACGATGTAAGCACGGACGTTCACATCTTCCTTCCAGCTACTGATATGCGTGCAAGCACGACACTCCCTAATCCAAACAAAACATCAGGCATATATCAATCGCGCACACTTTACGGCAGCAGCCATTTGTCGAACCATTTGTCCATCAATAAGGATTTCATCTCTACTGGCTATGACAACCGCTATTTTGGCTTCTCTGTTCGTCCTGCGTTCCAAGTTCCTCTAGCCCAAATTATCGTTGATGACAATACATACAACTATTATGGCGAACAAGAATTTCAATACCAGTTCAGACTTATCCACAGTCAGGCTACAGTCAAGCTATATAACGATGTTACCTTATCGGAAGATGGCTCACTTTACAGCAACCATCCAGATGCTGACATCACGATTAACCTCAATGGGCATAACATCAAAGGCAATGTAAGCGGAGGCTGCGTATTACAAGCGAAGTTTGGAAAGCTCACTATTGAGGGTGAAGGCATAGTAGAGAACATTGGTGCTAATGGCAAAGCATTTGCTTCTAGTGGAGACCTTGTGATTAACGGAGGCACATACAAGGGCGCTTCTGAGGTGTGTTATGTATCTATGGGATATGCTATTACCATCAACGGTGGTATGTTCAAGGGTTCCGATTTATGCTTCACTGACAATACAAACCGTTTCACCGAGCCAATCGTCAAGGGTGGTCTCTTCTCAATGGACCCAACTGATTGCGTAGCTGTGGGCTATGAGGTGGTGAACAATGACGACGAGGCTACAAAGGCTGAGTATCCTTACAAGGTGGTAGCTCTTCCTATCGCCCAGATCACTATCGGCGAGACTACGACGAATTATTATGATGCCGTGGCACTCATTAATGCCGTATTTGCAAGCCAAGAAACAGCAAGCGTCAAACTTTTGGCTGATATAAATCTAGGTAACGGTAGTTTAACCATTTCCAAAAAAGACACTGAAGTCGTCCTCGACCTGAACGGACACTCACTTAATGGCGCCGTTACGACGTCAAATAACAACGCACATCTTATTATTTGTGACAACAGCGAGGAACAAACTGGTAGTATAGTTAGCAGTAACATTCCCGTAATTGCGTTCGCTTCCACATCGATTACCATCAATGGCGGAACATTTGTAGGTAAAACAGCTATTTACCTTGATGATGAGTCGTCAGTAACACTCAATGCTGGCAAATTTGACGTAGTAGAAAAAACACTTGATTATGCTTCCGAAAATGCCACTATTACTTTGGGCGAAGGCAAGGCTCTCAAGCTAGCCGATAATACAATCCTCACCAAGATAACAGGGAATGTGGAGCAATCAAGCGAGGTGATTGATGCTCCATCAACTCCTACAGCTATCGAGTCAGTCAATGCCGACAAGGCTCAGAAGGCTATCAAGACCATCCAGAACGGTCGCATCGTCATCATCCGTGGCGACAAGAAGTACGACCTCTCAGGTCGCGAAATGTAATCCACACCACAACAACAAATAATTAAAAAACGGGCATCTCCCCCAAGAGATGTCCGTTTCTTCATCTATCTAGCCCCCCCACTAGCCTATCTCACCAAGTTTACCTCCATCGCCAACTCCACACCAAACTTCTCCTTCACATCCGATATTATCTTCCCAGCCAACGCAAGTATGTCCCCAGCCGTGGCACCACCATTGTTGACCAGTACCAACGGCTGTATATGGTGTACCGCAGCCTTGCCCAGCGCCTTGCCTTTCCACCCACACTGATCAATAAGCCACGCCGCAGGTATCTTCACATCTCCATTGGCAAGCGGAAACGAAGGTATGCCAGGATACTCCGCCCGTAAACGCTCAAATACCTCCGCCGGTACCTCAGGGTTCTTGAAGAAACTGCCAGCGTTGCCTTGCACTTTGGGGTCGGGCAACTTGCTGTTCCTGATGTTTATAATCTCTTCTCGTACCGCCTGGATGGTCTCTGTGTTGCGACGCGACATGGCCTCGCGTACTGGTGCGTAGGATATATTGGCAACAGGCTTCTTCGTCAACCTGAAGTTCACATATGTTATTATGGCATCGCCTTTCATCTCGTTCTTGAATATGCTGTCACGATACCCAAAACGACACTCTTCCCTTGATACCACGAACGTCTGACCCGTAGAGAGCCGTACCCCCTCAACGGAAACAATCGCATTGCCTACCTCAGCACCGTATGCACCTATATTCTGCACTGGCGAGGCTCCTACAGTGCCAGGTATGAGCGAGAGGTTCTCAAGCCCACCCCAGTCGTTCTTTACCGTATACTCCACAAAGGCGTCCCAGTCTTCACCAGCACCTACATGCAGCGTGACGGTCTCGTCGTCTTCCGCTGTTATCTCTATGCCCTTTATCTCTGGCTTTATAATGTATCCAGCAAAGTCACCGTCAAACAATATGTTGTTCCCACCACCTAGTATGTAGACCTTCTCGTTCCTTAGCGCGTGACATAGCGATGTCACATCGTAGGTGGATGAACAAACGACCATATTTTCAGCTAATGCAGAAATTCCGAATGAATTATACGCCTTTAGTGCAACCTTTTTTATAACTTCCATCGTAGGAGTGAAATGTTGTGATGTTCAAATGAACAAGTTGAAACAGAATACAATTGCAAAGATGCATCATTTATTGATATTTTTTGCAAGAAAGTAGTCTGATGGCAACAAATCGCCCTAAATATTTTTTTTTGTAAATATTTATTGTCAACTTTGGACTTTGAAAATTGCATATTTATAGACTAAGATATAAATATAAAACTACAATAAAGAAAGATGTCAAAGCCATTTTTATATATACTATTGCTGTTCATGGCAATGTGTCAGGTGGTGGATGCTCAATATAACGCCTATCAAGGACGTAAAAAAATGCCAAGGTTGTTTGAGGGTATGCATCTCTATGCTAAGTTAGGCCCAAACAACTGGTTCGGTGATTTGGTAGATAAGGGTAAGGTGCGCGTAGGTATCTCTGTCGGCGCCGATCGCCCTGTGTTCAACTGGATGGATGCCGGCGTCGAGCTCGATGGCGGTATGCTCCATGGTTATATGAAACGTGGTGCCGACCTCGAGTTTAAGACATTCTTCTTCGATATCAATAGCGGTATCAAGATATCGTTCCTCGATCTTATCCAGGGATATTACGCCGATCGTATCATCATCCCTTACGCTGGCTTCGGCGGCGGCGGTATGTTGTATTCGGCCGAGAAAAAGACCAAGAAGATCGGTATCGACTTCGATGACCCAGTGAACGACTGGTGGAATGTAAAGACTGGTCTTACCTTCGCTCCATTGATCTACGGTAATATCGGCGTAACCTACGTATTGACACCAGACTGGAAGATCTTCGGCGAAATCAAGGGTATATATATCATGGACGACGAGGTCGATGGACACTCGGGTTACCGTAAGCCTAACGGCGAATGGTGGGAGAGCCATGGTAACGATTGTATGTGGAACATGATGGTCGGCGCTAAGTACCGATTGTCGCATTCAAACTTCTACACAACAAACAAGTACAACCGTCGCAACTACGTCAAGAACAAGAGAGTATTCAAACGTAATGCTCAGAACCGTCAGCAGAGGCGATAAGCCAGGCTGGTCACGGCTTGCTCTAGGGACTCTAGATGAATAAAAATTTCTTTTCATACAAATCAATGATGGCGATTACTATCTTCTTGATAGTAGTCGCCTTCGTTGGTTGTAAGAGTCGCTCTCCTCAGGCTGGTATCGAGGCTTACAATATAGGTGAGTACGATAGAGCAGAGAAAATATTGCTTAAGCATGCTAAGGGGGCGGGCGACCGATATAGTAGGGCGGAGTACAACTTCTACTTGGGTGAGTGCTATCGCCTCAAAGGTAAGTACTCAAGGGCTGTGGGGGCATATCGTCAGGCTGTGAAGTATGGTTACCACGACGCCGTGGCTCAACTTTATCTGGGCGACTGCTACCGACAGACGGGTAAGCTGGATGAGGCAGCGGAGGCTTACGAAATGTATCTGCGTAAACGATCTACCGATAAACGCGCCATTCAGGGCCAACAGTCGTGCGAAATGGCTAAAAGAAGCTTGGCTAAACTGGTGCCTGATAAAAAGAGCGGAGCCGCAGTGGATACGGGCTACCAACTCTCCCTCATGAAGGCTTTCAATAGTAAGTTTTCCGACTACTGCCCGGCTTATATAGGCGACGACTACGAGGTGGTCTACTTCACTAGTATGCGCACTGCTAAGAGAAGAAGCAAGGTCAACCGCGTCACTGGACAGGGTAATAGCACAATATACGTGGCTAAGTACGATGGCGGCGAGGAGTGGACCGAGCCGGAGGCTTTGCCCGAACCTTGGGGCTCTAAGATAGATGACGGTACACCCAACTTCTCTTCTGATGGCAAGGTAATGTACTTCACTAGATGCCCATACAATAAGGAGGCGAGCGCTCAGGGGGGCGCCGACTACCAGAATACCGCCGAGGCATACGAGATTACTCGCTCGGGCGGCCGCTGGGGCGAACCTAAACGTATCATCCCTGGGGGCGACTCTACCATGATGGTGGCTCACCCAGCTATATCGCCCGATGGACAGACTCTCTATTTCGTAAGCGACGCTCCCGGGGGACTGGGAGGTAAAGATATTTGGATCACGCATAAGACAGACGACGGATGGTCGACTGCCGAAAATGCGGGTGCTATGATCAACTCAGCTGGTGACGAGATGTTCCCTTATGTGAGGGACAACGGCACACTCTATTTTTCATCTAATGGTCATATAGGTTATGGCGGATTGGATATATTTATAGCCACAAGGACGGAAACGGGCCGTTTCGACGTCAAAAACATGGGATTGCCTATCAATTCCATCGGCGACGATTTCGGTATCGTTTTTCAGGGCAACAGGGAGAGAGGCCTTCTCTCCAGCAACAGGGGCAATACTAAGGGTATAGACAACATATACTCCTTCGTGTTGCCTGAGGTGTTGCTCACTCTCGCCGGATCTCTCACAGGCACCGGAGGCGAAAAGCTCGATGGAGCCTTTGTGAGGATTGTCGGGTCCGATGGTACCAACGTCAAACTGAAACCTAACGACGACGGACTATACGGCCTGACTCTGGAACGGGAGACCGACTACATCATCCTCTGCGGTGCACCGGGATACGAAAATAAACGACTGGAACTCTCTACTATGGGTAAAAACAGAACGGAGAAGATCGACCTGAGCGCTAAGCTTACACGGCACATAAGGTGAGAGAGATTGGGTTATACATAGGTTACTGAGAAGCACATAGATTTGACTACATAATACTACACAACAAAATAAACGAATCAACCAAAATGACTACAGTTAGGCTACAATTACTATCTTTCCTACTTACTAGCTATGCCCTCATCCGTCATGCTAGTCTCAGGGAAACAGCCAACAAGACGCAGTCAAGCGCCTACTTCTACAGATTACTGATCATATCAGTCATCGAAACCATCTTCGAAGCCACCATGGCATACACCACCACCGGCGTCGCAAGAGAACTCTTGCAGCTAGGCTTTTATATGTCGCTCAGTACACTGGTATACGGCATATACCTCTATATTGATGCACTTGTCCCCAATAAGAGGAGGCACGTAAACAAGATTCTGTGGTATATGGCAGGCGCTATCTATCTGCTCGGTATTATGAGTATCACCTTTACTATGCCGTGTCTATACTACGTCAAGGGGGGTAGTGCCGATTATGCTATCGGTGTGCCCGTATATATAACATACTTTATGGTATGGCTATATATAGCATTTTCGGGCATGAGAATAATTGATAGTTGGACGCAATTTGCCAACCATAGACGTACTATGATATGTGCTGTTTATATAGTGTTGTGTGGAGTGTCAGTTGCGCAGTGTTTTGTTCCCGACGTTCTAATTTCGTCAATTGCAGTAGCATTTATACCCTCTTTGGGTTATGATTTGCACACTATGAAGGACGCGCACACTATGAAGGATGCGCACACTATTAAGAAATCTCGCAACCCCGACAAGAAAGATAGGCAGGAGCCCGAAGTAAGGGGAGAGGGGCCTAGGTGTCGCTCTATGGAGGATGAGTTAATGTTTGCGGTTACGGCTTCTGCTGTTAGATTTGTTAAGATGAGAGCAACTGACTTGATTTATATGGAATGCATCGGCAACTACATAAGGATATGTAAGTACGACAATGGTAAGGTTGTTCGCAGAACGGTTCGCCAAACGATGAAAGCTGCAGCGGAGATTGTTTCGCCTTATCCCAGCATCGTTCGAGTGCATAGGTCATTTATTGTGAATATGGAGAAAGTGAAGAGGTTGTATACTGGTAGTGGTACGAGTAGTCATAGTTATTTTTTGGAGATTGAGGGGGTGAGTGATAGGGTGTCGGTTTCGAGGGCTTGTTTGAGGGATGTGAGAAAGCTGCTGCCCGATTTGTAAATTATTCAGCAGTACGTAGGAATTTTGAGGAAAAAGCTCTACCTTTGGGGTAGGAAAAATATAGAAATATGGAAATTATTGGAAAACTTTACAGGAAGGGCCAAGTGCAGACTAGAGGCGCTAATGGCTTCCAGTTTAAGGAGTTTATCATTGAGGTAGAGAACGCGCAAAACGCGCAATGGAGCAACTATGTTCCTTTTCAGGTATCAGGAAACAGTTTGAATATAATAGATAATTTTAACTTGGGGGATGAGTTGCAGGTAACCTTCGATATCAGAGGTAGAATGTGGACTAATCCTCAAAATGAGGAGCGCTGTATAATGAACCTTCAGGCATGGAGGGTTCAGCCTTACAACGCAGCAATGGCGCAGGGCGCGCCAATGGGTGCTTATCAGCAACCTGCCTATCAGCAGCAACCAGCAGGTCAGATGCCTCAGGCAGCACCTATGGGTAATTTCCAGCAACCTCCATTCCAAACCCCTCAAGCGCCTCAGACTTCGGCTCCAGACGCAAGCGACATGCCTTTTTGATTCAGTCGATTCTTGAACGATCAGACCGGACACCCTTCAAGGCGTCCGGTTTTTTGTTTTTTGGGAAGTACAACTTACCCACAATATCCGGCCCTATTTTTCCCCCAACCAAAGCTATACCAGCAATCCTATCACATTCACTACATTCGCAATTAAATCATCTGTCATGAAAACTTTCGAAAAATATATCTGGCTGCTAAATACTATCAAAAGATACCAACCAGTAAAATTCTCTGCCATCGACGCCCATTGGCAGGCCCATCCAAATAACGACGATAAGTCGAACTTACCTTACCGTACATTCAATACACTCTGCCAAATAATGTACGTCCCATAAATTTTCTCCCTTCCCATCAATAAATACTCTAATCCCCCACCTTCTCCCCCCTCCCCACCCACCACTCCCACCCCC
>JAKSLE010000012.1 GCA_024401365.1 Bacteroidales bacterium | reverse complement strand
ATGTCAGCACGTTACACGATTGGTTAAATTTTGTTGAGGGGAATTTCGCATTGGGGAATGGAGCAAATTCACTGTGGATATATAAGTGGTGGAGGGAATTTGGAAAGTATTGGGTATATAGTTGCTGATACTATAGAGCATAGTGTTTGCTCGCAGTTTTTTTAGTTTGGAGAGACTCTTTACAAGAAATCCCTGATTCGGGTAGAATCAGGGATTATTGATAAAGGTATAGTGGAGATTATCTCTCCATTATTTTCTGTGGGAATACTCTAGAACTTGAAATTCACACCAAAAGAATAGAGGCCGCCAATCTTGTCCATATATACATACTCCTGCTGTTCGTTATTGAACAGGTTGTGTGCATTAAAGAAGACCTCGCAAACATCAGTAGGCTTATAGCCGACCTTGAGATTAACAGTATAGCGAGCGCTCAATTTCTCTGAGCCATAAGCGGTAAAGTATGTTCGACGTCCGATTACGTTACCGAAAGCAGCAATATTGATTTGGCTGATAGGCTTATATATCAAGCCCAACATACCATAGATACTTGGAGTAGCCTTATTGAGGTGGTCATTCTTCATCTGCGGAGTAATATACTGAGCATTTCCGAGATAGAAGCTATTAGTACTAGGGTCAGGCTTTACACCTGCAGCCTGCATATACTCAGGAGTAGTCATATGAGCTCTCACCTGCACGCCAGCCTCCAATGGAGATATACCCTTCTCCTTTGCCAATTCTATAACACGGTTGTCGTGGTCTGCGAGGACATGAGACACATTCATGTATGACATTACGACCATATTCATCAAAGCATCCTCCTGATTATAGAGGTAATAATTGTCGAATATTGTACGTTGGAAATTGACATTAAACTTAGCAATCAACTTAGAAGACACAATCCAGTCGAGATTCACACTAGCACCGAACTGAGTAGCCTCGAGAGGCAAGTTTGTCGTCTGAATAGTGGTAGCTGTATTAAAGACATCCTCGAGGAGATACTTCATACCATTCAATGGATGCATGAATGAGATACCCTGAACCTGAGACATATCGTTACCAGCCTGAACATACATATCATTCAAAGCAGACGCACGATCGACAAGATATTGAGCCAAACGACTCTGAGTGAGAGTAAAGTTAGCCTCGCTAGCGGTATGAGCGCTATAATCAGACGACTTAGAATAGAAGAATTCGGCATCAATCAACAAACGGTCGTTAGGACGAGAACGCCAACCGAACTCTACTCCATCCAAGCTAACCAAGTCATATTCAGAACCCTTCATCAGCATGAAGCGAGGAGCATTCATACCATAGCGATCGTAAGTAAAGTCGGCATCCGAGTTCATCAAGTTAGCCGAGCGAGTAGAACGGCCATACGAGACACGGAGGAAATTGCGTAAGCCAACCTCCTTACTGATAGCAGCCTGCCAAGAATGGTTTGCCTTGTCAGGGTTATCAGTCTTATCGAGGCGGTAAGCGCCGATGAAACGCCAGCCATCCACCTTATAATCAAGACGTACAGAAGGCGAGAACGAGCTGAAAGAAGCGTCATCCTTCAAAAGATTAGATACAGCCACCTTAGCACCATCAGGAGCCACGATACCATAGCCATCATAACCCATATCGAAATGAACGATTCCAGAAGGAGCGTAATTCTCGGTCAGATACTTATTATAAGCCACTGCAGGGCGGATAGACAAATCGCCGACATTGATATCATAATCGATTCCGGCGCGGAAGTTCTTGGTCTTAACCTTATAGCCAGGCACTCCCTTAGCGAGTTCGACTGGGCCCTGATTATAGCTTACATTAATATGCAAATCCTTGATTGCTGCATTCAAGTTTGTATAAGCAGACTTAGAAGCGCGACCGCCAGTAGACCATACCTGCTGTTCAGCATCAGTAGTGATGACATTAGAATTCTGATAACCAGCAGTAAGATCAAAGCGAACCTCCTCGGCAGGAGTCAAGGCCAAATAGAGGTTAGTACCATAAGTCTCGCGAGACATATCAGGATTAGAGAACATCTTTTCTGGCTCGTACTGATAAGGAGAAGCGTTATAATAAGGATTAGGGATACCCTGATTAGCCATATCCTGATTCAGTCGCTTAATATTACGCAACTCAGACACAGATACCCAGTGGCCGACCTTAGACATAGGAGTATATGATTTATCAGCTGCATTATACATATACAGGAGGTCGCTAGTATACAAGTGCTCATCAGAATTCGTCTTATCAACCTTATTTACACTGAAAGGAACAAAAATCTTATCAGTATTACGTTGGCGAGTCTGCATATTAAACGAGAGGCCGAAAGCGAACTTATCGTTCAAAGCCTTACGCAAAGCGATATCCGCCATTGTAGAATTCTGATTACCAGTCTGAATACTACCCTGCACCATAGGAGATGAAGAAGTAGGCTTATCTGTGATGATATTGATAACACCCTGTACGGCATTCTGGCCATAGAGAGCAGAAGAAGCGCCACGTACAACCTCGATACGATCGACATCCTCTATAGAAACAGGTAGCGTCTCGAAGAATACGGCACCCTGGACATAGTTAGTCACGTCACGTCCATCGACCATCAAAAGAGTATTCTGGTTTTCTGCGTAAGAAAGGCGCTGACCATCAGGAACATTATTCAAGCCACGAATATAGCCGTCGTATACGCCATTAGTCTTCTCCTGAACAACTACACCAGGAATAAGGCGGAAAGCCTCCTCGATTGTAGAGACACCCCACGAGCGCATCTCGTCGCGAGTAATAACTGTAGTAGACAATGGGGAAGTGAATGCGTTTTCCTCTTTCTTAGATGCAGAAGCGACATTCTTGTTCATGATCATAGCGAAGAGTTCGTCTACGCTGGAAACACCGAGTGTTTCGACTGCTGCCATGAGGTCCTCCAAAGGAAGGTCGGAAAGCTCCTCAATTGACATATTAAGAATCTGCTCCTTAGAGTATTTACCCTGGGCATCTGCCTCGCTGAACAAAAATAAACATGCCAGCACTAAAAGCATTAATCTTTTCATGTAAAACAGTATTGATAATTAGTAGTCTTTATTAACAGCAAGTCTGCAAAGGTTTACAGACAAAAGGCTTATCTGCCTTCTGTTTTATTTTTACACTTGAACGAGCAAAATGTTTCAAGGATTACCTACTTTAAAATACGGTTTAATACTATTTAATATTACCTTTGTTCTATATGGATAACATATAATGAAAATAATCTCCATTGACATGATGATATGGCGCAAGAACAACAATAGCTTTCACACAAAGATGAAGAAATTAGCAAGTATAATTGCTCTCATACTGAGTGTTCTATTGGCCGCATGTAATCGACAAGAATTCATTTATAATATTGAAGGAGACTCAGAAACTATTTCTGGTATTAATGAATACGTTTCCGGGAAAGTTATTATTCCAGAGATAATATCTCATTATGGTCAAGAGTATGTTGCAAGAAAACTAGATTGCGCTTTCTCCAAAGTAGCCATATATAACGAAACACCGATTCATACATCTAACACTATTGCGAACAAACACAGAAACGGGTATTCAGCTGTTTCTGATACAATTGACGAAGTAATGACTATAGATGACTCTCCTGTCAAAGTCTACATAGAATATGAACTCTCAATAGAACATCCACGAGAAAACTCCCAATATCTTAGTGAGGCCATAAACAATTATATATTCAATAAACCTATATTAAACAGCGACTTTGAAACGGAATGTAGAGAACTCATGATCCGTAAGTACGTAGCGACATGGGGCAACGAGGAAAATCAATATAACTATTGGGCATACTACACTATAGCTAATGAAACGGACAAGTACGTCACTTACCAATCTTATATAGTTGAAGAAACAGGTGGCATACACGCCAATTATTACCGCCCATTTATTACTATTGCAAAGAACGATGGTCACATCGTTAGAAGCGCGCTAAGGGATGGAGTCAATGTCTCATACTTTCCCCATATAATACGAAAAGGCCTCACGCGATTTTATCAGCAGAAATACAACGAACTGCTACTTGACACAAATGATATAAAGTTTCCTAGATACGCACCAGCATTGGTCGGCGATAGTATAGCATTCCAGTATGACCGCTACGATGGATATGGGCTAGATATGCCAGAATTTAGAATACATGTTGATGAACTAAGGCCTTACCTCAGCGACGAAATTTTGCTATGGATAGAGAAATAACAATAGCAGCACAATATTACATTCTGCTATGCCCGTACGATTTGCACATCTTCCATGAGAGAAATCTATTCAGCTAATACGAGAAAAGAATCCTTCGTATCGCCTCAGTATACGCCGCAATGCAACTGCCAGTATGATTGCCCGAAGTGGCCTTGAATGTATAATTCTTGTACCCTTGCCCATCAAAATACGCCATGAGCTCTTCTGTCAGCACGTATGGCACCACCTCATCTTCGGGAGAATGAAACATATTGACCCTATGCGAGGGTACCCACATGCCTGTACCAACCGACATATATGCATTACCTCGTGAAAAATATGATTTTACGCGTTGATAGACATCCGACTTCTCATCCATCATAGCAGGACTGAATATGCGCTCATTGGGAACAGGGAACGCAGCATCACCATATGCCTTCTGAAGTCCCTGTACCACAAACGTAGTAATCTGCGAGTTGTCATACGTCTTACTCTTTACAGCTTCTACGATACCAGTAGCGATAAATGCCTCACTAAAAAGATCGTCTACCTTAATACCCCCAAATTCATCTGGGCACTCATCGAACATACCTAATACGCCCAACAATGCGCCACAAGGAAATGAATTGGAACTCCACTCACGGGTCCACACATCGAATATTCTTCCGAAATCGTACGCTCCACTGCCAACATACGACTCCTGCAAGTGAATATAATCGCTCAAGCCTGCCTCATTCTCTATAATCCGCTGAGCGGACAACGCGACTCCCCCACCCTGCGAGGCTCCTAGTATATACGACGGTCTGTCAACCGCCACATTCCTGTCTAAACTATACAATAAGTCGTACGCTACCTTCACACCGTCAACGACCGTATTACCATTCAAGGCAACATCAGCAAAGAGATGTGTATGGTCAACCGACTCCCCATAACCAATATAATCGGGAGCAATGACAACCGCATTCATCAGTGGTATCAAATCGGGCGAAGCCATAATGGCAGGACCACCTACCGTAGGAGCCTGTGCATCTGCAGATATAGTAGCGTGACAATCGACAAACACCCTCAATGGATTCTGCGGTACAGCCATATACATAGATACCTTGACGGGCAAATCGCGACTGTCCATAGTGGTGTACACTACCCTATATTGCTGCATCACAAATGTTCCTCGCTTGAAATCGTCCAACTGCTCGTATGTGTAATCCTTAAGATACTCTGCTAGTTCATAGGGCGCATCTTGAGGCAGTTCGACCTCGCTCTTATTATCATCATCCGAACATGCAACAATTCCGAATGTTAGAAAACACAATAGAAGGGAGATAATCCAATAACGAAGTTTCATGACCGACAAACTTAATGTTTTGTTTTATTGATTATCAGATATCCGTTTTGAAATCAAACGATATAGATTCTCCAACTCAGGATTATCCGACAATAGCGAGAGATGCATATTGATAATATTCTCATCACGCCTGCGCGCAGGCCCCGTCTGAGCATCACGGGGATTGGTCGACAATGCCTTATCTACCGTCTGACGTACAAGACTGTCCAATAAATGAGGGTCAAGGTTCGCACCAGACATTATATCATATGCCTCCACCAACATACGATTGGTAAAATTACTTGCCCACACTGCCGCCATATGAAGAGTACGACGCTGATTGGAATCGGCTTCAGTTACCGTCTTATGAGGTATACTCTCCGCAAGTTGCCTTACCGACAATAGCGACTCGTCGTCATTGCCCTCTACCAACCACTCAATATTGGAATAGTCAAACGAAATATTCTTGGAAAACGACTGACAGGGATACAACACCCCATATCGACCAGCCTTCGACAAAACAGATATATCAGTAGATCCAGATGTGTGAATCAATATAGCATCCTCATTAAGTGCAGGAATACTACGCACGACGGACGGAATAGCACTGTCTGATGTGGCAATGATATAATAGTCAGCATACAACGGAATAGACAGCAAATCGTCGGTATAGGCGTATGCATCAACCTCATCGGCCAACTGCCGCGCATGGTCGAGCGTGCGACTCCAAATACACTCTATAGCATAGGAGTTCTGCTGAAACATACGAGCCAGATGCGTTGCCACATTCCCACTTCCTAATATGACAACCGACCGACTCATCTACTCCGCAGAAAGAAGTTCTTTAGCATTCTGTATGGCAGCATCAGATACTCTCGAACCACTGAGCATCTTAGCTATCTCTGTCACACGGTCATCAGAGGAGAGCGCCCTGATATGGGAAACGGTCGACTCCGCCGTGTCTTCTTTGTAGACTTGATAATGGCGACCTCCCTTGGCAGCAACCTGTGGAAGATGCGTAATGGCTATAACTTGCATATTATCAGCCATCTTGTTCATTATACTGCCCATCTTGTCTGCCACATCTCCCGAGACTCCAGTATCTATCTCATCAAAAATAATGGTAGGAAGCGACTTACTACGACTGAGCAGCGACTTGATACTGAGCATTACTCGCGACATCTCACCTCCACTGGCAACCTTGGATATATCTGTAGGCACACCGCCTAAATTGGCAGCAAAAAGAAAATGCAGTTCATCATTACCTGTAGCAGTATAAACCTCCGAACGCTTATGCCCTATAGTGAAAACAGCATTGCGCATACCCATGTCGTGCAAGTGCGACTCCACATATTTCTGAATATCAGCAAAGACCGACTGTCGTTTTTCACTGAGTTTGTCGGCTACTACCGTCAGGTTACTTAATACCTTTTCTATCTCTTCTCTGAGAAGGTCCAACTGCTCGTCAAAATTGGCTATATGGCCGACTTTCTCCGACAAATCATCGCGCAACTTAATAAGATCATTGACACTCTCTACTCGATGTTTCTTCTCAAGATTATATATGGCATTCAATCGCGAATCAACATACTCCAACCTCTGAGGGTCAACCTCAAGCGAATCATAAACACCCGAGAAGGTACGCAACAGATCCTCTATATCTATACGAGCCGAAGTAATACGATTGGCTGCATCAGTATCATTTGGCAGAAAACGGTCAATTTTTGTCACACTATTGGACAACTGCTTCAAAGCAGGGATGATCGACTGCTCATTCCCCTCCATAAGATTGATGGATTCGGACAATTGCATCTTGATATCCTCCGCATTGGAGAGCCTCTCTTGCTCTATCTCAAGCTCCTTATCCTCATCTTCTACCAATTTGAGATCTTGCAACTCACGAAGCTGGAATTCCATATAATCCAAATCACGCTTCATGCGCTCATTGTCTTCTACCATCGATCGTTCGCGAGCCTGAAGCGAAACATACTGGTCATACAATCCTCTGTATTCCAATCGTTCAGCATCATCTTGCGCTACCGTGTCAACTATGTTCAGATGAAAAGAGCCGTCAGACAACAACAGATTCTGATGCTGAGAGTGTATATCAATAAGCTTATTCCCCAATAATTTAAGGAACGATACATTGACAGGCTGATCATTCACAAATGCCCTCGATTTGCCGTTAGGAAGAATCTCACGACGTATTATGGTCTCATCATCATAATCCACCTCTTCTTCCTCAAAGAGAGCATTCAACCCATATTTAGCAACATCAAATGTTGCTTCTACAATACATTTCTGATCTTTATTCTGAAGGACTTGAACATCGGCACGACCTCCTAAAAGGAGTCCGAGAGCCCCTAACATAATAGATTTACCAGCTCCGGTTTCGCCCGTGATTACCGACATTCCCTCATCAAACTCAATGTCGCTCTTCTCGATGAGTGCATAATTGGATATATTGAGATGTTGAAGCATTAGCAGATATTATTTCTTGATTTTCTGATACTTACTGATATTACCTGGATCGGCTACCGAAAGATATTCCAACGCCTTAGCCCTCTCAATATCAGGCGATTCACTGAATATACTCACCAATTCATCACTCTTAGCCGTGAAGAATAGGCCAAGTAAATATGCATTACGGGATACATTCTGTTTTACCTTTCGAAGCTGCTCTATGCAACCCAATATCTGCTCTCGTCCCCGCTCTATGCTCTCCGACATCTGATCAAGTCCAAGACGGTGGTAATTGTACAATTGTGTACGGAATGTGCGATGGTTGTCGTCCAATGCATTATTGACCAACCAATATCTGTTCTGCGTACCATCGTATGATTTCCAACCACTGAAGGACGATTTCTGCGCCTGATTACATATCTGCTCCGCCTTCTTCCAGTAGTCCGTACCACCGTTGAGCGAGAAACTGTCATAATCTATACCTAGCATCACATATACATAAAATGCAATAAGTGGTACAAGGTTGTCCTGATCGTATGTCGATTCATTGAATACTATTGGCTGCCCCTCATTGTATCGGAACTGAATATCCTTATCCTGAAGGTTTATCATTGTCGTGGTATACGCCGAGCCCCATACCGGACGACGGAGCTGTACAGTAAGGGTACCCTTGAACTCGTTGCTCGAAACTTGCTCAGTAATATTGAAATTCATGGAACATTCTATGCGCTCAGCCGTCTGATATTTATCGCCGGTCCAACGCTGCTCTCGCATAAAATCACTCAATGAATTGCGCATATTCTCGTATATCTGCTTATTCGTGCCTTGTATGGATGCAGATTGTACATTAATGGAGCATATCAACTCCTGAGCCGAGGTGGCAACAAGAGCAATGGCACTCAAAATAGTTAATATGAATATGCGTATCTTCATCAATCTTACTTGTTGAATGTCTCCAAATAATTCACAATATCCTTAGCTACATCTTTCTTGGATTTCAACTCATAACTTGTCGATTTTCCAAGTCGGTCAATTATCGTAACTTTGTTTGTATCGTGCATAAAGCCCGCCCCCTTGTCATTAAGGGAGTTTAGAACTATGAAGTCAAGATTCTTCGATTCTAGTTTATGCTGCGCGTTTGTAGCCTCGTCATTCGTCTCTAATGCAAATCCTACAAGCATCTGGTCGTCTCGCTTCATCTTACCCATAGCTCCAGCTATGTCTTGTGTAGGATTAAGTGTAAGTGTCATCGGTCCCTTACGCTTTATCTTATGATCGGCACATTCCGATGGTGTGAAATCCGCAACTGCTGCCGTCATTATAGCGCCATCTGTAGTAGGGAATATCTCACAACATTTTGCATACATCTGAGCAGCCGACTCCACATTGTGCCTGTGTATATTCGGATTGAGCGTTTTCAATTGTACCGGTCCGGCTATCAATTCTACCTCAACCCCTCTGTTGGCCAACTCCTCAGCTATCGCAAAGCCCATCTTACCGGACGAATAGTTGCCGATAAAACGTACCGAATCCATCTTCTCGTATGTCGGACCCGCTGTCAGCATTATGCGCTTACCTCTAAGACAACTGCTACTCTTCGATGCAAGAACCGCATCTACAGCAGCAACTATCTGCTCTGGTTCTGCCATTCGCCCTTTGCCTACAAGTCCACTGGCTAGCTCACCATCTTCTGGCTCAATAATCGTAACACCACGACCGCGAAGTGTCTCCAGATTCTGCTGAGTAGCTGGATGCTTATACATATCTAAGTCCATAGATGGAGCAATGGCAACAGGACAACGAGCCGAAAGATATGATGTCAACAAAAGATTGTCAGCTATACCATTGGCCATCTTAGCCATTGTATTGGCGGTGGCTGGTGCTATGAGCATTACATCCGACCATAAGCCAAGACTTACATGCGAATTCCACTCACCATTCTCGGGCGAGAAGAAATCAACTAATATGGGATGCTTACTTAGCGTAGCTACCGTCAATGGCGTGATGAACTGCTTAGCCATAGGCGTCATGACTACTCGCACATCATGCCCCTCCTTAACTAAAAAGCGTATGACACTGGCTGTCTTATATGCTGCAATGCCTCCTGTTATACCAACGAGAATATTCATCCTATATCGCTTTTTGATTAGAAGAAATCAAGTTCTACCGTCTCTGGCTGATTGTCCAATAGCATCGAATTCTCACACCTGAGCGTACGCGCCTCAAAACGACGTATCACATTATAGTTGTGGGTAGCCATCACAATCGTCTTACCCATCTTGTTGATATCTATCAAAAGACGCATCAACTGGTCTGTAGTATCCGGATCAAGATTTCCCGTAGGCTCATCGGCTAATATCAACTCTGGCTCATTAAGCAATGCTCGCGCAATGGCTATACGCTGCTGCTCACCTCCCGAAAGCTGATGAGGCATCTTGTAGCCCTTATGAACCATATCTACCTGCGCCAATACCTCTCGTATACGCTTGTCCATCTCTGCCCTGTTCTTCCATCCTGTAGCCTTGAGGACAAAAAGCAAATTGTCGTATACCGAACGGTCACTGAGCAACTGGAAGTCTTGGAATACAACACCCATCTTGCGACGTAGGAATGGAATAGTAGACGAATCAAGCTTACTCAAATCGCTTCCTAATACCTGACCTTTCACACCACTGAATGGCAACTCGGCATACAACGTCTTGAGCAATGACGATTTACCACTGCCAACACGCCCAATGAGATAGACCATTTCGCCTTTAGCCACCTCAAGATTTATGTCTCGCAAGATGATATTGTCTTCTTGCATGATTGTCACCCCTGATAGTGATATGATGTTCTGTTCCTGTTCCATTCTCAATAGATATTTATCTGTAAATCTTTTGGGTATTGAGCCATGCCTGATACTCTCGGGCATTACGTTCATGCTGCGCTACCGTACGCGCAAAATTATGCAATCCACTATAATCAGGACGCGCACACATAAATAGGTAGTCATTATCATCAGCATTAAGAACGGCATCTATAGCAGCACCTGTAGTCACACGAATAGGCCCAGGAGGCAATCCTGGATATTTGTAGGTGTTGTATGGATGGTCAATCTCCTTATCTGAATTCAATACTCGTCGGATAGTAAAATCGCCTTTGCAATACTTAAGCGTAGGACAGGCCTGAAGCAACATCCCCTTGCGTATACGGTTGAGATACAAGCCCGCTATAATAGGATAATCAGCTACCTTGTTTGTCTCTTCTTCTACTATCGAGGCTAATGTCACTACCTCCTTGGGTGAGAGTCCTATACTGTCTGCCTTGTGCATTCGCTGAGCATTCCAGAATTTGTCGTATTCCGACTTCATGCGCCTAACCCAATCTTCACCACTGGCCGTCCAAAACATCTCATAGGTGTTGGGCAGATATAACGCCGGTATACTATTCTCGTTAAATCCCAACTCCGCCATCAACTGTTTGTCTTCCATCGCAGCAAGAATATCTAGCGAGTCTGCTTCAAGGAAGTGTGATACCTTACCCGCTACTTGCGCTAAAGTACGACAGTTATTGAATGTAACTCTGATTGGCGACTGATTGCCACTGCGCAGCAGATTCATCAACTGACGGGCCGACATGCCATTGCGTAGTTTGTAGTGCCCATGACGTATCTGATCCTTAGCCCCCATAAGCGAGGCTACCGTCGAGAGATTGTCTCGGTCTGTCAAAGCACTGTCTAGCTCTAGCAACTGACACAATTCGTCAAAGGTCACACCTTGAGGTAAATAGAGCGACATCTGCTTCCTCGACCCCAAATCTATGACCGACTTATACACAAAGCGATAGCCCCATATACCACATACTAATACAACAATGGCTATGATAGCCATGATTATCAATGGCCACTTACCTATCCGTCTATGTCTGCTAGTAATGCTCATATATGGGGCAAAGTTACTACTTTTAGATAATTTTCCTTATTCTGCAATGGAGAATGTCGCTTTTTGAACACTATCTGAACTTCCACCATAGTAGATTGCATAATTACCCGACTGTACCGACATACGTTCGTTGACTGCATCATACCATGAGAGTTCCAACTGCCCAAGGTTAATCTCTACATTGCGAGACTCCCCAGCAGGAATGTCTACTCTAGCTACTCCTCTGAGTGTCTTTACCGGACCTTCCGCATCTGATGGGTTGGCCAAATATACTTGTACAACTTCTGTGGCATCCATCTTGCCTGTATTCTTGACTGGAATCACAACCTTTAGGTCTTCTCCAGCCTTGATGCTCGATGGCACCTCAGCCTTACCATATTCAAATGTAGTGTATGAAAGACCATGACCGAAGGCAAAGAGTGGCTTCTGTGTCATAAACCTGTAGGTCCTGCCTTTCATAGTGTAATCTTCAAAACCTGGTATCTGATCTACACTCTTGTAGAATGTGATAGGAAGACGACCGCTTGGCGATACCTTGCCAAAGAGAACATCCGCAATGGCCTCACCTGCCGCTTCACCTCCATACCACGCTTGGAGAATGGCATCACAACTCTTTGTCTCTGGCTCAAGTCCAATAGCCGAACCTGAGAGGTTGACAAACACTACTTTCTTTCCTGCTTTCTTCAACTCTTGAAGGAGCTCTCTCTGTACCTTTGGAAGTTGTATGTTCTCACGGTCACCTCCCTTGAAGCCTGGTACGCTTACAGGCATCTCTTCGCCTTCAAGCTTTGGAGATATACCTCCTACCATCACTACAGTCTCGTATCCATCTATCTCTTTTATCACTTCAGCTGGCATTGTCTCAACGGCCTTGCCAATGTTGAACCTCAACGCACTGCGCTCTCTGTAACTTACAAAGTCGAGTTCTATAGCGTGCTTCTCGCCTTTCCTTGTCTTGAACGTATGTACTATAGTTGGCTCTGGCAAATTATAACCTCTGGTTATGCTGTCACCGTCAATCCTCAAAACATACGCACCTTGCGATTGTACCTCAACAGCAACATCACAATCTTCCGATCCTACAAAGTCTGTAGTATACTTAGCCGAGAAATTCTCTAAATTTACACCAGGAGCAAATACCGTAGCACCCGCAGTAGAGAATATTAGTGGATTGTTGTATACAACAGATGTAGCCTTATCGCCTTCCATCTTTATATTGTTCCAGTACTCTCCCTTTATGCCTTGCTCTCCGTTTTCTTGCTTACAGTTGAAAATCTGACTCTCCATCGTCATGCGTGTCACATAGTCACAGCCTTTGATGTATTTCACATTCTCCTTGCCTGCCATGGCCTCTATACCGTCAAGTATAGTTACCGTATGAAGTGGGAAACCATTGTAATTTGCCCAAAGCGTAACTGAGTCTGTCGCATTAGGACCTACCACAGCTATCTTACCTCCTGTCGATAGCGGAAGCACATTGTTCTTGTTCTGAAGCAATACAATACTCTCTGTAGCTATCTTGCGAGCCAATGCATGATGCGCTGGCGAACAGAGCAACTCGTCTTTCAACTTGTTCCATGATACCAATTGTGGGTCGTCAAATTCACCAAGCTGAATCCTGGCCTTGAGAAGACGACGTACCGACTTATTTACTCTCTCTTCTGTAATAAGGCCCGCCGCTACAGCCTCATCAAGATTGTCAAATGTCGAGCCGCACTCAAGGTCTGTACCGCTCAGCACTGCCTTGGCTGCCGTATGCTCAGCATCTGGCTCTGTACCGTGTCCCTTAGGAACTGGGTTGTAAAAGTCATTAAGAGCCCAACAGTCCGATACTACTATACCTTCATACTTCCAGTCTTCTCGCAAAATACGTGTAAGGAGTCGCGAACTGCCACAGCATGGCTCTCCCTCATATCTGTTGTAGGCACACATCACTTCTCGCACATCTGCCTTGGTTACCAATTCCTTAAATGCCCACAGATAGGTCTCATGTAGGTCTCGCGCAGGAATATTCTCAGCATTGTACGTATGTCTGTTCCACTCTGGACCTGAATGCACAGCAAAATGCTTCGCACAGGCATGGAGCTTGTCATATCCATTCTCATCTGTCGCTTGTAGACCTCTTACTACAGCCTTGCCCATCTCTCCTGTAAGATATGGATCCTCTCCATAGGTCTCTTGGCCTCTACCCCAACGTGGGTCACGGAAAATATTGATGTTCGGCGTCCAAACTGTCAAACCGGTGTACCTGCCACGGTTGTTTTTTGCCAAAAACTGACGATGCTTCACTCGCGCCTCATCACTTATGGCCGTAAAAACTTCATTCACTAATGGAACATCAAACGATGCCGCCATACCTATCGTCTGAGGAAATACCGTGGCATTTCCAGCACGGGCAACACCATGTAGCACCTCATTCCACCAGTCATACTCTTGTATCCCAAGCCTTGGAATGGCTTCCGATGAGTTTTGCATGAGAGCTACCTTTTCTTCCAACGTTAGTTGTTGCATTAGATCTTCTACACGTTCATCTACCGATAGAGATGAATCCTGAAACTTAAATTCGCACTTTTGATTAGTTGTGCACGATGCCATGACTGCCATAAAGCAACCTAGCAACATTTTACTGTACAATCTATTCATTTTAGGTCTGATTATTACTTCACGACAATTATACGATATTTTAGCGTAATATGTTCCTGTTTTACTGAAAAAGCAACCTCTACTACACCCCCCTCAAAAAAATATCACAAAAAATGCACCTTCCTCAACAAAATAAAATCATAACAATCATTACTCTATACGCTCTATATACTCTCTATATACGCTCTATATAGACAGCCTATATACAGAGAGTACTTTTAAATACCTAAAAATCATAACAAACACCTACTAAATCTAAACTCGTACAGCATACCCTAAAATCACTTTTTTTGAAAAAAAAATGAGGCTCTACGTAATTTTACGTAAAGCCACCTCAGACAAACACCATACCTTTGTCTTCGTGAAGAAATCAAGACCACTAAGCTCTATGTGAAGATTAACAGCTAATACACAAAACCAACTATGAACTAATAGCGCAAGAAACAAAAAAGCATGCCTTCCGGCATGCTTTCTTGTTTTATATGTCTCCGTGAGATTTATTAATCTTCTTGCTCACGACCTTGGATTACCAAGTACTTAGATACCTTCCAGAACGACTCCTTGTTCTTAATCTGGATCGTAATCAAACCGTCAGAACCCTTCTCCTCTACGTAGCTATTCTCATCGTGCGAAGAGATAATCTTGATACGCTTGCAGTTTGTTGGGATTGATGTTACCTCTGTCCAGTTGATCTTTGTAAAGAGGCTGTTGTCAGCATCGCCAGATACCTTCTTAGAGAATAGACCAGCTGATGTCGTGATACCCTTCTCCTTGAGCTCCGACTTAGAGCCTACTACATAGTATGCTGTGTTCTTAGCATCTGTCAACGAAGCTACATTGCTGAGCGCACTCGCAGCAACCTGCGATGTAGAGTCTACTGCAGAAGAGAGCTTGATAACAGCATTGTTCAAGAAGCCAATCTCTACATTCTTGTCGTCAAGAATGCTCTTCAACTTCTCAATCTCCTCGTTCTGCTGCGCAATCTGATCTTCCAAAAGCTTGATAATGCTCTCAAACTCCGAGTTCTTCTGTGTAGCTTTCTTGAGCTTAGCTGTCAAATCTGCTACCTTCTTCTTGTTCGCCTGGAGCAAATCGTTAATCTGATTCAAATCATTCTGAATCTGCTCCTTAGCACTGCGACCATCTGTTGAAACGGCTGTAGTGATGAGCTTTTCATGCTCCTTAATGGCAGCTAAGTTCTGTTGAACGTCAGCCATCGTACTGGCAAGAAGAACCATGCTCGAATCTTTCAGGTTCAAGAGCCTCTCAACTGAGTCAAGTTGATTGGCCAACTGTATCTCTCTCTGAGAAATCTGATCGCAAGAGCACATCATAATCGCAACTACCGCAAATACAAGTGCGCCTAAAATGTTTTTCATAGGTATATATTTTATTTTTATGTATTTTCAGCGAACAATATTACTGCTTATTCTTCTTCGTTGTTATCGTCGTATCTATTTTTTTTCTTTTTCTCTTCTTTCTTGCCTTCTACCACCATCACTATCTCTCCCTTTGGAGGGGTCTCCGTAAAATGCTCTATCAACTCGGCTATCGTACCTCTCTGCGTATCTTCAAACATCTTGCTTATCTCTCGCGATACCGATGCCCTCCTGTCCGAACCTAAAACTTCGGCCAACGACTCTAATGTCTTTACTAGCCTGAACGGTGATTCATATAATATAAAGGTACGAGTCAACGTAGCTAATTCTTGCATCGCAGTCTGCTTGCCTTTCTTGTGAGGAAGAAATCCTATAAAGGTAAATTGGTCATTTGGCAACCCCGAATCTACTAGCGCTGGCACAAACGCCGTGGCCCCAGGTAGACATTGTACCTCAATGCCAGCATCTATACAGTGCCTTACCACCAGATACCCAGGGTCCGAAATGGCTGGCGTACCCGCATCTGATACCAACGCCGCATCTTGGCCTGTCTGAATTCGCTTCACAATGTTCTCTACCACATGGTGCTCGTTGAACTTGTGATAGCTTACCAACTGATTCTCTATCTCAAAATGCCTTAGCAGATTGGATGTCGTACGAGTATCTTCAGCTAATATGAACGACGCCTCCTTGAGTACCTTCAAGGCTCGCATCGTAATATCTTCTAGATTGCCTACCGGAGTAGGCACAACTGTCAACTTCATTTCTGCCCCCCTTTTATAGGAATCGTCTATGAACAGCTTTCAAAAATGCCTCTACCGTGGCATCTGTCTCATCCCAACCGAATGCCTTGAGCGTAGCATGCGCTTCTTCGTATGTACTGCAAGCATTTATAGCATCTAATGCCTGATTGAGTCGCTGAGCATCCCCACCAAACAACTCTCTCTGATACAGGAATCGGTCATTTATTCCTACCGCCTTGCGAATATCACTTACCGGCGTACCATAGTTAATCGTGTCTGCCGATGAGGCCGACTTGCTTACTGATGCCTGACGCACTGGCTGTATCGTAGGCTTAATGTCCACTTTTGGCTGTACCTCTTGTACTGGTGCCACAACTGGCTCCTTTGGCTCGGGAACTATTGCTACTGGCTCTACTGCGACTTCTGGTGCTGGCGCAACCTTAGGTTCTGGCTCCACAACTGCTGGCTGTGGGGCTACTTCTACCTTTGGTGCTTCAATTTTAACTTCCACTACAGGGGCTGGTGCAGGTGCCGACTTTGGCTCTTCTTTCACGGGCTCCGCAACACTCTCTTCTGCCTCAGAGGCAACCTTCCAGAAATCCAACAACTGAATCTCTTCACCTAAGGTAGTGTACTTATTCATCAGCAAATCTATGAAGGGCTGAGGAATCTTCTCCTTGTCCGTAAACGTTACCGTCAGTTTTCTCATCTCTTCCATAGTGGAGAGAATAATCTCTATGATTGTCTCTTTCCGCATAATTCTTTATTTTTGCAAGAGCTATCAGTGCCCCGTTTTGTAGTCACAAAATTAGTGAGCATTTAACTAAATAGCAAACAAGACATTAACTAACTCTTTGTCTATCGCATAAAGAGCCCGCCAATGTCATAATTTGTTCAATAAAAAAATGAATCTGAACATCTCTGACATCGTTTCGGCAACTCACGCTGAGCTGGCCGGAGCAAAAAAAAACGATGCGGTCATTACCTCTATCATGACCGATAGCCGTAATATGTGCGACCCTTCTGGGTGCCTCTTCGTAGCTATCAAAGGCCAAAACCATGATGGCGAATCGTATATCCAGGAATTGTACGACCGCGGAGTACGCCTCTTCTTGTGCTCCCACGATGTTCAGACAAGGGCCTTCCCCGAGGCTACTTTCATCCTCACAGACAACGCCCTCTACGCCCTCCAGAGTGTAGCTGCTTGGTACCGCCAACAGTCTAATGCTCGCGTAGTATGTATCATAGGCTCTAATGGTAAGACTATCGTCAAGGAGTGGCTGGCTCAACTCTTGGCCGATGATGTGCAGTTTATCCGCTCTCCACGTAGCTACAATAGCCAACTTGGTGTGGCTTTGTCATTGCTACTTATTCAGCCCGATACCCGATTGGCTATCATCGAGGCTGGCATAAGCCAACCGGGTGAAATGGAGCGCTTGCGCGAAATGACTTTCCCAGAGGACGTAATATGGACTAATATCGGCGATGCCCATCAGGAGAAATTCGACTCCCTTAGCCACAAAATAGCAGAGAAAAAGACTATCTGCGCCACAGCCCAAAGGGTCTTATACCGTAAGGATGATATCTTGCTCGACCGCTCTTTTACTTCTCGCGCCGAGGAGAATGAGTATATCACATGGGGACGCAACCCTCAGTCTACTTTCCAGGTCGACCTCTCTGTCGATGAGCATGGCTCTCATATAGTGGTATCGTCGGTTAAATACGATATACACCAACTGACCGTCAATAATGCTTATATCAACGACGAAGCCCTGGCTCAAGACCTCACCCAGTCTATCATCTACGCCTTGGTTAGCGGTATAGAGCCTGCTAAATTATCTTCCCGCGCCGAACAGATACGCCCTATCGATATGCGACTCCAACAGAAGGATGGATGCAACGGATGTACTATCATCAACGATTCTTACAACGCCGACGTCACTTCTCTCTCTATCGCCCTCGATATGCTGCATCGCTTGGGTAATAAAAAGGGCCTTACTAAAACGCTTATCCTCTCGGATCTCTTGCAGTCACGCCGCCAGCAGGAGGAGTTGTATGCCGACGTGGAGCGCCTGATAATCCAAAAACAGGTCTCTCGCCTCATTTGTATAGGTAAAAACGTCAGCACTTACATGCGAGGCCGTATCCCTAATTCTCGTTTCTTCTCTACTACCGAGGAGTTCTTGAATTCTATGTCAACGGCCGACTTCCACGGCGAGGCTATCTTGCTCAAGGGTTCTCGCGCTTTCGGCTTCGAACGTATTGCCGACCACCTGGAGACTCACCGCAATCGTACCCAGATGGAGATCAACCTCAACGCCTTGGCTCACAACGTGGCTTACTTCCGTAATCTGCTAAAACCGGGTACCAAACTCTTGGCTATGGTCAAGGCTTTCTCCTACGGCACAGGTTCTTTCGAAATAGCTCGCCACCTCGAGGCTCAGGGCGTCGACGCCTTTGGCGTGGCTTTCGCCGACGAGGGTCACGAACTCCGCTTGTCGGGTATCCGTCTCCCTATAATCGTAATGAACCCCGAATGGCATTCCTACGAGGTAATGCTCCGCGATAATCTGGAACCTGAATTGTCTACCTTCGATACCCTCCGTATGTACAACAACGAGGCTGAACGTCTGGGCATCGAACAGGCTCCTATCCATATCAAACTGAATACTGGTATGACCCGATCGGGATTCGACCTCCACGAGGTGGATGATCTTATATCTGCCCTCAAGGAGTGCCCCCACCTCGTCGTAGCGTCCGCATTCTCGCATCTCGTGGGCTCTGATGAGTCTGTTCACGATGGATTTACCCTCGAACAAATCCATTCTTTCGAGACCGCTACTCAGAAATTGCACGATGGATTGGGATACAATTTCGACCGCCACATATTGAATAGCGCAGGAATAGAGCGTTTTACTAAATACCAAATGGAAATGGTCCGACTGGGTATCGGACTCTATGGCGTATCTGCTGTCGATAATTCTAAACTCCGAAACGTAGCAACGCTTAAGTCTTATATCTCTCAGATCCGTACCGTACCAGCTGGCACTACCGTGGGCTACGGCCGCAAAACACTCCTCAAAAAGGAGTCTCGTATCGCCGTCGTCCCTATCGGTTACGCCGATGGCTTGGACCGCCGCCTGAGCAATGGCGTTGGCAAAGTCATAATATGTGGCAAAAAAGCTCCTATAGTGGGCAATGTCTGCATGGATATATGTATGGTGGATATAACCAAAATCCCCGAGGCTAAGGTGGGCGATGATGTCCAATTGTTCGGCGACGAGAATCCTGTATGGGAAATGTCCGACCTCATGGGTACCATCTGCTACGAGGTCCTCACTGGTATAGGCCGCCGCGTTAAACGTGTATATATAATGGAGTAATCATGCAACGCCGTCAACCCCTGGAATATAACCAAGCCCTGGAACGCGTGGCCCAATGGTGCGCCCAAAGCGAACATTGCGCTTCCGAAGTGGAGAAACGCTTGTCCAACTACGGCCTGGAGGAGCACGACCGCGCTAAGGCTATCGCTTGGCTTATAGAAAACAGGTTCATCAACGACGAACGATTTGCTACTTATTTCGTACGAGATAAACATCGCTTCAGCGGTTGGGGGCCTCAAAAAATACGGTACCAACTGCAACTTAAACATATAAGACCCGAAATAATCTCTAAGGCTATGCTCGAACTGGAGGAACTGCCTACCGAGGATACCTTGCGACATATATTGGAGTCTAAATTGCGAACTTCCCACCAGCCCGACCCTTGGAAACTTAAGGCGTCCCTGGTCCGTTTCGCCGTATCCCGTGGCTATAGCTACGACGATATACTCGATATTGTAGATGATTTAATAGCTAACAGAGAAAATACCGACTAATCAGAATATGTACAAAGAAGTCCAACTTACTCTCTCCCCTCTCGAGGCAGCCCAAATGGCAGCCGATACATCGTTCGCTTCTCGCCGCCTGGCTAAGGAGGTCGACGTGGAGAGCAATAGCATCTCTCACATCCGTATGCTTAAGCGCTCTATCGACGCCCGCCGCGCCCATGGAGTTTTGGTGTTGCTCACCTTCGGAGTGTGGGTGGATGAGGAGCCCGAACGTCCTGTCATCGACCTCCCAGGGTATAAGGATGTCTCTGCAGCCCAACCTGTCATAGTGGTTGGAGCCGGCCCAGGTGGTCTGTTCGCCGCACTGCGCTTGGTGGAGCTGGGTCTGCGCCCTATAGTGGTTGAGCGAGGCCAGGATGTTAGCAAACGTAAGGTGGATATAGCGCAACTTTGTCGTACTCATAATGTCGACCCCGAGTCTAATTACGCTTTCGGCGAGGGCGGCGCTGGTACTTTTTCTGATGGTAAATTGTATACTCGCTCCACAAAACGTGGAAATATCAACAAAATCCTCCAAGTGTTCTGCCACCACGGAGCTAAGGAGGATATCCTCATCGATGCCCACCCTCATATAGGTACAGATGTCCTCCCTACCGTCATCAAAAATATGCGCGAGACTATCATCGCTCATGGCGGACAGGTCCTCTTCGGAGCAAAAATGACCGATATCAAGGTGGTCGATGGTAAGGTTCGCGGTATAGTGGTCAACAACAAGGATAATATCGACGCCGATGCCGTAATATTGGCTACAGGTCACTCGGCTCGCGACGTATATCATCTCTTGCATTCTAAAGGTATATCTCTCGAGGCTAAAACTTGGGCTATGGGTGTCCGCGTCGAACACCCTCAGGAGCTTATCGACCAAATACAGTACCATTCTCGCGAGGGTCGCGGCGATTACCTCCCAGCAGCTTCTTATAGCTTCGTTACTCAGGTGGCCGATCGCGGCGTATACTCTTTCTGTATGTGCCCTGGTGGCTTCATCGTGCCGGCTATGACTGCGGGCGACCAACAGGTGGTCAACGGTATGTCTCCTTCTCACCGTGGCTCTCCTTTCGCCAACTCGGGTATGGTGGTCGAAATACGCCCCGAGGATATAGGCGAATTGCAAAACGAGGGTCCTCTTGGTAGCTTGAAATATCAGGAGCAACTGGAACAGATGGCATACATCAATGGCGGTCGCGGTATCACTGCCCCTGCTCAGGCTCTGGCCGATTTTGTCCAGGGTAAGATTTCTCAGCAGTTGCCTCCTTGCTCATACGTACCGGGAATCATGACTTCCCCTCTGCATTTCTGGTTGCCCGAACATATAGGTATGCGCCTCCGTAAGGGCTTTGAGACTTTCGGCAAACAGGCCCGCGGCTTCATGACCAACGAGGCGCTGGTAGTGGGCGTCGAGAGCCGTACGTCTTCCCCCGTCCGCATCCCTCGTAACCCAGCAACAATGCAACACCCTGGCGTCGAGGGCCTATACCCTTGTGGCGAGGGCGCAGGATACGCTGGCGGTATAGTATCGTCTGCCGTGGATGGCGAATTGTGTGCCGAGAAGATCGCCGAACTATTATAACTTATATATAGTTTCTATCTTCTCTACTTTCTCTTAACACTCGCTTAACACAGTCTTAATACAGGCTTAACACAGACACCTACCACAGAGTATACGCATTGTTTATATATTGATAATGTTTATCATCACCTCGTCGGTGCCTGTCTCAAAATATAGCGCATGGATAAATACCTCAAAATACTGAAGGAATACTGGGGCTACGATAGCTTCCGCTCCATTCAGGGCGATATAATAAGGTCCATTGGAGAGGGTCGCGACACGCTCGGCCTCATGCCTACGGGTGGAGGTAAATCCATCACTTTCCAAGTCCCCGCTATGGCCATGGAGGGCGTATGCTTGGTCATAACGCCTCTTATCGCTCTCATGCAGGACCAGGTCAATGGCCTCTTAAATCGTGGTATCCGCGCAGGTGCCATCTACTCGGGCATGTCGTACAACGACATAAATATCCTCCTCGATAATGCTATATATGGACACTGCAAATTCCTATACGTCGCCCCAGAACGCCTGGCTTCCGAGCCTTTCCGTATCAAACTGAGACAGATGAATGTCTCTCTACTGGTGGTCGACGAGGCGCATTGTATCTCCCAATGGGGATACGACTTCCGCCCTTCTTATATGAATATCACTGATGTCTTCGAGGATATCTACCCTGCCCGACCTCCTATCTTGGCACTCACTGCTACCGCCACTCCTCGCGTAGTGGAGGATATAATGTCCCGACTGGAGTTCCGCTCCCCTAACGCACTCTCTGCTAGCTTCGTCCGTCCTAACCTCGCCTACATAGTCCGCCATACTCAGGATAAAGTGGGGGAGACTATCAATATGCTCCAACGTACCCAAGGGTCGGCTATCGTCTACGTGGGTAAACGCGCAAGTACCACGGAGTACGCTAACATACTGAATACCCAGGGCATAACGGCTCTCCCCTACCACGCAGGTCTGGATTCTAAAATAAAAAAGGATTACCAGGAGAAATGGACCAAGGGCGTAGTACGCGTAATGGTCTGTACCAACGCTTTTGGTATGGGTATCGATAAACCTGATGTCCGCCTCGTCATCCACATGGATGTCCCTTCGTCTATCGAGGCTTATTTCCAGGAGGCTGGCCGAGCAGGCCGCGATGGCAAAAAGGCCTACGCAGTACTGCTCAACGGACCTCGCGATATATCTACCCTCGAGGCTAAGCTGCGTAACTCATTCCCCCCTAAGGAGAAAATACTGGAGGTCTACAACGCTATAGGCGATTATATGGTGGTGGGCGTCGAATCGGGCGAAGGCGTAATGGGCGAAATCAACCTGGGCGTCTTATGCAAGAATTTCCACCTGTCAGCTGTCACCGTCCATCACTCCCTACAGATCCTGGATAACGCGGGCTACATGCATTATGAGCCGGATGCCGACTTCCCACCTCGCGTCATGTTCCTCTTGGATGGCCCGGAATTGTTGCATATCCGTCAGAAATATCCCGACCTAAACCCTATTATCGAGACTCTTCTGCGCTCGTACGAGGGCCTCTATACCCGTTATTGCCAAATCGACGAGTACCGTATCTGCAAAAAATGCAACATATCTCACCAGGTGTTGTACGAACGTATGCTGACACTTAGCCGTATGGGTGTAATATTGTATAACCCCTCTAAGCACATGTCAACGGTTACCTGGCTACAGGATCGTATACGTGATAAATACTTCGTCTTGCCCCCAGAGGTCTATTCGCTCCGACAGGCGGATCTCCAGGCTCGAATCACAGCTATGTGCGAATACCTCAACAACGATTCGGAGTGCCGTACAGTGCAACTTGTTCGCTATTTTGGCGAAAAAAACGCTGCCCCTTGCGGCATGTGCGATGTATGTCGCTCAAATAGCACCCCCAATTCGCCTTCTTCAAAGGAGGAGTTCGAATCACTGTGCAACCATATTTTACGTGAACTCGAATCCCACCCAAATATATCTATCGACAACCTCTGTAATATCATCGACCCCAAAGTAATCCAAACGGACCGCGACGCCACCATGACTGCACTGCGCTATCTGCAGGACTGGGAAAAAATCAATATCTCTCCTGCCAACGGCATAACCCTGAAAGTCTGACAAAAACGCTTACGGGTTATTTTAATTCATTTCGCATTATGTGGAAAAGAATAACTAACTTTGTAGCATAATTCGGAATAAAAGGAATACAATATACAATGGCAAAAGAACTTACCCCTCGTAGCGAGAATTACTCGCAGTGGTACAACGAGTTGGTCGTAAAGGCCGACCTTGCTGAGCAGTCAGCCGTACGTGGCTGTATGGTTATCAAACCTTATGGATACGCAATCTGGGAAAAGATGCAGCGCGCCCTCGATGATATGTTCAAAGAGACTGGCCACGTCAACGCTTACTTCCCTCTCCTTATCCCTAAGTCTTTCCTCAGCCGCGAAGCAGAGCACGTTGAGGGTTTCGCTAAGGAGTGCGCCGTAGTTACTCACCACCGCCTTAAAAACGATCCCGACGGTAAGGGCGTAGTAGTCGACCCAGAGGCTCGCCTCGAAGAGGAGCTCATCATCCGTCCTACTTCTGAAACTATCATCTGGAATACATACAAAAACTGGATTTCGTCTTACCGCGATCTCCCTATCCTCTGCAACCAGTGGGCTAACGTAATGCGCTGGGAGATGCGCACTCGCCTCTTCCTCCGTACAGCTGAGTTCCTCTGGCAGGAGGGACACACAGCTCACGCAACTCGCCAAGAGGCCGAGGCTGAGGCTCAGAAGATGCTCCACGTATATGCCGACTTCGCCGAGAATTGGATGGCTGTTCCTGTCGTAAAGGGTGTTAAGTCTGCCAACGAGCGCTTCGCCGGTGCTCTCGATACATATACTATCGAGGCTCTTATGCAGGATGGTAAGGCACTCCAGAGCGGTACTTCTCACTTCTTGGGCCAGAATTTCGCTAAGGCATTCGACGTACAGTTCGTCAACAAGGAGAATAAACTCGAGTACGTATGGGCTACTTCTTGGGGCGTGTCTACTCGCCTTATGGGTGCTCTCATCATGAGCCACTCCGATGACAACGGTCTCGTACTCCCTCCAAAATTGGCCCCTATCCAGGTAGTAATCGTTCCTATCTATAAAAAAGCCGAGGAATTGGCTGCTATCTCCGAGAAGGCTCAGGCTCTCATGGCCGACCTCAAGGCTTTGGGTATCAGCGTTAAGTTCGATGACAACGACCAGAAAAAGCCAGGATGGAAATTCGCCGAGTACGAGCTCAAGGGTGTTCCAGTACGCGTCGCTATGGGTCCTCGCGACCTCGAGAATGGCGAGGCCGAAATCGCACGCCGCGATACCCTCACAAAACAGCAAATGCCTCTCGAGGGCCTCGCTCAGAGCATCAAGGCTCTCCTCGATGAAATCCAGGCTAATATCTACAAAAAAGCTCTCACTTTCCGCGACTCTATGATAACTAAGGTCGATACCTACGAGGAGTTCAAGAAGGTTCTTACAGAGAAGGGCGGCTTCATCTCTGCTCACTGGGATGGAACAACAGAAACAGAGGAGAAAATCAAGGAGGAGACAAAGGCTACTATCCGTTGCATCCCTCTCGATAGCGTACCTGAGGAGGGTAAGTGTATCTACACTGGCAAACCTTCTCACCAACGCGCTCTCTTCGCTATTTCTTACTAAAAAATTATCTTTACAATACAGAGACGGAGTTGTGCGCTCCGTCTCTTTTTTATAACTCACACATTATGCAGGGCTTCTACGCTATATTGCTCCTCTTACTGAGCAACACCTTCATGACTTTCGCCTGGTATGGCCACCTCCGATTCGGCAACCTCCCTATTATGCAGAAATGGGGCATGTTCGGCGTCATCGTCATATCTTGGGGAATAGCTTTCTTCGAGTATTGCTGCCAGGTTCCTGCCAACCGTATCGGATTCGTCGATAATGGAGGCCCCTTCAACCTCATCCAACTCAAAGTCATCCAGGAGGTCATATCTCTCTCCGTATTTACCGTATTTACATTAGCTCTCTTCCCTAACGAACACCTGAGATGGAACCATATAGTAGGTTTCGTTTTCTTGATATTGGCAGTATTTTTTATCTTTAAGAAATAGGATACTATTCAAAGGTTTTTATATATTTGCGATGGAATCGTTATAATCTACTTGTTACACGATGACTAAAACAACTTTCCTAAGCCAAAGTCCATTGTGGAAGTGGATATTACTCGTAACCGGTGGTTCAGTGTTTTTCTTCATTGTCTACCTGCTTGTTGCTAATATCGACCTCTTCACAGATAACTCTTGGGTCGCATCTATACTATATATCGTTGGTGCCCTCATCAACCTCGCTATATATGCAGGTTTCGTCAAATTGACAGAACATCGCACTGTCCACGAGCTAAATATCCGTAGATCTTATATCGACACCCCTATCGGTTTCGCTATAGGCGCCGTCTTCATGAGTGTCATAGCCGCTATATTGTTCTGCTATGGATACTATACACCTTACGCCAACGATGTCTACTTCAGCGATGTCATCAAATGCCTGTTCCTCTACCTCCTGGTTTCCGTAGGCGAAGAGGTAATGTTCCGTGGCATATTACATCGTATGATTTCCGAGCGCTTCGGCCTCACCGCAGCCCTCATAGTATCTAGCTTATTATTCGGTTTCGCCCATATAACAAACGATAACGCAACCGTTATTGCAGCTGTCGACATAGCTATCGAGGCTGGTCTGCTCCTTGGCGCAGCTTATGAGCTATCTCGCAATCTTTGGCTGCCTATAGGTATCCATTGGGCGTGGAACTTTACCCAGGGTAATATATACGGATTTAATGTCTCGGGCAACTACGACGAGGTCTCTGTCTTCTGCTCCGAGATATCTGGCCCAGACATCATAACGGGCGGAGAATTCGGACCAGAGGCTTCTGTCATCACAGCTATATTCGGCTTAGGCTTGTCCGCCCTTCTCTTATATATCAAAAAGAAAGACTAGACCAATCTCTCTTCCCTACACTTATTTTCCTACCCTCCCCACCCTCGCCGTTAAATAAAAAACTGCGAGCAAACGCTGTGCTCTATATACCTAGCAACTGCCCTCAATATAAAAAAACTGCGAGCAAGCACTATGCTCTCTATATACAGCAACTACCCTCTATATAAAAAAACTGCGAGCAAATACTACCCTCCCTTATACCCCCCACTACCCCAATAACACAAAAACAAAAAGCAGACCCACCTCTTCAGTAAGTCTGCTTTCTTAAATTATATAGTTGGGATTTGTCTTTCCTGATTCTTATTAGAACAACGGTATGTTATTCTCACTACATGACTTTCTCATATCTTCTGGCCAAATACTAGCCTGAATCTCTCCAATGTGCGCCTTGCGAAGATAGAACATACAGAGACGCGATTGACCAATACCACCACCTATCGAAAGTGGCAACTCATCATTGAGCAGTCTCTTGTGGAAGTACAACTCCTTGCGCTCTTCTTTGCCCCTGATAGCCAACTGCCTCAAAAGAGCCTCCTTGTCAACACGAATACCCATCGACGACAACTCAAACGAACGGTTCAATACACTGTTCCATACAAGGATGTCTCCATTGAGACCCTTCTGTCCGGCTGCTGTAGGTGTTGTCCAGTCATCGTAGTCTGGAGCACGACCGTCATGTGGCTCTCCATTGGTCAAATCACCACCAATACCCATGACAAACACTGCACCGTACTTCTTTGCTATCTCATCCTCACGCTGCTTTGTCGTAAGGGTTGGATACATATCAAGCAACTCCTGCGCCGTGATGAAGAAAATATCTTCAGGCAACTGTGGCTTGAGCATTGGGTATCTCTCATATACCACATACTCTGTACGCTTGATAACTGCATATATACGACGTACTACCTGCTTCAAAAAGTCAATAGTACGCATCTCTTTGCTTATCGATGCCTCCCAATCCCACTGGTCTACATACAACGAGTGAACATTGTCCAACTCCTCGTCCGAACGTATAGCATTCATATCTGTATACAAACCATATCCTACAGGAATATCATAATCAGCCAACATCATACGCTTCCACTTTGCAAGCGAATGTACAACCTCAGCTCTGCGATCTCCTAGGTCCTTGATTGGGAACGTCACAGGACGCTCTACACCATTAAGGTCATCATTAAGGCCTGTTCCTTGAAGCACAAACAATGGCGCAGTTACTCTACGCAAACGTAGCTCTGCCGAAAGGTTCTGCTGAAAGAACTCTTTTATCATATGAATACCCATCTCCGTCTCACGAAGATCAAGTAATGGCTTGTAACCTTGTGGTATGTATAGTTGAGACATAATATACTGACCTATCTGTTTTTCTATTCTATAACTATTTTGGATGCAAAGATAGCATTATATATTCAAATTGCAACCAATACCCCCTCTTTTTGTTTTAAATTTACACTAAGGACATTTTTTCTCACCCATAAACTACCTTTTTTTTAAAGAAGCAATCAGTGAAAATATGCCAGCTTTATTCACTATCTTTGCAATAAAGTGTAAGTTACTTATGGATGCATACGGACAGGCCTTAAAGGCATACTTCGGAGGAAAGAAAAAAGCTACCATCAAGGTGGAGAGCGATATAGCAGAGACAGAATACTGGCCTCTTAAGGAGTTTTTCCACGATTGGAAGAATATGAGCACAATCGAAAGAGAGGCCCTCAAACTATGCCGAGGTCGCGTACTCGACGTAGGCGCAGGTAGCGGTAGCCACTCTCTATGGCTACAGTCCGAAGGCTTGGATGTTACCCCTATCGATGTCTCTCCAGGCGCCGTAGAGGTCATGACCGAACGCGGCCTCCATGCTCAACATATCGATTTCTATGCCGCCCCAGGCTACGCTCCTCTTGGCGGTAAGTTCGATACCATCATCTCTCTGATGAACGGAGCAGGCATCGCCGGAACAATGGACAACCTGCCTCGATTCCTTCTCACTTGCAAACAGTTGCTGAACGACGGAGGCCGAATACTCATGGATAGCTCCGACCTTATTTACCTATTCATGGACGAGGATGGTTCTGCTCTCATCGACCTGGATTCAAGCTACTACGGAGAACTGCGATACAAAATGTCCTACGCCGGAGAAACCGACGAGGAGTTCCCTTGGCTGTTCGTCGATTACGACAACCTCGAGGAGATAGCCCGTCGCGAAGGGTTCAATTGTAGAAAGGTCTTCGAGGACGACCACTACCAGTACCTCGCCGAATTGTCTCTTTAATAAAATAAACAACGCCGTATGATCTATCTCATACGGCGTTTTATATTCTAACCTATATCTCCTATACCTTAAATACTCGTATCGCTTCTACCATCTCATTGATAACGCGCTTGATATCTGCCGTACGCGATGCCATCTCTTCTGCCGAGGCAGCATTCTCTTGAGTTGTACGGTTGAGCTCAACTATTACTGAATTCACTTGAGCCGAACCAGAATTCTGCTCTATGCTGGCAGCCGTAATCTCATTCATCTGAGCCACAATCTGCTGAATCTTTGGAGCTATCTCTTTTATGCGGTCATTGGTGGCATGCACCTCTTCTATACTGCTGTTGGCATTGCGAGTAATACCATCTGCCGTCTGATATGTCTGATCGGCCAATCGCCCTACCTCATGCGCTACTACCGCAAATCCTCGTCCTTGCTCTCCCGCTCTGGCTGCCTCTACCGAAGCATTCAACGAAAGAATATTCGTCTGTCGTACCAACGCATTGATGTCTTGAATATTCTCTGCAATCTGCTGAATCGACTCATAACTGCTCGCCGAAGCTTCTCCAATAATCTTTATCTCCTGACCTATACTCTTGGCCAACTCATTTGCATTCTTGGCATTGAATGAATTCTGCTCCGAGTTGGAGTTCATCTCTTCCATCGTACTGGAAATCTCTTCTAGAGATGCCGCCTGCGTACTCGAGGCTTCTGATACTATATTCGACGACTCCGACAATTTCTCTGTCCCTTGCAACGCATAGTCGGCCTTCTTCATTATAGGTATCAGCACATTGCGAATGTCCGTCTTCATCTGCTGAACACTCGAACATATCTCTATCATCTCATTGCATGAGTGCTTCATCTCTATGTCTTGCCTGAAATCTCCTTTGGCAATAGGATGCAAATCTCTTACAAATTTCTTTACAGGCCTTATCAACCTTGATAATATCAACCAGAAAAGAAGCGTCGTAACCATCAATGCTATGATAGAACAAACCACAAACACAGTGCCTTGCCTAGCAACTATCGCATCCGTCTGCTCTTCAAACGAATAAACTGCCGCTACTATCGTTACCTCCCCAGTATAACTCCTCAACGGAGTACAAAGAAAATACCCTTCATCACCCTCTATCTTCAACTCGGCCGAAAGCACTTTTCCTGCCGTAAAACAGCTATCCACTATCTCTTGTGGCGTCTTGATGCTGGCTAGGTCGTCTACGTCATAGGTCGCATTAACACATCGTTCTCGCGTAAACATATAGGTGTGCGACCCCTCTACCTCAAGGTTAACCGACATCTGCCCCTTTACCGATGTATTCGTACCTATCGGCAGGAAAATAGCTATCGGCGTACCATCATTGTTCTTTACATAGTCGGCACTGAATGAACAGTTCTGATCATCAAAAATAGGATCGGTTCCCTCTATGTGTCCTCTCTCCGCAACAGCTTCTAAAATATTGCTGAGCGTCTCTTCATTGATATTCGATTGCGAAGCACATATTACATTTCCATCTAAATCAGTCAAGATAAAGGCAGTCAACTTTGTCACGTCTTTCACCCAATCAAGTATCTGCGCTATCCTCTTCTGATCTCCCGACTCTATCGCATCGTACAGAACATCATAATTATTGTTCATCGCTTCATTGAGTCGATTGAGCGACTGCCCTTGTACCATACTGGCATATCCTAAAGCTGCCGCCTTACTATGAAGCTCACTAATAGACAACTTTTCTACATCTCGCTTAACAACAAAATAATCAATTGCAAGAGACCCTAAAAACACAACAATAGCCGAAATCACTGGCCCCATAATCAGCATATTCATGCTGTTCCATTTCTTGCTGCTCATATATACAGTTATAGCTTTGGTTGATAAATTCGTTCCTTATTATATACGAAGTCGCCACGAAAAGTGTTGCGGCATTAAACAAACGATGATCAATGTCAGGCATTAATCATCGTAATATCTGGAAACACACTCTTCAGTCCTTCAAGTATATATATCTTATCCGCGTCAGATCTCAATATTATCAGTATCGTATCATCTCCAGCCAACGTTCCCATCACTCCTCTCAATTGCATCGCATCCAACGTCGCCGCCACTGCTCCAGCATACCCAGGCATCGTATGCAATACACACATCTGCCCCGACATCTCTACCGTAAGATTACCTGGTACTATCGTTGACGACGCCACACTCCTGATAGGCGCCTGCCCTACCGTATTGTGCGACAATACATATTTGTATCCGTCCGAATCGGTAATCTTTGCAACTTTCAGCTCCCTCAAATCACGAGACAACGTAGCTTGCGTCGTAACTATTCCATTCTCCCTGAGCAACGCCAACAAATCATCCTGACTACGGACTGTCGTCTCCTTAATCAACTCCCTGATTAGTTGCTGCCTGCTTTGCTTTGTCTTATCGTCTGATATCTGAGCCATTGTATTTATATCCAATTACAATGCAAATATATTCATAATATTCTCATTGTGCAACTTATTGTTTTGCGCATTACAATGACGACCCTCTCACTCCTACTAAGATGAAATCATCCAATTGCTCAGCTCTGCCTCTGAACTTATTGAAATCTTCCATTATACTCTTCTTCTGCATCTGCTCTTCTTCGGCTGAATGCGCAATAAGTATGTCTTTCAATCCCTTTGTCTTCAACTTGGCCGAACCGTCTGCCGAGAACTGGTCTGTCATACCGTCCGAGAACATATAGAACATATCCGAATCTCTATATTCAAAGCTATGCGTCTCAAACGTCTTCTCGTTTACATACGATGCTATAGGATTTCGTACTGGCTTCACTTCTACTAGCTCTTTGTCTTCTCTCACCACATACAGAGGTCTGTTGGCTCCCGCAAACCTCACTTCCGCGTCTCCCTTCTTATGTACCATCATAGCCATATCCATACCACTCATGGCTATCGTCTCATACTCACGGGCATTCAACGTCTTCTTTACATTGACTCTGAGTGTCTCTAGTATCGACGCAGGATCAAAATAAGGGTCAAATACTGCACTGTTGCACGTCTCGTTTGCAGCCGCAAAATACTCGTTCAAAAGAGAAATATTTACTATAGTCAACATAGCCGCACTTATACCATGGCCAGTACAGTCAGCTACAGATAATATCTTATAATCCCCACATTGCTTAACATAGAAGAAGTCTCCACCTACCACATCCTTGGGCGAATAGATAACAAACGACTCACTTACAATCTCTCGTATGTTACGGTCACCTATCATAATACGATTCTGCAATAGACTGGCATACGATATATTGTCCGACAGTTCTACCAACATAGTGTTCAACTCGTCTCGCTGTTCCGCTATCCTGTCTCTTTGCTCTTGAATCTCTTTGTTCTTACCGGCCAATACCTTATTAGCACGCCGTCTTACATTCGCATAAAAAGCAATAAGTGCAATAATTACAACCAATACTACCACCAACACTACAATCATAGCTTTCTGATTCTTCAGTGTCTTGATGGCAGTCTCTTTCTGATAGGTATCATATTTAACTTCCAATGCCGCTATCTGCTCAGCCTTGTTCTTGTTAAACAACGAGTCCTCGTACGCCTTGTATGTCTTGTAATGCTCAAACGCCCCCTTGTAGTCGCCTCTGGCTTCTGCTATCTCCGACAATCCTCCATAACAATAACATATCAACACAAAGTCTTTATCTTCATCTACCAACTCTAGCGTCTTGTTTATATACTCTTCACCCTTATCAAAATTGCCAGTGTTAACCTCCACTGCTGCCAGATTCTCGTATATGGTAACTACCAAACGTCTCGCCAACGGATCAGTTCCTTCTTCTCCATCTAACGCTGCTAATGCATCTATCAAACACTTCTTACTCTCTTCCAGTTGCCCAGCCGTAATATGTAAATTCGCCCTGTTCTGAAGCATATTGGCATACTTAACCTTTAAGTCGTTCTCCAGACAATAGTCCATAGCCTTACTATTGTAATAAAGGGCCGAATCCACATTCCCCTTGAGCATATAGTAAATAACATGAAGCTGGTTAACTGAAACGGGAATCGCAGGATCATACCCATCTATTTTTTCTGGATACCTTACCTTCGAAAGCATTCTTTGCGCTATGCCGGCATACTCCGAAACCTTAGCCGCTGAATTTTGATGAATTTGCTCGTCGTCCGTCCTCGATGCTATCATATAGTAACTATTCGCTACCAAATGATACAACTTCACCAATTGATAACGTACCTCATTCTTTTCTTCTGCAGATATATTGCTATTCAGCATCTGTTCACCTTCATACACAGACTCAAAAGCATATTGCTGCGCACGGTCAATCGAACCAAACGACAAATAGGTTCCTATACGGTGACAAGTCTTTAACTTTTCTACTCCTGTCTGCTTCTCATAAACAGACAATAGTGAATCTAGCTCTTCTTCATTTTGTACCTCCTGACTATAACTTATAGCAGATGACACAATAGCAAGCGCAAGTAGTAGTATAATTTTTCGCATAATGGGTAAGGTGTTTGGACAACAAAAATAATAATAATTCATTTCAAAGGTTCAACATGAATGGTAATAATTGTTTGAGCGCCATACTCTTCTCTCAACCTTTGCTCTATAAGAGTGGCCTTCTCATGCGCCTCATGAAGTGTCATATCTCCATTCATTCGCACATGCATATTTATTGCATAGTGAACTCCTATCTGACGCGTACGAAGATTATGCATATCTTCAACCCCTTCAAATGAATGCACAAGTTTTTCTATACTGTCTTCTACCTCCTTGGGCAGACTGCTCTCCAATAGCTGATTTACACTGTTGCGTATCAACTGTATGGATACCTTGAATATGAAGAAACTTACAACAACTGCCGCCAATGGATCAAGAATACTCCATTTATCTCCCAAGAAACATGAGGCTCCAATACCTATCGCCGTACCTACCGACGAGAGCGCATCCGAACGATGGTGCCAAGCATTGGCCACCAAAGCTTCACTGTTCAGATTCTTGCTCTTATATATGGTATACTGATATATCCCCTCTTTCAATAAAATACTGGCTATCGCCGCCCAGAAAGCAAGCCACCCCGGCGCAGCTATCTCTATGTCATTGGCATAATAATCGTATATCTTTACAACCCCACTCCATAGTATACCACCACCTACTAATATCAACAATAGTCCTATTATGGTTGTCGCTAGTGTCTCAAACTTACCATGTCCGTAATCGTGCCCTTCATCGCTAGGCTTACTGCTTATCCTTAGCATTATGATTACCACAAAGTCGGTCAGAAAATCACTCAACGAGTGCACGCCGTCAGCTATCATGGCCGACGAGCGTCCTACTATACCTGCAGCAAATTTCAATACTATAAGCAGCGCATTTATCACACTGCCTATAAGTGTTACCTTCACTATCTCTTTCTGCCTATCTTCTTTTGCACATTCCCTCATATACGTCACTATTTAACACCACAAACCTTCTTTATCTCATTTAGCTTATTGAGCGCCTCCAATGGCGTGAGATTGTTTATGTCTATTCCTGCTATCTCATCCCTTACTTGCGACAATACTGGGTCGTCCAACTGGAATATACTCATCTGATAGCCCGATGCCAACCCTGCCATAGGATCGCCTTTCACTTGTACCGATGGTCTATCTCCGCCATTCTCACTGTTCTGCGAGTCTCGCTGAGCTTCCAACTGCTTCAATACCTCTTCGGCTCTCTCTACTACAGCCTTTGGCATACCTGCCAGTCGCGCTACATGGATACCAAAGGAGTGCGCCGAACCTCCAGGCATAAGCTTTCGCATGAATATTACCTTGCCGTTGACCTCCTTTACCGCAACATTGAAGTTCTTGATGCGGGGGTACTGAACCTCCATCTCGTTCAATTCGTGATAATGCGTAGCAAAAAGTGTCTTGGCACGCGCCGATGGAACATTATGAAGATACTCTACTATCGACCAAGCTAGCGATATACCGTCGTACGTAGATGTACCACGACCAAGTTCATCAAAGAGAACCAAGCTCCTAGGTGTCACATTGTTAAGTATATTGGCCGCCTCGCTCATCTCTACCATAAATGTCGATTCACCTGCCGATATATTATCACTCGCTCCCACACGGGTAAAGATCTTGTCTACTATACCTATCGTAGCCGCAGTAGCAGGCACAAACGATCCTATCTGGGCCAAGAGCACTATCAGCGCAGTCTGTCGCAAAAGCGCACTCTTACCTGCCATATTCGGACCGGTAACAATGATAATCTGTTGCTCTTGAGTATCAAGATGAACACTGTTTGGAGTATAAACCTGACCTTCTTGCAATAATCTCTCAATAACCGGATGTCTGCCGTCTGTAATGTCCAATACATCACACTCTTCCATCACTGGTCTGCAGTAGTTGTACTCTTTAGCCAACATAGCAAATGAATGGAGAACGTCCAACTCCGACAGTACCGCAGCATTTTCTTGAATAGGTGTGATAAACTCTTGCAAGTCGGATACAAGCCTGTTGTATATCTCATTCTCAATGGCCAACATCCTCTCTTCTGCTGTCAGTATCCTGTCTTCATACTCCTTAAGCTCAGGCGTTATGTATCGCTCCGCATTTGCCAGCGTCTGCTTTCTTATCCAGTCTTCAGGAACCTTGTCTTTGTGCGTATTTCTCACTTCCAGATAATACCCAAAGACATTGTTGAACGATATCTTTAGACTTGGTATGCTTGTTTCGTCCGAGAGTCTGTCCTGAAGATCACTAAGGTATGCCTTACTGTTGGTAGACATCATACGCAACTCATCAAGGTTCTCGTCCACCCCATCTGCTATGACACCACCCTTGGCTATACTCACATTTGGCTCAGCTAATATCTCTCGCTTTATCCTCTCTCGCATCGATGCACAGCCATTGAGCCTATCTGCAAGGGTAAGTATATGACGTGTCTGTTCACTCTCAGCCACACCATCCATCTTTTCTTTCAGATCTTTAATGGCAACGAACGATTTCTGCAACTGTACCAACTCTCGTGGCGATACTCGCCCAGTGGCAATCTTGGAAACCAATCGCTCTAAGTCTCCCACTATACGCAATGATGTCACAATATCTTCCGCCAACTCCTCTTTCTCTATGAGTGTCGATAGCGTATTGTGTCGGTTGATAATGCTGTTCTTCTCCTTCAGCGGCATAGCTACCCAACGCTTGAGCATACGCGAACCCATAGGGGTTATACTGCGATCTATGATATCTGTCAGCGATACCATACCGTCAATGCCCGACGAGAAGAGCTCTAGATTGCGTATCGAGAACTTGTCCAACCATACAAAACTGTCCGCCTCAATACGGTTGATACGCTGAATATGACTTATCCTGTCGTGTTGTGTCACATCCAGATAATGCATTATAGCACCAGCTGCCGTGATACCTTGTGTAAGATTGTCTACACCAAATCCCTTGAGCGAATGTGTCTGAAAATGCTTCAAGAGTCGCTCTCTGGCAGCTTCTGGCTGAAATGCCCAGTCATCAAAGGCATAGGTGACGAGCTTCGTTCCAAAGAGCTCGTTGAACTGCATACGGCGACCTTTCTCAAACAGCACCTCTTTGGGCTTGAACGATGCCATAAGCCTGTCCAGATACTCAACACTTCCTTGTCCAAGCAAAAACTCTCCCGTCGATATATCAAGGAAAGCTATACCATATATATTGGGCTGACGCAGATCTACCGCCGCCAAAAAGTTATTCTCCTTATTGTCCAACACACCGTCAGATATGGCAACACCTGGCGTTACCATCTCCGTAATGCCTCGCTTTACCAGCCCCTTTACCATCTTGGGGTCTTCCAACTGCTCACATATCGCTACTCGCAAACCTGCATGAACAAGTTTGGGCAGATAGGTATCAATAGCATGATATGGGACTCCAGCCAACTCAGTACCTGCACGATGCGTAAGCGTGATGCCTAGTACCTCCGAGGCCTTTATAGCGTCTTCTGAAAAAGTCTCGTAAAAATCGCCTACACGAAATAGCAATATAGCATCAGGGTGTTTGGCCTTGATTGAATAATACTGACGCATCAGCGGCGTCTGAGGCTGTTCATTCTCCTTGGACATATATTATTGTATCTAACAATTCATTATTCGGAATACCAACTCCCTCAGCAAATCACCATCCTGCACACTAGGGTAATTAAGCCCCTTGGCACGCATATCATATTGCTCAAGCAACAAAAGCGCCCTGTAACATTGCTGTGGATTGTAAAAGCTTGCAGGCCTAAGTACATTCTCTCGCATCGACCATTCACTCCTCTCTTCCACTGCCTTCAATATCTCCGCCATAGGCAGATTCTTCGAATAGTGATATATCAACACCTTCCTGAAGACAGGAAACAGATTGGCTATGATAGGTATAATTTGATGCTGCTTGGGATTAAGCGAGAAGGCTTTGACTATCCTGTTGACTTTCGCCACATTTCGCGTCATCAGAGCCGACTTGAGCTCAAAGGTGTTGTACTCCTTCGACAGACCTATATTTTCTTGTACTATATCGGCTGTAATATGCGACAACTTACCGCCCACAGCTACCTTGAGTTTTTCTATCGAGGCTACTATATTCGATATATCTACTCCCACAAACTCAGCTAGCATCTCTGCCGCATTGACATCAATAGTTATGCGCTGCGACGCCACATAGTTATTTATCCATCCCACTACCTGATTGTCGTATAGGCGCTTGGTCTCTAGCGTCACACCGCCTGCCTTCTGTACGGCAGTGGCAAACTTTGCTGTTTTGCTGTATAGGGTCTTATGATTACCCTTATCTTCGGGCAGTTTGACACATACTACCAATATCGTCGATGGCTGCATCAGTTTTGCATCACAATATGGTATCAGCGCCTCCACATCCCCCTTGGGCTTGGAATCCATATCCTGAGCCTCTCTGACTATGACAACTCGACGGTCGCCCATCGTAGGATACTGCCCCGCCTCTATGACAATCTGATCGGGAAGCACATCCTTGCCATATACAATAATCTGATTCCATACCTTCATATCCTCATCAAGAGCCGTACGCTCTATCTCCGAGGCTACAGAATCTATGAAATATGGCTCTGTCCCATAAAGGAAATATATCGGACTAAATTTCTTAGCCGATATATCCCTCATTATCTCTTCGTATGTCGATGCTGCCATTCTGCTCCTCTATCGGAATTATCTACTTTACCACCTCAGATGCTTCACCGAATGGCCCTCATTCATAATGTCCGTCAGCGACTCTATGCCGATGTCGAGATGCAACTCCGCAAAGTTGGCGGTCACTATCTTATCACTGGCAGCTGTCTTTACACCCTCTGGTATCATAGGCTGGTCAGACACTAGGAGCAACGCCGCTACAGGTATCTCATTGTGAAAACCTACAGCAAACAGCGTAGCAGTCTCCATATCTATACCCATAGCACGAATCGACTCCAAATAGCGCTTGAAGTTGTCATCATGCTCCCAGACACGTCTGTTGGTCGTATACACAGTTCCTGTCCAATAGTCCAATCCTCTCTTGCGTATAGCCGTAGATACAGCTCGCTGCAACGAGAATGCTGGCAACGCGGGAACCTCTGGTGGGAAATAGTCGTTTGATGTACCTTCGCCTCTGATGCCTGCCAATGGAAGAATGAAATCTCCAAGTTGACTCTTCATCTTCAGTCCGCCACATTTTCCCAAAAAGAGCACAGCCTTAGGCTTAGCCGCCATCAGAAGGTCCATTATAGTAGCCGCATTGGCCGAACCCATACCGAAATTGATGATTATAATATCTCCATTCGAAGCATTGGGCATATTCGAATATATTACCCCCACCCCATGCTTCTCAGCAAACATCTCAACATAATTCTGAAAATTTGTCAGAAGTACATACTTCGGAAAATTCTCTATCGCTCTACCTGTATATCGAGTAAGCCAATTGTGAACTATCTCTTCTTTCGTCTTCATTTCGGTGCTGTTTATTTAACGGACTATTTCCGACAAAGTTAATATTTTTGCTTGATTCTACCCTTACATACCTCCATCGGAGGTTTTCAATCCTTCTGTCAGTTCTCCTTTATCAAGCCGTTACGGTACGCTACAAGTAGTCGCTGCAGATTGTCTACCTGCTCGGCCAACTCCTTGCCACGATCGGTGTCGCGGACCAACATACGGTGCGTCTTGAACTCTACAAGTTGCATACGGCTATGGATATCGGTACCGTCTAGCACAGCCTTCTCCTTGCTCTCAAAGGCTTCGTGCTGTACCAACTGCAGACCGTGACTATTGTAAATAAGCGTATAACCCGCTATACCGGTAGTCTCGTGATATGGCTTCGAGAAACCGCCATCTATCACTAGTCGCTTACCATTGGCCCTGAGCGGGCTCTCACCGTTGGTCGTCCTCACTGGTATATGACCGTTCACAATGCGCGAAACGGATGGATCCAAACCAAATTCCTTGAGTATCACGTCACATGTCTCTTCCGTATCACATAGTTCGAAATATGCGCCCTTCTTCTCTTTGTACAATTCTGTATCTGCTACAAAGTACCTCTCGAAGGTGGTCATCTTATCCTTGTGATAGAGCGGAGAATCGGGACCGCACCACAGATACCACATATAGTCGAGCGCATAATCTCTCACAGGAGTACCTTCTTCTGCAAAGTACGCATCACGTATCACTCGGTCGAGTTTCTCCATCAATGCTCGTCCACTGTACGACGTGCCATCTACTACCACTTCACGGAATGTCCCATCATCATTCAACGGCACAGCAGCATGGTAGAGCAACGTATTGTTTCTCGTCAGGAACAGACTGCCATGACGATACAGACACCTCAAATGCTTCTGCAATCGCTCCGAACAAGTGAACGAGTGATGTAGCTGACCCATAAGTCGCTCTTCTGCCGGAGTTAGCGCATAGGGATCCTTAGGGTCTACCGTTGGGAATTTGGAATCCAACATCTCGTATGCCTTGCCGTCTATGATTATCTTGCCCGACTCAAAATCTATCAGATGCAACTGCCTGCGGTCGTCCATCTTATACTCTGGATGGCGAGCTATTATCTGCCCCTCTAGCTTGAACTGAATTATCGATATGGCCTTGTGCATCTTTGCCATCATATCGGTCGAGTGCGCCATACGACTGTCTGCTTCAAACTCCTTGACCTGGAACTCCGTACATGGGTCTCCACCATAATTGTCAATGGCAAATGTAGCCAATGGCAGGAGGTTGATCGAGTAACCTTCTTCCAATGTCTCAACATTCATATAGCGGATAGATATACGCACCACATTGGCTATCAATGCCAAGTTGCCCGCAGCAGCACCCATCCACGATATATCATGGTTTCCCCACTGTATATCAAAATCATGATACCCACATAGCGTATCCATTATCGAACATGCTCCAGGACCTCTGTCATATACATCTCCCACTATGTGCAACGAGTCTATGACCAGTCGGTGTATAAGTTGACAGATAGCCACAATAAACTCTGTAGGACGGTTGGTGTCTATTATCGAATTGATAATGCCGGCATAATACTCTTGCTTGTCTGGCTCGCTCTGCTGTTCATGAAGAAGCTCTTCGATGATGTACGCAAAATCGTGTGGCAAAAGTTTACGTACCTTTGAACGGGTATATTTCGACGAAACTACTCTGGCTACCTCCACCACTCGGTGAAGCGTTATGCGGTACCAGTCGTTCAGATTGCTTTCGGTCGTGGCTACAAGTCGCAACTTATCTTCTGGGTAATATATCAACGAACACAATTCATTCTTGTCCGATTCCCTCAAATTCATCCCAAATATATCGTCTACCTTACGACGGATAACTCCCGACGCATTCTTCAGTACATGCTGAAATGCAACATTCTCCCCATGCAAGTCACTCAAAAAATGTTCAGTACCCTTGGGCAAGTTCATAATCGCCTCCAGGTTTATTATCTCTGTCGCTGCATCTGCAATGGTCGGAAACTTCTCTGATAAAAGTTTTAGATAGCGCTGATCGTTCTTTACTTCTTGTATTGTCATATCCTTCTCAAATTCTTCAAAACTTATAGAAAGCAAATATAGTGTTTTTTTGGTTCACTGAGTATTTTTCCGTATCTTTGCGTGTATATAAAGAGTAAATAATATAACAAATCAAATATATATGAAATTCAAAGTGTCTAGTGGTGACCTCGACCGCCGTCTCTCAGTGCTCGGCCGCGTCATCGAAAGCAAGCCTGCTGTACCTGTATGGGGCCATTTCCTTTTCGAAACTAAGGGCGACAGCCTATTCATCACAGCCGGTTCTTCCGACGTTATCATGCAGACAGAGCTCTCTGTTATGGAGTCCGAGAGCGATTCCCGCGCCGTAGTCCCTGGCGGTAAGCTTATGGACTACCTCAAGAAACTCCCAGAGCAACCTATCGAAATAGCTATCAACGACGACACTCATTCAATACAGATATCTACTATGATGGGTACCAGCACTCAGGCTGGCGAGTCAGCCGACGAGTGGCCTGTCGTTCCTACTCTCGACGCTAATGAGACGTCCAACTTCACCATCTCTTCGCAGAGCTTGCTCATAGGCATCTCACGCGCTGCTTTCGCTACAGCCAGCGATTCCCTCCGCCCTGCAATGAATGGTATTTTCTTCGATATCGAGCCTACTTTGCTCACTATCGTAGCTACCGACTCTCACCGCCTCGTACGATATAGCCGTACCGACGTACAGCCTGGCATCACAGCTTCGTTCATTCTCAACAAGCGACCAGCCGCTTTGGTTAAGGGTGTACTCGATAAGGTCGATACTTCTATCAACATATCGTTCGACCGCAAGCGTATCGTATTCCAGATGCCTTTGTACACTATGACTTGTACTCAGCCAGAGGGCGTCTTCCCTGCTTACAAGAGCGTAATCCCTGCCAACGGCAACCCTTACAAGATGACTATCAATCGCCAGGATCTCGCCAACGCAGTCAGCCGCGTATCGTTGTTCTCGGACAACACTAAGTTGCTCCGCCTCGATATATCGTCCAACTCTGTTCGCGTATCTTCGCAGGACCTCGATCTCTCTTGCAAGGCCAACGAGACTCTCCCTTGCGATTTCGATGGCAATGATATGACTATCGGCTTCAAGGGCGCTTTCTTCGCCGATATCCTCAACAACATGGAGTGTCAGGAACTCGAGATCTCTCTCGCCGACCCTGTCCGCTCTGCACTCTTCGCTCCAGCTCTTAAGCGCGACGGCGAAGACGAGGTTATGCTCCTCATGCCAATGAAGGTATAACACTCGCATGTCATCCACCTGGGCATACATTATAGCAGACATCGCAATGATGCTTCTGTGGGTCTACTTCGCTTACACCCGAAGGCCCCACACTAGCGTCCGCACCATGCTTATGCTCATCGTGGGCATCGCCGCTATCCTTCACGAGTTGCTACCTAATACCGAATCCGTAGGCAATGCTAGCTCTATCTACCTCTTAATAGGCGGATTACTGCACTACATGTCGGTAGCTAAGTACAATAAGTGGCTTATAGCACTGGCTCACACCGTCATCATCGTCCCCGTAGTATGCCTCCATTTCTTCATCAAGGATACCCCCTACGAGAAGCTCGTCAAGGGCTTCAAATATCGCAACGAGAAGGCACTGGCTCGAATACTGGATATCAGCTTCCTTCCTCCTTTCGAAATGGATACGGTCTATGTTGTAAAGAGCGACAGCGAGCCTACTATTACCACAGCTCGCTTCCGATTCACTAAGCCTTTCGACGTGCCGGAGTATAGATACAACGTGGGACTGGTCAAACAGCTCTACTCCAAGAATATGCATACTACACACGATAGCAGAAAACACCCCCTGTATCTGGCTAGCGAATATACCGAGACCGATGGATGCCGCTCCTATTCTGCGGCTTCTGTCGACCTCTACGATGCTGGTTTCATAGTCTCTTATGGCGAATATACCAACCAGACCGACCCTGCCCATATAGGCGATATAAAGTATATCTACGGCTCAGTTCCTCCCCATACCTCTCTGTACAGATACAACCGCTATGTGTGGGACAAGGTCGAGGGAGAAGAAATAATCCTCCTCGACGAACCGTTCGACGAGGAGGATATAATAGCTATGAAAGATTGTTGCTACAACGATGCCTCATGGAGCGTCGAAATGCTTTCCGATACTACCGTCCTCCATTACAAGACCCAAGCCAGTAAGAAGGCCTTGCAGCAGACTACTTTTACGCTCATCCCTAATATGTCGGGTGGTTGCGAGGCTGTTCATGTCAACTATCATCGCGAGCTTACCAATCATTAATACACCTATTCCTTAAGGGCTTCCACTGGCTTTACGTGCATTATGCCCCATATCTTGCCGCCTACTGTCAGTACCGTTATTATGGTTATCAGTCCCGCTACCTTCGTATAGTTCCAGATAAACATCCAGATTACATCTTCGAAGTTGCTCTGACTGATATTCAGCGCTTGCGATCCTATTATTCCGGCAATATAGCTCAATGGCAATGCTGCTACAAAACATACTATCAGCAGTATCATATATTCTTTCGAGAATATCTTGAATATATCTCTTGCCAATGCTCCGTTTATCTTGCGTAGCTGCACCTCTTTTTTCCTCCTTCGCACATCTAGCGATATGGCTGAGTAGAGCGACGAGCAGGTGCTTATTATATTGATAACCGTGAGTATGAATATAGTATATACTGCCGCAAACATCAGCCTTTCTCCCTTGTCATTTGCCTTCTTCACTTGCTGCACTGGATCTTTCGGTACCGATGCCAACCCTTCGTCGCGTAACTCTGTCAGCGCTTTTCGCACATTTTCTGTCTCGCCTTTCTTGGCACTGACAAGATAGGTCGCCGTATTGTATGGTCGGTTCCAAATCACTGTCTGTATATTGGGAGAATCAGATGGCATCGACTTGAAGGTGCCTGCCACATACGCATATTCTGGCTCCAGAAATTGATTTGTTTCATAATCATATAAACTAAACATCCTTATAGCTGGTGCAGCTTGTGTCCCTCCCTTGGTGATGGCATCATACATCTTCTCTGATACGTATACCGTGTTCTCTTTGCTGGCCGAGCATGGTACAGGGGTTATCTCTATATCCAGATACTTCACCAGCTCATCGTCTTTTTGCGTGTATATTAAGTAGTATTTCAACTCTTGTATCTCTTCTTCCATATCATATTTCGAATAGTCTCTATACCATGGTACAACGCCTTCTATTTTGTCCATCTTCTTCAATCTCTCCATTTTGTCATAGAAGTTGGTCTCCGCGATTGTAATGGAGCATACAAAGCTCTCTCTGTATTTCTCCACATTATATCCCTCTTGTCCCTGTGTTATGCTCTCCAGTACTGCGTCGTATAGCATCAGTGACAATGCTATGAATATCGTCGATAGTATCATCTGGAAGCCTAAGGCTATCCTGCGCATGGCGTGACTGCGTTGTGGCTTCATCTGTAGCGCCAGTCCTGTCTGCGATTGTCTTATCTGCCATACCGCTAGCATCACAAAGAGCATACTCAATATGGTCAATGCCACAATTACAACTACAGCATATTGCTCAAAGTCGTTCATCTGCCATAGCATACCGCCTTTCTTGAAGAATATCGTCGCACTCTCATATAGCAGCTCGCGCATTATATGGCATATCAGCAGGGAGGTACCGAGTGTCAATAGCATTACTAGCCCTATCTCTGAGAAGAATAGCCCGAAGAGCGACTTCATCTGCCCGCCTACTACGGTTCTCAGTGCTATCTCTCTCTGCCTTATCCAGAAGAGCTGCGTCTGCATCCTTATATAGCCCAAAAATGCCGCTAATAGTATGAGCCCTACCACCGTATAGCATATCGCCTTTATCGTATGATACATATCTGGCTGCCAGTTGTCACCGTTCTCATAGCTGTGGTAGCTCCAAGGCAGATAGCCTATGCTGGTCTCATGTTCCGTGCCTAGCAGCTCTTCTGCTAGTGGCAATATATCGTCACATAGCTGCTGGTACTGGCACCCTTCATTGGGTATCAGCAGTATCTTGTACATTTGGCACAGATAGTCGTCTTGTTTCTTGTATATGTCGGCATCGTCGAAGTTGTCACTCATATTTGTATGGAGTACGTCCGAGATGATGAACGACTTCCATTCGTTGGGTATTATATCGTATCTTCCTTCTTGCTCATTCCACTTTTGTGTGTAATCCCAAAGCCTTACTTGCCTGCCCACTACGTCTAGTGTCCCGTATGTCTGCATGGCAAAGTTCTCGGTCACTATCACCGTATTGTCTTCTAGCTTCTTCAATGGCTCTCCTGTTATCGGAGATATGAAGTGGTAGAAGTCGAGCGTCTTTTGCGGCACACTTAGCACCCTCCCTCGCACATACTTCTCTTGCTCTTCATTGTCTTCTAGGTAGACCTCCATCGTAAATGTATGGTCTGGCAGTGTGCAGTAGTCGCGTATCGACTTGAATTCTCTGTTTTCCAACTTCTGCAGAAACACTGGCTGACGGCATACAGTTCCTTGCACCCAGTGTATCTGGTTGTAGTCGGGATTCCTCTCAAGCGAACTTACCTCTAGTACTACCAATAGCATCGAGTGTATCACGGCCATAAGCGTGACTCCCACTGCCATTGATATGACACTGATGGCTGTCTGTACTTTGTATTTCTTTAAATTGCGAATCGCAATCTTTATGTAATGTAATATCATATCATTTTTCTGACTATGCCTCTAACCTCAAAAAACTACATCTCTACCGACGATACTATCTGTCCGTCAAAGAGTCTTATCACACGCGATGCATACCCGGCATCTCTCTGCGAGTGTGTTACCATCACTATGGTAGTACCCTCTTTGTTGAGCTCTGTCAATAGGTTCATCACCTCTATACCGTTCTTTGAGTCGAGGTTACCTGTTGGCTCGTCGGCCAGTATTATCTTCGGACTCGATACAACTGCTCGCGCTATGGCTACTCTCTGTTGCTGTCCGCCCGAGAGTTGTGCAGGGAAGTGGTCGCGCCTGTGCTCTATGTTCATCCTCTTCATGGCTTCTTCCACTAGCTGCTTTCTCTCTTTGGCGCTCTTGCCCATGTAGAGCAGTGGCAACTCGATGTTCTCATATACCGACAGCTCGTCTATAAGGTTGAACGACTGAAATACGAAACCTATCACGCCTCTGCGTAGCTTTGTCCTGTCGGTCTCATTCATATTGCTCACGTCCACTCCCTGTAGTTTGTACTCACCTTTGGTTGGCGTGTCAAGCAGACCAAGTATGTTGAGCAAGGTCGACTTACCGCAACCTGATGGTCCCATGATAGCGACGAACTCGCCTTCTTTGATGTTAAGGTCAACATTGTTGACTGCCCATGTCTCTACCTCTTCCATACGGAAGATCTTCTGAATCTGTGATAACTGTATCATATCTGTATATTTTATTTTTTTCGTTTGTTATTGTATGCTTAGTTCTTCTATATCTCCATAATTCGAGTACCCGTTTAGTACCACCTTGTCTCCTGGCTCTAGACCGTCGAGTATCTCATACTGCTTAGGATTCTGACGTCCTATAGTCACCGGCACCTTCACAGCCCTCTTGCCATCCGATGTAAGCTTAAATATCCACTTACCACCAGTCGTAGAGTAGAAGTCGCCTCTTGGCATCACTATGGCTGTCTCTTGCTGACCTAGCTCTACTTGTACTCTGTAGCTCTTGCCTAGTCGCACGTTGCTTGGCATCTCACCCACAAAGACTAGCTCCACCTCAAAGGCATGATTCTTCACCTCTGGCACTACCCTGCTCACCTTAAGTTCGAATTTCTGCTCTTGGTAGGTTATGCTAGCTGGTAGTCCTAGCGATATTCTGTCTATGTAGTACTCATTGAGTTGTATGCTCATCTTGTACTGCGTCATCACCTTTATCTCGCCTATGGCTTCTCCTGCCATTATACGCTGACCCAGTGTAGCTCCCGCAAAGCTAAATTGTCCGTCTGTCGTAGCCCTCACTACCATGTTTTCCATCCTCTCTCTGCTCCTCTCATATCGCTTGTCTACTCGCTGGAAATCGGCCTCTAGTAGCTTCTGACGTATTACTGTGGCTGTCGAGTCGTGTCGCAGACTCTGTAGCTGTAGTTGTGCCTTCTGGTGCCTGTAGGTATACTCTGCCTCTTTCATCTCCAGCTGAGCCTTAGTCACTATGCCCATCCTGAACTCTTCTTTGTTTATTGTCAGGTCTTTGTCCAGTCTCGATAGCTCATATTGTGCATCCAGCGTCTGTTGCCTTAGCGATATCACCTTTTGCTCCAGCGACAACTTTTGTTCTTGCAGCAAGTTGTATTGCTTCTGCCATTCGTCTCTCTCGTCATCTATCGTACGCATCAGCTCCACATTCTCCAGAAAGAGTATCGAGTCTCCCTTGCGCAGCATAGCACCGTCTTCTGCCACTATCTTGGACAGCGTACCGCTCTCGAGTGCATTTACTCTTATGGTCGATATTGGCTTCACCACACCTTCGGCATCCACATATTCCATAAAGTATGTCTTGCTCACCTCGGCTACTCGCGCCTCTGTCCCATTTACCTTTATAGTGCGTGGTCCCAGCGAGAGTATTACGGCATATACCACAAGGGCCAATAGCGCTACACCCATCAGTATGGTGTACTTATATCTTATGTACCAGGGTCTTTTCTCTATCTTTATGTCCATATATCTTGCTTTTTTTCGTATTCGTCTTTTTTATTCTGTTGGCAGCAGATCCGCCAACGGCATCTCATATTGGAAGTCATACCCCGTCAGACTGCGTAGCGTGTAGTACAGACTCCAGTAGGTCTTCATCGAGTATATGTAGTTGCGCTTTGCCTGGTCCTTGGCGGTTACCGACGCATTCAGGTCCAGTATCGTGTTACGCCCCACTATGTACAGGTGCTTAGCCACATTGTAACGCTGATTAGCCTGCATTGTAGTGCGCTGCGCTATCGACACCTTCCTACCTTGCATATTATACTGCATCACCAGTCGCTGTACCCTCTGCCTAAAATCCTGCATACTGCGCTTAGCTTGCGTCTCGGCAAAGTCGCGTCTCGATCGTGCCACCTTCACCGAGCCTCTTCCTCTACCCCAGTCCAGCAAGGGTATCGATACTGTCAGACTCACATACTCTTGCTGGTCCATATCTTGGTAGCTTTGCTTTAGCGTGCCCGCCGTCTGCGACAATCCAAATCTCGCATACAAATCAGCTCTTATACCGGCAGCCGACTTAGCGTAGGCCAGGTTGCTCTCGCTTTGTATCTTCGCCAAGGTGTATGAGTCTGGCTCAGGAGAATTCTCCATTGCCAGAATCATAGCCTTGTCCAGTGGAACTTGAAGGTCAGGAACATCCTCTGGAAGAATCAACACAATATTTTTATTTTCTGGTATTCCCAGATAGTAACATAGCGTCTGTGTAGCACTCTGTAACGACACCTCAGCATCCATACAGTTGGTCTCTTCATTCAGCTTGTTTATTTCATGTTGCAGCATGTCGCTCTCATTTATGCTGCCTATATCATAACGTCCCTGGGCCATACGGTATAGCGTGTCTGCTGCCGCATAGTTGAGTCGCGCCGTCTCCAGGTTGCTTTGCGCCGATATCCAGTCAAAAAACACATCACAAGCCTGTGCCGACACTAGCTCTAGTGCCTCGGCATACTCCTTCTTGGCTTGCTGATAGGCCAATGGCTCTATCTTCTTCGACCACTTCAGGTCGTTGTACCCGAATAGACTCTGCTGATAACCTATCTGCACTGGCATGGCATTGAACGACTTAGTGTTGCGTTCCAGCTCATCCATCCTCGTAACGGATGTCTCCACAAAGAGCGAGCCGCCTGTCAACGCTATATTCTGATTTACTCTCAACGATACATCAGTCAACAGCTGATTCTGCTTCACAAATACATTTGTACCGTCACCTTGTGTCACACTATTTATCGCCCTGTTTAGTCGTGGCGATGTCGACATACTTACCGAAGGCAGATAATTGGCCTTGAACGAACGATAGTTCCAGTATGCCGCCAGATACTGATGACGTGCGCTCTGTGCCGATGGCGAATTCTGCTGCGCCATCAGTATGGCATCTTGCAACGTTAGGCGCAGAGTATCCATATCCATCTCAGCATTGGCATTGTTCACGACAAACAACCCAATCAACAGAGCTACTATATATCTGTATGCATTTGCTATCATATCGTTTAACATCATTTTGACATCAAAAGGTATGTCAAATAGTATGCCAAAAATACAACTACCTCATACACTGGCACTTATAGCAATACAACCGCTCCACCTCTACTGTGCATTTTCGCACACATGTGCGATTTCGCACACCTCGAACGTGCGATTTCGCACACACACAAAAAGAGTCTGGTTAAATATTATTAAACTACAACGTAGCTTGAGTATCATGAATACCTTTGTGGCAGAAAAAAAATAAGAGCACTTCATGCGTCCATCAGCACATAGTCTCCTTCATCCCGAATTGACCAATGGCAACATCGTCAAGGCTATGATAGCCTTCTCTGCGCCTATCATAGTGTCGTGCCTGTTCCAACAGCTTTACAATGCTGTAGATGCCAGCATCGTAGGTCACTATCTGGGCGAGAACTCTTTGGCGGCTATCGGCGCATGTGCAGCAATATTCGAACTCATGGTAGGGTTCGGATTGGGATTTGGCAACGGCCTCAGCATCGTTGTAGCTCGTGCCTATGGCGCTCAGGATGATGAGACACTGAAAAAATCAGTGGCAGCATCAATAGTCGTCTCGTTGGCCGTCTCAGTACTGATAACGCTTCTGGGTCTATTCTTTTTGCGCGATCTGCTTACTCTCCTCGATACCCCCGAAGAGATACTGGACGAAGCCCATGGTTATATCGGATTGGTAGCCGCTTTTTGCTGCGTTCTGTTCGCCTATAATCTATTGTCAGGCCTATTGAGAGCCATAGGCAACTCTTTCATGGCGTTGGTTTTTCTCATCGTATCTTCTGGTCTCAATGTACTACTCGATGTAGTTCTCATTCGTGAGTTTGGGATGGGAGTCCAGGGAACGGCCATTGCAACCGTTGTGGCTCAGGGTGTGAGCGCTTTGCTTTGCGCTGTCTATATCTTCCGCAAGACACCTATCCTCCTTCCTCAGCGACGTCACTTCTGCCTCGACAGAGCTATATATGTCGAACTCATGCAACAGGGCTTGTCCATGGCTCTCATGAGCGCACTGGTCAGCTCTGGCTCTGTCATCTTGCAGTCGTCCATCAACTCTTTCGGCACATTAGTCATAGCTGGCCATATATCAGCCCGCAAAGTGTTCGGTCTTTCCGTCATCCCACTCCTGGCATTGGGAACAGCCTGTGCAACATTTGTCTCTCAGAACCTGGGAGCCCACAAATACAGTCGCATACGTCGAGGAGTCACAGTAGCCAATTACCTGTGCGTCGCTTGGGGCATCACGTGCACACTTATCATCCCATTCATCTCGCGTTATCTCATATCCATCATGAGTGGCTCTTCCGAGGAAGAGGTTCTGGACTATGGCAGTACGTATGTAACGTTCATACAACCATTCTACGGAGTGCTCGGCATCCTATTTGTCTCCCGCCATTCATTGCAGGGGCTAGGCGAAAAAATGCTGCCTCTTGTATCTAGCTTCATTGAGCTGATCGGCAAAATAGTGTTCACCTATGTCATAGTACCTTATATGGGTATTTGGGGTATTATTATATGCGAGCCACTGCTATGGGTGGTAATGACGCTGCAACTTCTTTATGTCTTCTGGCGACATCCAATTACCATCGCCGGCAAAGGTCGCAGAACATTATCCATCATCAAAAGCAAGGTCCACCTGAAATCTTACCGCGGCAACCATCGGCATAAATTCTAATCACTCACTCTCGACAAGCACTTGCTTCAGTTAAAATACCATCAACAAAGACGGCTCACATTAGGTTTAAGTTTTGGCACAAAAGTATCGACAGCCTACACCAAACCCTTACCTACCCCACCAAACAATTCCCAAAAATCTGCTCGCCCCAAACCAAAAATCCCCAGAATCTGCGAAATCTGCGTGCCAAAAACCAAAAATCCCACCAAGCAAAAATCCCCAAAAAATCAGCGTGCCCCAAAAAACCGAGTGGGTCTGGGCACTATCGTGCACATAGCTCGCAGAGCAGACCTCCAGACCTCCCTAAGCGAGTCAATGTTATATTGACTCGCTATTTTTTTTGAAAAAATGAAGTATACTATTGTGTATATCAAAAAATCTTACTACTTTACGCGTGGAAAGAAAAGAATGGTACAATTTCACTTCAGTTTTTCACTTTCTCATAACAAACTCATTTATAACCACATACAAAAACAAAATAACTGCAATAGAAATGAACGAGCTTCACTTTCCTACCCAAAATCCTATCTACATCTCTAAAGCAATGACTAAATCCGAATTTACCAGTATGCTCGTCTCGTCACACTCTCTTTTGCTTATAAAATCTAACAAATCATTTCCCCTCCCTTCTCTGATACTTCTATATACGCTCTATATAGACACTATATAGACAGAGACTATCCAGCCATATTAAAAAAATCATAACACTGGCCACCCCGCTTAAATACCCCACACCAGGATCCTTCCACATATCTCTATACAACACGTATTGGGCAATATTGGGCAATATCGTGCGCTAACGGGAAGATATGGGAAATAACGGGAAGATGTGGGAAATAACGGGAAAGCACCGTTTTGAGTCGTACTATATTTGCATCGTCAACGTTGATAAACAAGTCACACAAGTGAAACCAACAATTCATACAGATATACCCCCAAGGCTTTTCCCTAGGCAACCCCCACCGCAATGTAGAGACGTAGCGCGCTACGTCTCAAACCCCACCAAAGTCAGCGAAAAAAACAATTATCAAAACGAAAACATTATCTTTGCCCACACTATTATGAAATAACAATAAAGTAGAATATATATGAAACAATTTATCATGCTGCTCTGCTCATTTTGCTCCATAGCAGCTTACGCACAGGACTTCGAACCGATAGCCCTAGACAAGACAAACTTCGATGAGGATGCTCTCATTACGTGGCTCAAAAACAATGCTGACCGGAACCATAACGAGGTCATCGACGAAGATGAGTTTAACGATGGTAATGAGGGATTATCAAAAATAGATTTATCATGGCAGGGTATCTCATCTCTCAAAGGCATAGGACTCATTACTCCTCTCAAGGAGTTAACCTGCATGATCAACAATCTGCAAGAGGTTGATCTTTCCAGCAATGTTAATCTGGAAAATTTTATCATCACCGCCAATCAACTGACATCACTCAACCTGAGCAATAATACGATGATAAATCGGCTAGATTGCGACCGCAATCATCTGACATCGCTCGACCTGAGCAATAATACGATGATAGAAATACTAGATTGCAGCCACAATCATCTGACATCACTCGACCTGAGCCAACATACCAAACTTTGGTATTTGATTTGCGACAACCAATCAGTCGACCTCGGCACAGTCAGCGCCGCTGGCTTTACCATCGACGGCCTCGATATGTCGCGCGTATCCATCGTCTCAGGCGGTACCATAGCCAACGGTATGTTCATCCCAGATAATGGCTCCACAGAGATAAAATACATCTACGATACCAAGAGCGCTGTGGCCCCTTCCGAAACCTCACCCTTCGACGTCACACTCACGTTCGAGTGCGACTACACATCCACTACACCTACAGCCGTCGACGCTATCAACGCCGACAAGTCTGGCAAGACAATCAAGACCCTCGAGAACGGCCGCGTAGTCATCATCCGCGATGACAAGAAATATGATCTCACAGGTCGCGAATTGTAATACACCCCGTAGAGACGTCGATTCATCGCGTCTCTACGGTAACAAATGATACGGGAATGGACGCCTCCACAGCAGAGACGTCCATTCTTTTTGTACGATATTGCGGCCAAACGCCTCGCACAAAATCCAAAAACAATAATTACCTTTGCGCTATAAATCAAAATCAAAAATGAGCAGAACACAATTACTGACATCCGTAGCCATAGCAGCTCTCGTGCTATTGTCGGGATGTTCACAGAAGGTTACAAATGAACCAATCGCAAAAATCTCTTCCGGTATCATCGAGGGTACAAAAGATAACGGTATATTCTCTTTCAAGGGTGTACCTTACGCACAGGGCGAACGCTTCATGCCTTCACGTCCTTGCGACTCTTGGTCCGATACCCTGGTGTGCAAAGAGTACGGCCCATGGGCTAAACAAAACAACCCCAATTCGGTAGAGGGCAAGGGTGACTACCTCGCAAATGTATGGACATCGGGTCTCAACGATGGCGGCAAACGCCCTATCATGATGTGGATTCATGGTGGCGGCTTCTCAGTAGGCTCGGGTAACGCCGACCCAACAGATGGCGCAGCTTTGGCTCGCAAGGGCGCTGTGACCATTACCATCAATCACCGCCTTGGCGTGATGGGATTCCTCGACTTATCGGATTTCGGCGGTAAGTGGGAACAGACAGTCAACGTAGGTATGCGCGATATCATAAGCGCCCTTAAATGGGCTAAGGAGAATGCCGAAGTATTTGGCGGCGACCCCGATAATATAACCATCTTCGGCGAGTCGGGCGGCGGCGGAAAGGTAGGCACACTCCTTTGTATGCCAGAGGCTAAGGGATTGTTCCAACGCGCTGTAATACAAAGTGGCGCTAAGATAAATATCACAGACAGTAATATATCGAAGAAACTGGGCAACCGCGTAGTGGAGGCATTGGGCCTGACTGCCGAGAACCTCGACCAGATACAGACCATGGACTGCGACTCCCTAATGAAGGTGAGCGATATGTGTCAGGCCGAGATACTGGGAGCCCGTACCCCTGGCAGCATCAAGATGTGGGGATTCTGCCCTACCGCCGATGGCAAAACACTGCTGTCGCAACCTTATACTCCTGGCTTGTCGGAACTCGCAACTGACATACCTATCATGATAGGTACTACTTTCAATGAGCTGGAACGTAAATTCTACAACGATACAACGCTCGACCGCGCTAAGTTTGACGAAATAATGGCTAAGCGCTATGGCGACGACGCAAAGAAGTTCGAAGAGGCTTTCCTTAAGGCATTCCCCGACGGCTCTCTGGCCGATATACTGGGCATAGACAGCAATATACGTACCCTCACATTGGCTACCGCCGACGCAGTATCGGCCGTCAATACAGCGCCTGTATATGTATATCTGCTCACTTGGGTGTCGGATTTCGACGAGGGCGGCAGCGGTTGCTACCATTCTCTCGATATACCTTTGTGCTTCAATAATCCTTACGACGAGCGTTATCAGGTGAAGGAGGGCGACCCAAAGGCTGCTTCTATAGCCGACAGAATGAGCGACCTATGGTTCAGCTTCGCCAAAAACGGTAAGCCTGTGGCTAACGACGTACCTGCTTGGGACCCTTATGCCAAGGAGAATGGAGCTACACTGATCCTCGACAACACTTGCGAAATGAAATACAACTTCGATCGCGATATGGAGGATATGCTCTACGAACGACTGAAATAAGCCACCTAAGATATTAAAACAAAAGCCAGGTTCGACGCCTGGCTATTTTTATCGTTACTCGTTCTTTATAACCTCTACCGGGTTCTCCTTCACTGCTCCCATGATTCGCCAAATGGTAGTGAGGAATATCAATATAGCCATCGCTGCAAAAATTATGATACCTAAGTACCATGGAAACGGTATCTGACGCACATAAACCGAAAGCCATTCTTGCATAAGAATATATGCTATAGGAAACGCTATGGCCGATGAGATGAGTAGCGTCAGAATATTGGAACGCACAAACACTGCCATTACCTGACGAACCGTGGCCCCATGTATCTTGCGCAGCGCTATCTCTTTCTTTCTTTGCTCAAGTGAGAGCGAAAGAAGCGAAAAGACTCCAAAGAGCGTGGTCATGAGCGTACACACAGCTATAAGCATAAGGACACTGAAAAGTAGATTCTCGTTCCTCATGATCGACTCAAAATGCAGATCCATGCTTGATATCGAACGTGGCAACGTAGTTGTGGTCCCTGCCCTGTATAGCGAATCGGAATATTCCCATACCTTACGATACAGAAAAATCATATCTTCGGCAGTCTTGGCTTTGACTGACAGCGAGAGGCATGGATTCCACGGATCAGTATACAACTCATCAAATTCGTACGTGGTAGGCTTTGGCTGTGTCAATACAGATGTATCGTAGGTATCCTTCACAATGCCCACTATGGTGAATGGGAATGATGGATTGGCCGCTGCCGCAATTCGTATGGTACTACCAATAATGCTATCGGGCAACCGCATGGCTAACGTCTCATTGATCAATAGCTCCCTCTGCTCTTCAGGTAGACGACCTTCAAGAAGCGTCATTCCCCAGAAATCGACAGCGGACTTTCTAATACATAGACCTATGGCGTCGAAATATTCGTTTGTATCTTTGAATGGAAATACTTTGTAGGGCGAGTAACTCGACCTTGGGAAGAGGGGGTCTGTTGATTCATACGAATCTACAATCTCTGACAATGAGAGAAGATACTCTTTCACGGCACCAGGACATTTGGCTATGGACAACCTGTTCTTGTGATCAAACCCTAAATCGGCCGATTCTTTCAAGAACGTTATCTGCATCATTATAGTTCCGATACAGAACAATATAGACAGACTTACCGTCTGTTGTATCATATTGGCCACCGTATCGAGCTTTGAAGATGTCTTGTGCGACTGATGTCCGTGAAGTATGGTATGCTGCGTCCGACGCAACGAAATGAGAGTGGCAACAATAGTCAGTACTATGCCTGCTGCAAAGACTAACGACCAGAATTTGGCAGTTGCAATAATGAGATACTCATAGGTAATAGTGTACAACTGCGAGTAGACAAGGAAGACTGGGAAAATAAAGTATATGGCTACTGCACCTAATACAGATGACGCAATGAACAGTATCAACGTCTCTATAACGTTCATGCCTACTATACCAATAATCGACGAACCCAACATACGACGGAGCGCCAATGCACGACAACGGATACGGATAAGCGTTATCATGGTAATAAAATAGTGACAAAGAACACTGATGATGGTAATGAGCGATATAGCCACTATAATGCGTACATTGCGACCGTTTACACCGCGAAAGGCCGATGGAAAATCACTACGCAACTTAGTGAGCGGCAGAAGCGAATACAACGACATGTCGGGACGAATATCCTCTGTTATTCCCTGATAGTATGTGACCTTACTTGAAATATCAGCGTGTCGTATCTTGTCCGATAAGGCGTCGATATCAGTGCCTTCGTATACTTTAATCAGATTGTAGCAGTCCATAAGATTTGTGCCGTGGTCTGATATTGATATGATGGAAACGCCCGAGAAAAGAGTGGTATTGTCGGGCAGAGGCTCAAAAACACCAACTATAGTGAGTTCGTTCTTGATACCGTACGCTCTGGAACCCGAAGTAACAGCACGACCTACAACATCTTCTGTATCGAACAATAACTTGGCTACAACAGTGCTGACTGCTATCTCGGAGCTGTTGTTCTTGGGCAGACAACCATATTTCATGTCGATATCCAATACCCCACATATCTTGCTGCAATCATCAAGAGCTATGGACGTAAAATAGAAGACGTTCCCTTCCTCGTCGTACATTTCGTAGCCTGATATATTGTACGAGTATACATCTTCTATCTCAGAGCACATCTTCTGGAGATTCTCGGCTATGAATGACTGTGATAGATAGTTCTTTGAGTCGGCCTCAAACCCATCCGGACCAGGAGATAATACGTAGAGCCTGTCTCTATCCTTGACAAAATCCTCAAACGACTCAATATATTGCAACCACATTGCTGAAATAGCAAAACATGCCATGCCAACAGAGAGACCGACAATACTTATTATTGTCTGGAGACGATGCTTCCAAAGATTGCGAAAAGAGATTTTCAGATAATGTGCAAACATATATTCATTATTTTTCGTTCACTAACCCTACGTCAAAAAATATGCCAAACACACAACCAACTGATACTGTGATACTTAACACAAAAACCAGAATGCTTCGACATGTGCATTATCGCACACATGTGCGTTTTCGCACACCCTAAGCGTGCGTTTTCGCACAGTGAATAATCAAGCTCTTTTAAAAGCCCTCCTTGACATTGAGGTAAAAACCATGGTCGCCATGCGTACCCCTACCATAATCCAGACGGATATTCATACCCGATTTAGGGAATACCTTGAAGCGCAACCCTGCTCCTACTACCCCATGCGCATCTTGCAACACATCCTTAGCCTTGTCGGTAGCCTTACCAACACCGGTAAAAACAGTAGCGCCCAGACGCCAGAACAACGGCATACGCCACTCTACCTGAGTGAACCACGCAATATCGCCTAGGTACTTGAGGTTGTGCCCTACAGCCCTGTCGAGACGCGTACCGCCAAAGGTGGGTAGAAGGTGAATAGGCGTATCGCCCGAGGCAGTGGATAGATATGCCTGCGCAGCCAGTACACTCTTCTTTATGGAGATATACTTCCTGTAGTCGGCCGTCATAGTCACAAAGTCGCCCCAACCACTATAGTTGGAGTTGTTCCACCCATCTATCTCGTAGTCGAACAGCGATCCCGACCTAGGCCAATCGTTATTGTCTCGCGTATCGCGTCGCAACCTGAGGCCAATGCCGAATGAGGTGCAACTGCTGTCATGGAGTATCTTCTCTATGTACGTCTGAAGCATCTCGTCGCGAGCCTCTATATCGGTGTAACTGGCATAGTAATAGCGCAATGTGGGACCAACCTCCCAGTTCGACTCCCCTAGTCTGACAAGCATGGCTGGATTGGCCGACAAGGTGCGGGTGAGCATCTCTGCCTCTACCTTTTTCTTCTTATTGCCGAAGAGATAAAACTCATCGGGCAAGCGCATCCACTCTACCTTGCCGGCAAGTGATATATTGTCTGTAGGATAGAGATCCATGTCAAGTTGCACCTCCCACATCTTCTTGGTGGAGACAAGGAGCCCCATGACGATGGACGATTGCCTGTGGGTGAGAGACTTTACCTGCATGATAGGCATAAGGCCTACCTCGAGCCCTGTGCGGTGTCCATACGAAGCCGCCGGATAGAGAGCAAATGAATAGCGCGAAGAATCGGGATTGTATGTCACAAGATCCAGAACCTTCTCTGCCAATCCTATGACTCTTTCCAACGCATTATGAGTACTATCGGCCGGAGAGGAATAAACATCCCTGCCTTGAGCCTCAATAAGCATCAAGGCGCAAAGCAGGGTCGTTATGATTATTCTTATCTTCATTAATCGGCAATCTTCTTGGCAAGAAGCGTAGCTTGCGTAGCATCGTAGACGCGTACTCGTACCAGGTCGCCCTTCTTATGGCCCTCGGCAGGGAATACTACAGCCTTGTTCTGCGATGTACGTCCCATAAGGTCGTCCTTGGAACGCTTAGAGAAGCCCTCTACAAGTACCTCAAACTCCTTACCTATATCTTTCTTGTTGCTCTCGAGCGAGAGAACATTCTGAAGATCAATGAGTTCCTTGAGTCGTCGGCCCTTAATCTCGGGAGAGACATTGTCTGGCAGATTCTTGGCAGCAAATGTGCCAGGACGCTCTGAGTATTGGAACATAAATGCCGAGTCGTAACCAGCCCACTTCATGAGGTCGAGCGTCATCTGATGGTCCTCTTCAGTCTCTGAATGGAATCCACAGAAGACATCGGTAGTAATACCGCAATCTGGCAAAATGCGACGTATAGCGTTCACTCTGTCCTTGTACCACTCCGAGGTATACTTACGGTTCATCAACTGCAATATACGGTCGGATCCCGACTGCAATGGCAGGTGTATATGACGGCAAAGATTCTTGTGCGCTGCTATAACCTGGAGTGTCTCGTCGGTCATATCCTTAGGATGCGATGTGGTGAAACGTATACGCATATCCGGGAATGTCTCTGCTACTAACGCAAGCAAGCCAGGGAAATGGAGATTCTTGCTCGAGTCGCTCTCATTGGTATAGTTGTACGAGTTGACATTCTGACCGAGAAGGGTAACCTCCTTGTAGCCTCGTTCCTGAAGATCGCGTATCTCGTTGAGTATGCTCTCTGGCTCGCGACTTCTCTCACGACCTCGGGTATAAGGTACAATACAGTATGAGCAGAAGTTGTTGCATCCGCGCATAATGCTTACGAATGCCGATATGCTGCCTGCTGATATACGTCGTGGAAGTACACTCTTGTATGTCTCGGTTGTCGACAGTTGCACATTGATAGCCTTCTCTCCTGCCTCTGCAGCCATAATGAGGTTGGGCATATCCATATAACTGTCAGGACCAGCCACAAGATTGACCCCATTCTCAAAGAGTGTCTGCTGTGTGCGCTCAGCCATACATCCTATGACTCCTAAAACGAGCTTAGGATTGTCTGCACGAAGCGCCGAGAGCTCTCTGAGGCGACCGAGTACTCGCTGCTCTGCATTGTCGCGTATACTGCATGTATTGAGCAATATGGCGTCGGCCTTCTTGGCATCTTCTGTCATCTCATAACCTACGGTCTGCATTACTGCAGCTACAACTTCAGTGTCGGCCACATTCATCTGGCAACCGTATGTCTCTATGTATAAATGTTTGGTTTCCATATCCCGTACAAAATTACGGCACAAAGGTAGTAAATAAAAAGAAAATAGGCACCAGCCAAAGCCAGTGCCTATATAGCGAATTGTAAAAATCAGATTACAACTTGTACTCTTGCCAGCTCTTGATCTTGATATCCTCGAGCTTAACCGAAGTAAAGGCGTTGATGAATGCCTTAGCAAGACGTACATTGGTCATCAATGGAATGTTGTGGTCGATAGCGCCACGACGGATCTTGTAGCCGTTTGTAAGTTCTCTCTTTGTCTGGTTCTTAGGAACATTGACAATGAGGTCGAACTTATGGTTGGCAATCATATCCATCACGTTGTTCTCGCCATTCTCGTCTGGCCAACTAACTGTAGTAGCCTTAACGCCATTCTCGTTCAAGAACTTAGCTGTACCTGCTGTAGCGTAGATCTCATAGCCGTTGGCAACGAGTGCCTGTGCTGGCTCAAGGAGGTCGACCTTGCCCTTAGGCGCGCCTGAAGAGAGAAGGATAGACTTCTTAGGGAGCGAGTAACCTGTAGCGATAAGCGCGTTGAGGAGAGCCTCATTGACATCATCACCCAAGCAACCAACCTCGCCTGTAGACGACATATCTACGCCGAGAACTGGGTCGGCATTCTGCAAACGTGCAAATGAGAACTGCGATGCCTTGACACCTACATGATCGATATCAAACTCACCCTTCTCTGGACGAGTGTAAGGTGCGTCGAGCATAATCTTTGTAGCTGTCTCGATGAAGTTGTGCTTAAGTATCTTGGATACGAATGGGAACGAACGCGATGCACGGAGGTTACACTCGATTACCTTTACCATATTGTTCTTAGCAAGGAACTGGATATTGAAAGGACCCGAGATATTGAGCTCCTTGGCAATCTGTCGTGCAATATTCTTGATCTTGCGTACCGTAGCGAAGTAAATGTTCTGTGCTGGGAAGAGCATTGTAGCATCACCCGAGTGAACACCTGCAAACTCTACGTGCTCAGAGATAGCATACTCAACAACCTCGCCCTTGTCGGCAACAGCGTCGAACTCTATCTCCTTAGTATCTGTCATGAACTGAGAAACTACAACTGGGAACTCCTTAGATACCTCTGTAGCCATCTTGAGGAAGCGCTCGAGCTGATCGTTGTCGTAACATACGTTCATCGCAGCACCAGAGAGTACGTATGATGGACGAACCAATACAGGGAAGCCTACCTGATCGACAAATGCCTTGATGTCGTCCATTGATGTCAACGCACGCCATGCTGGCTGATCGATACCAAGCTTATCGAGCATAGCCGAGAACTTGTCGCGGTTCTCTGCACGGTCGATGTCGAGTGGGCTTGTACCAAGTACAGGTACACCACGACGATGGAGCTTCATAGCAAGGTTGTTTGGGATCTGACCACCTACCGATACAATCACACCCTTAGGAGCCTCAAGGTCGATAACGTCGAGTACACGCTCAAGTGAGAGCTCGTCGAAGTAGAGACGGTCGCACATATCGTAGTCTGTAGATACTGTCTCAGGGTTGTAGTTGATCATGATCGACTTGTAACCGAGCTTGCGTGCTGTGTTGATAGCATTTACCGAACACCAGTCGAACTCTACTGATGAACCGATACGGTATGCGCCTGAACCGAGAACGACTACCGACTTCTCGTTCTTGTAATACTCAATATCGTGTCCCTCTACTGCGTATGTCACGTAGAGGTAGTTTGTCAACTCTGGATGCTCGCTGGCAACTGTATTGATGCGCTTTACTGCAGGAACAATACCCTTAGCCTTACGGTACTTTCTAACATCGAGATTCTTCTTCTCCATGTTGCCTTCCTCGTTCTTGAGAACGAAACGAGCAATCTGGAAATCTGAGAAGCCGGCAACCTTAGCCTCTTTCAATAGAGCATCTGGAAGCTCCTCAAGCTTGTTGTACGACTGAAGCTTGTGCTCTATATCAACGATATTCTTAAGTCTGTCGAGGAACCAAACGTCGATCTTTGTCAACTCCTCAATACGCTTTGGTGTGTAGCCCTCTTCGAGTGCCTGAGCAATAGCGAAGATACGGAGGTCAGTTGGGTTCTGAAGTTCCTCATCGAGGTTATCGAACTTAACATGGTCGTTGCCTACGAAGCCGTGCATACCCTGACCAATCATACGCAAGCCCTTCTGAATCATCTCCTCGAATGAGCGACCGATAGACATGATCTCGCCTACCGACTTCATTGATGAGCCAATCAAACGGCTTACACCAGAGAACTTAGTGAGGTCCCAACGAGGGATCTTACATATCATATAGTCGAGGCTAGGAGCTACGTATGCCGAGTTTGGTGTACCCATCTCGCCAATCTGGTCGAGTGTGTAGCCAAGGGCAATCTTAGCAGCTACGAAAGCCAATGGATAACCTGTTGCCTTAGATGCAAGAGCAGATGAACGCGAGAGACGTGCATTTACCTCGATGATACGGTAGTCGTTTGTCTCAGCGTTGAATGCAAATTGTATGTTACACTCACCTACAATATTGAGGTGACGTACACACTTAATGGTAATATCCTGAAGGAACTTAACCTGTGCATCTGTAAGTGAGCATGTAGGTGCAACTACGATAGACTCTCCTGTGTGGATACCAAGTGGGTCGAAGTTCTCCATTGACGCAACTGTAAAGCAGTGGTCGTTGGCATCTCGGATACACTCGAACTCAATCTCTTTCCAACCCTTAAGTGACTCCTCAACAAGTACCTGTGGAGCAAATGTGAATGCACTCTCGGCAAGTTCTTTGAATGTCTTCTCGTCGGGACAGATACCCGAACCAAGACCACCAAGTGCATAAGCCGAACGGATCATGATAGGGAATCCGATCTTGTGAGCTGCTGCGAGAGCATCTGTCATATTCTCACATGCCTGGCTGACTGGAGTCTTAAGCTCTGCCTTATCAAGCTCCTTGACGAAGAGGTCACGGTCCTCTGTATTCATGATAGCCTCTACGCTGGTACCGAGAACCTTAACGCCATACTCTGCAAGAGTACCGCTCTGGTAGAGTGCAGTACCAACATTCAAGCCAGTCTGTCCACCCCAAGCGAGCATGATGCCATCAGGACGCTCCTTCTTGATGATTTCTGTAATGAAGTGAGGAGTAATAGGCAAGAAGTAAACCTTGTCTGCAATACCCTCTGACGTCTGGATGGTTGCGATGTTAGGATTGACCAACACGCTGCTGATACCCTCTTCGCGCAAAGCCTTCAGCGCTTGAGAACCAGAATAGTCGAACTCTCCTGCCTGACCAATTTTCAGCGCACCGGAGCCTAAGACTAGTACTTTGTTGAGTTTATTTTTCATAAATTATATGGGTAAATCTTTATTGACCGAAATTGTGCGAAGTTATAAATTAAATCCCGTTATGCCACGTTTTACACTGTTAATTCAGTGTTTTTCGTAAAATCTCCGCAATTCTCCCCATTTTTCATTGATTTTTGATCTTGAAACATCATTTTTCATGCAACAAACAAAAAAACTGCGAGCAACAAATACCCTCTCCGTATACAGCCTATTATTATAAAAGGACTCATGATGATAGAGTTAACAGGGTCTTTAAACTTTTTTAGATATAAACATTGCTTATTGGTATAACATTGCATAATACATTGACGTAATATAGGGTGTTTAGAGACTTATTTTACACTAAGATGAAAAGAAAATTCGCAGCACTATTACTATCATTGGCTCTGTGTTCTAGCTGGGTAAATGCACAATCTAATCTCACAAAGGAACAAATCCTCTCAATGTCAATTGAAGAGTTGTCTGATCTACCTCTCGAAGATCTGATGGCCGCAGTGGAGACTTTGGGCGTTGCTAGCGTAGATGAACTTTTTGCCATGATCATGAACAAGAATGTATCGTCGGCTTCCAAAGAGGAGGAGGATGCATTCACCAGTCCGCTTTCTTCATCCGTTCTTACACGCGGTGAGATGCGTACTTATGGCTTGACAACAATCGAGGAGGCATTCCGCTTCATCCCTGGTGTTATCGTTCAAGAGAAGACAAATGGTATGTACGATGTACAGATTCGTGGTCTGAACAACATACCAGACAACAACCTTCTCCTTTATGCCGAGAACGCCAATACTTTGTTGATGATCGACGGTCGCGTCGCTCACAACTATGCAATGGGTGCTATCAACTTCGATATGCTTCCTATATCTATAGAGGATATTGAACGTATCGAGGTGGTACGTGGTGCTAGCTCGGCCCTCTATGGTGGTAACGCCGTAACAGGTGTAATCAACATCATCACAGAAAAACCTAACGCTTCGTCAAAGGCTGTCAGCGGTAGCGCTCAAATGGGCAATAAAGATACTTATATCGTCGACTTCGCTATGCGTAAGGCTGTTACCGACAAAATAGCAATGGGTCTTACATTTAATACTCAACGTCGCGACCGTCCTACAGATAAGTTCTACATCATGCCTCAGCATGGTCTTTTCTTCGCCGACCGTAATGCCAATATACCTGGCATCAATGAGGGCGTACCCGCAGATAAGTTCGGTGAACTTGTACAGTCGGGCGCTTTGACCGACGCTTCTGCTGGTGGTTTCTACTCGTTGGATAAAATAGCCAACCTCATGCATGTAATTACTTCTCCTAACGTAAATACTGGTGCTAACGAGTATTATGTTTTCGAGACAAATATGCCTGAGCGTAACCTTAAGTTCAAATACAACGACCCTTCAGTGGCTCGCCAGACTACTGGTATCAATGGTTACATTACTTTGACTCCAAGTAATAATGTTCGCTTCGACCTCTCTTTTGGTTACCAGAACTCAAGTGCAATGTCTACTCAGGTGGGCGATAGCTATATGTCGTTCGAAAACCGCGTATCAAAGAGTACTTACGGCAACTTGAATGCTAATATCTTTGGTCTCTCTTTAAATGCCGACTTCATGACGGGTTCCAACAACTATGCTGTGGGTGTTCCTGGTTTCAAGGTTAAGCCTTTCTCTTATGATATCTCGGCTGAGTACGATTTCAAAATCGGCGATTTCTTGGGTATCCGTCCAGGTGTATCTTACCAGTATATTAGGTACGAGGATTACACTCCTTCGTTCGACTACGGCAAGGGCATGGGCGTAGCTACTCAATATCAGGAGGGCGTACAGCAACTAGGCGGTTTCTTTGATGGCACCGCCGATATCAATACTTTCGCTCCTTCAATCCGCTTCGATGCTCACTTCGGTGACTTGCGCCTCATAGCTGCTTTGCGTTCAGATAAGACAAGCATCCCCGACAAGTGGAATCCTTCTTATCAGTTCGTAGCCAACTACCTCTTCAACGATAATAATTTTATCCGTTTGAGCTATGGTCGCGCCAACCGTTCAATGACAATGGTTAATACTTCATCAGCATTGACTGTAAAGCGCACCAACATGCTTTGGCCTAATACAGCTCACTTCGTTGGCAACGACGATTATGATATGACAAACATGGATAACCTCGAAATTGGTTACCGTTGGAGACCTTCTAATGCTGTAATCATCGATGCTGAGGCATTCATGTCTTGGAGCCGCGATTATGGAGCATTGATGAGTAGCTATGCTAACTACAAGCTCGCTCCTGAAACAATTTATCACTTGGCCGATGTAGCATCTGAAGCAGTTAAGAAGGCTACTGCATCAATCGATAGAACACAGTTTGAACCTGGCGCAGCTGGTGACGCAGCATTCGCTGCCGCTATGATGGTTGCTTCTCAGGGCGCATTCGGACAGGCTATGGCTATGGCTAATGTTCATAATATCATGAACAAGGAGGCTTACATTAAGTTCGGCAACCTCCCTTACGATGTTAAGCAGAAGGGTATCAGCGTAGGTGTCGATTGGATCATATCTCCTAAATTGATATCTAAGGTCAACTTGAACGTACAGAAAACAATAATTGACAATTATTTCGCTTACCACCAGAATGAAGCCTTCTCTCAGCAGTTGCAAGCTGCTGGAGCCGCTTCGGGCGCAGCAATTCAGGAGGTAATGATGAGTTTCGGTCAGTCAGTTATCGCTTCTGGTGGCAATACTGAGGCTGGTATGGCTATGCTCGGACAGATTCTCAACAACCCTCACGCCGATAATTATATCGCTGTTTCTTATAGCAAGATGACTCCAGCACAGCAGCAGGAGACTATCGCAGGAATGATGGAAGCAGCTAAGAAGGGCATACCTTATACCGATATCAATGGCGTTGTAATCGATTACCCAGCATCAATGTACTACGGCTTGAAGTACAACGTCCGTATGGATAAGGATATGAACGCTACCCTCGGTAATAGCGAATTCGTACAGCCTGCTCTCGAGGATGGTCATAAGCATAAGGCTACCCCTAGCGTCTATGGTATGGTAGGTTTGATCTATAAGCCTCTCGATCGTTTGAATATCGCAACTTTCGCCAACTTCATGGGCAAGCGCGAATACCTTACTTCTTTCGGCAAGGATAAACTTTGCGAACGCTTCACAGTCAACATGAAGATTGGCTACCACCCTTCTTCTGTAGTAGAGTTCTTCTTGAGCGCTCACAACTTGTTCAACAACAAGAAGAAGGAGTTCCTCTATAGCGATCCTATCGAGGGTCTATATACTCTCGGTATGACAATCGCTCTCTAATATCGACGCGCTATACCGATAGATAATAAAAACAAACGTCTGCAACTCCGACCACGAGTTGCAGACGTTTTGCTATTTCTTCTTATTGATTTTCTCAACGATGGAGCTACTCCCTATTGTCAAGCTCTATCTTGAAAATACTACCATGATTGTCACTGTCGGTATTCGACTCAACAGAAATCTTACCTCCATGCATGCTGATAATTTGGCGACAGATACTGAGACCTATACCCGAACCACTACTCTTTGTAGTAAAGAATGGGACAAATATCTGCTCAGCTACATCGGGTGGCATGCCTGGTCCATTGTCGGCTACCTCTATATAAAAACGGTTGTTTGGACGATCGGAATATGCTGATAGACGTATCTGTGGTCGTGGTGTTTCCTCACACGCCTCTACCGCATTCTTGATGAGATTTATAAGCACTTGCTCTATCTGACTTTGGTCTACATATATACGTTCGTTGCTGTCTTCTACAACAAATGTAATATAATCGCTCGGATAGAGTTGATGTAGCTCGTTGATAATATCGCCAAGCACTACCCACTCCCTGACTGGCGTCGATACACGTGATACCTTACGGAACGACTCAACAAAGTTGAGCAACCCTTGACTGCGCCTATATATGGCCTGAAGCGCCATCTGCACATCGTCTTTATCCGCAGTGCCTTGCTGAAATGTCTGGTTGAGAGTGTCTGAGAGCGAAATAATAGGCGAAAGGGAGTTCATAATCTCGTGCGTAAGTACCCTCACAAGCTTCTTTTGAGCATCTACCTCATTCTGCCTCAAGACCATCTGAACATCTTCAATACTGAAGAGTCTACGCTCAGTACCATAGCGATTGTAACGGGTCATCGTTACACTCCACTCTACCATAGTACCTTTGACCATAATATTGAGCAGTCGTTGCTGCCCTGCTACAAAGTTCTCCAACTCATGTGGAAGGCTCTCGTTGAGTACCGACAATCCACTGAGCCTCTCTATCTTAAACCCACATAGGTTCTTTATGGCCGACTCATTCATCCAGTCTACATTGCCTTGATCGTCCACAACGAGAAGAAAGGTATTGGTCTTGTTGAGCATAGCCTCTAGATAGCCGTATTGAGCCTCTAGACGCTTGGATGTATCCCTGAACTCTGATATGGCATCGTTGATCTCATAGGCCAACTGCAACTCTTCGCCTTTCAAATTCTGCTCATTGAAATGCAAAGAGAAGTCACGAGCCTTGATAGATGCCAACATCAGCCTCAGCCTCTTGATACTTCTATTTCTAAACCAGCCAAACATTATACCTGCTACAACTTACTCTTTTCTAGTTTTCGGTAAAGAGCATACCTGGTAATGCCAAGAATCTCAGCAGCCTGAGTCAGATTGCCATTGGCTCTCTCTATCGCCTTGGTAATGGCTACCTTCTCAAGTTCTTCCAAGTTCAGTGGTATATCTTCAGTCTTGGTCTCTGCTGAAGCCTCAGCAGCATTGTCATTATTCAACATGAGATTGTCTGCCCCTATCTTTGAGCCTGTGCACATAACTATGGCTCGCTCTATCGTGTGAAGCAACTCTCGTACGTTTCCTGGCCAATCGTGCTTCAACAACATCTCCTTGGCATCGTCACCAAGCTCGGGCTCTTTCTTATTGTATTTCTTTGCAAACTTACTTACAAAGAATTCCGATAACTCTACTACATCGTTGTCTCTTGCCCTCAATGGTGGGGTACGCAACTCTATAGTATTGATACGGTATAGCAAATCTTGTCTGAAGGTACCGTCCGATACGCACTTGTATATTGGCGCATTGGTGGCACAGATGAGTCGTATATCGACATCTATAGCCTTAGTGGAACCAAGACGCGTAACCTGTCGCTTCTCTATCATAGTGAGGAGTTTCTGCTGCATGGCTGCCGAAAGATTGCCTATCTCGTCAAGGAAGAGTGTACCTCCATTGGCCATCTCTACACGACCGACTTTCGGTCCATTGGCACCTGTGAATGCGCCTTTCTCGTGTCCAAAGAGCTCGTCTTCAAATAGATTCTCAGACAATGACCCAAGATCAATACTTACAAATGGCTTATCAGCCCTGTTGGATCGGTCATGTATATAATGCGCTATGACATCCTTACCCGAACCGTTTTCACCAAGGATAAGAACCGACGCATCTGTTCTTGCAATAGTCTTGCATTGGTCGAGCAGTATCTTAAAAATTTGCGATGAACCTATAGGCTCGCTTATACCAGCATTGTGGCTCCCCTTATCATCGCCGTCTTTCGACTCCTTGCGTGAATCACTTAGTTCAATGGCACTTTCTACCGTAGCCAATAGTTTGTTATTGTCCCATGGTTTGGGGAGAAAATCTACAGCACCAGCCTTGATGGCCCTCACAGCTTTCTCCGTATCGACATACGCCGTGATGAACAAAACTACTGCATCAGACTTAATCTCTTGTATTTTCTGAAGCCATTCGTACCCCTCTTCGCCACTTATGGCATCTCGCTTGAAATTCATATCAAGGAGTATGACATCGGGGTCTAGATTGACCATAAACTCGGGTATACGCTCTGGGTCCGACAATACTTGTATCTTCTCCACATGTGGCTTCAACAACATGTTGAGCGAGAGAAGTACGTCTACATTGTCGTCTACTATAAGTATCTTTCCATGCTTATCCATAATGGGCAAAGATAGTTAATTTTACTTTCGCATTCTTGCAGCAAATGATTCACTTACCGAATTGTCGAGGCTCTGACAACATTCTGCCGAGAACATCTGCGCTGTCTCAAGTATCGACATCCATTGTTTTTCCGACAGTCCACTTTCAAGTTGCTCCTTGGTTATACCGTCTCTTATGAGCGAATAGATAAATCCAGCATTGAAGTTATCTCCTGCGCCTATGGTGCTTATAGCCTCGATAGGCTTAATATCCATGCTGAGCGACATTCCTCCATTGGCTTTCATCAATGTCGGACGAGCGCCGCAAGTGTACAGTACATTGCCCTTACCGGCAAATATATTGGAATATACTGTCTCAAAGTCTTTGTACCCATATACTACATCGAAGTCTTCATTACTGCCTCTTACAATGTCGGCATATCGCATATTCTCTTCAATAGTAGGCTTCAATGTCTCTTTCTCGGCACTATGGGCCGCTCTGAAGTTTAGGTCGTAATATATTATAGCTCCCTGAGCCTTTGCATAATCTAGTAACGACTTTACCTTTGTTCGGATAACAGGGTTAACTGCGTAATAAGAACCGAAGAGCACAATATCATCCTTGTGAATTTCAGGCAAGTGAATATTCGCCTTATCATTAGGATGGTCCTTATAGAAAACATACTCTGCATCATTCTGCTCATTCAGGAAAGCTAATGATATATGGCTCTTACCTTGTCGGTCGACGTCTGCAGCGGATACACCATTCGACTCAAGGTAGTCGCAAACAATACCTCCTACCTTATCCGCTCCAGTCTCAGAAAGGAAAGCTGCACTGACACCACACCTACCCAGTGATATCATACTGTTGAATGTACTGCCACCTGGCACACCCCCTACAGGTCTGTTATTTCGGAATATAATATCGAAGACAGTCTCTCCGATACCAATAACTCTTCTATCAGTCATATTATACAAGTATGCGAATCATAAAAAAAGCCTCAAAATGCTATTACACACTTTGAGGCAGTAAAATTAAGAATAATTATCTATACTCTAGTCGACTTTCTTTCCCCAGTAGGTAGCGTTGAGCGACTTCTCTGTACCGGCATAGACAATAGTCACCTTACGTGGAGATGCTTCCCAGTCGAGTTCTCGCTCCACACAAACTACCACATTGCCAAGCGTAAGATACTTTTTCTCGGCATCATAACTCCACTTGCCACTCAAGGCTCCTTCCATTGTGCCATCGGCTTTCAATGTCAATGTAGTGGATACATCTTGTTTGGCGTAGTCGTACTTGAGGTTGATATGCTCCCATGTACCTACCAGCTCTTCTGATGTTATCTTTTTCTCTTCTGTACAGTGTGCATAACGCTCAGGAAGAGCTATTGGCCATAGATTGTCCAACTCGTCTGGAGATGCAGGACACCATACTATACGACGTACATGACCCATCATAATGGCGTTGGAGTAAGCATTTCCTCCTACATTAACAGGGAGACGACCTTGCGACATATAGAACCACTCACCGGAACGATTCTGGAAAGCACACATGTGCGAAATACCTACCCAACCATAACCTTTGGAGAACTTGTATGGGTGAGATACAATAGGATAACAATCGCCACGGCCGTTTGTAAAGTTTCGTCCTGTAATATCATAATATGGACCCTCGATGCTTGTAGCCCTGACTACTCGCGTATTGTATGGCACATCAAGTCCGTCGTAAGCCATGAAGAGATAATAATAGCCATCTTTGTATATAATCTCTGGTGCCTCACTACCCTGCCAGCGACTTGATGAATTACGAGTACCAATACGCTGACCGTACCTAGCCATAAGATCCGACGTGCTGTCGGCATAAGGTAGTCCTAACTCATGGTCTGGCTTTCCTGACGATGGATCGATCTTAAGCAGAGCAAAACCCGAATGCCATGAACCATGAATAAGATAGTGGTCACCCTCAGGAGTAACTATATATGTAGGGTCAATAGCATTGTAAAAGAAATAGCCATCCCAATTACTCTGCGATGCTCGAGAATAATCCATACCCTTATCGGATGAAGAGCATGTAACAAACCCTAGATCTTTCCAATTGCCGTTTGCTGGGTCTGTGGACTCACATACGCCGATGAAAGCACGTTCTGTCCAACTGCCATCGTAGTTCTCTGGAGTATTTCGCTTACCGCTCTTGATATAGTTGTCTATGACTATTGAATAGTACATACGCAACTTGGTCTGTCCATCAACTGTAATTCTCCTGACAACAGGCGCCCAATAGCCAAATGATATATCCTGCTTCTCAATAGGCTCGAGCTTCATTGTCTCTCTGATCTCATTGAGCTTGGTTACAACCCATGATGGAGCATCGTTGAGCGGACCTGGCACCCACTCCCAGTTAACAAGGTCTTTCGACCTCTTACCCTGAAAATGCTTGCCACGTGTAGCCTTATCATGCTCATTACCATACGAGGCATCTGTACCGTACATATAGTAGTACCCGTCGTAATATGCTACCGATGGATCGTGAACATTGGCAAGATTCCATTTGTCTTTGTTCGCCCAACCAGCTATAGCTGAGTAATCGTCTTGGTATGTAGGAATCTTGAAATCGTATGCTTCATCAACTTCATCTTCTGGATCGATCTCAATCTTGTTGCCACCTCCAGTCTTTATACCGCTGGGCTCATCATCGTCACAAGACACAAAACCACAGCCAGCCATTAGCACAAATATAGATAGTAACGTCTTTTTCATCGTTGATCGTTGTTATGCATTCGAGTTTTAGAATAATAAAAGCTTCCACACAGATGTTACGAGTGTGGAAGCCTTTATGTTTATCTATAAGTATTATTTCACTACAGGGTGAACCTTGTAGCCATGTGACTGGAAGTCGCCAGAATTATCCTTCTCAGTCTCTGAGTTAGCAGAGTTACCAACAAGGTTCTTATTCTGGTCAAGTGTATTCTGATAGATTGGGAAGTACTCATGACCTGGTATATAGTTGTCCATAGAGCACTTTGTGATGGTCTCGCCCTCTGCAGAGTTCTTGTAAGAGTATGTTGTATGCTCTGTAAGCTGCTGACGACGCGATGCATCATAGAAGAAGCCCCAACGGATAAGATCGATACCACGACCATACTCACAACCGAACTCTTTTGGACGCTCTACATTGGCAATCTGCTCGAAGAGTGCATCTGCAGATGGGAAATCAGCCAACTGAAGGTCTGCAAGTGTAGCACGACGACGAACCTGGTTGATATAGTCAATAGCTGTCTGCGTAGGACCATTGATCTCGTTCTCACACTCAGCTGCACGGAGAAGTACATCTGAATAACGCATCAAGCGAAGGTTAACACCACACGAAAGACCTGTAGCAATCTTATTGTAGAGGTTAGCACGTGCATTTGTATTCTTGGCTATCGAAATTGAACCGAGAGCACCTGCATTAACAGCTGGAGTCTCTGTGATATCTGTCTGATATACTGTGTTGCAACGTGGATCACCATTTGGATATGCAGCTGTCTTAACTCCTGTGTAGTTGTCGTACTCCTTCTCGTATGATACAAGAGTCCAGTAGAGACGTGGATCAAGGCGGTCGTCTGTCGTACGCTCACGCTTGAACTCATTGTACAACCACTCCGCACCTGCAAGGTCGGCCCATGAGTTGAATACATACGATGCGTAGTTCGACTCTACTGCATGTCCCTGTGTAGCATCCTTTGTCATATTTACAGGAGTCCACTCTGCCTCTGTACCCTGCTTGCCATAGTCGAGGAACTGTACCTCGAAGAGCGACTCAGCATTGTTCTCTGATGCACCCTCACGACAGTTGTCGCCATAGTCTGCCATCAACTCATAGTGACCATACTTGCCTGCTATGATATCTTTGAGTACTGCGTACGCCTCATTGAACTTGTGACGGAACATGAGTGCTCGTGCATAGAAACCTGCTGCTGCACCACATGTAGCACGACCTTGTGCCCACTCACCACCCTTGTCGCGTGATGGGAGGATAGCCATTGCCTCGGCAAGATCCGACTCAATAAGGTCGAATACCTCATCCTGTGACGCATTCTTGGCGTATGTACCCTCAAGTGTTGCATAAGCATCGTAGCTTGTGTAGAGAGGTACATTCTGGAAATATGCCGAAAGGTGGAAGTTCATCAATGCTCTAATAAAGAGTGCCTGACCCTTAATCTGTCTGTATGCTTCGTCTGAAAGCTTTGCCGACTCAACATACTTGAGAACGAAATTGGCACGGTTGACACCATGATATGAGTCACGCCAGATCCACTGCCCTATCTCATCACCTGCACCTACATTGAGGTTGTCGAATGGCAAGTACCATACCTGCGATGCATTCCAAACCTCATCGCCTCGTACTGCATCCATTGTGTAACCTACACGGGCAAATGTACCCTCAAGACGAATACGGTTGTAACATGCGATAACCGCCTCTTGAAGCTCAGCCTCGTTATCACCGAAATCTGCTGTTGTCTGGTAGTTTGGATTCTTAACGTCGAGCTGATCCTCACAAGCTGTGAATCCAAGCATGAGTGCACATGCTGCCAGAGCTATATTGGTTCTTTTCATATCTGTCGATTTAATATTAAACATTAGAATGAGAAGTTAAGACCAGCCATGAAGGTACGTGGAGAAGGGTACGAACAGTAGTTGTATCCTGGAGTAAATGTACCACCTGCAAAGTCGATATTATAACCCTTGTATTTAGAGAAGGTATGGAGGTTCTGTGCCGATACATAGAAGCGAACATTGCTTATGATATCTCTGAACCACTCATTCTTGAAGTTGTAACCGAGCTCAATATTTGCAATCTTAAGGTAAGAGCCATTCTTGAGGAATCGGTCACTGAATGTGTTTGATGTGATAGGCGCTGTTGTAGAGTACATAACTCGTGGTGTATTTGAGTTGCTGTTCTCTGGAGTCCATGCGTTGAGGAGATCCTTGCTACGGTTTGAAAGACCACCAAACTGGTGAACCGACATATCAATATGGTCGAGTGCCTTGAAACCTGCAGCACCGAATGTAGATACCGAGAGATCTATGCCATTCCACTCTACTCGTGCATTGAGACCATAGTTTACAGAAGGGAGACCACTGCCAAGGAATACTCGGTCGTCCATATCGATGTCACCATCACCATCTGTATCCTTGTATGCAATATCACCTAGCTCAGCACCCTGCTGGAATACCTTCATGCCCTTATCGTTTACACGATTGTTGAGCTGATCCTCATTCTTGATTACACCTTCTGCAATGAGACCGAAGAAACGACCTACCTCATCGCCTACCTCTGTACGACAGTAACCATCATTCTGCGACTGTGCATCACCAAGTGATGTTACCTTGTTCTTGAGTGTAGAGAGGTTAGCTGAAACCTCGAACTTAACTGGGTGATCATTGTTGCGGTATGTTGCTGCAAACTCAAGACCTGAGTTCTCCATTGTAGCAGCATTCATTGTTACACGTTCATTACGTACACCTGCCTCTGCTGGAACGGCTACACCATAGAGCAAATCCTCAGATACTGCCTTGTACCAATCGAAGTTGAACTCCAAACGGTTGCTGAACAATGCAATGTCAAGACCGATGTCTGTCGACTTCTTCTTCTCCCACTTAATAGCTGTATTTACATAATCAGTAAGTGAAGAACCTGTCACAAGGTTACCACCGAAGCTATATGAGTAGTCACCGCGACCCATTGTTGACATGTACTGATACTCACCGATATTCTCGTTACCAAGTACACCATAAGATCCACGAATCTTGAAGAGATTTACCATGCTGTCATCGAATGGGAAGAAATCTTCGCGGTCAATACGCCAACCGAGTGACAATGATGGGAAGACATCCCAACGGTCGTCAGAAGAGAGTCGCGATGAACCATCTCGACGAACAACACCCGAGAGAAGATACTTACCATCGTAGTCGTAGTTGAGACGACCGATGAATGATGCTATCACGTGCTCACTCTCGTATGTACCAGCGTTGGTCTCTTTAGCATTGTTGAGCTGTAGATAGTATGGCTCCGACATCTCATAGCCTGTACCTGTGAGTGTATGATAACGCTCTCTCTGGAATGTCTGTCCAACTACCAAGTTTACATGGTGCAAATCGGCAAACTTGCCGTCGTATGTCAATGTATTCTCTACGAGGAAGTCCTGATTGTTACGATAACCCTCTGTGAAGATCTCGTACTGCTTATCAAGAGTTGCCTTATTCGACTGGAAGAATGATGGGATAAAGTTCAAATCCTTGCAGATTGTCTTGTTCCAAGCAAGGTTGAGAACGTAGTTGAGCTTATGGTTATCATTCTTCTTACCTGCCATGTCGAAAAGATCGAAGTTCAATGTACCTGTCAAAGCAACACGGTCAACGTCTGTGCGACGCTCAAGAAGCTCGTTGAGGAGCAATGGGTTTGTCATCTGAACATCACCATGAGCACCTGTATAGTATGTACCGTAACCGAATGAGTCGTACTGATAGTTGACTGCCGATGGATAATACTTGTCAAGACACCATGTAGATGGATCTTTTGCCTTTATTGATGGTGGCATGAACATCGCTGCAAGGATAACTGGACCACCCGAACCGTTAGAGAGACCGTTTACATACTCATTGGCATTAGAGAAGGCCATATTGTTCTGCTTGCTGTGTGAGTATACTACGCTTGTCTTGATATTGAGGAACTTAACGTCCATCGAGTTGTTCAAGCGTGCTGTAAAACGATCGTAATTAGGACCAGCACCCACAATTGTACCATCCTGACCGAAGTAGTCGAGGGAGAGGTTGTATGTATTGCTTGCACCACCACCAGAAAGGTTCAAGTTGTGATTCTGACGAACACCTGTCTTGTAAAGCTCATTGAACCAGTCTGTATCTACACCTTGGATGTATTCCTTGTACTCTTGTGTCGACTTGTCGTAACCTGCAGGGAGTGCATCACCTGAGTTCTTACATGCCTGTGCAAGATATTGTGCATACTCTTCGGCATTCATAACCTCGTATACACCATCCTTAACATTATCCATACCTACATAGCCTCGGTAGTCAATACGCATTGGCTGATCTTTCTTACCTTGCTTTGTAGTAATGATAATCACACCGTTAGCCGCACGAGAACCATAAATAGCTGCTGCCGAAGCATCCTTCAACACCTGAATAGTCTCAATATCATTTGGCGAGAAGTCACGGATTGTAGTACCCATTGGCACACCGTCTATTACATACAATGGCGCTGTAGAACCGAAAGAGCCCAAACCACGGATACGTACCGAAGGATCTGCACCTGGCTGACCGTCGGTAGTAATATTTACACCAGCTACCTTACCTTGAAGCATTGTCGACATGTTGGAGTTCGATACCTTCTTCATCTCGTCGGCATCAACAATAGCTACAGAACCCGTAAGGTCAACCTTCTTCTGTGTACCGTAACCTACGACTACGATATCGTTAATCTCTACGCTCTCGTCCTTAAGGATAACTTTACCGATGTTCGACTGACCATTGACTGGCATCTCTGCTGTAGTATAACCTACGAATGAGAATACGATTACAGCATCCGATGGAGCATTAAGGGTAAAATTACCGTCAAAATCTGTGATAGTACCTGTTGTAGTACCCTTTACTGATACATTAACGCCTGGGAGTGTCTCTCCTTTGTCGTCAACTACCTTACCTGATACTTTAATTGTACCGGCTTGCACTTCTGTAAGAACCTCATTGTTATGCATCCCCGCAGCAAAAGCTGCTGTCATAGGTGCAGTAACCAAAAGGCTAAGTGCTATAATATGTTGAAATTTCATTTCTTATTCAGTTTTTAGTAAGTATTCGCGATTACTTTACAACAAGGTACGACTCCTCTGTTACGAACGAGAAGAATAGATCATCTGAGTTAACTGCTAGACCCTTATAGTTCTGGAAGTGCTCCTCACCATTAGCGTATGTAACCTTTACCTCAATGTCTGCTGTACCGTCACCGTTGTTTGTGATCTTAACCTTGTAGAGAGAACCATTAATGCTAGGCTTGAATGCATCCCAGTTCCAGTCGCTCTCAACAACCTTTGTATCATTGCCGTCATAGCCAGCACCCCAACCGAAGTTGTCCGAACGTGTCACACAGTACTCTGTCTTATCTGCACCACGAAGGATGTAGCATGGAGAGTGCCAGTTCTCAATATTGTCTGAGTAACATGTGAGCTCAAATTCTATCGACTTGCCAGACTCTACCTTTATGTCCTCAGGGCTGAATGTTGACCACCAACCGTTTGTAAAGTCAGTAGCACCAATAGCGTATGAACCCTTAACAAAGTTGACTGCAACCTCAGCAGATATCTCATCGTCGTACTTAACAAGCATCTGGCCATTTGCAAAGTCTGGAGTAATAGTACAGTTGGAGTTTGGCATTACCGATGATGTGCCATCGCTATATGTAGCCGAAACCTCAATTGCTGCATCAGGAATTGTCAATGCCGCGCCTTCCATATAATAATATGTAAATGTAGGAGCAAGATTCTTTACCGAGATGCCTGTTACCTTATTTGTAATGTCAAGTGTGTAATAACCTGTGATAGGCTTGCATACATTACCAAGCTTTGTCTTAGTATAGGCCAATACAATTGTCTTGGAACCTGTAGTTGTAAGATCAGGAATTACTGTAAATGTCACATCTGCTGTATCTATTGGTGCAGATGAACCATCAGCAAATGCTACTGTGGCTGTCGCATTGCCCCAGAAATTTTCATCACCTATAATGAGCGACTTAGGCGCATTGGCAATTGTCAATGAGATAGGCTCGTAGTCAATAAGCTCTGCAACCTCCGATGGCATCAATGTAGCCTTCTTCATCTCCATAAAGCTGCCATCAGCAATAAGGAATGCCTGAATATCTTCTGATGTAGATACTGGATGATTGTATGTCTCAACAATCTTTGTCTGACCGTCAGCACTTGTTGCTGTAGCTGTCACATAGCAGTAACCTGCCTTCGAGTGGTCGACCTTGAGTACTACATTAGCACCCTGCATGATAGCGCGGAAATCATTCCATATATCGCCGTCACCATCAAGATCAGGATAATCAATCTTAATCAAACCACCATCGTACTTTTCGTTACCCCAACCATAAGCGTCTGAACGGATAACGAAGTATTCTGCATAATTAGCACCATCACGTACGTCAGGTGTTGTTACGCCCAAGTTCCAGTTGTTCCAGTTGTTTGCACCTGAACCATGATTTACAAACTCAAGTACAAGCATCTTGCCTGTTGGAACTTTGAAGTAATCAGAGAAAGCACTCCACCAAGCTGCTGAGCAATCCGAAGTACCAACTTCATAGGTAGAGATGATAAGTTCTTCGTTATCTCCCTGCTGACCCTTTGCTGCTTCTCTCTCTGCAGCAATTGCATCGATCTCTTCCTGCAAACCGTCTGGAGCATCTATAGAGTAGATGTCTTCCTGACAGCCTACCAAAGCCGATGCTGTGATAAACGCGGTACATAATGTCCGCCACATCAGTTTTGTTGTTTTCATAAATTGATAATTACTTTGTTTCCTTAATTAATTTGTCAAAGACGCTTGGAGTTATATAAATAGCGCGATTTGTTTTTACTCTTTAATTGGCTACTCCATTAAACATCTTTTAATGACTGCAAAGAAATATCAACATTTTCAGCCTTGAGGTAAAAAATAAATTTAATTGGTGGACAAATATGTTTAAATGTGTTATTAAGCAAAAAATCCCCTCATTATCCTTCCCCTCACAAGAGGTAAAAAAGTGCACGACTAGGGAGAAAAAATATTTTACACCCTTGAAACACTAGCATTTACAAGGGGTTCCACATATATCCTCCCTACCCCACCTTCTGTCCACTCTTCCCTTCGCCATAACCTCATAAATAAAAAAAACTGCGAGCAACAACTACACTCACAGTATACAGAAACTACCCAGCAACCTATCTACAACATCCTATAAAACAAAAAAAGCCACCCCAGAAAGCTATCTGGGATGGCTCGTATGAATGCGATATATACTCTATTACTTCACCTCAAGTGGCAAAGCTTTCAAATCTTGCTCTCTTGAAGAGTTACCATAAAGTATCTGATACTTGCCTGCAAATACATCAAGATCATCTTTCTCCTCACTGTAGTACGAGAATGCATCAGGCGACAATGTCAACTTAATATTCTCTGTAGCACCCTTAGCAATATCTACGCGCTTGTATGCCTTGAGCGACTTGATAGGAGCATTAGGGTTAGTAAGGCTCTTGACATAGACTTGTACAACCTCTGCACCGTCTACTGCACCTGCATTCTTGACAGGAATAGTAATATCTACACTCTCGCCCTTCTTGATTGCCTTCTTGCTGAGCTTAGCTTTGCCAAACTCGAAGTTTGTAAAGCTCAAACCATAACCGAATGCATATTGTGGCTCTCCCTTGAAGTATCTATAAGTACGGTTCTCCATATTATAGTCCTGGATATCTGGGAGCTGTGATGTAGACTTGTAGAATGTGATAGGCAACTTAGCCGATGGATTGTAATCGCCGAAAAGTACGTCGGCAATAGCTGTACCACCCTCCTGACCAGCATACCATGCCTGCAAAAGCGCATCGCAGTTATTGTCTACACCCTCAAATGCGATAACCGAACCTGAGCAGTTGACATATACAACTGGCTTACCTGTAGCCTTCATCTCAGCAAGGAACTTCTGCTGTATCTCTGGCAACTCAATAGTAGTACGCTCATGACCTTCACCCTCTTGCGATGGTGTAATACCACCTACATAGATGATAGCCTCAGCATCCTTTATCTTCTCCTTGAGAGCTGCAAAGTCAAGTGGCTTCTGTACAAATGCCTCAAGTGAGAGACGAGAAACCTGACCCTCCTTATCGGATGTATAAAGAATCTCCAAATCATATGTCTTACCTTGCTCTACATCAGCAACTATTGCCTTTGGACGACGGAAGAACTGAATCATCAACTCCTGACGCTGAGCCTCTGTCAATTCCATACCTGGAACAAACTCAAACGAGAGCTTTGCTGGATGATGCTCACCTACTACCTCACCATTAACCTTAGCCACAAACTCTGTACCACGGATATTGAGCATAAGCTTACCTGTGAAATCGGCTGTATACTTTGCGGTATAACGAGCAGTGAAATCGAATGTTGGCACACCGTTACCGAAACCGTAACCACCCTCTGTCTGGAAATCGATATTCTCTGCATGTGCAACTACAATTGGCTCACCCTCAAAAGAACGGTTGCCATAATATTCTGCCTTGAATCCAACTTTGTTGTCAGACTTAATATTCTGACCCTGTGGCAACTGGAGGTAATCGAACTCAATCTCACAGCCCTTGTCGGAGATAATCTTCGCATTAGGCAACTTATTCTGGATACCTTGAAGAATAGTAACACAGTGTGTAGGTGTACCACTATAGTTACCACGCATCATGATTGGGTCGTCAATATTAGGACCAACTACAGCAATAGTCTTGATATTCTTGCTCAATGGCAATGTATTCTTGTCATTCTTGAGAAGTACCTGACTCTCCTGTGCCATCTTCAACGCATGGTCTCTGTGCTTCTGACAGTCAACAACCGAACCAGGGATATTGTAATATGGACTAACCTCATCGGGATCGAGCAAGCCAAGTGTGAAACGACCATAGAGTACTCTTCTGAGAGATACATCGAGGTCCGACTCCTTAATCAAGCCTTCCTTAACAGCATCGATAAGTGAGTTGTAGCACTTACCACACTCAAGGTCTGTACCATGAAGTACAGCATCAGCGCTGGCATCAGCTGGACCCTTATGTGTCTCATGTCTACCCTTAGAGTAGAAATCGTTGATAGCATCACAGTCTGTGAGGATGATACCCTTATAATTCCAACGATCACGAAGAATATCAATAAGGAGGCGACCGCTTGAGCAGCAAGGCTCACCGTCGAGTGCCGAGTATGCACACATCACCTCTTGTACATTGCCATCTACTACCAATGCCTTGAATGCTGGAAGATACGACTCCCAGAGGTCTCTCTTGGATACAACTGCATTGAACTGGTGACGCAATGGCTCTGGACCACTATGAACTGCATAGTGCTTAGCACAAGCGTGAGTCTTGAAGTGGAGAGTATCTGTACCCTGCATACCCAGAACTACATTCACACCCATACGCGAAAGCAAGTATGGGTCCTCACCATAGCTCTCCTGAGCTCTACCCCATCGTGGATCACGTATAAGGTTTACGTTTGGTGCCCAGAATGTAAGATTAGGAATCCAAGATACGTATGGACCTATATCTCCTTCTCTTGAAATAGAATTGTAACGACCACGAGCCTCGTCAGATACCATAGAATATGTGGCGAGCTGACCGTCATCATCAAATGTAGAAGCAAGTGCTATAGCCTGAGGGAATACTGTCACATCACTGACACCCATCAAACCATGACAAGCCTCACCCCACCAGTTGTAAGCCGGAATACCGAGTCGTGTAATAGCCAACGACCTGTTCATCATCATGCTGACTTTCTCCTCGAGTGTCAACTGCGACATAAGATTGTCTATGCGCTCCTCAACAGGTAGCTGATAGTTCCAGAACGAATGGTCATCACACCCTTCGGTCTGTGCAAAGGTCTGAACTGATGCCCAAAGCATCGCCAAACCTACTGAAAAATACCTTATCCTCATAAAACGTATAAATTGAACATGCTGTGTTATGAGGTACAAATATATAAAACAAATACATTGGCGCAAAAAACGAGCGCAAAATGGTGGTATTAAATCTTAATATCCAACAATTCGAGCAATTCGTCCTTCTTCCTACGGGAAATCTCTATCTGAAATCCATTGGACATTACTATTGAAGGAATTTCACCCTTAATATACCTGTCTACATGGTGAATATTGACTATAAAAGAGCGGTGAATACGGATAAAGATACTCTGAGGGAGGATATCCTCGTAGTACTTCATATTGCGACAGACAAGGCAATCTGTACCATCAGCAAAATAGAAATGAGTATAATTGCCATCAGCTGAACAATATAATATAGACTCTACAGATATAAACCTGACACAATCAGACATTGGGAGTCCTATTCTATCGAACTTGTTGTAGTTGCTGTTGAACTGCTCTACAGAGACAGCCGACTGCCTATTATCGAGAATCTCAAAGACGCGTTCTACAGCCTCCTGGAATAAATCGGGCTCGATAGGCTTCAAAAGATAGTCGGCAGCATTATATTTTATAGCCTTGATGGCAAAATTATCGTACGAGGTAACGAAAATTACCTTGAACCCTCGCTCCTTGACATTGAGCAGCAAGTCGAAACCTGTACCATCCTGCATTTGAACATCTAGGAATACGATATCAGGTTTGAGAGCCTCTATTACCTCTATACCGCTTCTTACCGAATCAGCCTCGGCAATTATAGACAAATCATTATCGAAACGCTTAAGATTATGGCGCACTACATTACGGCCGCTAGCCTCGTCAT
>JAKSLE010000011.1 GCA_024401365.1 Bacteroidales bacterium | reverse complement strand
TGGTCGACAGAAAATCGTATTATACACAAATCAAAATGTCCATTTTTTGGACAGCCCAAAACATAATTCTCTTCCCTATAAAAAAAAAATCCCGAGCCTCATCGACCCAGGATTTTCTATTTATAGTCTATATCCTACCTACTACAATGCCTTCACAGCTTTTACAAATTCTTTTCTTGCATCACCCCAGCTCTTGCACTTGCCAGAGTGAATAGTCACCTGCGAACCTGCAACTTCTTTCTCACTGATAAATACTCTGCATGGCTTGCATTCTCCATCAGCTATCATCTGATCAAGCACAATACCAACCTTGGCTACTTTAAACCAGCCTTCGTATGTGTCATCGCCGTCTGCTACAAGGTTCACAATAGGCATAGTCTCTTTTGTCTTTCCCATTGGTACTATCTCAGCATAGTTGCCTTTGTCTGCTATTACTCTTACCGCTGTATACTCGCACTGCTTTGCATTTACAGCGTATGGATCGTTTGGCATATCAAGTATGCTGCGCTTGAAACCTCTCTCTGGTACAAGGTACATATTCTGAGCATCCATAACCTTAAGTCCGTCAACATCAAAGTTATAGCAGTATACACTAGGCTCTAGATTTGCAACTGCCACACTCCATACGCCGTCTGTGTCTTTTTCCATTACTAGTGGCTTTTCCAACATATCGCCTTCTAGCTTAACTACCTTTGCCTCTGGTGCCTTGGTACGGAATATCACACTGTCTCCCACAAATTCTGGTGAAATAAGTGGCTTAGGGAACAATCTAGCCATAACACCAGGTGTGAAGTCTTGCTCTTCGCCTGTCTTAGCCAATGTAGGCTGGGCATTCTTCATGGCTTCTGCCGATGCTTCTGGATTGAAGAGCAGCTTCATGGTCTTTGCCAAGAAATACTTGGCATTCATCCATGTGTGACCAAACTTGTCGTGTGTGTACTCTTTCACACATGTAATGCCTTTCTTGTCAAGGAACTCTGTGTAGTCTCGCGCTGTACCATACAGGAAGTCGTCTGTTCCTACACCGCTCCAGAAGAGGTGCAACTTGCTGTTTGTATCTTCTGCATTGTCATACACATTTGGCAGGTTTGTTTGCGTAAATGTACTGTAGCCACAGATGTACGAGAACTTGTCAAGGTGCATCAAGCCGTTCATCAAGCCTTGATTACCACCTCTCGAGAAACCTCCAATGGCTCTGTTGTCTCGGTCGTTGATGGTCCTATAGTGATTCTCTACGTATGGCATAAGGCTGCCTATAAGGTCCTGACCGAAAAAGTCTCTGAAAAACATCTCTGGTCCTGCAGCTGGCTGCTTTGGCATAATCTTCATTGGATTACCATAAGGCAATACAATAATCATCTCCTTAGCTTCGCCCTTGGCAACAAGGTTGTCAAGGATGTAGTTCATACGACCTACCTTATAATATACCTCCTCAGTATCTGTAGTACCGCTTATAAGGTAAAATACTGGATATGAGTCATTACTCTTATCGTATGATGGTGGCAGATATACCAATGCATTGTTATACCCACCTATAGCCTCCGAATAATAGCTGATATACTCCACATTGCCATGAGGCACATTCTGTATGCTGTGCACTAATGGTTCTGTAGCCCCAGGAATATCAAGAAGCGAATTCTTGAAACCTTCATTAGGGAAGAACTGGTCACATTCTGGGTCCATGATGCTGACACCATCTACCACAAAGCAGTAAGGATACATATCTGCCTCAGCAGGTCCCAACGTAAGCGACCAAAGACCCGATACCGAATCTTTTACCATGTCATGTCTACCGGCAAACTGTACATCTACCTTCACATCCTTTGCCTTGTCATTGCGATAGTTAAACGTCACAGTGCCATCAGCATTAACCACAGTCGATGCAGGATCCTGCACCACCTTCTGTCCGCAGGCAGCCATCATCAAAGCCAAGACCGCCGCAGAAAAAACCTTCATTTTCATACCTTATACAAGTCTATTGAGTTAACTGCCGCAAATATACTTATATTTCTATCATCTTCACGTATTATTGTAACATTGGGAATATATTCTTGATTGCAATTAATCTCTTAATATATTTCCACTTAAAATCCGCAGTACCACTTCAGTATTTCATTAAAATTCCGCAGTATGAACTGAAAAGTATTTATAATTGCACCAGATGGTAAATCATCAAAACATTGCACAAGACTGCGGTATAAGTGCCAACACAATAAAGGAGTATTTTCAGATTCCGGAGTAAACTAACACGCACTTCCGACAATATCGAGATCGTATACATATATGATTTCTTGAAAATGCTCTGGAATGGCGAGATTATTTAACATTACCAACTTTTATACGGCTGTAAACTTCCCCTTTGTAAGCTTCCCCGAACTATCCTATAATGGGGAAGCTTACACTACTTTTTCTTATTCTTGCCTTTATTTGACAATTATATCTATTTTTCAAACACAAACTAGCTGACTTTCAAGAAACTCAATACTTTTATTCAAACTTTATAAAATTACTTTTTTTATCCCCAAATATCCCTACCGGCGACTTTGCAATGTCTTGAAATGTATCAATAAGACTTTTTGTTGTTTCCATTTCCCTTGGTTCTGTATGAGAATTTATAGAGATATTGGCATCTTCTTTAAGTCCGTTTTCTTTTAAATGAACACAGGTTGTTGGGGAAATTCTATAATAATTTGTAATAATATGTCTGCTGTGCGTTCTGTTAGTAGTTATTATTGTAACAGAACATCTGCCCTTTGATAGTCCTGATACAGAAGAGATCATATTCTTTATTCTTGTCCATTCTACATCAAGTTTGATTTTAGGATCAACTACTTCATGCTTAATAAAAAATACAACGTTTAAAACATCTTTTGAAATAGATGCCAGCGCCCTAATAAGTTCATTATTATTTTTATCATATACATCTATGTCCTTAAAGTAATAGTTATCGCAGACTATGACATCTGTAATGGGCAATTTGGGACAATAGTCTGCCCAGCTTGTAATATTACTCATCATGCCTGTTCTTTCTGGAATTTCAAGAAGTTTTCTAAATACTTCCATTTCGTCGCCTGGCCGACCAACTAATATTGAATACTTATTACGGATGGAATTACAGATATTTTCATCTATATTCAATAAATATATAGAGCATCTATCTTCAGAATCATAATTATTATAGAAATTAGATTTAACTGGTCGCTCAGGTTTTATATCTGTTTCTGTACGAAATATACTGGAAAATCGAACTCCACAACCATTCATTTTACCAAACCAGGCAATTAAAACAGGGTTGTTTGGGATTTCGGATTTAGGAAAATTATAATTAATTTCTAGTCCTCGTTTTATCATACGAACACTTTCATCAAATAGATCTGTATCTTCGGATCTATTTGTTATAAATGCAATTATATTTTCCTTGTCAATATAAAGTTTCATATTTATAATATTTCGTATAGTAATTTATTAGCCTCATCGTAGAATCCAGAACCAAATTCATTGCTGAAGTTTCCGTCAGCCCGATACTTCATCTCGTATGGATTTCCTTCTGTCGGAAAATAATATACCTTAAATGGGTTATTATCATCAAGAGACTTTTGAGAATCAAATTTATGTTTTGCAACAATAACCTGACTTTTCCTTACTATATATTCAGAATGTGTTTCTACGATAAAGTTTAATCCGTATTTATCATATACTTTGTAAAATAATTCTGCTAATTTTGACTGATACGCGGGATGCATATTCTGCTCAGGTTCTTCAATGATTATAGTAGGCTTATATGGTGTATTCCCTTTCATTTTTTGACGGTGAATGACTATTGCCAGACGGAAAATAAGTATAAGCAGTTGGCTTGCGCCCATTCCCATGTCAGCGAGATAAACAATATTGTCATTCATGTTTTTGATTTGAATAGAATACGCTTCGCCTCCAATTGAATTGATTTCAAATTTCTTTCCTATACCAAATTCCTCCATCCAGTAATAAATAAACTTCTCTTCTTCACTGCTTATGTTCTCATTAGTTAAATCATGCAAAGTGAGAGCCATAAAATCGTTGCGGTCGTTGTAATTGAACAAGATTTTTTGGTTAATACCATGTGCATAAATATATTCAACTTGAGTGTTGTTTAAAATACCATCTAATTCATTAGATATTTCTATCAAAAAACCTGTTTTTCCTTTGAGAACCTGCAAATTAGTCCAATCATCATTACTTTCATCTTGATTGTTTGATGATATGAAATCAGAAATTCCTCGTATGAGAGAAGCTATTACATTTGTCTTATAGTAATTATCTGTATTTAAAGGGAGCATATGAAATATCTTAGTATCCTTTGTTGAAGACAATTCATATGTCATGGTAACAGAATCATGGATATAGTCAAAGATAAATAAAGCATTACGTTTTTCATCATTGACACTTATTTTTCCAATAGGAATACTTGTTATATCATCATTACCTTCGGGACAAATAATTATATCGATAACATAATGGGAGATTCTGACTTTAAAACAAATTTTTCTATAATCGTCTTCATCAAAAGGCACAGCATTGGCAGAATATGCTCTGTTGAATGTGCCAACATGGACATCGTGTAGTTTGTTTGCGTCTAGCTGGAAGTATAATCTTTGGTTGGCAGAAAAATTACTAGTGTTTTCAGGCACCAAAGATTTTATATTGTCTAAACTTAATAACAGACCTTTTACGAAGGTTGATTTTCCTGCATTGTTGCCTCCAACAAGAATGTTCACACCTGATAAAGATAAAAGGTCTAAATCTATAAAACGTCTGAAGTTCTTAAATCCGATACCGGATATTCTGGAGTCAGAAATTGCAATTGCGTGTTTTGTTTCATCCTCCATTTCGTCAACTACAGTCTGATATGTTGAAAGATACTCTAACCTTTTATTTAAAAAATATGTTCTTTGTTCTTCTTTAGTTGGTGCAACAAGTATATGACCGTTATGATTTGCCTTTATAATTTGGTAAATTATGAAGTTCTCATCGTAGTCAGGAGAAATTTGTATTGTCTTAATTTGTTCAGAACAACCCCACCTATAACTATCACGATAAAAATACAATTTTTCGATACAGACCGGATGAGAAGGAGAAGCATCAACCCGAAGCACGTTATTTAATCCTAACAGAATTGATGGTTTAGTCACTAATCTATAGCATAGCAACTTCCTGAATTTCCTGATTTCTATATCATCATCATTGCTATCATCACCAAATGTTTTATAGAAAATATCTTGATACTTTAATGGAACACAAAAACCAAATGCATCGTCACCATATTTTTCAATCTCGAAATCTTTTATTATTTGATTAGGACATGGAATTGTGTTATTGAACGGTTTAATATACTTACATTGATCAGCTTTTATTTGGAAAGGATTTGATGATAAGTCGCCGAAACAAATAACATTATTAATTTCAGCATCATCATTGTTTATTATTTCCTCAATATCAGTTCTTGAGATAATGTTTTTTAAATCTCTCCATACAAAAGACATTTCATCTTTCGCCCTTTTTATGGAATAAAACCTTATATCTTTTGTAGCATAACGAAAATCATCTTTTGACAACACTTGATAACAATAATCGATATAGCCATTGTTTTTTATAACGGAAACAAGACGATTTTTCCATGATTCAAATTCCGATTCATCATAAAGATTCTCTATACGGAATGTTCCATATCTGACACGTTCTGTTTCGTCTGGTTTATTCTTGGCGACAATCATAAGAGGCTGATCGTATCCACCATATTCAAGCACAAGGGGTATTTCACATTTCAAGAAAATATTACTAGCCCTAACTGCCGGTTGATTACATGCAACACAAAAACCATCCTTTTTTACGAATTCCATCAGTTTTTCCAGAGACTCCGGTGATTCTTTCGGGTTAGCATATGAGTAATGTGAGTAGTAAATGCCATCAAACTGAGCAGTATCGAAAGGAAAAAATTTATCATTTTCTTCTTCGACATATTGACAATCTTTGTAACAACTCAAGAATTCTATAGCAATTTTTATATCCAGTTTCAATCTTCCGCATTTTGAAAAAACAAGCTTTTTATTTCTGTGTTTCTTTAGAATGTTCCGGATAACATAAATATTCTTTACACTTACAAGAATGGTATCGGAATCGTTGTGTTCTATGCCCAATTGAAATGCACACGAGTCAACTATGTCGAAAGCTGTTGATACAGTAGGATCATCGTAAAGAAAATATTCATGTTCATTAAATAAGTATTTCTCATTGAGAAAATCTGATATTACAACATCATTACTATCATTTGAACAATAATCAGAAAAATCATATAGATTTAAAATATCAATAAAATCTAGTATGTATGGGTAGTTGTAGTTGTCTGCTATTTCGTTCCAAAGTTTAAGAAATTTATTTGCTTTAATATTTGTCGATTGACTTAATAGAATTGAAATGTCAGCAACATCACTTACATCTTTCATGTCAAAAGCATTAGAGTACTTTGCCAATAACAGAAAAGAGACAACATGAGCATATTCATAATTTTTATGTACATCTGCACCAGTTACCTTACTTCTATAAGGATTTGGTTTTTTTTTTACCTTGATATCTCTAAGAGAGTATTCCTCTTGTTTAATTTTCTCTAATATTGTCTTGAAATTTTCCATAATAAAAAAAACGATACTTTTCTAGTGAATATTTATTTGTAAAAGTAGTTAAAGGATTTATTACATGTCAACACTTGACAAAGTTAACAAATCTGATTGCAATGCTTACTGTTATATCTATGGTTTTTGACGAATATTGGATTTCAAATCATTAATTATCGACAATTCTCTTGGATCTACAAAACCGTCACAACTGGCCATGCCAATAAACAATTTCTGAGCATATTCTTTTACATCATCTGAAAACTTCGCATACTCATTAATCAGATAATCCATATCTATATCGTCCATATGATCAAATTCTTCAATTGTCAAATCAAAATCTTTGAACACTCTGTCTAGAAAATCCATTTCTTCTGGTTGCTGAACTGAATCTGCATTCATTATTGACACAAGAATCTGAAAGATTATTCTTTTTTCGTGTATACTTAATTTCATTGCTCTATATTTGAATTAAAGAAAGAATGATATTCTGAATTCCCTAGATTTATTATAAATAAATTGCATCTTGCTCGTGTTAAAGCCGTGTAAATGAGCGCTGGTGTATTCTCTCGCTCTTGAATATTGTAGCCTCCAAAGTTGTTATCAGGTTGCATTTCAGGCTGTAACAACAAGATAATTGTTTTAGATTCCCAACCCTTAAAACTATGTATTGTAGAAAACTTTATCGCTTCACAATCAGTGGTAAAATGGGTTTTAGCAGCTCTTCTTATTTCTTCTAAGTCCTTATGAATATAAATGGAATTTGGTCTTTGGGTAACTTGAGAATATTGTGAGGCATTCTCAAAATTAATCATTGTTTTTACTTGTTGATTATTAAGATCTGAATATGCTTTTTCAATATCCCTAAGCAAGTTAACAGCTTGCCCCAAAACCGCAACATCCCTATTGCTTAAATTATGCTCTTGTATAATCCACGCAATATTACTTGCAAGCGTTTGGGCAGTTACTTGCTGTCCAACATTCCAATACTTAATATAGTATTTCTCGAATTGCATTTCTTCTTGAATGCCAATAGAGGCTCTACTACTCATAAAGGAACTAGCAAATTCTGAACTCAATTCGGCTATCTTCTTGTTTTGGATTCTCATTGATATTCGGTCATTCATTTCATTCCATCTACCAGAAAAGCCACAACCTTGTTGAGGCGGCATTTTGGTTTCCAACTCGAATTCTCTTTCATATATATTTTGCTCTCCGTCGCCAAATAGTGAAACAGAACCTCCTTCACTTAGAAAATTAGAAACAATAGATTGTATCCAGGCCTCCTTAAAATCCTGTACCTCATCTATTATTATACTTTTATATTTAGTTATGTTTGGGGTGTATTCATCAAAAAAATGTGGATTATCAAAATCATTCAAACATAATTTCTGTTTAGCATACAGATTAGCTTTAGATTTGAAAAATTGATGATAGTTAGTAATCTCAAACATTCTAGGAGAAAAATCTGCAGGGACTTGATTTATTCTCATTCGAATATATTTCACAAGAGCTATGTTAAACGTGACAATAAGAACGCGCTCGCCAGTTTTCAAGTATTGTTCTACTGCCCTGTTTGCTACAACTTGTGTTTTTCCACACCCAGCTACGCCCTTAACGCGTAACCTTTTATTGTTACTTCTTACAATATCTTTTTGTCTATCACTCAATTTTAAATTAGAATCTCCATCTTTATACGAATGCCACTTAGAGGATATAATGTCTATCAATTCTTCGTAATACTCTTTTTTAAAACCATTATTTGTTATGTTAGCAAGTTCTATATGCAAGTTAATACTATCTTTTACAAATAAACGCAAATACTTATAATAATCTTTATTGGTGTTAATTTTACTTGTAGCGTTTTTTCCACTATTTAACTCTTTAATCTTGCTTTTAACCTCTTCTTTCGAGTGGTTAGGGAAGAACAACGCTGTTTTTACACAATTATATATTGATGAGTATACAATTGAATCTATCTTGATAGTCTTAAGATGGACGTTAAACAGATGACTTTTAATAGCTTCAACTCTTTTAAATTCAGCATCAAACTCTTCAAGGTTTTCACATGTACTTATGAGTAGTATTCCATGCGTTTTACTGATCAAGACAAAATCAACTACGTCACAATTAATATATGGACGAAAGAATATCTCATAGTCTGTCGTTTCGCAAGCTTGACGAAGAGTATTGTAAAAATCTAATATTTTATCATCTACAACACCGCGAAGTACTTCTACAGTATAACTATATGGGTCTGCATTTACATATTCTTCCGCACATTCCTTATATCCATTATCAAGCATCTGCTCCCTTTTGTGCACGAAACATCTAGTTTCACATCCAAATGCATGATGGGTTCTGCTTGTATAAGAATACGGATAGGAATTTATACAAGAGAAATAATCAGATGGATTAAAGTATCCACAAAAGTCAGAAATTCTAGTGTTTGTATTTTGTGTAAATTTTGGACCTATACATACCATGTAATTGACATTAGCTAACGACGCGGTCTTGTTTGCCAACCAATGAAGATTAAGACTTCTAATGTCAAGGATATTCGAAAATAGATTTATACTAATTCTCGATGAACATCGCACTTCTGGCATAGAGGCATTAATATCTGCCGGTATATATGAGTTTACTGGAATAACACTTACTCCAGGACCAGAATTCTGTCTTACCCAGTTAGTCGCCCTTGTGAGAGCAAGAGAAGACGGCTCTATTAAGTATATAGACTTCAAACGAGATAACAGTCCTCGATCATGCAACATATCCAATAATGTCAATGTTGCGAGACCTTGTCCACACCCCCAATCAAATATCTCATACTCGTAGTATTGCAAATCATCAAAGGGGAAGTTTTGTAGCGCCGCCATACATTTTACTATATGCATTTCGCCATATGCAGCAATGTAGGCATTTAACTCATCTTCAGCATGCAAAACGCTTCGACCATGATTTGTTACCTCCCAAGGCTTTGATCTCATGTCTTGTGGTAACTTATTGTAACATTGCTCAACTAACAATAGTGGGTCCATACTCGTCTCCTTTTATACTTTTACTCAAATATTCAGGCGTATCAAATAATTACAATATCCTATCTTCCTGTTATAGTTTCCGATTTCGGATTCTTTACATGATCTTCATAATTCCGCTGTGCTATCGCCTTATTGTCATTTGCATAACAATACTCGCACCTATGTATGCAGGTGTTATATTGTCCAATATCTTTGCTGACCATACAACCACATAGCATACGTTGACCTGTATCTCTATTATTCTTTTCTATAACAGCGTAATGTGTATCATCAAGTGATATTGCATTTTCAGGAACAGGCTCCATGCCGAAGAGACTATTCTGAATCTCATGGACTTCAGCTCCCAAAAATTTCATCAGGGTAGCATCTTTCCATGCTCGCTTCACAATAAGCCGATCATCAACGCAATGGTTATGTTCTACGCCAAACTGCTCAAGCGAAACTTTCTCTCCACAGGTTGCAAGTTGCAAATTCCATCCATTGGCTTTATTCATTTTAGACAATGCTTCAGTGAACTTGAGCATTTCATCTTCCTGCCACTCATGATAATTGATAGAACTTTTTTCAAGGTTTGCCTTCACTTTTTTGTAACTAGTAATATCAGCAAAACTGAATACCAACTTATCTGTATACTCATGGATTTGATTACCAATATTCTCTACCTTTTTCAAAAGGTCATCTATACTAATTTTATCAGTTAATATCAATGGATCAAAACGCCATATTACACCATCTTTCCCCAATCGTTCTGAAAGCGTCTTGAATGTTTCTATCCTTTCCCCAAGTGGCGGAACATTTAGTTCTAAGGCCTCTTGCTCATAGTCGTTCAACGAAAATTGAACGTAACATCCTATTCCCTTTTTGTCAAGAACATCAAGATGATTCAATAATGGCTTTGGATTCTTTGACCAAAATACTATGAAACGAGTTTTGTTGTAAGAAACGTAACTCTTCACTCCATTAAAAGGATTTGTCCATGCAGAATATCCTTTTTCTAGTCTATGAAAAAACCAGTCTGCATAAAATGCAGGAATGTCAGTACTTCTGCTAGCAGACACTATCTCTGGAGCCTGAGCATCAACAGTCCTACCATCTTCTATTACTATTTGTTCTTTTTTCCAAGCCATACTTAAAATCACTTAATGTTAGTCTACGAGACCCAAACAGTCAAAGTTTCAGTACCACTAGCCGACACAATAACGTTATTTTACCGCGACGTAACCATTGAATCCATGAATTATTTTTTATCTTTATTTGTACCTATACAATCTAAAATGCTGAATTTCAAACTCCCCCACCGGTATGCGCACATGGCGACCTTGATGCGTCTGATCTCCACTCAATCGACGTAATGTCTTGTCTTTCAGATCAAAACCATCACCCTTCTTACCTTCGCCAGTAATCTTCTTAGAATTGGTGTCCAACAGGAGTGCTTCACACTTGGCAAGCCCAATACGAGCATCACCCGGTTGCCATATCGCAGAAGTTTCTGCTGGAGAATAGGTGATTACTACTCCGCTACCTATGGCGAGATAGTCTTCTTTACCTAGCCGAAGGATAATACACGCTACTTCGGGCCATATTTCATCTTTGGCTCCTGGTTCCCAACCTAACGAATAACTGTGCTTGATTGTGAGACGGATGCCGTCTGGTGTGATGATTTCTGCTTCGCGTTGCTCGTTATCTAGCAGGACTGCATCCATATCTGGAGTGCCTTGACTGGCGATGATAGATGACTCAACTTCTCTAAGCAGTCGGTAGACTGAGGCAAGTGGGGAGAGGCTTTTTTGTTCCTTCATATTGGAGAAGGCATTCAACTGATCGTCTTGCGATAGATCCATATCTCTCATGTCATTGCCTTTAGCCGTAGCATAAAGTGGATAATCCTCAATGCTAAACGGACAGAAACCCATAGCCCCATGATGCCCAAAGGCATAGAGTGCATACATTGCATCTTTGTCTTCAAGTCGTATCTCTGGAACAAAGAGTGGATTGTTTGGCAGATGGTATTTATCAAACCACGATTTTATGCCTTTGTCGTAAATGTCAACTCCAAGCACGTCAATGGATGGTGCACCGCAATGCCAAAGGTCTATGAGGTGTGCCAACGGACCGCCTGAAGGATACTGACCTGGCTCGCGTCCACGACTGTTCAAAGCTACATTGACATACATCGGTAGGTCATATACCTCTCGCCCAGCCTTGGCTATCTGCTCTACGTATGTGGCGTATGTCCATGTCTGGAAAATCTCTTCGGTATAAATATCTTCACCAAAGAGCTCTGTCCATGTCATGTTACTTTGTACTTGCGACTTTATCTTTTCTTTAATATATGGATGTAGCGACTCTTGGTTCTTCTTCAGATAGTCGGTCAATTGCTGTGGAATAGCACTCTGGTAGAGTTTCGTAGCATCTTCCGAATAGTCACGAGGCACATCTATCATACCTATCTCATTCTCTACCTGAATCATTATGACGGTTTGTTCTTTGCTGTCTCGCTTGCGAAGATGCTCCATGATACGGACAAATGCGCGACGGTCTGCATCTAGTACATTGGCACTCAACGAACTGGCTTCTTCTACTGGTTTGCCGTCTCGTGTATGGGCACGAGGAAACCTCTGCGTGTCGCGCTTGAACCACTCCGGGGCATAGCAACTCATGCTGTTCTTCCATGCGCCGAACCATAACAGTACGACTTTCAGGTCATTACTACGGGCCTCATCAATGATATTATCCAATGAGGTCATGTCAAACTTCCCTTCTTCTGGTTCTATCAGTTCCCATGTTATAGGAGCTAGCACGGTATTGAGCCCCAATTGGTGTAGGTGACGGAAATTGCGCCTTACATCCCCAAGATTGGAGGCTGAGGAGTTACCCAACTCGCCACCTATCATCAACATCGGCTTCCCATTAGCTACAATCCTCGCCGTACTGCCTCCTCTATGCTCTAGCCGTACCTGAGCATGTGCCAGTATACTTAATATGCACACTATACTTATAATGACAACTCTTTTCATTGCTTGTCTCTCGCAATAAACGTTACTTATCTTCCTTCTGTATTTTACCCGACGCCCAACGACACGGTAAAAGATATATAAATATATAAACCCTATTCTATTATCGTTCGCAATGCTAATGAAACCAACTGCTTTGTCTTATCGGCAAGAAACAACGGAATGTTAAGCATGTTTCCGTCCATCTTCAAGTTCAACATTGAATAACGGATTCTCATACGAGGGTGAAATTGCTTTTCGTATTGAACAATACTTTTACCTGTGATATTTGTATCTGCTTTAACTTCTACAGGATATATCTCATTGTCACTAACTAAAAGAAAATCTACCTCCGCTTTATGTTCCGATGTCCAATACCTGAAGGAACCTCCGTATTGGGCAATAAGACTTTGGAGCACATAATTCTCGGCCAATGCTCCTTTAAACTCTGAAAATACGGGTGAATCTTTCAAATAAAGACTTGCCTCCATCTCTGCAAGTTTCCTTAAAAGTCCCATATCAACAGCATATATCTTGAATGCGCTCAAATCGTCATAAGCCTTAAGGGGCAGCGATGGTTTTGACAATGCATTCACTTTATATATAAGGCCTGCACGTTGAAGCCATGTAATCGCACCCTCATACTCTCGAGCCCTTGCTCCTGGACGGACCAACTGATAAACAAATTTGCGGTTTTCACGAGCTAACTGCGACGGTATGGACTGCCAAACCAGATCTATTCTATTAGCTTCTACAGCCGTAGTATGCTTTATAAAGTCTCGCGAATAGTCTTTCAATATGTTATCAAGTTTCTCTTCTACCGATTCAATATCAGTTTTCCCTATCATGTTCATCGCCACTTCGGGCATACCTCCACAAATACAATAGGATATATACGCTTCCCGCAACTTGTCATAAAAAATCTGCGGCATTGGCTCTATGGAATCTAATTGTTCATAATATTTGAACAATAGATTATCGTACGACTCCAAAAACTCTGTAAATGCCAACGGATACATCGACAAATGATTTACCTTCCCTACAGGGAACGACTGCGACTCGTGGTTCAGATAAACACCCAACAACGAACCAGCACAAACCACGGCATACTGAGGAGCTTCTTCACAGAAATATTTCAGAGCCTGCAATGCTTCGGAACATTCCTGTATCTCGTCTAATATCAATAGCGTCTTTTGCGGTAATATTTCCCTACCATGCAGAAATGACAATTGCTTTATAAGCCTTAACGGATCTTTTGTTGTCTGAAACAACTGACACACACTTTTTTCTTTATCAAGGCTAAAATAGGCAACATCATCGAAACACATCTGACCAAACTCCTTCAAAACCCAGGTCTTCCCTATCTGACGAGCACCAGACAGTATCAATGGTTTTCTATCTGCCTTTGACAACCAAGATTTTAACTGCTCTATTATTGTTCTTTTAAACATATCCTACACATTTTTGACACATCATATGCACAAAGTTACACATTTTTCGTACTTATTTTGTGTATATTTACACATTTTTCGCACATGATTTGTGTGGATTTACACATTTTCGGCACATAACACAATTCACATATCTCCCCCTTACCCCGCCATCCTCATCACCATCTCATAATACTCCCCCACATCCCCAAACTTCCTATAATAAAACGGCGAAGCCTCATCCATCTCAACCCACTCCCTCAAACCGCACAACTCTCTCTCCATCAACATCTTCAAATCCCCATTTCCACCTTCTTTCTTCTCCAGCCTCCCCAACCGCAGCCTCCTCAACGCCTCTTCTAATTCAATCCCATATTCCTTCAACAACCCATAAAAATATGACACAGCCATCCTGTGCGCACCCTTTATCTTGTGCCTCCGCGCTTCTCGCTCCCAGTGTCTCTTCTTGTTCCATTGTTTCAGTTCGTAGGCGGCCAACTTCTGCGCATCTGCAAACATATCCCTACAGTTTCTCTGTTTCTTCGTCACTTGAACCCCAATAATGAAATACCCACTGGGACAGCGTTTTATGTACACACTCTTCCCAGTAACCCTCGACTGACTATCCTTCCGGGCAGCCTCTCGGGCTATCGTAATGCACTTATGTACTATCGTCGCTCTTGCCATATCTCTATATTATTATACCCTACCACGGCCTCCCGTATCAAGTATTTTTCTCTTCAAATTTCCTCTCGCAAATATAACACCAAATTTTCTCTCAAACACCCTCAATAATAAAAAAATTGCGAGCAAACTTATATCAGCCTTGTATCAGCATATACCTTCCAACGGCCTATTTCGTAACATCTTATTACTGTCATACCTAAATTTGATAATACAGACTATTGATACTATCTTTGCACTCATTGTATAACTGATAATATCAATGTCATGATCAAATATTTCCTTCTTCTTGTCTCTTTCGTCGCAGCGGTCTGCACCTTCTCTTCTTGTAATAAGGATGAGAAAGAGGATCCTTTCTTGGATATACTTAAGGAGGGATTGGAGTTCTTGACCGATAATGCTAAACGCGATGACATAGTTACTACCGATACCGGCCTCCAATACGAAGTCATCACTCCAGGAAATGAGGACGGCAAAACACCTACTATATTCAATCGCGTGAGTTGCCACTACCAGGGTACTTTTATCGATGGCAAAGTCTTCGACTCTAGCTACTCTTCCGAAAAACCTGTCGTATTCTCCCTCTCTAGCGTTATACCTGGCTGGACAGAGGGCTTGCAGTACATGAAGGAGGGTGCTAAATACCGCTTCTATATCCCTTATTACTTGGCTTACGGAGCAAGGGGAAGCGGACCTATACCGCCTTATTCAACATTGATTTTCGATGTGGAGTTAATAGAGGTCTTATAATCAAACCATGTGCTTCCATGAATAAATACAGTCTATTCTCTCTTATCGCAACTTGCCTTTTGTCGTCGTGCGCCACAAACACGACGGATAAGGGTTCGGATCTTCACAACTCATCTTGCGATTCTTTGCAAATGAGCGCCGAACAGATGGTCAATGATACCCTCTGGCAACTTGGCTCTCATTGCGAATTTTCGTTGAAGGATTCTGCATCTGCTTATCTCTACTATAAGCAGAGCGCCGATATGGGTAATGCAATCGGATATTATATGTTGGGCCACGCGCTTCAGCATGGTATAGGCGTGGAGGAGAATGCGCAACTTTCCGACGAGGCGTATCGCAAGTCTGTAGCTATGCTTAATCTGTTGCTCGACCAGAACGACGAAAAGGTTTTGCTCAACTTCCTCGGCTCTGCTTACTATTGGGGCGATGGCGTACCTCAAGACCGCACCAATGCCGCTCAGTTGTATCTCCGATCGGCTGAACTTGGTAACCCCGAAACACAATACAAAATCGCTACCTGCTACGAACAGGGCATAGGCGTGGATCAGAACATCAATAAGGCAATGTACTGGTACCAGGAGTCAGCTAAACAGGGTTGGCCCGATGCCGAGAAACGCCTGAACCAGTGATTTCAGTGTTGACTTTTCTCTCAATATAGCTTCTCTGCTCTCTCATCTTCGCATCGTTAATAAAAAGTATTTGCAAATGGAATATATGTCAAAAGAGTGCTACGATCAACTCGTAGCTGAATTGGACCATCTGATAAAGGTAGAACTCCCTAAGGCTCAGGACGAACTGGCTGAGGCTCGCGCTAAGGGCGACCTTAGTGAGAATTTCGAATACCATGCTGCAAAACGCGAACTCCGACGAGTAATGGGCAAAATACGTTTCAAATCCAACGTAAAACAATTCGCCCAAGTCCTTGATACTTCAGTACTTAACTGCGATACCGTAGGTCTTCTCCGTAAAGTCGAATTCACTAACTTGGCAAACAACGCCAAGATGACTTACACCATAGTCAACCCTCACGAGGCAGACCTCAAAAAGGGCAAAATCTCCATCCAATCCCCCATCGCCGAAGCCCTCCTCGGCAAAAAGGTAGGCGACATCGCCGAGGCCCACACCCCCGCCGGCACTCTCAAACTCCGTATCAACAATATATCTATCTGATTTCCACTACTCTATCTCGCTTATTCTTTCTTTAGAATACCGATATATTTCCCATGCGTAAACATCCTCCACCCCCACTCAAATGGCCCATATGCAAAAAAATGCATCCAAATGAAAGAAAATAGCGTGAGCAATAAATATATCGCAACAGATACCAGCGCCGTCTCACCTAAACCTAAATTGCACCCCCATCCAAATCCTACACCGTAAAACAATAGTATCCCAAGTAGCGATTGCGAAAGATAGGTGGTCAAAGACATCTTGCCTGGTTGAGCAAGAATATTCCACAATCTCCATTTTTCTGCCCGCATAAACAGCAGGGTCAATAATGCCATATAACCCATGCCTAATGGATAAACACTGAGCATATATAGGACACTGTGTGCTACCCCACCCCATGGGTGACCGTTCATCCCACTCCACGCATAGACAAACGACAACGGGAAAGCAAAACATCCAGCCAATAGGGCTACCCTCTTAAAAAGTATCTTATACTGGGCAACACTGGAAAAAATCCCCTGCCTACCTATATACATTCCTATCAAAAAGAGTCCGAGTACCTTAAAATAGCGATGACTGCTCACAAATTCCCACATTCTCTCAAATGACCCCGCAAAAAGAAACTTCAATACCCCGTCATACGACTCCACGTCTCTCAACCAGAATGCAAAATTCTCTTCTGTTATCCCAAATCTGCCGTTCCAATACCACCACGCATCATAGAAAACCTTGCTTGGATCTACCCCTGTCATAACTATCGTCGCATCACATACCACAGGCAATAGCAGCATTATACCCGCCCAAGTCAGTACAGTTTTATTGCTTTTCTTATAGAATATTGGCAATATCATACCCATCAGGGCATATAATAATAGTATATCCCCACTCCAAACTAGCATCAAATGCAAAAAACCTATGATAACAAGCCCTGTCATACGACGGTAAAAGATTCTCATACCGTCAGCGCCTCGTTCCATAGCATTGCGAATTATTATCGAAAAGCCTATACCGAATAATACAGAGAATATAGTGTAGAATTTCCCATCTACAAAAAGCAATAGCAACCACTGCGTCCACGTATCGACAGTCTCCGTCGACATAGCCGCATGCTGACTGTCGCTCATAAAATTATATAGAGAAAATTCTGGATAATTAGCTAAAGCTATCCCTAGCAAAGCGAAACCACGCAATGCATCTAACAGAATAATTCTTTTCTTTGAATGCATAACCGTATCGGTGCGTTAACACTTAACGCATCTGTTGACCAAAATGGCATCCAACACAGTTATCGCAGCCATAGCTTCCACTATCGGTACTGCTCTAGGCACTACACATGGGTCGTGTCTGCCTTTAACTTCTGTCTCTACCTCCTCATGCTTGGCATTCACTGTATGCTGTGCCATAAGGATAGTAGCTGTAGGCTTAAATGCTACACGCATATAGATATCTTCTCCATTTGAGATACCTCCCTGAATACCGCCACTGTAATTGGTCTTGGTTCTCACTCGGTCTCCTTCCATATAGAAAATATCATTATGCTGCGAACCTCGCATCTCTACCCCGTCAAAGCCTGAGCCATACTCAAAACCCTTGACTGCATTGATGCTCATCATAGCATGACCAAGCATGGCTTGCAATTTGTCAAAGCATGGATCACCAGCACCTACTGGCATGCCCTTTACAACACAGGTAATAACACCGCCAATGGAGTCTTTTTGCATCCTTACCTCGTCTATCAGGGCTATCATCTTGTCGGCCACCTCAGCATCCGGACATCTTACTATGTTCTCTTCTGCCTTGGCTATATCATAATCTTGATATGTTCCTGCTAACTTAATACCGCCGATCTGACTGGTATAGGCTTCTACCGTAACACCATAATGCTTCAAAACCAACTTGGCAAGAGCGCCTGCAACTACTCGTGAGATTGTCTCACGGGCACTGCTGCGGCCACCGCCTCTGTGGTCTCTCAACCCATATTTCTCCGTATAGGTATAATCGGCATGACTCGGACGGAACGTATCTACTATATTAGCATAATCATTTGAATGTTGATTCTCATTCAATACCTCAAATGCTAATGGCGTACCCGTAGAGAGCCCGTTCATCACACCCGAGAGTATCTTTACTTGATCTTTCTCGTCTCTAGGTGTCGTAATCTTACTTTGCCCAGGACGACGTCTGTTCAGTTCTCTCTGTATGAACTCAATATCTACCTCTACCCCACTAGGCATGCCATCCACAATGCCACCTACCGCAGCACCGTGCGATTCGCCAAATGTCGTTAGACGAAATATACGTCCGAATATATTACCAGCCAATTTAGTACGCTTTTTTAATGACAACCACCACAGCAACCGCCTTCTTCTCCGTCACCACAGCTTCCGCCATGACAACCACCGCCACATCCGCCACAGCTGCCACCGCAACCGCCTTGTGGACCTATAAGCTCTTCTACTGTAGCTTCTCTGACTTCTATAATGTGACCCTCAAAGTTAAGGGTCTCACCAGCCATTGGGTGATTGAAGTCCATCTTTACTGTATCTTGATCAACCGCCAATACAATGCCATCCAAACGCTGACCGCCTTCCGACATCATAGGTATATGTGAGCCAGGAACAAGCAAATCATCCCTCATCTCACCGTTAATCATAAATATGCTCTTTGGAAGGTCTACTACTGCCTCTTCCTCGCGCTCTCCGTATGCCTCTTCTGGTGTGAGGGTGAATGAGAACTTCTCGCCTGCCTCCTTACCGTCAATATGCTTCTCAAACATCTCAAGCATCTGACCAGCACCAAAAACAAAACGAAGAGGTGTCTCTTCTGTTGTCTGCTCTACAATAGGACCCTCAGCGCCGTCTGTGCGCAATGTATATGCCAACGATACGAAGGCGTTCTTCTCAATCTTCATCTATTATCTTGTAATGTTATTCTATTTACTTGCCAACACACAAGCGTCACTCTTATTTTCCTCGATTTTTACCATCACTACTCCCCTATCTTGCTCATCCACAGAGCATCTCCATTTAGGCTTGTATTTTGTCGAGGGCTTATATGTAGATGCGCACGATGACAAAACTGCCACCGTGCCCACTATTATCGCTATCAATCTTATGCAACGCTTCATGTCGCAAAGATAGAATATTATTTCACTTGGAGCAAATTGAAGTCTGCCTTGATAGCTATCGACTTCTTCTCTCCATCCATGAACTTCTGCAAACGTGCTGGAATCTCTACTTCTTTGCCAATGTACTTCTCTACAGTGGCCTTGAACTTTGCAGGGTGTGCTGTCTCAAGGAAAATACCTATCTCGTCACCCTTGAGCTCGTCTTCCAATGCAGCATAGCCTACAGCACCGTGTGGGTCACATGTGTAACCTGTCTCTGCAGATACTTTCTTCATCGTAGCACCAATCTGCTCGTCTGAATAGCTGCGGCTCGAAATGAGCTTCTTCATCTCTTCTACTGAGCCGTTGAACAACTCGAATACACGGGCGAAGTTTGATGGATCTCCTACGTCCATTGCATTTGCGATAGTCGCAATAGATGGCTGTGGGTTGTATTTACCGCTCTGCAAGAACTCAGGGAATACTTTGTTTGCATTTACAGCAGCAATAAAACGCTTAACTGGCATACCCATCTTCCAAGCTATCAGACCTGCAGTAATATCACCGAAGTTACCGCTTGGTACACATATTACCAACTTACCCCAATCTTCTTTAGGCATCTGAGCCAAAGCGTGGAAGTAGTAAACCGACTGCGGGAGGAATCTCGCAAGGTTGATAGAGTTGGCTGATGTCAATACATGCTCTGTTGACATCTTTGGGTCCATAAACGCTTGCTTAACCATGCGCTGGCAGTCGTCAAATACACCAGCTACCTCGTATGCTGTGACATTCTGACCGAGTGTCGTAAACTGCTTCTCTTGAATCTCTGATACAAGACCCGATGGATAGAGCACGTGTACATATACGTTCTTTACACCAAGGAAGCCGTTGGCTACTGCCGAACCTGTATCTCCAGATGTAGCAGCAAGTACGTTGATTGGTCTGCCGCCGAAATCAGCAAAGTACGCCATAACACGAGCCAAGAAACGTGCACCTACATCCTTGAATGCAAGTGTAGGACCATGGAACAACTCGAGCGAATATACTCCCTTCTTAACTTCAACTACTGGTACAGGGAAGTTAAACGCATCCTCTACCATAGCCTTGAACTTGTCTTCTGGTATATCTGGACAGAAGAAGTGCTTCAAAACCTCAAAACCTATCTCACCCATCGACTTGCCTGGCAACCAATCCCAGAACGATTGTGGCAATACTGGAATAGACTCTGGCATATACAAGCCCTTGTCTGGAGCAAGACCCTTGAGCACTGCACTCTTCAAATCTGACCAATGCTCCTTGTTGTTTGTGCTGTAGAATTTCATATATCGTATTCTATTATTTACTTCATCATCTCAGCCATGAACTCCATAAGGACAAGTCGCCCGTATGAGCCGTTCTTTGCTGAATCTTCGTCATATTTGTTGATACCGTCTGCCTTTCTTCCTGGCTTATGTAGGATAAATGGAATATCCGTACGGGTATGTGTCTTTATTGCACATGGCGTAGGATGGTCTGGCAACAACGCTATCGTAACTTCGTCAAGGTTCACAGCCTCCATAATCGGACCAACTACCTTCTTGTCTATATCTTCTATGGTCTGTACCTTCAACTTGGCATCACCTTCGTGTCCTGCCTCGTCTGGCGCCTCCATATGGAGATATACATAGTCATTGGTCTTCAACGCCTCTATAGCGGCCTTTGCCTTTCCCTCAAAGTTGGTATTGAAAAGTCCTGTAGAGCCTTCTACATAGATAGGGTCCATGTCTGCCAACCTGCCTATACCATATATAAGGTCTACTGCCGAAATAACGGCTGCCTTCTTTATCTGTGGGTACATCTGCTTGATGGTAGGCATGCTTGGCTTGAAGCCTGCCGACCATGGCCAGATAGTGTTGGCCATCATCTTGCCTGCTGCTACCCTCTTCTTGTTTACTGGGTGCGCCTCAAGTATAGCCTGCGACTTAGCCATCAGCTCTTTTATCAACTCACAAGTCTCACTGGTTGCCCCCATAGGCTTTGGAAGTACATCTGCAACCTTGGCCCCTGGAACATCATGAGGAGGGGTCATGGTAAAGTCATTCTTACCGCCCTTGATAATCAGAATATGACGGTAGCTGACTCCTTTGTAAAACTTCACACGGTCAGAACCCAACTTAGCATTGAGCTCTTCTATAAGCTCGCCCGCCTCTTCTGTCGTAATATGACCACCTGAATGGTTTACAAGTGTATCTTCTGTACGTGTACAGATGTTACAACGCATTACCAAGTCTGTCTCCTCAAAGTCAATACCGATGGCAGCTGCTTCAAGTACGCCTCTACCTTGGTACAACTTCTCTGTCTCATAACCCATAATGGTCATGTTCGCTACCTCAGATCCTGGATGAAGCGAATCTGGAACAGTCTTGAGCATACCAAGCGACGATATGCTGGCAAGTTTGTCTATATTTGGCTTGTTGGCTTGCTGAAAACATGTCTTACCGCCAAATTCTGCGATAGGCTCATCAGCAGCACCGTCTGTAAGTATTACTAAATACTTCATTTGTCGTCTATTGTCTGGATTATAGGTTCGCAACCTTTATAATATCTGCGAATACACCACTTGCAGTCACATCAGCACCAGCACCATAACCCTTTATCTGCATTGGATGCTGCTTGTAGTTGTCTGATGAAATCAACACAATGTTGTTCGAAGCATCAAGGTGATACAATGGATCTTCTTCTCCTACCTCCTTGAAGCCTATTCTAGCCTTGCCTTCTTCAAATGTTGCTACATACCTGAGCTTCAATCCCTTATCAGCAAGCGCCTTTCTGCGCGCCTCAAACTCACCATCAAGTTCCTTAACCTTTTCCATGAATGTCTCTACCGAGTCCACATCCATATATTCTTGTGGAACAAATGGTGTCTTGTCTATGTCGTCCATCTCAAGCGCATATCCCGACTCACGCGCCAATATCAAAATCTTACGCGCTACGTCTGTACCACTTAAGTCTACTCGAGGGTCTGGCTCGGAATATCCCTTGGCCTTGGCCTCTGCTATTACTACAGATAATGGCTTCTCTGCCGATAACTCGCCGCAGATGTAGTTCAATGTGCCTGAAAGTACTGCCTCAAGCTTCAAGATTCTGTCTCCACTCTTTATCAAGTCATTGATTGGCGAGATAATCGGAAGCGCAGCTCCTACGTTTGTCTCAAAGTGGAATCGTACACCCTTGTCTTTTGCTGTCTGCTTGAGCTTCTTGTAGTGCTCGTATGCCGATGAAGAGGCAATCTTGTTAGCTGTTACAACATTTACGTTGTTCTCAAGCATCATATCATATACCGCAGCAACGTCTGCCGATGCAGTACAGTCAACAAATACTGAGTTGGCAAGGTTCAAATCTATAATCGATTGTGCAAACTCTTTTGGTGTCGATGGCTCGCCTTCTTGGAGAAGCGACTTAATGTCTGAAAGGTCTAGTCCTTGTGGATTCAACACTCTCTTCTTCGAGTTACATACTCCAGCAACTCGTATCATCAACTTATCGCTGTTTCTCAACTTCTCTGCCTGCTGAGTGAGCTTCTGTACCAACTTGCCACCTACAGTACCTACACCGGCTAGGAAAATGTGCAATACCTTATACTGCGAGAGGAAGAACGAATCGTGTACCACGTTCAGTGTCTTCTTCAAGTCTTCTTGCTTTACAACAAATGAGATGTTTACCTCACTCGCACCTTGAGCAATGGCGTAAACATTAATACCATTCTTGCCTACAGCGTTGAATAGCGTACCTGCTACACCAGTATTGTGACGCATCCTGTTGCCTACAATGGCAACTACAGCCATGTTGTTGTCTATCTTAACTGCTGTCGCATGAGACTTAACTATCTCATCTGCAAATTCTTCGTTAATTACTTGCGCAGCACGCTCTGCCTCGTTCTTCTCTACAACAATCGAAATCGTATTCTCTGATGATGCCTGAGAAATAAGGATAACATTGATATATTTCTGCGCCAATGCACGGAATAGACGCATAGACATACCCGATACACCTACCATCGCAATACATTGGATAGTAATCAACGATACATTAGGAATACTTGATATACCCTTAATCTTGGTCTTCAAACTCTTGTTCTCTACCGAGTCAATAAGCGTACCAGGTGCCGTAGGATTAAATGTATTCTTGATGTAAATAGGTATATTCTTCTTCAACGCTGGAAGTATCGTTGGAGGATAGATAACCTTCGCACCAAAGTGCGAGAGCTCCATAGCTTCCGAATATGTTAGGTGATCTAGCACATATGCTCGAGAGATAATTCGTGGGTCAGCCGACATAAAGCCGTCGACGTCTGTCCATATCTCAAGCTCTTCCGCATTGAGAGCCGAAGCAAATATAGCCGCTGTATAGTCCGAACCACCACGACCAAGTGTCGTTGGCTCGTTGTCTTTGTCCGATGAAATAAAGCCAGGGAAAATATTTACACCCTTTATCTGACTTGCTATACCCTTGATGTTGGCATCTGTCAATTCTTCCAATACCTCATTCCTGCTGCCCCTGCGCTCTGTCTTGATCAACGACTGGCTGTCTATCAAATTGGCACCAGGTATCAATCGCGCAAGTATCAATGACGAAAATCTCTCGCCATAACCCGAAATAGTCTCTAGACTTCTTGTACTCAACTCTCGCAAAAGACAAACGCCTTGCAACATGCTGTCGAGTTTCTCAAACAATGGAGCCAACTCGTTATTTACCTTTTCTGGCTGAAGGAATAGCTGAGCAGTAATATTGTGATGTTTAGCGACAATCTCCTCAAACAAAGGCTTGTAATCTTCTCCCTTAGCAGCAATGCCAGCAGCTCTAAGGAGCATATCTGTGACGCCACTAACGGCCGAAACTACTGCACATACTGGCTGAGCATGGTTAAGGATAATCTGCTTAACTTGTGTCATGCTGTTCGCAGTGCCCATCGAGGTGCCACCAAATTTCAGTACATTCATTTTTCAGGTATATTTTGTTGCTTGCAAAGATAGTGATATTTTACACACCTAATTGCAAAATTTATACAAAATACTAGAACTTTAGTACTCTCTACCCCCCTTCCCCGCTCTAGTCTCATCCTTGCTGATTTAAAAAAATTGCGAGCAAACACTACCTTCCCTTATATCAGCATATACCATCACACTATATTCTCATAGCCCAAAAACGTACTCTCTTCTACTCGAAATCAGCATAACTTTTTCTTCCAACGAACGTATGAGCGCAAAAAACAAATTTTAAAATCAAACTATGAAACATTTTGCCCTAGGCCTCGCTTTGTTGGGCCTTATCGCATGCAACAATGCTCAAAAGAGCGGACCTGCATCTGATTCCGACTCTTCTGAATCATCTTCTTCTATGAACAATGATCTGTACACCGTTCTCTTGAACGAGCAGTATACCAAAACAGAAACACCCGAAAATTCTGCCTTGGGGTTCTACGTATTCAACGACGACTCTAATGCTCAATGCTTTGTACTGTACGAAAGTTCTGAAATAGAACAGCATTGGGGCATCTCAGGCAAACTAATACCTGTAGATGGCAAAACAAACAAGTTCTCTTTCGCAGCTAAAGACAATTTCAACGGATTCCCAGAGGTATATAACGGTACCGTCGAGTTTACCCGCCTCAGCAACGGAGAGATTAATGTCTCTTTCTCAAATACCGATGGAAAGGAGGAGGATTTCTTCGGATACTTCCCTAAACAGATGAATTTCCATAAGACAACTGATCAGGACCGCAAGGACGCGTTCATAAAGGCTTTGAGCAATCCCGACGGATGGGAGTGCGCCGACAACGATGCTATATACGTAACGTTCAACCTCAATAACCCAAATAAACTTGGCTCAGCAAGCTATTCTACCATGTCTCGCATGGATATACATAGATTTACTGCCATAAAGAGTATGGATTTCGTAAACCACCGTATAGTCATGGAGTCTGTTTGCGGACGCAACGGCGACGATACTAAGGTCGATATGGAGTTCGAGTTGCAGGAGTATGAGTCTACAGCACTCCATTTCAAGTCTATCAAAAACCATGGAGAAGATGGCCCTTCTGATTGCTACTTGTACAATGCCGATTTTTACCTGGAGCCTGTTTATGGTGGCGATGGCGGTGACGACCTCTACGAAGATGCTGAACCTGAAGAGGAACTTTGCTTTACTAATAAATGTGTAGAGTTCAGCACTTTTAATGGTAATGCTCAGTCTATCTACGATGGCGGCGTGAAACTTACTTGCGAGGAGTCTAACGAGGACACTCCCGACTTGTTTTTCAAAAATAGCGGCAAACTGGCCCTATGCTACAGCTTGTCCAACGGCCAGTATAAGTTCTTATACTCTGTTGTATTGTGCGAGGATGAGCCACACGGAGATGCCCCAGAGGTAATGTACTACAACGCTTGCGTAGTCATCAGCAATAATGACAAAATCATAGCATACCACCCTACTTTGGTTTGGTACTATAGCGAAGGCTTATGGACCCCAGAGCCTCGCCTCGCAAGCTTCAACCCAGTGGAGAATACCCTCGTTATCGGTTGCGTATCTCAGGGTATCGACGGACAGGGCGCTCGCACTTATGTCCTCGACAAGAACAATGATATCAAAATCGCATACCCTAGCATCCAAATCCCTGGCATAGAAGAGATCGATTAGTAGTCAATTTCCTATATCTCAGGAGGCATTGTATCTCACAATGCCTCTTTTTTTATACCTTTATGAATACTATCCTCCTATATACATCTTTTTTACCCCTCAAATAATTACCCATTTTACTATCTTTGAACATTGAATAATCATAAGTAATACTAAACAGCATGTCTAAATCTTTCTTCTTCGCCGCAGCATCGTTGCTCGCTCTATCAGCTTGCAATAGCGAATCTAGCACCCCAAAAGTGCCTACCGAGGCCGATATGGGGGCTTATCTGATGGTCTATCATAAGGATGCCGACCATTCTCTACACATGGCAGTAAGCCACGATGGCTATAAGTGGTCCGCCCTCAAAAACGACGAGTGCATTATCTCTGGTGATACTATAGCAACTCAGCATGGTATACGCGACCCTCATATATTCCGCGGTCCCGATGGCGCTTTCTATCTGGCTATGACCGATTTGCATATTTTCGCTCAGGAGCGCATGAAGGATAATCCTATGTTCTCTAAAATATCGGAGTATCGTACCACCCAATGGGAACGCGACGAAATGTATGGATGGGGCAATAACCACGCCTTAGTCCTCATGAAATCATACGACCTCATAAACTGGACTCGAACAAACATGGATTTCTCTGGCTTGACTTCTCCTACCGGACTGATCGACGAGAATGGCAACCCATACCCATGGAGCGAGGCGGGTTGCGTGTGGGCTCCTGAAATAGTATACGATTACGAGGCTGGCCATATCATGATACATTTTACCGTCCGCATGCACAATGATATGTGTGTCATATATTACGCATACGTAAATGACGATTTCAATAAGCTTATTTCAGAGCCTAAGATATTGTTCCAGTCTCCTCTCAACGAGAAGGGCATGCCTGCTTATACAGTCATCGACTCGGATATCATCAAGGCGGGCGACCTCTACCACCTCTTCGTAGTAAGCCACGAGGGTGCCGCTTGCCCTAAACATGCTACAAGCAAAAACATAACTGGCCCATACGTATTCGATGATAACTACAACGACGGAGAACCCGAAATCCACGAGGCTCCTAATTGCTGGAAACGTATCGGCGAGAATAAATGGGTGCTGATGTACGATAACTACCACCGCCGCCCAGCTAATTTCGGCTTCGTCGAGACTACCGATTTCGTGACTTTTACTCCTATAGGCTACTTCGACGCTGAGGGTTGCCCTATGACTCGTACCAATTTCGAGGCTCAGAAGCATGGCGCCGTTACCCACCTCACAGAGGCTGAGGCTCAGGCACTTGAAGCTTACTACAATAAGTAAAATTTACTACCTGCAAAAATAATAAAGGATGGCTCTCCCCATAGAGCCATCCTTTTTCTTTCTCATAACTGTAAGAACCCTAATATCTCAACAAAAAACGGTTGCGACAATTTCTCGTCACAACCGTTTATTTTCTCTTACCTAACGAATCCCTATCCCCTCACCGACCACTCAAGTCAATCAGCTCCTCAGCCCCTCTAGCCCAAAAATCCGAACTAGCAATCAGGGAATCAGGAACTAGGAATTAGGAATTACAAAGGATTTATTACTTATTCAAACGGAACTTCTCGTTACCATTCTTAATAAAGTCTACAATCTGCTTTGCGGCTGCAATACCTGCGTTGATGTTTGCCTCAGCTGTCTGAGCACCCATCTTCTTAGGTGTAGAGAAGTAACGTGTAGGGAACTGTGCCTTGAAATCTGCATCTGCAGCAGGCATAATGTCTGTTACATAACGCAAATCCTCACGCTCTGCCATCAATGCAAGAATCTCAGCCTCGTTGATAACTTCCTTACGTGCTGTGTTTACAAGAACTGCACCCTTTGGCATCTTAGAAACAAGTGCCTTGTTGATTGAGTTCTTTGTCTCTGCTGTTGCAGGAATATGGAGAGAGATAAACTGACATGTAGAGTAAAGCTCCTCAACTGATGAACAAGCCTTAACACCTGCTGCCTCAATAGCCTCCTTAGGACAGAATGCATCGTATGCATAAACTTCCATACCGAAGCCCTTTGCAACACGTGCTACATTTCTACCAACGTTACCAAATGCATGGATACCGAGCTTCTTGCCCATCAACTCTGTACCGCTTGTACCATTGTACATGTTACGTACGCAGTATACCATCAAGCCAAGTGCCAACTCTGCTACAGCATTAGCATTCTGACCTGGTGTATTCATCGCACATACGTTGTGTGCTGTAGCTGCCGCAAGGTCAATATTATCGAAACCTGCACCTGCACGTACAACAATCTTCAACTGCTTTGCTGCGTCCAATACCTCAGCATCCACAATGTCCGAACGGATAATGAGAGCGTCAGCGTCTGCTACTGCAGCCAAAAGCTCAGCCTTTGCTGTATATTTCTCCAAGAGTGCGAGCTGAAAACCTGCCTCTTCTACTACTTTCTTGATGCCGTCTACAGCTACCTTTGCAAAAGGCTTCTCTGTAGCTACCAATACTTTTGTCATATCTTGATTATATTTCTTTACTTATAAATAAAAGGCGTGATCCTAAAACCACGCCTTTATATGGATTTTCTTTCGATTAGTGCTTCTTCTCGAATTCCTTCATTGCAGCGATCAAAGCATCTACGCTCTCCTCTGGAAGTGCGTTGTATGTAGATGCACGGAAACCACCTACTGAACGGTGACCCTTGATACCAATCATGCCCTGTGACTTAGCAAACTCCATGAAGTCGTTCTCCAACTCCTTGTAGTTGTCATTCATGATGAAGCAGATGTTCATACGTGAACGATCCTCATGATCCTCTACTGTAGCCTTGAAGAATGGGTTGCGGTCAATCTCTGAGTAGAGCTTGTCTGCCTTGATGATAGCTCTGCGCTCCATCTCCTTAACACCACCCTCAGCCTTCAACCACTTCAATGTCTGAAGAGCACCGAATACTGATACACATGGAGGTGTGTTGAACATAGAACCACCGTCAATGTGTGTACGGTAATCCAACATTGTTGGAATTGGACGATTTACCTTGCCAAGTGCGTCTTGCTTAACAATAGCAAATGTTACACCTGCAGGAGCCAAGTTCTTCTGTGCACCACCATAGATGATAGAGTACTTTGAAACATCAATTGGACGGCTGAAGATATCTGATGACATATCTGCTACCAATGGAACCTTTACGTCTGGATCCTTGCGAATCTCTGTACCGTAAATTGTGTTGTTTGATGTATAGTGGAAGTAATCTACGTCTGTAGGTACCTTTGCCTCAAAACCCTTTGGAATATAGCAGAATGTCTTATCCTCTGATGATGCAACCTCTACAACTTCACCAAACATAGAAGCCTCTTTCTGTGCCTTCTTCGCCCAAACACCTGTCTTCAAGTATGCAGCCTTCTTGTTGAGAAGGTTGAATGGTACCATGCAGAACTGAAGGCTTGCGCCACCACCCACAAACACTACTTCGTAACCAGCTGGAACATCAAGAAGTTCCTTAACCAATGCTTGAGCCTCATCCATAACTGCCTGAAACTCCTTGGAACGATGGGATATCTCGAGTAACGACAATCCTGTACCTGCGAAGTCGAGTATTGCATCGGCTGTGTTCTTGATTGTGTACTGAGGCAAAATCGATGGCCCAGCGTAAAAGTTATGCTTTTTCATTGCTTGTGAGTTATTTATGTATGTTATATTATTTACAAAATTAAAACGGCGCAAAGTTAATAAATAATGAGAACAAAAGCACCCTTATTTGATAAATTATGCGCCCTAAAATTCTTTTTTAAGTAAAACACTTAGTTGTAGAATGTCTGCTTGAACGCCTCATATTGTGGGTCTTTCTTCACATACTTCATCCACAACCCAGTAATAAAGCCCATTCCATAGCCGACTAGCTGTATGAAACTGGCTATTATACTTAGACAGGCTACCGTAAATTGCCCCGTCGATATCCACGCTAAAACAAATACTAATAGAAAATATATAGGATAAACATTGTAAAACCACGTGTTTACACATGCTCCTAATAGTATGCTGACTGGAATGCCCAACAAAAAGAGCGTAGGTAGTATATGCACAAGCTGCAACGCCCCTTTATGTCTCGACGCTATCTGTATCCTGGCACTTCCAGAAGAAAATACTTGCTTGAAAAATGATTTGAACGTGTTCCTCCTCTTGTGATACACAAATGTCTCTGATATAAGACCTATCCTGTGACCGTACTCATGTACCTTCATCGAGAAGTCTATGTCTTCCCCATATCTCATGTCCGAAAAACCGCCTACCTCATCGAATATCTGCTTCAATACTCCAAGGTTAAACGACCGGGGGTAAAACTTGTCTATCTTTACCGACGCTCCTCGTATCCCTCCCGTAGTCAGAAACGATGTCATCGAATATGAAATGGCTTTCTGAGTCCTGGAGAAAAACTTATGTGCCTTGTCTGGTCCGCCAAAGCACCCTAGAGGATCTCTCCTCAAATGATCCATAGCCCTCTGCAAATAATCAGATGGCAATACACAGTCCGAATCAAAAAATATAAGATACTCTCCTATAGCCTCTCTCGCTCCCCTGTTCCTTGCCCCACCAGGACCCATGTTCTCTTGCTTGAAATACTTGAGATCCAACTGCGTCATGTAGGGTTCTATCTCTTTCTCACAGGTAATCGTCGATCCGTCTTCTATAACAATAACTTCCATCTCATTGTGCAGCGACTGCATAGTGAGCGAATCCAATAACTCTACAACCTCTTCTGGTCGGTTATATACTGGTATAATTATCGAAAACTTAGGCATATAAATATAGGTCTACCTCCCACTGCCCTATTTCAGCATCTCTGGATACTGAATTCTGGCATGGTATATATTCTTCAACTTATTCTTCATCACTTGCTTGGCCACCTCAATGTCCTTAAAAGTGAGCGGCGAAGCATTATATTGCTTGTCTTCTAGCTGTATCTGTACTATCTTTTCTACCAACTGCTCTATAGCATCGTCAGTATACATGTGCAGACTCTTACTTGAGGCTTCTACTGCGTCCGCCATCATCGTAATGGCTTGCTCCTTCGTCTGCGGCGCAGGACCATCATAGGTAAATGGCTTGGGATCTACCTTGCTGTCATGATGCTCGTTGCAATACGCTATATAGAAGTACCTGGCTGTCGTATTGCCATGATGTGTCTTTATAATGTCTATTACTTGCTGTGGCAACTTGGCTTTCTTGGCTAGTCGCACACCATTAGCAACGTGACTGATGACTATCTTGGCCGATTCTATATTGTCAAGCTCATTGTGAGGATTCATCCCCCCAGTCTGATTCTCAGTAAAGTACATAGGAGATACCATCTTACCTATATCATGGTACATGGCTCCCGCTCTGGCCAACATGGCATTGGCTCCTATGGCATTGGCTACGTCTTGAACTAGATTGGCTACTTGTATTGAGTGCTGGAACGTACCTGGAGCCTTCTCAGACAACTCCCTGAGTAGTGGATTGTTGGTGTCCGATAGCTCTAGCAATGTAACGTCCGATACAAAACCGAAGAGCCTCTCTACAATGTATACCGCAGGATAGCACAAGAGCACAAGTATACAGTTGACCGCCATCATAACGTACGGAATACTGCCAAGCGACCCCATAAATTCTCCTGTCTGCCAGAATACATACCCCGTATAGGCTAATACATAATATAGGAATACCATAAAGGCGGTACGTAGCAACTGCCAACGCCTTGTCAAATTGACAAGACTCACAATGGCTATCATACCTGCAGGTATATGCAATAGTAGGAAGAGCTGACTGTTGTGCGCCATAAACGATACAAAGAGTATCGTTACCGTATGCGTATACATAGCTATCCTGGAGTCTAATAGTAGTCGTAATATTATAGGAAGTACAACGTATGGTATGATAAACGTAATATTCTCATGCCTTGCCGACATAATGCTGGCAACTACAACAAATACAAGTACCAACAGCAACACAAATGTCAACGAACTTATATTGTCTAGCACGTCATTGTGGAAGAAGAATAAAAATAGGAACAACGAGCACAATAGTACCAACGTCATCACTATCTCTCCTATGACTATAGGATACTCCACGGCTGTCACACCATTCATCTTCTCGCTGGCTTGCCTAAGCGAGTCAAGTATCTTGGCTGCTCTCTTGTCTACAATGTCTCCCGTGCCTATAATCCTCTGACCTGCCAAGACTTTTCCTTGCGCAAGCGACTGCGACTTAAGCCTTATGTCCAATTCCGACTCGGTCTTCTCTTGGTCATAAGTAACATTGGCTATTATCATCTCTGATACGGGCAACCTCTGAACTAGAGTCCTTATCCATTCCGCCCCTGAGCCGTATTTGCGACCCATGGCTTCTGTCAATTGCTTGGTAACCGCCGAATAAGCATCTCTTAACGAGAGAAATTCACTGACCGTATATGGCTCGGCTATATTACCCCTGATAAGCGATAATTCATACGACGTAGGATCTTTAACATCATCCGATACCTCTATAATGCCTTTTTCATACGCCTCCGACAGACTGCCTACCAATACTGCCGTCATATAGTGATAGGCCGAGTCTATATTTATCGACTCTGGACAGTATAGGCTCATCTTCGACTTGGCTGTCTCTAACCTGGCCCCTACCTCATCTTTTATCTGCCCAGTACTGATACTGTCTTTCCTGTATACTGGTCGCAAATTGGCAATAAGACTGTCTCGCTCTTGCGCAAGCTCTGCTTCTGTCTTTTGTATCGAAAAGTCAAATGGCGCAATAACATTCTGATATCGCCATGGCCTCTGGAGCTCATACTCATAGTTGAACTTCTCCACATTCGGAAAAGAGACAACAATAATTATGGCCGTCACTATGAAGGCCAATACCTTGAGTATTATGTCCTTGTATTTCAACATATCGACTAACTGCGCTGTCTCTTGGTCTCAAACAACAGTATACCTGCCGCAACAGATACATTAAGGCTCTCAATATTGCCTTCCATAGGTATCTTGGCTTTAGCATCGGCCAATTTCAAGAGCTGATTGCTGATACCCTTATCTTCTGCGCCCATAATGAGGAGCGTAGGCTTGGTCAAATCAACATCAAAATAGTCATCAGCACCATGCTCTGTCACACATACTATCTGCACTCCGTTGCTCTGCAGCATCTTCGCCGCCGTGTATGTATTGCCTGTAGTACAAATCGGAACGTGCAACAACGCACCAGCCGAGGTCTTTATACTCTCTCCATTTATAGGAGCAGAACCTTTAGCAGGGACAATAATGGCTTGAACACCCGCACAATGCGCCGTTCTTACTATAGCTCCAAAATTTCTTACGTCTGTTACACCGTCAAGCATCAACAGCAATGCTGGCTTGTTCTCTTCTCTTAGCACTCGCATCACCTCATCAAGCCCCACCCTCTGTATCTTGGACATCTGCGCCACCACTCCTTGATGGTTGCCCGTAGTTATCTTGTCCAATACTTCTGGCGTAGTATATTGTATGCGTATCTTCTTCTGCTTGCACAACTGCTGCAACTCAGCAAAGAGCGGACCAGCCAGACCTTTCTTGGCTATTATCTTGTCAACTTCTTTCCCAGCAAGTATAGCTTCTTGCACAGCGCGTATGCCAAAGAGTATATTCTCGTTGTTTTCTTCCATTATTATCTGTTGTTTGCGACAAAGATAATACTTTTTTATTTCCCCAATCTCCCACCTTCCCCTATTCACCCAAAAATAAAAAAATTGCGAGCAAACACTACCTTCTATATACCCAGGAACTACCCTCAAACTAAAAAAACTGCGAGCAAACACTATCTTCTATATACCCAGAAACTACATATCATATAGAAACAAAAACAGCAGCGCCACGCCCCATACGCTCTCCACGCACGGACATGGCACTGCTGTTATAAACCGCCGTTATTCTATCTACTTCATCAAATCCTCTATCTCATCCATTATCCTGTTCATCTTCTTTACCACATAGTCAAATGGCTTAGAAGATAACATATCCACGCCTGCCTTGGCAAGCAAATCAATAGGATAATCGGCACAACCTGATGAGAGGAACTTCAAATATCTGTCTCGCTCTTCCTTGCCTCCATTGAGCACATTCTCTACTAAAGCATTCGATGCAATAAACGATGTGCTGTACTGATAAACATAATAAGCCCTATAGAAGTGTGGTATAAACGCCCACTCTATGCCTACAAGGTCGTCAATATGACATACCCCATTGTCATGGCCATAATATTTCTTGAGAATGTCAAGATAAAGCTGTGTCAACTTCTTACCGGTAATCGGCTGATTGGATTCGCCCAACTTATACATCTCTCTCTCAAATTCGGCAAATTGCGTCTGCCTGAATAGCGTACCCTTGAAGCCATCAAGAATATTCATCAAAAGCGAAATCTTCTCTTCTTTCTTTGTTAGTTTCTTGAGCATCAGCTCATCAAGAAGACACTCATTGAATGTAGATGCTACTTCTGCTACAAAGATTACATAGTGCGATAGATGATATGGCTGATTGGTATTACTTAAGTACGAGTGCATCGTATGCCCCAACTCATGTATCAGCGTCGAAACACTGTCTAATGTACCATTGAAATTGGTCAGTATATATGGGTGTACATCATAAGCTGCTCCCGTAGAGTACGCTCCCGATGCCTTGCCTTCATTTGGATATACATCTATCCACCTATCTTCAAATGCCTTCAATACTACCTTGCCATACTCTTCTCCAAGTGGCTTGATAGCTTCCAACACAAGTTGTCTTGCCTCTTCGTATGTATACTTGAGGTCAATATCCGATACCACAGGGGCATATACATCCCAATATTCCAACTGGTCTACCCCCAGCATCTTCTGCCTTAATTTAAGGTATCGGTGGAATGTTGGCAACGCCTTATTTACATTCTCTACCAATGAATCATATACCGAAACAGGAATATTCTTGCCTTCCAAACGCGACTCTAGTACCGAGGCATACTTCCTCACTACCTGACCGAAAACAGAACTTCTGATATTTCCTGCCATCAACTCGCCAAAGGTTCCCTCAAATTGCTTGTATGTCTTCCAGAATAGATCAAAGGCTGTCTTTCTGTCTGCCCTGTTCTTGCTGATACGCTGGTTCATGTACTCAGCATGGTCAAGCTTTATCTCTTCCCCACTCTCTAGCGTCATCTGCGGCCATGGCATCTCGGCATCAGTCAACATGGAGTACGCACCGTCTGGCACATCTCCCATAATGCTTGTCTTGGCCATCAACTCTTCTTCTACATCCGAGAGTATATGCTTCTTTTCTCTCTTGAGCTGGTCAAACATCATCCAATGGTCCGATGTCCTAGGGTCTTTGGAAAGAATATCTAATTGCTCATCCGAAATCTGCCCTAGTTCGGGCATCTCAAAAGCGGACTTCTGCGCATATTCTACATAGAAAAGCTGCAATCTCTGTTGTCTCTCGTTATTTTCCGATATCCTAAGGTCCTGATCTACAACCATATGAGCATATGTGCCCAATTTGGACGCTATAATACCCATCTTTGTGTCTAGCTCAAAATATGACTTCAATATATCAGGATCGCCTAAGCACAACTTACCCCTGAATTGCTCAATACCTTCCGACAATTCCTTGAGCTGCTCTAGCGCCTTGTCCCAGTCTTCTGGTGTCGCAAAAAGGTCTTCAACATTCCACTTGTACTTATTCTCTATCTCTTGTCTTTCTTTTGCCATAGCTTTTCTTTTTTTTGTAGTAACTATTATTACTTCATACCCCAAACGCTTTTATCAAACGTCTGCTCTATTGCTTCTTCTACATCGTCTGCCAGATTGTGGAAGAAATCTATACCTGTCCTGGCTTCTAGCGCATCTATTGTCATAGCGTATGGCAATAGACTCATCTCTCTTGTGTACCCTTCATTGCTATGCTCCATCAGAAAACCAACAGCATCATACTTGCCGTCTTTCTCTCTCATGACTGCCATGAAGTAATATTTTGGTACCGCAATGGATTTCTTTATCTCAAGTATATCTTTGTCATCGTCTATCGTACCTCCCTTGACTACATATAGCTTGTCACAGAATTTTCTGCTGGCTCCCCAATTCTGAACGAGTTGCTCTAGCTGCGACCAGTATTCTTTATTGAAGGAGTCCAACTGCGGGCTCATATTGGAGTACGAATAGGTAGCCCAGTTGGCTTGTGACGAGTACAACCTGTCTGCCGAAGCTACCATATGCCCTCTGTCATATCCATTACCCCTGTGATTTTCATACGTGGTCCTCATTTTTGGCGCCAAATATTCATCATCATGCCATGGATCACCACCCCACTCTGTCGATTCCCAGTCTTTTCTCTTCCAGTTCTTCTGACATGTAAACTTGTCAAACGAAAAGGCTGTCCACCTGATATGCCGCCTCTTGGGATCCCACTCATAAATATAGGTCAACACACTGTCCGATACGGCTTGCTCATACGTTACCACAGGATGAACTATATTCCCACTCTTCAAAGCAGGGACTTCCAACCCTTGTGCCCACCTGCACTCCGATGTCGAAGGGGCTGGCTGACTGGTAGTTGTCTTTACATTGTCGTCCGAACACCCCACAATAGTGAGTACAGTTAATAATAAAACAATATATCGCAATCTCATCATCTCGCTTACTTTCTGAATCTCAATAGCACATCCTCGTATGCATCTATTCTTCTGTCTCTCAGGAATGGCCATATCCTTCTCACATTCTCACTCCTCTCCATGTCTATCTCTACAATGGCCAACTCTTCTTCTGTGTGACTCGACTTGTGGAGCAATTCTCCTTGGGGTCCGGCTACAAATGAACCGCCCCAGAATTGTATGCCTCCTGTTACTCCCGATGGGTCGGGCTCATATCCAACTCGGTTAACAGTAATAACGGGTAGAACGTTGGCTACAGCATGTCCGCGTTGAACGGTCTCCCATGCCCCGTGCTGCCTCTCTTTTTCGTCTTGCGTGTCTGTCGACTCCCATCCAATAGCCGTAGGATATATAAGTACCTCTGCGCCAGCTAGTGCCATGAGTCGAGCTGCTTCTGGGTACCACTGATCCCAACATACCATCAGACCGAGCGACCCCTTGCTCGTCTGTATCGGCTCAAAGCCTAAGTCTCCTGGCGTGAAATAAAACTTCTCATAATACGCAGGATCATCAGGAATATGCATCTTTCTATACATGCCTGCTATCTCTCCGTCTACATCATATACCACAGCTGTATTGTGATACAACCCTATAGCTCTTTTCTCAAATAACGAGGATACTAATACTACCCCACACTCCTTTGCTAACTCGCCATAATAATCTGTCGACTTCCCTGGTATCTCTTCTGCTAAGTCAAATTTGTCAACATCCTCTGTCTGACAGAAATAGGGTGTATTGTGCAACTCGGAAAGTACAACAATCTCTGCGCCTTTCTTGGCCGACTCTCGTACCTTGTCAGCAAGTCGCTTCTTGTTGTCTTCTATATCTGGAGTAATATGTAATTGTACTAGTGCTACTTTCATTGATTGATGATTATAATATTAAATGTTATAAACGACTACTACCTTCTGCATTAAGCCTGTATTAAGCGAGCATTAAGCATGTACCAAGGATTGTCCAAGAATAAGAATATAAACTATCGTTATATTATTGCCTAGCCGGATACTGCATCGTCACACAGTGCAACGAACCGTGCTGCTTAATGAGCGCCTTGCAGTTGACTGTCAGTATCTTCTTGTCTGGAAATGTCTCTTCCATTACCCGTATAGCCTCCGCATCTTCTTTTACCCCATATATAGGTAGAAGTATGTAATCGTTCACATACAGGTAATTAGCATAAGTGGCTGGCAACATCTCCCCTTCTTCGTCAAGAATTCTGGTCGGGAATGGCAACTCTACCAACTTATATGGCTCTCCTTCCCAGGTGCGGAACGACTGAAGGTCCGACTTCATGTCTACCAACCCTTGATAGTCAGGGTCTTTCTCGTCTTTTGGCGCACCTACATATACTATGGTATCATTTGGTGCGAGTCTGGCTAATGTGTCAATATGCCCGTCAGTATCATCCCCTGTCAGGGCTCCGTGCCTCAACCACAGTACTCTCTTGGCTCCCAGCGTATCCCTGAGTATCTTCTCCATCTCATCTGTCGTATGCCCATTGCGATTGGGCGATGTCAGACAGTGTACAGAGGTCATTATACTTCCCTTACCGTCAGATTCTATCGAGCCACCCTCAAGCGCTGTCTCATAATGCGACTCATACTCATATCCTTCGGCCTTGAATACATTCTCAAATACCCCCCTGCCTAGAAGATTGTCTTTGTCTGCCGCAAATTTCAACCCCCATCCGTTAAACTGGAAGTTTACCAGATGCCTCAGGTTGTACTGATCATATATCGTGATAGGCGAACAGTCTCTAGCCCAGGTGTCATTGTATGGCAACTCTATCAATGTCTCTCTCTCCGATACGGGCTCTGTATCAACATCTTTTCTTACCACCACTACCTTCACCTGAGTCTTAGCCAAGGCTGCTCTCAAATCTTTATAGCACTGGTCGACTTCCGCCAGTATATACTCCCAGTCGGTATTCTTATTTGGCAGTATTATCTGTACAGTCTCTACCTTCTCCCACTCGGCAGGCATCCTGCGCTCCATAGTGTCTTCTTTATATGGCTCCTTGACCCAGTCAAACATTTCTCTTTCGCGATTTTTAAGGTTACTTACCTAGTTTTTCTGCTATCTCATAGTACATCTGAGCTTGCGCCTTGGTATCCTCTGTCTCTTCTACATGATTCTCCAAGAAATCTGCCATAATGTAATATGCCAGACTGTATCTTTGCTGCATAGCCTTGGAAATCATCTCTAAACCTAGCTCCATATCTTCTACTCCCGACAAACCATATAGCGTCATGTACCCTAACATGGTCTGCCCCTCAGCATCGCCTTGCTCTGCCAACATACGATAATACTTGTAAGCCTCTTTTCGGTTGGCCTTTGCACCACCTACCCCATAGGCATACATCCATGCAGTATAGCGGATAGCGTCTGTGTCGCCCGACTGCGCTCTCAAAAGTATCTCATTGCCCATCTGCACGCCTTCGCCTGTCAAGGCTCGCGCTATGGCACCGTCTGTATCTTGTAGTAATGGGGTCGCACACAACGAATCTAATTCTTGATCAACCGCCGCTAATACCCCCTCTGCCTGAGCCTGATTGGAACTATTGCCGCCGGCACAAGCTACCGCCAAAACAGCAATAAGCGCCATCCCAGCACACAAAAAAATATTCTTACTCATCCTATTAGTTTTATCTTTGCAAAAATACGCAATAACTTGGATATAAGAAAATTTTATACTTTTGTGCTGTGCTAACAATTACTAAATAGCAATGAAACAACTTAAGTTACTGTTCCTCACGCTTTTGTGCATCATGAACTGCACATGGGTCTTGGCTGATAGCGACATCCCTGAACGACCAAACCCTCCTCATTTAATGAACGACTTGGCTGATTTGATGAGTTATCAGTCTGTTCAGAGCCTCGAAAAGATACTGGTGGATTACAACGATACCACATCTACCCAGATATGCGTGGTTACCCTCCCTTCTCTCAATGGATACTCCGCTTCTCAGATGGCACAGGAGATTGGCGAGACTTGGGGCGTGGGCCAAAAAGGCAAAAACAATGGTATCGTCTTCTTGGTGGTTCCTAAAACAGAATCCCAAAGAGGCCAGGCCTTCATATCTACAGGATACGGTTTCGAGGGCGCCTTGCCAGATGCTATCTGTACCAGAATCATAAATAATACTGTCATACCTTTCTTCCGAGAGAATGATTACGAAAATGGTATCCTCGCTGGTGCTACAGAAATAATGAAATACACCTCGGGAGAGTATTCTCTTGAAGAGGATGATTCTGAGGAGATTAGCGACGGCATGTTCTATACCGTCATCGTAATATTCCTCATCATCTTGGTCTGGGGCATCTGCTCTGGCAACGGTGGCGGCGGCTCTTATTCTGGTAGTAGCCGATCTTTCAGCAGTGGCGGTTATCGCGGTGGAGGCTACAGCGGAGGTGGCGGTTTCGGCGGCTTCGGCGGAGGCTCCTTCGGCGGAGGCGGTGGTGGTGGTTCTTGGTAATCTTCCCACAAAACACAAATATTCCAGGCATCAAAAAATAGAGCCGCTCCCCTATTACCGGGAAGCGGCTCTCTGAATATTTATCTCAACCGTTTTATTTATCTAGCTACAAATGCCATAGTAGCATCTACCTTGCTTGCTGCTACCTCAGCTGTCAACTCAGCCTTAATATCTCGGCTGTCAGCACCTACCTTAAGGGTATATGTACCAGCCTCTACTATCCAAGCATTCTCACCTGGATTAAAGCTTGCAAGATCTGCCGACTTAATGGTCATGCTGACTGTCTCCGACTCGCCTGGCTTAAGCGCCTTAGTCTTAGCAAAGGCCTTGAGCTCTTGTACTGGCTTCTCCATTTCACCGGCTGGAGCAGATACATAAACCTGCGCAATCTCCTTGCCCTCAGCATCACCTGTATTCTTAATGTCTACAGTAACAGTGATAACATCACCCTCTGTCTTGACTGTAGCATTGCTGTACTCAAATGTTGTGTACGACTTACCATAGCCAAATGGATAGCTGACACTCTTGTTCTGTGCATCAAACCAACGGTAACCCACATAGATTCCCTCCTCATATTGTGTGTAGTCTACGTCTTTCTCTACCGACTTAGCCTGACCGTCAAATACCATGTTCATCATAGAGGCTTTCTTGCCAAGTGGGAAGTTCTCCGACGACTTGTGGTCTGTATATGCTATAGGCCATGTCATAGTGAGCTTGCCCGATGGATATGCCTTGCCCGAAAGTACATCTGCTACAGAGTTGCCGCCCTCTTGACCTCCTTGCCATGCACATAGTACAGCATCAGGAATATTCTTCCAAGTAGCAGTCTCAATAACACCACCAATGTTGAGAACTACAATGGCTTTCTTGCCTACCGCATGGAACGCAGTTGTTACATTCTTGATAAGGTCTTTCTCTGCTGTAGTAAGGTCAAAATCTCCGTCAATATTGCGGTCCGATCCTTCACCACTGATACGACCAATAGCAATAAGAGCAACATCCTGACTCTTGGCTTGTTCTGCAAGTAGACTCTTGTCTATAGGCATCTCTGCTGGCAATAGATTCGGCAACCAGTTCTTTCTGCGTTCTTCATTTACCGCAGCATTGCGAGTATTTTCTTGCTCTGTCCAGTTCTCATAACTTGTCTTGAGCGACTCGTTTGGCTCATAACCAGCGTTTTTCAAACCTTCAATAAGGTTTACTGTATATGCACGGTTTACATCTCCCGATCCTGTACCTCCAGCAATCCATGAGTATGCCGCATTGCCAAATACCGCCACGTTCTTTACTTCCTTGAGTGGAAGGGCTCCATTGTTCTCAAGTAGTACCATACCTTCTGTCGCCGACTGACGTGTAACGTCTGCATGCCCCTTGAGGTCTGGCTTATTGCTGTACTTGTAACCCTTGAATGTAGGCGATTGTACAACCAAATTGAGAATGCGCTTGCAGCAGAGGTCTACATCTGATATTGCAAGAGAACCATCCTTAACCGCATTTACTATGTCGTCATACTGTGTCTGTCGACCAGGCTGCAACATATCGTTTCCTGCAGCTACCTGCCTAGCACCATTGGCACCGCCAAACCAGTCTGTCATAACAGTACCCTTGTACCCCCACTCGTCACGGAGAACTTTTGTTACAAGGTCATAACTCTCTGAGGTATAGGTACCATTGACATAGTTGTATGATGTCATTACCGTCCAAGGCTTCGACTCCTTAATGGCGATCTCAAAGCCCCTGAGGTATATCTCTCGCATAGTACGAACATCAATAAGCGCATTGTTGTTCATACGGTTTGTCTCCTGACTGTTAAATGCAAAGTGCTTGATAGATGTACCAACTCCATTGGCCTGAATACCATCTATATACGCACCGGCTATCTTACCTGTCACTACAGGATCTTCTGAGTAATACTCAAAATTACGACCGCACAATGGATTACGATGTATATTCACAGCAGGAGCCAACAAAACGTCACCACCATACTCAAGTACCTCATTACCCATGGCTTCTCCTACTTGCTTCACTAGCTCTGTATTCCATGTCGAGGCCAAAAGTGTTCCAATAGGAAAATGCGTGCAGTAATATGTCTGCTCATCTCCTTCTCTCGTTGGCGATATACGCAGACCAGCAGGTCCATCACACAACGCAATGGCAGGAATGCCTAGACGCTCTATCGTAGCAGTAAATCCTGCCGCCCCAGGAACCTTCCCTCCATCACTGGCTCCAATAACTGGTTGGTCTACAGCAACTCCAGGCATACCAACACCTATAATGAGTTGCGCCTTCTCCTCAAGCGTCATCGCAGCGACAACCTCATCTATGTTGTCTTCTCTGAGCTTGAGCTCTCCGCTGCATGCCGAAAATAGTACAGCAGCAGCAGACATACCAAGTAACGTTTTCTTCATAAGGTTATTCTTTTTCTATATTATATCGCAAATATAATGAATTTATCTCTCTGATACCATACTTCTGCATTCCTTCGCATCAAAGACTATCAGATTCGTAAATGGCGAATGGTCTATTGGCATTTCAAAAAACAAAAGCTCATCACGCTTCGGATTGTGCAACATATATTTGACTATATCTCCATATTCTTCCGCCTGAACAAACCGACACCCATAAACGGCTTTACCTGTATTCAGGTCAATATAGTAGTACGCTTTATTAAAAGCGTCTATCTTAAAAGCAAACCCATCATTATTATAGTCATAATCTATTATTTCAACATCTCCTACCATAGTGACCACTGGCGAATAAGTATCTGTTTCATAATCAATCATACACATCGTAGATACATCATGTATAAGGTACTTTGGCTCACTCCTATGGAACTTGTATGCCATAAGTGATCCTCCTGCTGATGGATCGTCCGACTTATATTGTTGCGCCACAACAAATTCCTTCGGTGTCTTATTCTCTCGTGAGACAAAATAAAGATCAGAACTCATATACTTGTCTCGCTTGAGTATCAGTTGCTTGCCATCGTAAGTAGCATCAACCGTACTGTAAAACTCCTCCCAACAATTGTCAATGGTCACCTTATTCCCATTTTTGGTATCAATATAACAAAGACCCGTACCACTGTCTCCGTAATTCTGTCTCACAATGATGCCAAATCCGTCATTGGTGAAGGCCATAGACATAGGCGAAGCATCGGGAAATTTGAATGTTCTGTCTCCTGGTGTCATCGTCTGATGGTCAAATGAAACAACGATAGTCTCTTCTGTTTCAAGGGTGGTTGAATTAAGTACATGTACCTTTCTGTCATATATCTTAGCCTCGTCGTATGTCATTACCGTACTTCCTACATATAGCTTGCCATTGTATGGGTTCATGGCAATAACATTAGGACAAAGGTCAAAATCTTTGTATATGAGATGCTCTGGGTCCGACATAGATATACGATATATTCTGTTAGGTACCTTAGTTACTACCCACATCGTCTCTCTGTCATAATCAGTCAACACAGTTTCTGTATAACCTTCAAATCTGTACTCGCGGTCATACGTCACAAATTCAACATCATTTACCCATATACGACCACCCTTGACATCTTTCGATTTTATCGCAAAACCAAACTTACGGTCGCCCATGTGGTAGATATAATCCAACTTTATTGTTACAGACATATTGTCTGCGGACATTTCATAATCAATGAGTCTGTTAACTCCTTCGCCATCTAGTTTAGGAACAACATCTGTAACGAAAGTAGGATTACTGAACGTCACTTCCAAAGAGGCTTCTATCTCCTCAGCAAAATTTGGTTTGTTAATCTTATAACTTACCACCTTAATGGAGTCATACGCCAATACTTCTGGATCTGGAACTGGAACAGGCGTCGGTGTAGGTGTTGGCGTAGGCACCGGAGTGGGCGGCACTGGCTCTGGTTCATCTTTTTCACATGAGGATACCCCAATCAAACCTATTACACACAATAGGAGAAGTAGACGTGTCGTACTCTTTTTCACAATATCAAAAAACAGTTTCATACCATTTACTTTGCATATTACCACGCAAATTTAATGGCATTCGACTTCCGTTGTTCTCCGTTTGCTTAAAAATTCGTCCTATTGTCCCCTTGCTTCGCTCTCCTTACTTAAATAAAAAAACTGCGAGCAACCTTATACTTCCAAGGGACTAGCAAGGGTCCAGCAACTACCTTCTAACAACCTTGCAGCTTCCCTTGCTCCCTCTCTTCGCACTCTCCGTAAATGCAAATCATGCACTACTTGAAAATCACTTTCCCCCATGAGCTATGGGCAGGGGCACTGTAAGTTTTATTCTTACCGAGATTTAATGGCATCTTCACGCCAGCACGCAAACCAATATTTCGAAGATTTACCTTGTCTATCACATCCGACTCCATAAGACTCTTGTATGTCCTGTCGGTATTCAGCATAGCTCCATCATGATTCTTTGCCATGTTCGACAGACCTATCGAACTGTAAATACCTCCGAAGAAATATATACTAGGTGTAATCTTTGCTACAACACTCACATCGTAGTATAATGAGAATCCTAACCCTTTTGTAGCTATTTCTCCAGTTGGACGTGGCTTATCAATCGTAAAACCATGATGCTCCAAATCGTGTATCGTCACATTCGTCTCAGGATAATAACCAGTAGTCTCGTACTCTCCATCATTTACTTCATACTTCGTCTTGAATGGGAAATACAACTTCAAGCCAGCACCAGCAACAAGCGAGATACTTTGGGTTAGTGGCATTCTAAACAGAGCACCAAGGGGCATTTCAACGTTAATACAACGCTGGTGCTCTTCCCAGTTCTTCATAACAATGATATACGTGAAGTCTTGCTTGTTGATTTCATCATAGCTATCATACTTAAACGTACCATCCAAAGATGCTGTACTGTTGCTCATCTGTACTCCAAGTCCCGCCGAGAATCCCCAGTTTTTGCTCAGAAATTGGTTGTAATCAACATTAACCGAACCTCCACCACCAAGTTTTCTGTCTGAATCACTACTCTTAAAGTATATTGAACTTAATCCTCCACTCAATGAACCGCTGATGTATTGATTTCCACCAAACAATGGAGCTTTGCTCGCTTTACCTCCTGTCTTCCATTGGGCATTCGCCATTTCTGGCGTGCCCAATAGTAAACCTATAATTATTATGCTTAAAAACTTGTTCATCCTACTACATTTTTATTACGTGGATTACTCAACAAGGATCTTCACTGCCGCCTTCTTTTCGCCTGATACTACCGACACTACGTGAGCACCACGAGAAGAAAGTATTACCTGATTGATATGTTCAACTTTATCAGACGAGAACACTACTGCTGATGAGATAGTATAAATGCGGACAACAGCATTCTGCATCTCCGACTCAGACAGACCTTCAACAACTACGGAGAATGTCTCTCCAGTATGTATAGGGTTTGGATTGACGGTTATATTAAATGCTATTGACTCAAGCATAAACACAGCCGGACCGATGATATACTCCTGGCCGTCAACGCTCTTGACAACGACCTCGTAGGAGCCGTTGACTCCGCCTTTCTCACAGTAGAACTGCTCGTTGGCACCATTGATGATTTCGCCATTGCGATACCACTGATATGATGTGAATCGGCTGTCAGAGTTGTCGACAACAAGGACATCGTTCCACATGAGCCTTATCAATGAAGCGTCGAGACGATTAGATTCCGGTTCGTCGATGTCCTCAATGACGAAAGTATATGTCTGAGCCGCATCAGTATTGTCTGACCAGATATAGTTGTTGTTCAGCGTCACGGTCACGGTGTAGGTTCCAGGCTTAATGGCTTCAGTATCACCGGAAATCACGTATGCAACATTTTCGGCAATCTTAATGCCATGAGATTCGCCATCGTATGGGTAACTGATGCTTGGGACATTTGGCTTGTCGACCTTAGCCGGATTGATGGTCACGGCAACAACCTTAGAATCAGACGTACCATCGGACCATTTGAAACCAGTTGTCGGAGTCAGCTTGACATCATAAATGCCAGCATCGGTCTGTACACCACCTTCAACCGAATACTCAACCTTCTCAGGGATAAGGACGATAGGACTGCCCGTATATGTGAACTCACCAACGACCGGCAACTCAATAGTTCCATCGCCGATAACGAAAGTAATCACAATATCGTCGGAAGTGCCATCGGACCACAAAGTGTTCTTCTTGTCCTTCAAAGAGACTACTCGGTCATAAGACTTGAGCTCGACTCCTGTTGCATTCTTACTGTCAACGACATAACCTGCACCTTCTGGGATATCAAACCTCTTCTCGGCACCATCATAGATGAACGTTGTCTGAGGAGCCACAGGTATTGTAACCGTTGCTTTCGCGATATTAAACTTGTAGGTCTTATCGTCAGACGAGCCGTCGGTCCATACATAATGTGCGATATCGTTCAACGATACTGTCACGGTATGCTGACCGGCATCTGTCTGCACATTGCCTGAAACGGTATAAGCACCGTTGGTAGGGATATAGAAAGTATGTTCGCCTCCATTGTATGTAAATGCAGTTTCGTCATTGGCAGGAACATCAATCTGTATCTTATTAATATAGAACTTGTATGTTACCGTGCCTGCACCACTACCATCTGCCCAGACGTAATTGCTCTTTGGAGTCACATTCACGACATACTCGTCGGGCTCAAGACCTTGGGTTGGACCTTCAATCGTGTAGCCTGACCTTTCAACAATGTTGAAATAAATATCAGTACCATCGTATGTGAACTCGGTAACGGTCACATCGGGCTTAGACACCTGAGCAGGCTTGATGACCACATGGATTGTCGCTGGATCGGCAGATCCACCAGTCCAGGTGTATCCTTCAACAAGAGTAAGAATGACATCATATTCTCCGGCATCAGTCTGAACGCCTCCAGTTACTATATAGGCATCATCAGCAGGGACCAACGTGATTGGCAGTCCGGTGTATGTATGCTCCTTCTCAACAGCAGGAACGTCAACACTACCAGTTGTGATGACAAACGCAATAGTTCTGGTGGCTTCAGCAAATCCATCTTCCCATGCATAGTTGACAGCATCCTTAAGAGTCACCTTACGATAGTATGTATTAACAAGAGAACCTGTAGCATTTTCATCACCGACAGTATATCTGCCCTGCTCATCCTGTGGGATGGCAAAAGTCTTGACTCCACCGTCGAAGATGAACGTAGTATGCTCTGGTACTGGAACAGGGACCATGATTTGTGCGATAGTGAAACCGTAGGTTTGTGTACCGTTAGAGTTGTCGTTCCAAACATAGTGAACATCATCGTTGAGTGATACGCTTACAGTATATTTACCAGCATTAGTCTGTCTGTTGTTGACAATAACATAAGCCTCGTTTTCAGGTAAGGTATAAGTCTTCTCGTTACCATCATAAGTGAACTCCGTTTCATCGGCTGCCGGAACATTCACTACGATAGGCTTGATCTTGAAAGTCTCGTTGATTGCATCAGATGTTCCATCGCTCCAGATATAATTTGGCATCAGAGTGATAGAAACCGGATAGTCGGCAATCTCTGTAGCCTTAGTTTCACCAGTGATAGTATAGCAGTCATTCTGCGGAACATTGAAATTGAATTCGCTACCATTCCATATATATTCTGTCTGAACGAATGTCGGCTTGTCAACCTTGGCTGGTAAGATTACCACATCATACGTCTTTGGTTCAACAGAACCGCCTGCCCATGTATAGCCATGCTGTGGAGTGACCTTCATGGAGTAGGTGCCGGCATCTTTTCCTTCACCATTTATGATTTCATACTCGCTGCCCGTAAGGAACACAATTGTCGAACCAGTATAGGTATATTCCAACTGTATAGTCGGCTCATCAATGGTGCCTGTGCCAATCTTAAACTCTATAGTCTTAGGAGCAACAGTACCATCAATCCACTCGTAGTTGTCGGCGTCGTTCAACGAGACAGTTCGGGGATAACTGCCAATTTTAGTAGCCGAAGCATTGGCCGGGTCAACAGTATAATTGGCATTAGGATTGACCGTGAAAGTCTTCTCCGTACCGTCGAAGATGAAGTTGGTGGTTGGTGCTGTCGGCAAATCGACCTTAGCCTTGTCGACTGTGAAAGTGATAGTCTTGGATGCGTCGGTACCATCAGTCCATACATAGTTTGACTTGTCGTTCAACGACACAACCCTGTTGTATGTACCGGCATTTGTGACAGTCGCATATTCTGAACCAATAGTGTACTTGTCATTTTCAGTAACCTCCAAGACCTTGACAGTACCATCGTAGGTAAACGTAGAAGTCACCGCACTAGGCAAAGTGACCTCAGCACGAGCGATAGACCATTCGTGGTTAATATCGTCTCTTGAACCGTCACTCCATGAGAAGTTGTCACCGAGCTTGACTACTACAGTATAAGTACCTGCGTTTGTTTCCCTATTGCCAGTTATGGTATAACCAGAAGCATCAGAAGGACCAGGTACGGAGAACGTATGCTCGGCTCCTGTGTAGACAAACGACTGTGTGAGATCAATTGCAGGCTTGGCAATAGGCTTTCTGCCGATGCTGAAAGTAGTAGTCAGACCACTTGTCGGCATCTCATAATTGGCTATATCAGCACCTTCTATAGAAACCGCAGTTGCAACATAATCAGAACCCGACTCGGTCTCCTCACCGGTTACGACAATTGTCACATTGTCAGTGCCTTCCTTACCGGTTGCAGTAGCGGTTGGCTTATGTGGATTACCATCGTAGACAAATGTTGTGTTTGACCACTCAATGCCTATTGTCTTTCTGGCAATAGTAACTGCAATAGGACCAGTAGGGTCAACACCTGAGTAGTTGTCATCTGTCGATTCAACCTTATAGTAAACCTCATAATCAGAACCAGCATTCTTGCCTTTAGGAACAATCTCGGTCCATCCGTCGATGCCATTGGTGCTATAATATATAGTACCTGTAGAGCATGAACCAGGTGTTACGAGCTCTTGATTTGCACCGTTGTATGTCAGATGGTTTGCAGCAGGAGCTGTCACAGCAGGTGTAGCTCCGGAAATGGAGAAGTCTAAAGTGACATTAGCTGGCAACTTGTAATTAGCAGAAGCACTACCTTCGAGTATTGCCTTTGCCGTATAGTTACCCTTGCTGGTCTGTGCACCAGATACTGTAACAGTCACGTCGTCAGTACCAATCTTGCCAGCGAACTCGAGCGAAGGTTTCTTTGGAGTGCCATCGTATGTGAACGTAGTAGTGCTTCCCCAAGTCAATGTGAGTTCCTTCTGGGCAATAGTGACCTCGACAGGACCACTCTTGGCAATATCATCGTAGTTGTTTCCTCCATTAACCCTGTAGTAAACACTATACAATCCGGCATCAGTGGCGGCAGGAATGGTCTCTGACCAAGAAGTTCCATTGTTGATGCTGTATTCTACGGTACCAGCAGAAGTGGTTGCAGCCAGGACAAGATTCTGCTTCTTGCCGTTATAAGTCAACGTCTCAGCAGTTGGAGCGCTGACAGTGACTGCAGCTTTGGTAATGTCAAATGTAGTCTGGTCAGCACCGGATGCAAGTTTGTAGTTTGCAGCATCATTGCCAGACAAAGTAGCTTGTGAAGGGTAAGTGCCGACCGCAGTCTTTTCTCCATTGGCAGTTATCACAACCTGATCGCCAGTCACGACTCCAGACAAGAGAGGGGTTGGCTTGTGTGGATTGCCATCATATTCAAACGTCCTTGTACCCCAATCAACAGTGAGAAGCTTCTGCTCAATAACGGCATTAAGAGTCTTGGTTGCTACATCTGAATGGTTGGCATCTCCTTCAACCTTATAGTAGATGGTATATTCTTGTGCCGACTTAGCCTGAGGGACATCAGTCGTCCAATTTTTGCCGTCGATACTGTACTTCAAAGTACCGCCGTTAGTTGAACCAGCAGTTGCAAGCAAAGCCTGATTGGCACCATTGTAGACCAATGATGTTGCAGCGGTCGGACTTGTTACGATAGGAGCACTCTTGCCGATAGAGAATGATGTTGTGCTTGTTGCTACAGACAATTGATAGTTATTGGCCTTTGCTCCCTGAAGAGTTGCCGTAGCAGAATAGTTGCCAACAGACGTTCCTGAACCAGCAACAGAAAGAGACACAAAACTATTGTCTATAGTCTCAACTCCAGACAAAGTTGCAGTCGGCGTGTGAGGCAATTCATCGTAATCGAAATTCGTCACTCCCCACACCACATCAATAGCTTTTTGAGATATAGTCACATTGACAGGCTCACTCGTATCAGTGCTATTGTGGTTGGCATCGCCGACAATCTTATAATATAAGGTATAGATCTTTGCTTCAGTGCCCTGAGGGATTGTTTCTGTCCAGGTCGTTCCGTCAGTGCTATACATCAACTTGCCTCCAGTAGCATTGCCTTCCGCAACAAGATTCTGTGCAGTAGCGTTGTATGTCAATGAGTTTGCGATAGGAGCGCTGACAAGTGTCGGATCGGCCGCTATGATGTCAAATGTTGTAGTCACCTCGACAGGCAACTTGTAGTTCGATGCCTTTTTGCCATCGAGCGTTACAGTAGCCTCGTAGCCTGTGCCTACATTTGTCTGTGCACCCGATACTACAGCCTTGACATCGTCAGTTCCAATGATACCTGTAAGTGTAGCAACTGGAGCCTGTGGTTTTGAGTTGTATGTAAATGACGAACCTTCCCAGGTGAGGGTAAGTTCTTTAGGTGCTATAGTGACTGTGAATTCAACTTCGTGAACTTTCCTGCTTGCACTAAAGACCTGTAGTTTCACTACATGGTCTCCTGCATTTGTAGCCTTAGGCAATGCCGTAGTATATCCGCCTCCATCGAGGCTATACTTAAATGTGACACCTTCCTCTGGTGTGATTTCAGTGACAAGTTCATGAGCAGTGCCATCATACACAAGGTCCTTCACTGCTACAGGAAGAACAGTATTAAACTGATAGTAAATGTTGTATATGTTATCACCTTCACACTCCAGCGTCAAAGGTTCATCCTTTGTGATGTACTGATAACCCGGAATCAGTGACTGTTCGACAACAACCACGTCGCCAACTCTCTTGTCGTCATATATATCCTCGTTCTTTACCTCGCTGTCGGTCTTTGTTCCGTCGCTCAATATCTCCAGGTGACGTACGTGATATTGCGTCTCATCGCCCTGCCATATAGCATATACAGGAAGTGCAGCACCAACAAGGCTTTCCGTTATGTTATCTCCAGCCTGATGCGTAACCTTGAGCGGATCGTTTACGCCCCATCCCAAGAATTTCATGCAACCTTTTGCATTTATGCGTGTTTCGCTCAATGATTTGAGAATAGCTTTTGCGCCAGGTACTTGTATGGTCGGTATATCTACTATATAGTCATCGCCAGTTCCTCCGTTGTTTGCCTTGTAGACTATCGAGCCTGCTGTGGATTTTATAACTTCGTAAGTAACAGTTGCTTTGTTGTTAGTTGTATTAGTCTCAACGTTATTGTTGCTATTGATGTTTGCTCTTACAGCATGCGAGACAGAAGCGGCTTCCTTTATAGGGATAAACTTCAATATCAGTTTTCTTACCTCACCTCCAGACATAGTAGGTACTGTCCAGATGCCATTGGCAAATGTCTCATCCTCAAGTTCGGCTCCTACTATCTCGTAGCTGATGTTACCCTCCAAAATGTTTTCGGCAGTAAGCTGTGACTGATCGATGGTCACTACCACATTGTTGACCTTAGCGTCTGCTACCTCGTTTTTGAGTGTAACGGTCAATGTCTGCTCATGACCTGTATAAATGCGGTTCTGGGTAATAGCGGCCTTGACTGAAACATCATTGCCGCCCCAGCCAAAAATATCTACCTTGAAATTATCGAATCGGGTTACTACAACTTTTCTATAGTTCAAATTTTGTACTATTGGGGTTGTCGTTTCTGTTAGTGAATAAACTTCACCATTGTCCATCCCCTTGTCTACTTTTATCCAATATGTCGTGCTAGTTCCTGTTAATGGGATGTTGTCGAATGCAAATCGTCCGCCATTATTCGATTTCATGCTGATTGGGTTGCCGTCTCTCAATATTGGGTTCCTACTTGCATCGCACAATGTAAGCATCACTCCGTCAACTCCTCGTTCGCCATTGTCGTACTTGCCATTTCGAGTTTTTTCAAAATAGGTCGTACCTGAAATAAATGCATAATTATTTGAGCCTTTAGGTGACAGCGTTATTGTTGACTGTGTTACACTCCTGCCGTCATTGACAACATAACTCCATACATCAACAATCTTTTTGTCACCATACGCGTTAGAATACTTCATGAAACCGCCTTTGCTGATGCCATTATTATTAGAGTAATCCATGGCTATATACAATGGGTCAGGAGCTGGAACCTCTTTGGTTCCTTCTGGGTTTATGGCTGTCTTGTTGTGTGTTGTGTATTTTCTGGCATCATACCATGCCCTGTATTGCTTGTCATCGTCCTTTCCTGTACTCTGATAAGCCAAGGCGTTGAGCAACTTTATCTCTATGCCTTCGGGGTTGTTCTCTACATCACCCATCGGGAAATGGAAGTCACCCGCATGCGTTCGCACCTGAATAGCATATTCGCCTATTGGAAGCGGCTTCCCGTTGCCGTCGAGACCGTTCCACGACAAGTAGTTGACGCCCACACATCCTGCTGCCGTCATAACTCTATCGCTATAACCGCCCTTTTTATCTATGTTGTTGTCGAACTTACCGTCATTATTACAATCTATGATGATTTCGTATGTCGAACGGCGGTCTAGTTCAACGCTGAAAACTCCTCCCATCGATTCGTCGGCATTGCCATTCTTGTCTTCCTGGTTTGTGTTGCCTATGAAATTGCAGTTGATTATTGAGGCTATAGGCTGTGGCGAGACAGGAAATCCTCCATGCATAAATTCAATATTAGGATCGGGCTCATTGAAGAATATACGATGGGTCAGGATATCATCTTTCGCATCTAAGTCGGGGTGAACCGTTACAACACCACCAATCGGCACTATATCTTTATTACTGCTACTTACTCCATTGCGATTCAGAGTCTGTCCGTTGCCATCATCGATAAGTCCTACATTATCAGCATAGAGGATAAAACCAGCCGGTTCAATTCCTTGAATATTCATACTATACTGGTAACCATCCTGTGTAAGCACATAGAGATTGCTGTAATGCTTTCCTGTCGCATTTCCGATTATAAGGGCCAAGTATGAAGCAAATACACGTCCGTTAACCAGCTTGTCGTTAACGTCAAATACCGAGATATCCCATGCCGCAACATTCTCGTACTGACCAGCATCCGTCCAATCTACTTCTACCGGGTCAGCAGGCGAGTTTTGGTTGCCTGATGATATTGGTTTATCCTTACCTATAAATTCAACTTCATATACTCCTTCGTAAGGAACCTTGAAAAGATATGGCTTATACTTATTGCCCTGTTCTCCAACCATAGGATACCATGGACCAGCTTCCTCGTTGATAGGTTTTGCGATATAGCCTTCGTATTTGTCAGGTGTTGCAGCACCATCATGCTCACCTTTAACGTCAATAGACCATGATCTACCATCTTGCAGGTATTTCACAATAATATCAACAGGTTCATCCATGTAAGATTTATCTACTGACGTAGCAAGGGCTACAGTCTCACCTCGTTTCGCAATAAATAATATCCTATTGGTTCGTGCGATGCCGCCTGTGAACTTTCCATTTTCTTTATGTTCCAGGTAAGCACGTGTCGCGCCCACGCCTCGTGGATTCAATTGTATAGAACCCTCAGCTTTAGCTACAATGGCAGAAAAGGAGAATGCCAAAAGCATAAGCAAAAATGCTTTTAGACTAAAAAAGCCATTCATTAAATATCGTTTATTTGTTACCATTCTTAGTTCTGTGATGCGTTTTATGTTCTATCTAGCAGATTATTTTCTGCGATAACTATGATACGAATCTTTGCAGAATACGGTTTCAGCAAAAAAATGTAATCTAGTTCTAGAACATATTTCCCTTCTCTCCCCTCTTCCTCCCAATGACGCAAATAAAAAAACTGCGAGCAACCTTATACTTCCCCGTATACAGAAAGGGACTACTATATATAATGAAACATTACACCCACACCCAACGTAAAATCACAGAACGATTAAAATAACTTTCCCAAAAATGTATCTAGACAACGAACTATATGTCGCTAACGCCGACGGTGCAAAATTGTGTATAACAGGTAAAATGGCCAACCGCCACGGTCTTATCGCCGGAGCAACTGGTACAGGTAAAACTGTAACTCTTCAAGTCCTCGCCGAAACATTTTCTCAGGCAGGCGTGCCTTGCTTCATGGCCGATATGAAGGGCGACCTCAGCGGTATCGCTAAAGCTGGTAAATTGTCTGGCTTCATCGAGAAGCGTAAGGATGGTTTCGGTATTCCCGACCCCCAGTTCGCACCTTGCCCAGTTCGTTTCTTCGATGTCTTCGCCGAACAGGGCGAACCTATCAAGACTACTATCGCTAATATGGGGCCACAACTCTTGGCTCGCCTCATGGAACTCAACGAAACCCAGAGCGGCGTTCTTGCTATAGCTTTCCAAATCGCAGAGGACGAGGGACTCAACCTCATAACAGCCGAGGATCTTAGCTCCCTCCTTAATTATATCGGTAAAAACGCCAAGGATTATACCACAAAGTACGGTAACGTCACTTCAGCTTCCGTGGGCGCTATCCAACGCGCTCTCTTGGCTATCAAGTCCGAGGGCGCCGAGAACTTCTTCGGTCTCCCTGCTTTCAACGTGTCTGATTTTATCCGTACCAAGGATGGCCGCGGCATAATGAACGTGCTTGCTGCCGATAAACTGATGCTTAAACCTAAACTCTATTCTACTTTCCTCCTCTGGTTGCTTACCGACCTCTATCAGACCCTCCCCGAAGTGGGCGATATGGATCTGCCTAAGTTGGTCTTCTTCTTCGACGAGGCTCACATGCTCTTCGAGGATACCAGCAAACAGCTTACCGATAAAATCGAACAAATCGTACGCCTCATCCGCTCAAAGGGCGTAGGCGTATACTTCATAACACAAAGCCCTACCGATATACCCGATGATATATTGGGCCAGCTGGGTAACCGCGTGCAACACGCTCTCCGAGCTTTTACTCCTAAGGATCAAAAAGCTGTGCGCGCAGCTGCCGATACTTTCCGCGCTAACCCTAACTTCAAAACCGACGAGGCTATCATGAACCTCGAAACAGGCGAAGCTTTGGTATCTTTCCTCGACCCTAAGGGCGCCCCTTCTATCGTGGAACGTGCCAAAATACTCTTCCCTCTCTCTCAAATCGGCGCCATTACCGTCGACGAACGTGCAGCTTTCATGGCAGAGTATAAGCAGAATACCCCAACACCTACTAATTCCGAGGGCGCCGCAGCTGTCCTCGACAAACGTAACGCCGAAACAGAAAAGGCAGCCGAGGAGGCAGCAGCTGAGAAAGAACGCGCCGCCGCCGAGAAAATAGCCGAAAAAGAACGCCTCGCAGCCGAAAAAGAGGCAGCTCGCCTCAAAAAAGAGGCCGAGAGAGAGGCTAAGGCTAAGGAGAAAGAACGCGAAAAATCTCGCAAGGAGACTATGAAAACAGTCAATACTGTTACAAAAGCTATCGGATTACCTTCTATCCTCCGCACTATCGTTAAGAGTTTCTTCAAAAAATAACGTAGCGACGGTGGCGTAGGACGTACACCTGACAACACAGAAAATCTACAGCGTCTTTACTAATTGGATACAAAAAGAACATCCAATCAGTAAAGACGCTTTAAATTATAATACTCTAATAGTATTTTCCTACTTTACCACTATCTTTTCTACTCTTCCATTACTCATACGGACAATATTCATACCCTTCTGAAGCGAGTTTACACACTTCCCGTCAATGGTATATATTGCCTCAATACGTACATCCCCTTCACTGACCACTTGACTGATACCTGTTGGTATTGCTTCTTGGTCTGATGTTATATCCACTTCAGGTACAATTTTGGTATTCGCCTCTCTCCATCCATCGTCTGTAGATTTTTTGAATACCAATTTGACATCATAACTTCCCTCAGGAACCGAAGCCGTAGCTATAGCATAGCTTTGGGCATACTTAAGTTTCCTCGGACCTAGCGACGTTATCTTGCCAATCGAAACATAATAAGTTTGCTTGTCTGTCTTTCTGATAAACTTGGCTCCTATTTCCATTGTAACACTTACTGCCGAATGATTGATTATCTTACCTCCAAACAGTAAATTCTCTCCACTTTTTATTTCACTTTTTTCAACCGATGCCTCTTTCCAATTTATCACGTATTCATAATCTCCACCTTCGTCAGGCTTCAGATTGACAACTGCGTCTTGGGTCCCAGTATAATGAGCCGCATTTCCCGTACCGCTTTTATCTGGATTCAAGGCAGAACTACCCGTCAAGGCATAATATCCGTCACAATTTCCACCCCAACCCCAGTTGATATGATACGCATTATTTTCAGCATCATAACCATCACACACAAACATATGACCGCTATCATCGGAATCGCCACCGTATACGACTGGTCTATGCGCCGCCAACTCTGCATATATCATATCTTCCCAGGCCTCGTCCGTATAGTAATCTCTTTGGACATACCTGGCTGATTTGTCATACCCGAAATGCGCGCTCAACGCACTCACAGCTGTAGTCACATACGAGGTTGACCCCGAAGGCGAATATTCCATTTCCATAGCCACACCAACGTGATACATCAATGTCGACACCGCTTCAGCTTCTTTCGCACTGTATTCACCATCATAACTATTGAGCATATTATCCCAATCATAATGAGTATTCCCGAAATCAGCAGAAAATGTCGTCATTGAGGTATACCCATCAATCGGGTTAAAAGCATATTCATATTTTCCTTGCGATGGCGAATTATTCTTATAATATATATCATAAGACTTCTGCCCTTGTCCTACACTAGATGGACACTCATAATACTTCATTATCTGCGCAACTGCTGTCGCACCACATCCAGTTTGACATTTACGGGCAGAACCTAAAGTCACCGTAGGAATGGCATTATTATATGGCTCTTTCTGCTTCCACTGTGTAGATATCAATGGACTGACACTTACTCTAGCCGACTTGTTCGCCGACTTCTCTCTAGCTTTTACCCCAAGTTCTATCCCCAATCCTATCTGAGCACTATATTGCGATAACCACCACTTAAAACTCTCTGGTGCCTTATCATACTCAAAGCCACCTCCCATAGAATACCCTATTATCTCTTCTGCCGCCTCATCAGCTCCCACAATGACAAAACCTCTTTGCTCATCTCCAATATTGAATACATAAAAATGATTCTTTCCGTCTTGCTCTGCAGTATAAACCAACTCAAGAGAGCCTATAGCGGCCGACTTCAACCCTGTTTCGTTACGCTGATTCACAACGAAGCTCATAGCAACTTGCTTTGCCGACTCAACACTCACTTGCTGAGCATACACTGGCAAAGCCAAAAGTGCACATAGTGATATAATAATTCTTGCCATTTCTATAGTTGTTATTTTTTGGGGAGCAATATACTAAATAACTTTCTAATACACAACTATTTCCCCTCTTTCTTCCTCGCCTATTTTTGCTCTCTTCTCCCTCCCCGTAGTTTCTTAACACTGTATATAGGCTCTCTTCGTACTCCATATACCCTGAAAAACTCTCTTATTCGCACAAAAACAGAAAAAGAGCTGTCCGACAATAACTTCGAACAGCTCCTTCACATTTAATATACTTCTAAAGTACTAATCTTTATTCGCCTTAATGAAGTTCTCCAATGCAGCTGTCATCGAAGGAGCTTCTGGTGATGGCGCCGAAATGTCAAGTCGCAAACCGGCCTCCTTTATCGCATTGGCTGTCGATAAACCAAAACACCCAATATTCAAATCCCCTTGCACAAAATCTGGATAGTTGTGCTTCAAGGATACTATTCCTTGCGGAGAGAAGAATAATACAACATCATAATCGTGTATCTGAATGTCCGACATGTCAGAACTTACTGTGTTGTATACAACGGCTTTCGTAAACTGGAGTTTCAACTTCTCCAACATCTCAGCCATGTCGTTCTTCGAAATATCGCTCAACAACAAGAGATACTTCTCCTCCTTATGCTTCTTCAATACACCATCAGCCAAATCCTTAAATGTGCCCTTTGGTGTATCAAATATCTTTCTCTTTCTGAATACTATGTACTTCTGTAAGTAGTTTGATACCGACTCAGATACACAGAAATACTTCATAGTCTCTGGCATCTGCACACGCAACTCTTCACATAGATGAAAAAAATGATCAATAGCAATCTTACTAGTGAAAATAATAGCTGTGTGCGACAATATGTCTACCTTCTGCTTACGAAAATCTTTTGCCGAAACACCCTCTACGTGAATAAACTGACGAAAGGTAATGTCCACGCCATACTTAGACGCAATGTCAAAATATGGGGATTTGCTCTCCGGAGCAGGGGCAGGCTGTGACACCAAAATCTTGTTAATCTTCAATGCCTTGTCTATTTAATTTTACCTTCTATATCACTCCTAACGCCTTAACTATACATGCTAAAGGCGCTATTTCGAGGGCACAAAGGTACAAAAGAATGTTCATAAATGAAAGCAGATTCAAAGAAATATCTTCAAATAGCCTAGCCAAACGCCAAATTGACAGAAAACTTATAACTATAAATGATAGTATTAGTATCACTTTAGCATTGTATACACCAAGGAACGGAAGTATCATGGCTATAACCAACTGCATCAACGCCTCCATGCTGTTTGCCAACACCCTATGCTTCAAAATATTCTCCCTTATCACCCCAAATCCAAATCCGGACGTAATGGCTACATGCAGCAATACCTTTATTATAGTATACCCGAAAACAAATGCCAATACAAATAGGTAGTCCCCAAAAGCTGCCGTGGGATAATACCCAAAGACAACTAGCGCCTCAAGAATAATCAACGACTCTACTAGTACATAGCACGTACCGAACAATATAGTCACAGGGAAATAGTGCAGAAACAAATCTGAATATACTCCTCCTCTGCTCCTGCTGGGCACCATCAAATAGCCAAATATCTGCGTAATGTAGGTCGACGACATAAAGCGGGAGAGCCCAATCAGAAGACACACTGCTACACAGATGGCAAATATCCATCCCGTATGCCCCCCTAATGGCGTGGTCGCAATGGAATGCAACTCCATAACAGATGGCGCATCAATATGCATCAACGCACTGTCCGACTGCGAGTGAAAGGTCACAATGTCTTCCAATCGCACTACCAACTCTTCTATATGTATCGTATCTTCTGGCATCTGCCCTATCCTACTATCTTATTGATAACTTCTAATGCCTCGCTGGGCGTCTCAACAAAATACAAATTGTCATTGTCCCTCAAGAATTGCTCTTCATCCAACCTCTCCATAAGTTCTTTTACAGGCGTATACAGCCCTGCCGTATTGAGAACTACCATCGATTTGTCGTTCAAATCCAACTTCCTGTCCGAAATCGCCTCAAACATCTCATCTAATGTCCCTACTCCCCCTGCTAAAACAAGTACAACATCTCCCAGAGCAATGAGCTTCTGCTTCCTGTCACTCATGGATTCTGTCAGTACCATATCTTCTACTCCGGGATGCTGCCACTCGCGCTCTACCATAAAGGTGGGAATAACCCCCTTGACATGCGCCCCTAATGCCAACATCTCATCCGCTACAATGCCCATCAAACCTAATGCACCGCCTCCATACACCAAACCATAACCCGCCTTGGCGAGCAACTGCCCCATCTCATGAGCATGCTGCTTGTATATTTCGGGTATCTTCTCACTCGATGAGCAGAATATCGTTACGTTCTTCATCTCTTCTTTCTCCTGTTGGTTGGTATCTGATACTCTACTGTGTATGTAAAGCCCATCACAACTCTGGTATCGTACTTTCCGAGACCTGCAATGGTGTATGGATTCAAATCTGCCGAGTGCGTAGACGCTAATCTCACCTTCCCCCTGAAACTCCACGACATATATACGTTGGGCAACATCTCACATCTTAACCCAAATAAACCTTCTAGCCAATGCGTGTTGACCGGAGTCTTCCCTACACTGCCCTCAAATGCTCCCCAATAATCGTCTACTATCACAAACTTGTCGCTCTGATGATTCTGCCACGCATATCCATACCTGGCTCCTACAAAAATATTGTTGTTCGTAGGATATTCATCCGAAACATATATATCATAATCAATACCTAAACGCACAAATGTACCGTTACTCTTGTACGAATAGTCTTCTTTGTCATACTTTACATTCTCAAAACCTGCTTCGGCGCCAGCCCATAGCCTGTTTTTTATTCCATACCTGCCAACAAAAGCAAAGCCTGTCCTCTCTTCGTTAATTATCCTGATAATAAATGGCGCTATATCTATACCGAAAGCTATACCTTGATCTTTAACCACAATGAGTACCGGCTCTTTCACTACTTCCCTGTCTTCGTCTTGGGTATTGTTCTGCTTATTGTTGCTGCCCATACCATTGCCCATTCCTCCCGTAGGTATGCGACCGCCCCCTAGCTGATTCTGCGATATCGCATCTACAGCCGCCAGACATATAAGTACCGCTACTATTATCCCCCTTATAATCCTCATCTTCTCTCCTAGAATATAAATAATTGAACGTTCTCTATATTCTCCTTGTATTTCAACGCTTTATGCGTAATGGATACAGAGTCTATAAACTGATTGGTATTCTGCATGGAGTCAATGAAAATCTCCATCGTAATGCCGCCTGCTCCACTGACTGGCTCCAACTTCCTCTTGTAGTAGAACGAAAGATTGTCCATCAACGACCTGGTCTTGAAATTGAAATGCGTCTCGTCATTGTTCATGTCAAGGTTGAGATAAAACGACCCAACTTGCTCTTCGTTAATTAGTAGGGAGTCTTCACGCCCTATGCCGTATATCTCTACTTCTGTCAGTACAGTGTCTTTGTGGGTATGCGTACTGTATAGGCCAACTTGTACTGTATGCTGATACGACAAGAGTACATCATCGTCCGAATTGCACGACCATATGAGCGAAATTACTCCTATGAGCGCAAATATATAAAGCGATATTTTGTGCCTGTTTCTCATTTCAGTGTACAAAGTTAAGCAATTTTCCTACTGTACGCTCTACGTCTGTAAAAGTATATGAGTAATCCTACTATTACCACAAAGAGAATAGGTATTCCTATAGCCATTATTTTCAGCATCGTAGTACCTTCTGATATCTTGGCTTTGTCCAACAACCTCAACGTAAATGTCCTGTTCCTTAAATTCATAAGCCCGTCTTCATCAGCAAGATACTGAACAGCATTTACCACAAAGTCTTTATTGCCAAAGGTCTGACGCGAGATCTCATCATACCCTAATGGCGTTATTTGTGGCTCTCCCGAATTCCTGAACCTTACATCATTCCTTATTATATCACCATCTCCTACCACAATCATGGATGTCTTCTCACTCTTGTCTGCTTTCTGATACTTCTGACTGTTTCTGACAGCAGATGGTATGGGTCGATGGGTGAAGGCCGACTTGAATTCACCTTCTGCTAATACTGCTATAGGTAGGTGCTGCTTGTTAAAGTCTGCTTGTACCGGTTGGTCATGTATCGTCATAAGCGTAGCCATTACCGGAGTCCTGTGCTCTCTGGTATATGCCGAGGTGCGTAATAGAGGCGTCCTGCGCATCTCTAACCCGTCAACTGCTCCTACCGTGTCTATCGAGGAACTGAAATCGCCCCTTACTAGACTTATATTCTTGGTTATCGCACTCCTCATGTTGGCCGAGAATAATGGAGCAAAGCGCCATGGCATAGGGACTATCTGCGACTTCTGCCCTTCCGGTGCGACGCTGACAGGTATTCTCGCACACGACATGTCTTCGACAACCACAGGATTAACCCTGAATCCATATACAAATAGCTGATCTTCAATATTGTAGTCTCCATAAAGACCAATAGTCTGAGGCTGCGTTCTCAACGTATCTAGTGTCATCGATACAGCATCCAAAAACCATAGTATCTTACCTCCTCTCATGAGGTATTGGTCTAATACATATTTGTCTGCTTCAGTAAATTTCTCTGTGGGCTTAGCTATTATGACTACCTTGTATGGGTCAAGTATCGTCACATCCCCATTTATCATGCCTCGGTCAACTGCAAAGTACTCCGAAAGGGCATCTGCTACATCTACTACGTCTATCTCGTCCAACTCTCCTTGCCCTTCTATAAAGGCTACCCTAGGCTTATCTTTCATCATCAGCCTGTGTATCGCATCTATGAGTTTGTACTCTAGATTCTCTACCGACTTGTTGAGGTTTTCTTCTCCACTGAGCCCCGGAATATTCTCAAGTAGATTTACTATGGTCGATTTGCTGCCTACTTGTACCATGGCGTATGGATAGACTACTGTCCTGGTCTTCTGCCCGTCTTCTTTTGTCTCAAAAACTGGTACGCCTGCCATATTGTAGTCCGCCAACTTCTCATTGAAGGCCTCAAACTCTGCCTTGCTGTACTCGTGGGGATCCAACGTAGTCTTCATAAATGGGACACGGGTATATGCCCTCATCTCATCCAACATCTCATTGGTCGACCGCTGTAGTCTGGTAAATCCAGGATTTAACTCTCCGTCAAGATAGAGTCGCACAAATACTGCACTGTCCAACTCTTCTAGGTACTCTTGCGTCACATCTGCCAACGTAAACCTCTTCTCTTGTGTGAGGTCTAAACGAAAATAGTATGTGGATGCCAATAAATTGACAGCTATTAACCCTACTATAATATAAAGATACTTCATGACGCTACTAGTACTTCTTTAGTCGTAATGATGTAAAAAGAATAAATGCCAACGCTATACTCAAAAAGTATACTACGTCCCTGGAGTCTACCACACCCCTACTTATCGAGGCATAATGCTCTTCTATCCCAAAGCTGGCTACCAACGAGGCTATGCCTTGCAGACTGGGAAGCGTCGAAAGCGCCCCAAATCCAGAATATACCAGATAACACAACGCCATGGCTACTATGAAGGCTACTATCTGATTGCCCGTGAGCGACGAGGCAAAAATACCTATAGCCATATATACTCCTGCCAACATTATCAACCCTAAGTACGAACCACAAACACTGCCCATATCAAGATTGCCTTGTGGCTGACCTAAATTCCAAACTATAACTATATAGACTACCGTCGGAATCAGGGTAATGAGTACTAACGTCAACCCAGCTAAATATTTTGCCGTTACAATCTTAAGCCTGCTGATGGGCCTAATGAGCAACAACTCTAGCGTACCTTTGTTCTTCTCTTCGGATATGAGCCTCATCGAAATAGCTGGCACCAGAAAAAGATATAGCCATGGAGCCAAATCAAATAGTGGCCTCAATGACGCATACCCCGAATATATAATATTATCCCCACTGGGTAATATCCACAGAAACAGCCCTACAGTCACAAAAAATACTATGCTGACTAAGTAGCCTACTGCCGAGGAGAAATACTGATATATCTCCTTTTGATATAATGCAAACACGATATTTCAATTATTTATACAGGGCAAAAATACACAAAAAAGAGCAATAATACACACCACAGTTTCAAATATGAAAAAAGCCTCTCTTCTATCACCCAAAATAAAAAAATTACGATGAACAAGGCATCTCTATACTACTTCCGTACGATTTGAAATAGCCTCTCAGGTAACCATATAATAAAAAAATTACGATGAACAAGGCATCTCTATACTACTTCCGTATGATTTGAAATAGCCTCTTAGGTACCCATATAATAAAAAAATTGCGAGCAACAAGGTTGCTCGCTTATATCAGGCTTATACCAGACTTATATCAGATAGGTATCATTCTTAACGTCCTTTCATCTGTACTCGCTCCGTCGAATTAATAAGTTTCTCAGCCTTAATGTCGTCAAAATCAACTGGTGCGGTGACAAAATCAGGGACATTGTAACTCATAAACAATTCGTCATAATATCTCCTAGGATTGGCTTGCGGCATCAAAAATGGCTTGCTGTCTTTTCCCCCTTCGTCTATGTGCGAGAAGTAGAGTCGCGTAAAGAGACCATTGTCTCTGCGGCTCGAAAATACTATCCACCTGCTGTTAGTGCTCCAGTTGTGAAAACTTTCTGTATCGTCTGTGTTGACAACTGGCATTCGATACTTCTCTACGTCGGTAATTGGCTGCTTCAAATCACTGGTAGGTACCATATAAAGGTCTGCTTCATGATGCCAGATGGGGAATTGTCCATAATCGGCCATCGTAAACATCATAAATCTGCCATCATACGAGGGTCGTGGCATAGTGACTGTCTTGTTCAGCGATTCTGCCATCAGTATCGTATCTATCTTCTCCCCAAAACTTCCAGTCTCTGAATCAAAGGCTATGCTACATAGATTGTAGTGTATATTACGCAATTCTTTGCTGCCTTCAGGAATGGCTGTGGCTTGCACAAAATAGAGCGTCTTCCCGTCTGCCGAGAATGATGGGAAGGTCTCCATGACCGACTTGCGGGCAAGTAACGGAGTGTTGATCAATTCGTTTTTCTCTGTATCATATAGTGCGAGGTCTGATGCCTGATCATATACCTCTATCCTGTTGCTGTCCCTTACATGAAATACCTGCTGCGTAGTATTGACGCTGTACATTATATACCTGCCCCCAGGATGCCAATAGGGATAGACACACAACCCCATGGTATTGTCTGTCTTGGTATTGTACGCTTTCATCTCGCCATCGAGTCGCAATAACGTAGTTCCATGCTTACCTCTGATATGCAGACTCATATCTGTCGGAGCACATTTATTGAAACTGTGACAGTTGACACACCCACTGAACTGGGTATTTTCTATCAATGGCGTCTCTTCAAATGTCGAAAGTTCTCTCTCATAAATACCCATCTTGCTATATACCTCATACCCTGGCTCTAACTTGCGATAAACCACCCCATAATCCATAGCATCTCTGCTGACATAGATGGTAAATGGCTGGTAAGTATGCCACCCGTCTTCATATTTCGCCGAAACTAGCACACTGAGCGAGTCTCCAGGATTATTGGCTATAAGGTCGTGCCATTGATCAATATCAAAACCGGTTGTCTCTTCGCCTTGTCCATGTAGTTCTCTTCCTTTACCATCTGTTACTACCGCATCTACCATAAGGGCTGAACGGTCGTCCATACAGAAATTTAGTGGCGCAATGCCCACAGGAATGGTTACACCTGTATAATCTGGGAAAATTTCGGGCAATGATGCTTCTTGCTTGGCATTACTTACAGCCTCACTACATGCCGTAATTAAAAGTACGCCAAGAGATAGTATATATATTGATAGTGCTCTCATAAAGGATTATACAGTTCAATACTGTTTTATAAATATCAGTTGAAATAATAATACGACCAATAGGTATTCCCGTACAACTTCTTTACTGGCGCAGGATTACCATTGTGTGCTTGCATTGTCGAGTAGAAGTTTTTGAAGCCTTGCAGTATGTTCGCCTGAACATTGCTTGGTAGCGGATCTGAAACGCTATGATTCTGACTCCAATGTAATAGCATGGCTTGCTGTATCGCACTTGGAACTTCCTTATAACCAAGGGCTTCACTGTATGAATAGTAACGACTAACCTTCTCCACATCCTTGACTAGCATGCACGAGGCTTCAAGGTACTCAAAGGCTATCTTATTCTTTGGATTTGCCTCTAAGAGCCATACAAGTATCTGGTGTAACTCATTCCCACCAAAGAAGTGCTCTTGATCTATCCTCATCTTTCGCAAACTACCATATTCTGGATGAGCTTCTACTGCCTTGTCATCTCCTATCAATGTCATCGTCTCTGTCGCCCACTCTCTGTAAAACAGGGTGTATTGCAGGGCTTGGAGATATTTGCGGGCAACTTCATACGCCCCGTTTATCAGATTGGTCTCTGCTAGTCGCTTGTAGCATCGGGCACTCTTCTGAAAATCAGGAATGGCTTCTTGCGCCTCAAACACAAAGCGTTGCGCAGTATTTACCATTCCTAAACGATAAAATGCTTCCGAAGTAACTAATGGTGATATATAGTCACTGGTAAAATTTGGCAATAACCCTGCTATGCCATTTTGCGGAAACTCAAACATGCTGCTTGTCAGCATGTCTCGCTCTGCTAATGCAAGATTCAACGCCACAGCAGCTACCTGATTCCTCGGAGCCTGCGCCTGAGCCTTTTGCAAAATACGATTCCACAACGCATTGCGTGCCATGAAATCATACGCCATAATATTTTCTTGGGCTTGCGATTGTTGCTTGCTCACCATCATTCCTCCCAACAGCATCAGTACCCCCCACGAAGAGACAAAAACTACAAACGCATTGCGAGGATTCCATCTACTTAATACTTTTGATAATAGCATAAGTACTGGATTTATACCAACTGCTACCCATGCCCAAATAGCAAAATCATCTGGAATACGATAATAATGTGGACCTACATATAGTTTTACCAAAGAACAGTGTACAAATTGATGCCAAATAACCGGAACCAACGAGGCTACAAGCAACATACCACAAGATATCAAGATAACTCGCAGCGAACTCTCCTTTTGTATCTCCCCTATTATGAGCATCAGTGTATATGGTATAACAAATGCTCCTGCCAACATATATATAATAGGTATGGATATTATTGCCAAAATCTGCCTAATCTCCTCTGCTCGTATACATCTTATACTCAACACCCCTCCTAAAACTATCAGCAACGCTACAGGCGCCGACATGAGTGCATTCTCGTCACATAGAAAACAGCAGCATAATATCGAAGGGATAAAACTGAGCGCATTCGCAAATATATCATCGTGAGATTGGCTCAACAGACGGTACGTCAAATACTGAATACCAACTAGTACCAACGCTATCAGCGTAGCACCTACCCACGCATATAAAAAAAACTGCGTCAGGAACCTACCTGCCAAATCTGCTACACCCCCAGGTAACGATAGCACACCAAGAATATAATTCTGGTTAAACTGGAATAGCTGATACTGCTCCTGAAAATGTAAATGATGGGGATACGCCAACGCAAAAAATAGCATGACGGCAACCCCAAATATTATGGAGGAAAGGAGAAATACCCATCTACCTTGTCTCATCTTCCAAATTATATCTCTAATATTAATAGTCTATTTTAAACTGAATGCAGCTGCTCACTAATATTTACTTAGGAAACACCTTGCTGAATTCAGCAACACTGATAGTTACCGGCTCAACCATAAATTCTGGCCTGTTATAACACCTGAGTCTGAATGTATTCAACTCTGGATCTTCTTGTGGCAACATAAAGGCCTTCTCAACTTTCCCATCTTTGAAGTAGGAGTAGAAAAGACGACTGAATATACCATCTCCTCGGCGACTTGAACACATAATCCAACGACCATTGCTCGACCACGATGGGTAACTGTCAGCAAATCCTTCACTGTTAAATTTCGATAGATCAATAAACGGCGAAGCTTCTCCCTCTTCAGTTGCGTCCAAAGGAAGCTTATCCCCAATAGGCAGACACACAATGTCTCCATCACTGTGCCTGATATGGAAACAGCCATACTGACCTTGAGCAAACATAATATATTTACCGTCAGGACTCACACGTGGCAATGTCACACTCTTGTCTTTCGAAGCAGCATCATAAACCAACTCTTCTTCTCCAAAACTGCGAGTAGCCGACTCAAACGAACGTCTGTAAAGGTTATACTGCACTTTCTGATATGTAGTTCTGATATCCTGATCACGCATCTCTTCTGGCAGAGGAACTGATTTACAGTAATATAGGTACTTGCCATCATGCGACCAGGTAGGATAAATTTCCAAAAGCTCAGGATCATTGCTTACTATATATACCGAATCTGTCTCAATATCGTACATAATCATATCGCTCTCAAGATCATAAACCTCTATCTTGTTAGGATTCGAAGTATGGAACGCCTGTCTGGTCAAGTCTGTCGAAAAAGCAATAATCTTTTCTGTAGGGTGCCATGATGGATACACTCCCGATGAAATCGTATAGTCTCTCTTTAGATTAACCCTCGAAATCTCACCATCGTTCACAATAATTGTCGAAGCATTGGATAGACGGACATGGAAAAGCATATTGTCTGTCTTGTAGTTCTGGTAACTGTGACAGTTAATACACTGACCAATTTTTCTGTCATTGCTGGTTATCTCATTGTTGAAAATCTTCGACTCCTCAAAATTTGTGACATTTCGCTGCGCTATTTCCATCCTACTCCACGCAACATACGTAGGATCTATCAAACGGTACGACACATACTCGTCTATCGGATCACTGGCAACATGTATCTCAAAGGGTCTGAAAGCATACCACTCACCCGACTTCTTTCCCCAAACTTCTACTCTAATGCTCTTATCTTTTGACTCTCCCATCATGGCTCGCCACTCTGTTTCGGGAATCATAACCTTTACCCCACTGCCATATGTCTGTTGCACCCCATCTGGAGTAGTAAATCTCGCCACACAAGCATCATACTCGCCCTCTGGAAGCATAAAATTGAGCGGAGCTATATTATAAGGTATAGTCACATCACAATAATCAGGGAATATCGCAGGCAAATCACTACTGTCCTTACTCGTAGATGGCACATCAGGGTGTGCGACACAAGATGTCATCAGCAGTAATACTACTGCCAATGCATTCATATATATATGTAAATATGTTTTCATTATCTAGCTATTTTCTTCGCAAATATATTATAGTACCAATATGTTCCGCCAAATTCATCGCGCATCTTATCTGGTATCTCTTTCTGACTCATACCACTCTTAATGAGCGACTCCAACGTAGCCCAAAACTTATTGTAGTTGTCATAAATATCCTGACTTACAGGAAGTCTCATCTTCTTTTCTTCTGGAGATTTGTCATAATACATAATGTATGCCTCTTGAGCATGCACAGGGAACTCCTCTCCTTGGTGCAAATTAATATAATGTTTCAGCGAAGCCCAGAATCTTCGAGAATCACAACGCAACATCGAGAAAAACAATGCCTGCTCCGAAGCTACTTTGCTATCCGAATCATACCAACAACTTATACTATTTATAACATAACTATCGCTATTCTCAACTCCAGTCAACTCATCTTTATAAGAATTATGCAATTCCTTAACATTCTCAGCAACCGGAGCAGGTTGCCAATCTCTATAATATGGATGCCCATGCAACAACTTTACAAAACGATCAACAACTTCCAACTCTCCATTTGCAAAGGCACAACGAGATAGCATCTTCAAATATATAGGCGAAAAACCTGTCTGCTCTCCACACTCAAAATTCAGTCTGAAGCCTTCGTTAAACATACCATAATTATAGTATGTTACCGGTGAAGCAATCTCCAAAAAGCTAACATGAACTGAATCAGGATTATAAATACCATTGATATCATTTCCCATCTTAAACGATCGATCAAGTATACCTCCCTCATTCATCAATGCCAGATTCTTGAGCATGACCATCGAAATGGTTGGCTTCTGAGATTCAGTAAAAATATCAAGTACCTCACCCCACTTATCAGCCTCAGCAGAGCGCATCATACGCATCTCAGCAGTATAGTTATTATCCCTATACATAAATGAGATGGTAAAAATTATACCAGCAATAGCACAGACAACTGGCACAAACTTATTAGCAAGGTATTTCCCCGCCAAAACTATCAGTATAGATACCACTCCTACCAACCAGAATGGTATAGATAGAATATCATTCTGGTCCGATGGCGTCACAAAACGAGGCAATCCCGCCATTACTACCTCTTCCATTTTTACATCGGAATATAGCAACGCCCTCCATATAATCGCAGTAAATACTAGAAGTACTATACCTATAATCTCACTCCAAGTCGGTTTTTCTGTGAGAATGAGGCATATAACAAATAGCATGGCAAACCATCCAAAAAATGGATAAAGCCCCAACCCTATCACATACCATACAAGATGCCATCTACGTGGAGTACAACGCGCTACCCACAAAAGCAGCAACATGACCAAATATGCTACCGACTGCGAAAACCAATATCCCCTTACAGTGAAATCATATATCCAATAACCTAAATCAACCAGTGAAGTAAGCAAAAAAGCAATAGGCAAAAGCATAACAGCCGTAGCACTACCCTTCAACTTGAACGCTTTCCCTCCTACTATATATATAAGTCCCCATATGCCCAACAACATACAAGAACCAACTACCGGATTATACAAGAACTGCGAAAGCCAACCGCCTATATATTGGAACAACCCAAATGGCTTAGCCATAAGGTCATAAAAGAAATGTGCCCCAATCAGAAATTCCGAACGTTCATGCGCCGTATAAAGAACATCCTGATTTATACACAATATAAATACGGCAAATACAATAAAAATCAGCAAGCTCGCATAGAGCAAGACATCTATAATTTTGCTTTTGGTAATCATTTCACGACATAATAAACTGTGAATCACTTAAATACACTCGCCAAAACCATTCGCTTTGAACACAAAGTTAATAATTATCTTGAAATTCTACCGAACATAATACATGCCCCACAGAACACGCGCCCCAAATCTATAGCTAATAGATACCTATAATATATATGTACCCCCTACCCTCTGAAATCCCCCCCCCCAAAGACCTATAGTTCAAAATAGCACAACGCCTCCCCAATATTTTTACTTAGGAAAGACCTTACTGAATTCATTGACACTAATCTCTACAGGCTCAACCATAAATTCCGGCCTATTATAACTTTTTAGCCTATATATGTTGTGCTCTGGATCCTCTTGCGGTAAGAGGAACGCTTTCCCTACCTTCCCATTTTTGAAATGAGAAAGATACACACGACTATAATTTCCATCATCTCTACGACTCGCAACCATTATCCAATGCCCATTGCTCGACCACGATGGGTAACTATCTGAAAAACCGGCACTATTCATCTTGCTAAGATCAAGTCTCAAAGGCATCTCTTCACCAAGTGTTATACAAACGATATCTGCATCATGGTGCCATATATGAAAACACCCATACTGACCTTCTGCAAAAAGTATATAACTGCCGTCTGGACTGACACGAGGTAATGACACACTTTTATTTGCCATAGCAGCATCATAAACCAACTCTTCCTCCCCAAAACTACGTGTAGCTAAATCAAATGAGCGTCGAAAAAGATTGTATTGCAACTTCTGAAATGTCGTTCTGATATCCTTATCTCGCATATCTTCAGGTAAAGGCACTGACTTGCAATAATACAAACTCTTACCATCTGGCGACCACGTAGGATACACTTCAAGAAGTTCCTGATCACTGCAAATAACACTTACACAGTCTGTTTCTACATCATAAAGAATCAAATCACTCGCACTGTCAAAAACTTCCGTCTTGTTAGGATTAACAGTGTGGAACACTTGTGCCGTCTTGTTTGTAGAGAAAGCTATAAGCTTCGCGGTTGGATGCCAGGCAGGATAGACACCCGAAGAAATAGTATAATCACGCTTAAGATCTACCTTCTTTAACTTCCCATCGTTCACAATTATGGTACCACCAGCTGTACCACGAGCATGAAACATCATGTTGTCAGTCTTGTAGTTCTGATAACTATGACAATTAATACACTGTCCCTTAGGACTATCGCAAGCTACCTTATTATTAAACACCTGACGCTCTTCGAAAGAAGTCAAATTACGTTGGTCAATTTCCATATATCCATAAACAATATACGAAGGCTCTATCAGACGGTACGACAAATACTCGTCAATAGGCTCTTCAGCCACATGTATCTCAAACGGGCTGAACGCCAACCATAATCCGTCCTTCTCTCCCCACACTTCTACTCTTAAACTCTTCCCCTTAGATACTTCTAGCATTGAATGCCATTCTTCTTCTGGTATCTGCACTTTCACGCCTTTGCCATAAATCCGTTGTTCCCCACCTGGAGTACTTACACGTGCCACACATGCGCTATATACCTCACTCGAAAGCATGAAGTTAAGCGGTGCTATATTACAAGGCACAGTAACATCACAATAATCAGGAAATATGTCAGGAGTATTCTGCACCTCAGTGCTAGAAACTGGCACATCGGGATTATGCACACATGATGATAACAGCATCACAGCAACAGCCGAAAACAGAACACTCAATTGTGAATATCTATTCATTATTTCATCTTTTACATTTTAACCATTAGTCTTTATCATATTAATCTTTCGAAACAGAGATTAATGTTTGACCAATATCAATATTTCATTGTTCCAAAAATAATGTAATACCAATATGTATCCCCCCACTCTTCATGCATCTGCTCTTTCACGTCTCCAAGCTTGACTCCAGATTTCACACGCTTCTCCAGAACTTTCCAGAATTGTTGGTAACGCACATAGACCGACTCTTCCACAGGAAGCATCATGCGTTTTTCTTCAGGTGATTTGTCCATATAAAGAATATATGCCTCTTGCGCATGCTTTGGGAACGAAGCATCTTGATGAAGTTTTACATATTTGCGCAGTGATGCCCAAAAACGACCTGAATCACAACGAATCATCGAATAGTACAACGCCTGTTCTGAAGCAAGCTTGCTATCCGACTCATACCACATACTAACGTTGTTGACTATATATTTATCACTATTCTCGACGCCTATAAGTTCTTCTGGATAGCATTGTACTAGCTCTTTAAGATTATCAGAGATCGGATATGGCTGCCAGTCTTCATGAAACAACAAATGCCGAATATGTGATACATAACGATTTAGCAAATTATCTTCTCCACAAGCATAAGAACAGCGAGCTAAAGATTTCAAGTGAAATGGCGAGAATCCAGATTGCATAGCATTTTCAAAATTCAATCTAATAGATTCATTAAACATTCCATAATTATAACATACAATAGGTGATGCTATTTCCAAAAAATCAACATGAACAGAATCTGGATTATATATAGGATAGGCCACACTGCCCATTGAAAAAGAACGTTCAAGTAATCCACCTTCGTTCATCAGCGCAATATTCTTGAGCATGATCATCGAGGCGGTATGTCTTTTGTTCTTAGAAGCTACCTCAACCACCTCTTTCCAGTTGTCTTGTTCAGCATAACGCACCATGCGCATCTCATCGATGTACGTCTTATCATTAAACATAAACAACCATGTAAAGAGTATACAGGCAACAGAACAAGCTAAAGGAACAATAATCTTTGTCAGATAACGCCCACAAAAAGCAAGAACAACTGTTACGACTCCTAAAATCACAAAAGGTATAGTGAGACGTGTACTACTATCAAGCGATGTCTCAAAACAAGGAAAACCGCCAAGTGACACATCAACAAATTTCAGATTTGAGTATAATAAAATATGCCATATCCTAGCAGCAAATAAAATCAGGACAACACCAATATTTTCACGCCAACTAGGCTTTCCTATAAAAATTAGGCATAGTACGAAAAGTATAGCGAACCAACCTAGTATAGGATACGAGCAAAATGCAAACACATACCAAAGTAGATGACATTTTCGAGGTGTATTGCGTGCAATCCACAACAATAGCATAATGATAAGATAAGCTATCGACTGTGAAAACCAGTAGCCTCTAACTGGTGATATATATATCCAATACCCTAGATCGACGACTGAAGAAAGCAAACAAGAAACAGGCAACATCATCAGCGCCTTTGCAGTACCATGTAACTTGAATGCATTAATACCAGCAAAGAATATAAATGTCCATATAACCAATAGAACAACAGAACCTAAAGCTGGATAGTAAAAAAGTTGTGTAAGCCAAGACCCTATATATTCAATCAAAGAGAATGGCCTTGAAAATAAAATATGAAAAAAAGAAGAGCCATATAGGAATTCAGAGCGATCATATGCAGTATAGAACACCTCTTGATTAAAGTGTAAAATATACGCAACAAACAAAATGAAAGCCATCAGGCTCCCATTAAGAAGAGTAGAAGATACCTTGCCTTTCTGTATCATTTCTTAATAATAAAAAGGCTGGCTCATTTTGAGCCAGCCTAAAACTTATTACAACGAGAGAGTATTACTCCTCATAGTAAACACTTGTGAATGTTGCAGAACCATTTGTGATGAGGAGGTTGAGGTCACGACCTTCACCACCCTTAGCACACTCAGCTGCAATCTGGTCTGTGATAGCAATTTCCCACTTCATACCAGATGTAAGTGGAATATTGTCCTCATAAGTAGTACTCCACCAACCGTTCATTACACGAGCTGTACAGCCATCTGAAGCCTCCTTAACATCAAGGATAAGAGTCTGCTTGCTAGCATAGAATTCGTCAGAAAGAGTAGGAAAATTCTGGCCCTCAGAATCGCTGAAACGAAGAGGAGCAGAGTCCCAACCACCTACAGTAAACTCACCTTCCCAGAGATACTTCTTCTCGAGTGCATTAGTAATCTGAGTACAAGTAACCTTAACTGAGTCCTTGAGAAGTGTTCCATCAGCGCAAAGAGCATCCATGTAAACCATGTAATCTCCAAGCTTCAACTTCTTCCACAAGTAGTTGCCAATATAAGGCTTACCAGCTACAGTCCACTTTGCATTTACTGGGGCAGAAGTAGTACATGTCAGCACATTACCATCCAAAGAGATATCTGTCTTTGCCTGGAGCTCTGACAAACTGATATGACCATCGTTCTTTATATCTTCCTGCTCAGGCTCGCAAGCCGTCATAGCCAAAGCTGCAGCAAGGAATAAAAATACCTTTTTCATGTTGTTTGCTAATTATAAGATTAATAGAGTACCTTGTACTGAGTCGTTGGATCAGCAGCATTCCAACCATCATTCTGAACCAAGCTACCATTCATCAATGAAATCTGATTCTGTGGCTTAGCCAAGAAACCATCAGTAGCCTCATAACGCTCTGTCCAAGAACATGTCATGTGTGCCATAGCACGCTTGTTAGACTTATCACCAAGACAGATAATCATCTTACCAGCCTGAGCCTGAAGTGCCTTAGATGCATAACCACCCTTAGCGCCCTTACCAGTCCAACGACGCATATCGTTGAAACGAAGACCCTCAAATACGAACTCCCAACGGCGCTCGTCCTGGATAGCCTTCAATGAGTATGCTGTCTCTGGAACACCAGCACGCTTCTGAACCTGATTCATGTATGATGCATCACCTGTAAGCTCTGAAGCCATGAGGAGAACATCTGAATAACGCATCAAATAGTAATCATGGAAGTGGTCACCCTGCATTGCGTTACCAAGAGAACCGCTAGTGAAGCCGTCTGCCTTAGACCACCATGTGTCATTATCAGCACCACAAGCATCGAGGTTTACAGCTGCGAACTTCTTCTCTGAGTAACCAGACTCCTCGCAGTCGTCCTTCTCATATGTGTAGTTCTCCAACTCGTTCTCAAGATCGATCAAAGAAGCCTTCTTACGAATGTCTGTGTAACCGCCAAGGTTCTCAGCAACTGTCCAGTCATCCCAGATGTTACATGAAGGAGTACCCTGACCCCAACCCTGATTGAATGGGTAAGTAAAGTTACGGTTACCATTCTGCTGAGTAGCACCGTTACGAAGACCCCAGAATACAGCGATATAGTTAGAATACATACGCTGTGCATTGTATGTACCGCCAATATTCCATGAAGATGCATTCATGAACTGAATTTGGAAGAGCTCCTCATCGTTACCATTACCATTGCCAAACTTATCAAAGCAATCAGCCTCATCCATGTCTTCGATGAACTTATAAGCATGCTTCTCGCCATCCTTAGCCTCAGCCAAAAGCAAGCTGTTTGAGTACTGCCAGAGTGAACGATAGTCTTTAAGAAGTCTGTAACCGCCATTAGCGATAATATCCTTAAGACCTGCAACAACATCATCCTTCGAGAGAGAAGCTTTGTCACAACCCTCTTGAGCAACAAGATCAATAGCAGGAGCACCGTCCTTCAACTCTGCAACACCCTTGTAGAAGCCAGCCCAGAACATATATGCACGAGCAATGAAACCCTCTGCAACGAACTTGTTAGCATGACCTGAACCAGCATACTCTCTGTCACCCATAAGATTCATACCTGAAACAAAGTCAGAAAGAATCTGAGGATAGATAACTGTCTCAGCGTCCTTTTGAACGTCATCAGTAATTGTTGTAGATGTAATCAAAGGTACATCGCCAAACAACTGTGTGAGCCAAAGTGTGTAGAGACCACGCATGAAGTAAGCCTCACCGAGGAGCTGCTTACGCTGCTTATCCTCCTTACCACCATTCCAAGGTACATTATCGATTGTCTCGATCTGGTTGTTAGCACGGTTAATACCGCCATAAAGAAGGATGAAAGGAGTCTCATACTGGTTAGCACTCATCTCAACGAGGTGATGGAGCGACTTAACCTTGTTATCCTGAAGACCGCCTGAACCATAGCAGTTATCAGACATAACCTCCCACCAGAAAAAGATATTCTGGTTATCACAGTCACCGCCGCCTATTGTATTTAGGATACTGTATGTACCTGCATTCAAGGCCTCTACGTCAGCAGGCTTACCTGGGAAAGTAGCCTGTGTCATTTCGGTAACACGTGGTTCTGTGTCCAGCATGTCGTCACAAGCTGTGAACGAAACTGCTGTCATAGCAGCAGCTGCTGCAAATAAATATTTCTTCATAACTTTTTTCTCCAATTAGAATTTGATGCTTGCACCTACTGTCCATGTACGTGATGATGGATACAAACCAAGGTCAACACCTGAGGCCCAACCATTACCACCAGCTGAAGAACCAACCTCAGGATCGAGACCAGTGTAGCTTGTGAATGTATGGAGGTTAGATACCTGAGCATAGAGGCGAACCTGCTGGAATGGCATAGACTTGATGAGCTGCTTGAAGTCATAGCCGAGTGTTACAGCCTTGATCTTGAAGTAGTCAGCATCCTCCATGTAACGGGTTGATACCCAAATTGTATTGCTATGACCAGTACCTGAAATACGAGGCTGAGTATTTGATGTACCATCACCATGCCAACGATTCAAGATTGTTGTATCGTAGTTCTGATCTGGATCATCACCGAATGAACGGTAAGAACGCATAACCTGCTGACCAAATGCACCAGCACCGTTGATAGACAAGTCAATACCCTTGAAGTTGATACCAAGGTTAATACCAAGTGTTACGTCTGGGTTTGGATTACCAATCTCATGACGGTCACATTTGTCACCTTCAGCGTATGTGATTACACCATCACCATTCCAGTCATCCCAGATACAGTCACCTGGCTGTGCGTCGTCAAGAACTGCCTTGCCTGCTGCACGAGCTGCGTCAATCTGAGCCTGGTTTTGCCAGATACCGCTGTATGACATACCATAGAAGTATCCGATTGGCTTACCCTCTTCTGCACGGTAGATATAATCAGTACCCTGTGAAAGAACGCCACCAGGACCATCAATACGATGTGTCTCGTTAGCAATACGTGTTACTTCGTTCTTATTTGTAGCAAAGTTTACACCAATATTGTAGCTCAAATCCTTAGAAATCTTGTCGTTCCAAGTGAGTGCAAGCTCAATACCCTTGTTCTCAACATCACCACCATTGATAGCTGCAGGGTTTGTACCATAAACAGCAACCATAGGACCTGTGATCAACCAATCCTTTGTAGTCTTCTTATACCAGTCGAAGTTCAAAGAGAGACGGCTCTCAAGGAAGCGAGCATCGAAACCGAGGTCGATCTGCTCTGATGTCTCCCATGTGAGGTCTGGGTTAGGTACGATGTTTGCGTATGCACCAGTGTGAGGAACACCAGATACAGAAGTAGCCAAGTCGTCACCGAACTTGTAACCGCTATCATTAGCGTCACCTGACAATGCGATAGTTGAAAGATACTGGTACTTAGAAATAGCACAGTTACCATTCTGACCCCAAGATGCACGGAGCTTCAAGAAGTCAACTACACTCTGAGCATCCTCCATGAAGGCCTCATTTGACATTACCCAACCAGCAGATACTGAAGGGAATGAACCCCAACGCTTACCTTCTGTAAAGATACTTGAACCATCACGACGCATAGTTACAGTTGCCATGTATGTCTCGTTCAAGTCCCAGTTTACACGACCGAACCATGAAGCAAGATACTCCTCATCATTTGGCTTGCCTGTAAGAGAAGCATCTGTTGCACTTGTAAGCTTGAAGTTTGACATCCAAGCTGAATCCCAACCCTTAAGAGTTGCAAGCTGGCTACCATAAGCGATCTTGTTAGAACCACCAAGGTTAGTACTCCAACCTGTGCTCTGGAAGCTCTGACCAACCAACACACTGATCTTGTTACCAGCGATTACTGGGAGATCATATGTAAGAGTGTTTTCAATAGAATAACCTGTGTTCAACCATGTGCTCTGGCTAGCAGAATACTCCTTAACTACACCTGTACCAGGAGCTGGAGAACGTGGCTCTGAATAGCTACGATATGCACCTGAACCCCAGTTATAGTTGAACTGTGAACGGAACTTCAAGCCCTTGATTGGCTGAATTGTCAAGAAAGCAGTAGCATTAGCGCTGATGTTACGGCTCTCTGCCAAAGCACCGAAACCACCCTTAGTGAGGTTCTCCCAAAGGTTGTTGAACATACCATCGTTCCAACCCTTACCATGAGTAAGATTACCATCAAGATCCTGATAGTTGTAAATGTTACCATTCTCATCATACTGTGGCATAAGTGGAGTAACCTGAAGCAAGCTGTGGATGTAGCTCCAGTACATACCATCCTCAGCGAGGTCATGGCTTACGTTGTAGCCGATAGAGATGTTCTCACCGATTGTGATAGCGTCGAAATCCTTAACCCTCAAGAGGACATGGTCACTGTTGATACGGATAGAGTGACGCTTGTAGTAAGAAGCCATATCTGCACCCATAATACCTTCGTTATCAGTATATGAGTATGACATAGCAAACTTAGACTTGTCTGAACCACCAGTCAATGTTACTGAGTGATTCTGCTGGAGAGCGTTCTTGTTCTCAAAAGCACCCCACCAGTCAGTACCCTTCCAACCTGATGCAACCTTGTCGAGGATCTCTTTTGGTACATAAGCTGACCAATCTACCTTAGAACCATTAACATTAAAGTTGTACTCATCGAAGATTGTCATGTACTGCTGAGCATCAAGAAGCTGTGGACGCTTGTAAGCGTTCGACCAACCGAGTGAACCATTGTAAGTCAACTCAATCTTACCTTCCTTACCTTGTCTTGTTGTAACGAGGATTACACCGTTGGCAGCACGAGCACCATAGATAGCTGCTGAAGCAGCATCCTTCAAAACGTCGATTGACTCGATATCGTTAGGGTTGATGTTGTCGATGCTACCACCAGCTACTCCGTCAATTACATAAAGAGGTGATGCATTACCTGTAGTACCAATACCACGAATATAAACCTTAAATCCCTTACCTGGCTGTGCAGATGACTGCGTAATCTGTACACCAGGAGAACTTGACTGCATTGCCTCCAATGCATTTGTTGTGTTCAACTTAGCAATCTCGTCACCCTTTACCTGTACTGTAGCACCAGTAACGAGTTTCTTCTTCTGAACACCATAACCCATGACAACTACCTCTTCAAGGTCTGAAGTTTCGTCCTCAAGGACTACATTGTAAACATTCTGGCCAGCAACTACAGGAACATTCTGTGTTGTGAAACCTACGAATGTGAACACGAGGGTCTGACCCTCATTAACTGAAATCTGGTACTTACCATCGAAATCAGTAATCGTTCCCTGCGTTGTACCCTGTACAAGCACGTTCACGCCCGGCAATGGCTGTCCATCAGAGGAAGCTGTAACCGTTCCCGAAACACTCTTCTGAGCGAATGCAGAAAACGAGAAAAATAGCATTGGCAACAACAATAGCACCTTTGCAAATTTCCATTTGTTTAATAACATAGTACTTTTGATTAATTACTCTGAGCCCAAACTCGCACTTGCGCACTCATTCAAACTCTTTGGTTATTTAATTGAACTGCTTAGACAAACCCTGTTTCTTAGTGCTCACTTCATTCAAGATATAAGACGACGCCAGATAAATTTCCAAAAATCGAATAAGCGACTAACTTACATTCGAACCAAGAGAGCATCAAGCCACCTAGTTTATCGACTGCAAATGTAGCAAATAATTATTAAAAAGCGTTTCGTTAACGTAACATTTTTTTTATCGTATGTATCATTCAACAAAAAAACGATCGTTTTCAACCCCTTGAAAATCGACATTTGTCTATTCGTCTGATATTAAGCGGTTTTAAAATTACCAATGTATCGTACGACAAAAAAAATGATACATTTTAGGGCATTTTACTTGCTCAAATAGTCACAAATAGACCTATCAACAGTTAACAAGTATTAACCAAATATCATTTAACAATAGAAACTGCGTCTCCGCAAGTAAAGGCATGTCTACCCCAACAATCAAGAGCCTCATCAAGGGATAGAGAATCTACAACCGGCAAAATCACTCCCATTATCCCTAGTACCCTCGCAATAAACTGCCCAGGCGAAATATGTTCTACTTCCCGGGCATACCTTATAGTATATTGCCCATTGCCACCATTGCGCTTGGCTAGCCTCATGCCGTCCAACCCCATCAGTAACGGAATATGAGCATATTGCGGAACTTCATACCCTAGTGACCTTATTATATAACGCTGAACATGCGCCGATGTCATCAGATCAACTCCTCGCGTGACTATATTGACTCCTTGCAAGGCATCATCAACAGAAACGGCCAACTGGTAGGCCCACATGCCATCCGAACGACGCAAAACGGGATCCGAACCTATCGACTCTCGCAACGACGCCTTCTGTACCCCAAAGTGCAAATCGGTAAACTCATCTTCAATATCGGGCAATTTCAAACGTATAGAACTTCGCTTGCCTTCTTGCTGCATTTGAAAAAACTGCGAGCAAGCTATATGCTCACAGGGATTAGCCCTATACCTGCGACCGACCTCTCCCCCCTCACCTTCTTGTGGCGCAGAGGCTATCGCAGACAATTGTGCTCGCGTACAGAAACAGTGGTAGGTCTGCCCTTGATCTTCTAATTGCTTGAGCGCAGATTCATATATATGGTTGCGCTCCGACTGAACAAAAAGAGGCTCGGAGCAATCCCACTCCAAGCCTAGCCATAATAAATCTTCTTTAAGCGCCTCTACATATTCGGGGCGACATCTTTCTTTGTCCAAATCTTCTATGCGTAGTAGCCACTTTCCGTCCCTGACTCTCACATCCAACCACGACGCAAGCGCAGCCGCAGCATTACCGTAATGCATATATCCAGTCGGCGATGGTGCATAACGGCCTACTACCATAGCAACAATTATTAGAAAGGATACTTGTTGAAGTTACCCTCTGTATTGCCAGAGAATACTTTCAATCTCTCTTCAGCTCCATAAGGCACATTTCTCAATGCCTTAAGGTTAGAACTATACACCCAAACATCATGATCAGGGAAATTACGAGAGAGATAATATGTCAACTCCTTATAATACTCAATAATATTCTTCTTTGGAGCCTCTTCATCTTCAGTAGGTGGACAGGTGATAACCACACCTTCTGCTGTCTGACGAGTAGCTTCTTTAACTGATTGCTTGATACAACGCACATCTGGAGTGAGATTCATCATCAATGCTGCCTGCTTGTAAATATCAAGGCCTTCAGTATTGAGATCCGAACCAATAATGGTCAATCTCATATTATTAATCTTAGCCTCAGCTTCGTCTTTAACCTTCTGCCACAACTCAGCATCAAGATTCTGCCACTTCTCGAAGCCAAATGGCTCTTTTCTATACTTATTCGCAGGAATATTGCGCGCCATCATGGCTGCCTCTATACAAATAGTACCTGCTCCACACATTGGATCATAAAGCGCCTGATCTGGAGTCCAACCGCTCAACTTCACCAATGCAGCAGCCAAAACCTCGTTAGTAGCCGATGCAGGCTGCGTCGTACGGTAACCTCTACGGTTGAGCGATGTGCGCGACGCATCAAGCGATACTGTCACATCCTCATCTGTAGCATGTACATTAAGGAGTATATCAAACTTCTCAGCATCAACAGAAGGTCGAGACCCACACTTTTCTGCTATCTGATCCACAATAGCATCCTTGGTCTTCATCGCAAGGAACTTCGAGTTGTTCCACTTCTGAGAGAATGTAATATGGTCAATGAATATCAATTGCGTTGGAGCTATATACTCATTCCATGGGAATTCATGAACAGCATTATAGAGATCCTTATCCGTCTCAGGCTTGCACTTTACAACTTCCACAAGCACACGCAATGCAAAGCGCGACAAATAGCAGATCTTATACATTGTCTCGAGGTCGGCCTCACAAGCCACCGCACGACGCTCTGCCGCGATTTCTGTAGCACCTAACTCTTGAAGCTCTGTAGCGAGCAATTCTTCAACACCATGAAGTGTCTTAACGATGAGTTTCATAAATTCCTTTTGGTTGTATAAATCAATGCAAAGTTAATTCGCATTATGGATAAATCAAGTGCAGTTTTCTGAAAATATGCTAAAAAAGCACATATACGCTCCTCCCCTATTCTCATTACATTTAACAAATAGCCTATAACCACTTTGAATATTCTCAAAATATTGATACTTTTGCAGCGCTAAATTAGATTAATAATAAATCCATAAATAAAGACAAAGACGCACTATGGGACGCGCATTTGAGTACCGTAAGGCCCGTAAGCTTAAGCGCTGGGGCACCATGGCTAAGACTTTTACTAAGCTTGCCAAAGAGATTATCATCGCAGTTAAAGCAGCAGGTCCTGACCCACATGCAAACTCTAAGTTGCGTGTGCTCATGCAGAACGCTAAGGCTGCCAGCATGCCTAAGGAGAACGTAGAGCGCGCTATCAAAAAGGCAACTTCTAAGGATCAGACAGATTACAAGGAGATGGTATACGAGGGCTATGGTCCTAACGGTATCGCTATCCTCGTAGAGACAGCTACAGATAACCCAACACGTACAGTTGCAAACGTACGTTCATACTTCAATAAGTTCGGCGGCTCACTCGGCACATCAGGCTCAGTAGCATTTATGTTCGAACACAAATGCTACTTCAAGGTTAGCCAGAAAGAGGGCCTCGATCTTGAGGAGCTCGAGCTTGAGATGATCGATTACGGAGTAAGCGAAATCTTCGTAGACGACGATAACGTAATCAATATCTATGGCGAATTCGAGAACTTCGGTCAAATCCAGAAGTATCTTGAGGAGAACGAGTTCGAAATCGTTTCTGCCGACTTCGAGCGTATCCCTACCGATACAAAGAACCTTACAAAGGACGAGTACGTTGCCCTCGGCAAACTTCTCGACAAACTCGAGGAGGATGAGGACGTAAACAACGTATACCACACAATCGGCAACCAGGACGAGCTCATCGACGAGGAGTAATCCAATTTACTTAACATAAATAAAGCCTTGCCAGTCGAATATTGGCAAGGCTTTATTTATTTCTATACGTACACCGAAATTATACACCTTTACAGCAACAAAAAAGCCCAGCAGTTCTTGCCAGGCTAAATATCTCTATATCAGCTCTCTTTATCTCAATCTATTCAAACTTCTTATCAACGCCTCATCATCAGATATCTTGCGATAAGCCAATACCATCAATATAGCCGCCGCAATAGGCAAAATCATAGTCCAATAAAAAGACCAGCTCATATCCAGACTAGAAGCCACTACCCAGTTGGTAAGAACTATCATAATGGCAGAAGCAATAGACAATGCCGCAGTAATAGTAGCAACACGCATCTGCAACATCCTGTTCTTAAACAAGAAAAGATCTATCAGAGCTAATATAACTGTCACACCCAAAACAGAGGCTAAAGGGAACAAATATGTAATTATATCGCTGCCTCCCTTCGTCACATCAACAACGCCATAATGCGTTACATTAAATAACCCAACTTCGCCCGAGAGCTGACCCAAATCAACAAAGAACAAAGTTCCCAAAGCAACAATTGCCGCCAATATATAAAGCGACTGAATACGCTGTATCATTTTCAATAGTACGGTTTACAATTTATACTACAAAGTTAATACATATTTCTTATACTTATGCCCTTTCAGGGCACCACACCCTCAAAAAACAAACGAACCCCAGCAATCATCAGATTACTGAGGTTCTAAATTTAAGTGGCGGCTACCTACTCTCCCACAT
>JAKSLE010000010.1 GCA_024401365.1 Bacteroidales bacterium | reverse complement strand
GAGTTGAAGTCGCCGGGACTTGAAATAGGGAAACCGGCCTCAATGATATCTACACCTAGGGCTTCTAGCTGCTTAGCAACTTGAATCTTTTCGACTGTGTTTAACTGGCATCCCGGAACTTGTTCGCCGTCTCGTAATGTAGTATCAAATATGTAGACCTTATTATCCATAATTTGCTGTATTAATAAAAAACAGTCGCCAGCACCATTACTGGCGACTGATATATGTATTAGAATGTTTCTTCTAAATCAACCCTGTTATTAGTTGTTCTCTGGACGGAGCTTACGTACTGTAACAGCTGTCTGCCACATCTCGCTCTCACGAAGAGCTGCAAGTTCCTTCTCGAGACCTACACGGTAGTCAGGCTTAGAGTTAGCGTCGATCGAAATCTGTGCCTCGTTACCTGTCTTAACCGAGTTGTAGAGCTTTTGTACAACTGGCTTGATTGCATCGTGGAATGGAGTCATCCAGTCAAGTGCACCACGCTGTGCTGTTGTAGAGCAGTTTGCATACATCCAGTCCATACCCTTTTCTGCGAAGAGTGGCATGAGCGACTGTGTGAGCTCCTCTACTGTCTCGTTGAATGCCTCTGATGGTGTGTGACCGTTCTCACGGAGTACCTCGTACTGTGCAAGGAGAAGACCTTGGATAGCACCCATCAATGAACCACGCTCACCTGTCAAGTCTGATGTAGCCTCACGCTGGAATGTTGTCTCAAACATGTAACCAGAACCAATACCAATACCAAGTGCAAGTGTACGCTGCATTGCCTTGCCTGTAGCATCTTGGTAAACAGCAAATGATGAGTTCAAACCACGACCCTCAAGGAACATTCTGCGGAGTGATGTACCTGAACCCTTAGGAGCTACCATGATAACGTCAACGTCTGTTGGAGGTACACAACCTGTACGATCGTTCCAAGTAATAGCGAAACCGTGTGAGAAATAAAGAGCCTTACCTGGCTTAAGGTAGTTCTTCAATGTTGGCCATACTGACATTACAGCTGCATCTGAAAGAAGACACATGATGATTGTAGCCTTCTCTGCTGCCTCCTCAATACCGAAGAGTGTCTTGCCTGGTACCCAACCATCTGCTACTGCCTTGTCGTATGTCTTACCTGGACGCTGACCAACGATTACGTTGAAGCCATTGTCACGAAGGTTAAGTGACTGACCAGGGCCCTGTACACCATAACCAATTACTGCAATAGTCTCATCCTTGAGCGTGTCAAGGGCCTTGTTCAATGGGAACTCGTCGCGTGTTACCACCTCTTCGATAACACCACCAAAATTCATCTTTGCCATTTGTTCTTTTATATTATTTAGTTTATTTCTTTATTTATTCGTCATCAATTCTTTACGGAACTCTTCTCTCGCCTCTAGATAACTGTTCACAGGCTCAAGCGGACTTCTCGTAATAGCTACTCGACCAGATCTCACAAATTGTAATACACCATACTTTGCTAGTGCTTCATACAATTCCGTAGTCTCTCTACAGTGACCTGTCTTCTGAATCGCTACAAAGGTACGGTTTATCTCAAGAATCTGAGCATTATGCTGGTGAAGAAGTTGCTCAAAATTTGGATCGTCAAGTATCGCATCCGTTGATACCTTGTACAACGCCAACTCTTGGTAGATGATTTCGTCGTCTGTGTAATAGAACGCCTTGATGACATCTATCCTCTTCTCTATCTGCTTTACAACATTGTCTATCTGCTGACGAGTCGTGCGACATGCAATGGTAAACTTGTGTACGCCTTCTATAACAGTAGCAGAGACCGTCAAACTCCAAATGTTGAGGTTTCGGCGAGTAAAGATGATAGATATCTGGTTAAGCAAACCTACTTGATTCTCACCATATACCGTAATGGTGAACATCGTATTGTTATTCTCTTCCATCTTATTTCTGATACCATTCTTTAGCGTTCAACATAATGTCTGTAACTCCCTTTCCTGGAGGAATCATTGGGAATACCATGCCTTCTTCTACTATGCATGCCTCAAGGATATATGGCTCGTCATTCGAAAGCATCTCTTCTACCGCTGAGCGCAACTCTTCTCGAGAAGTAACCCTTCTGTGCGCAAAACCATAGGCTTCCGCTATCTTCATATAGTCTGGATTCACCATTCGAGTCTGCGAATACCTAGCATCAAAGAAGAGCTCCTGCCACTGACGTACATTGCCAAGCCAGTTGTTGTTAAGTATAATTACCTTAACTCCTATCTTCTCTTGCATGATGGTTCCAAATTCCTGTATGGTCATCTGTACTCCTCCATCACCTCCAAAGTAACATACTGGCCTGCTTGGCTCCGCTATCTTCGCACCTATGGCTGCTGGTAAACCAAAGCCCATTGTACCAAGACCTCCTGATGTAATCAAACTGCGTGTCTGGTTGAATTGCGAATATCTCGCACCCATCATCTGGTTCTGACCTACATCAGTAACCACAATAGCCGATTGCTTCGATACCTCTGCAACCATATTTACAACCTCTCCCATATTGACATCTCCCTTGCCTGGAGCAATCTCAGGAGCAATTACTTTGCTATACTCTGTCTCATAACACTTGTCAAATTCTGCCTCCCAAGCATCATGTTCTGCTTCTGGTGTGAGAATAGACAATAGGTTGAGCGCCTCTTTCGCATCTGCATGTATGCCAAGGTCCACAGGAATAATCTTGCCTATCTCAGCAACATCAATATCTATGTGGATTATCTTCGCTTGCTTAGCGTATGTATTTACAGCACCAGTAACTCGGTCGTCAAAACGCATGCCGACTGCCAAGATGACGTCCGCTTCGTTGGTCTTCATGTTAGGACCAATATTACCATGCATACCAAGCATACCTTTGTAGTGCTTGAAGCCTGTTGGCAACGCCGAAAGACCAAGCAACGTAGATGCAGCAGGAATGCCGGCTTTGTTACAGAGCGCCTTCAACTCTTCTTCTGCATGCGAGAGAATAATGCCTTGACCATATACTATCAACGGCTTCTTCGCCTCCGAAAGCATCTTGGCAGCTTCTTGCAACTTGCTCTTCTGTATCGTTGGTACAGGAATGTAACTTCTGATAAAGTTGCATGGCTCGTACTTGAACTGATCAAGCTTGCCTACTTGCGCATCTTTTGTAACGTCAAGGACTACTGGACCAGGACGTCCGCTCTTGGCAATGTAAAATGCTCTCGCTACTGCCCAAGCTATATCTTCTGGTCGCTGTATCTGGTAACTCCACTTAGTAATAGGAAGAGTAATACCTAGCACATCCGTCTCCTGAAACGCATCCTTGCCAAGCAATGAGTTCGAAACCTGACCTGTGATCACTACCAATGGAGTGGAGTCTACCATCGCATCAGCAATACCCGTAATCACATTGGTAGCACCTGGACCTGATGTTACAACTACAACACCGGTCTTACCACATGCCCTCGCAAATCCTTGCGCCGCATGAATAGCTCCCTGCTCATGCCTTACAAGGATATGACGCAACTTATCTTGATAATCATACATCTTGTCGAAGACTGGCATAATCTGACCACCTGGATAACCAAAGATGGTGTCCGCCCCTTCCGCAAGTAATGATTCTATTATCGCTTCTGAACCTGTCATTCTGTATACTGGATTATGGGTTCAATCTTTTACTCTATAATACGCGCAGCACCCTTGTCTGCTGAACTTACCATCGATGCGTATGCCATCAAGCTCTTTGGTACATTTCTTACTCGTGTAGGAGCTGTAAAGGCTTTCTTGCCTCTCTTCATCTCTTCTTCTCTACGAGCAGCAAGCTCTTCGTCCGAAAGGTGTACACAAATCTTTCTAGATGGAATATCAATCTCTATGATGTCTCCGTCCTTAATCAAACCAATATTTCCGCCCGCAGCAGCTTCTGGAGAAATGTGTCCGATCGATAGTCCCGATGTACCTCCCGAGAAACGTCCATCAGTAATCAACGCACACTCCTTACCAAGGTGCATCGACTTAATGTAGCTTGTTGGGTATAGCATCTCTTGCATACCTGGACCTCCCTTTGGACCCTCATGCGTAATAACTACTACATCTCCACTCTTGATCTTGCCGCCAAGGATACCCTCACATGCCAACTCTTGCGAATCAAATACCTTGGCTGGACCCTCAAAGTGCCAGATCGACTCGTCTACACCTGCTGTCTTAACTACACAACCGTCAATAGCTATGTTGCCAAACAATACAGCCAAACCGCCGTCTTTCGTATAAGCATGCTCAATATCTCTGATACATCCATTCGCACGGTCTGTGTCAAGCGACTCGTAATATGTATTCTGCGCACCAAGTCTGATGCAGAACTTATTTGCCGGAGCCGAAGTGTAAAGCTTCTTTGCAGCTGGCGTAGGACGCTCTACCGTGATGTCATACTTCTCAACTGCCTCTTTAAGGGTCATACCGTCAACTCGCTTGAGCGATGTGTTGACCAACTTGCCCTTTGCCAACTCGTTCATAATACCCAAAATACCACCAGCACGGTTCACATCCTGAATATGATACTTCTGCGTATTTGGAGCTACCTTACAGAGACATGGAATTCTTCTGCTCAATGCATCAATATCCGCCATCTTGAAGTCTACACCTGCCTCGTACGCTACAGCCAAAAGGTGAAGAATAGTATTCGTCGAACCACCCATCGCGATGTCAAGTGTCATAGCGTTCATAAACGCCTCCTTCACAGCAATGCTCTTTGGCAATACACTCTCATCACCGTCTCTGTAGTACTTATATGTGTTCTCTACTATGAGCTTTGCAGCATCACAGAAGAGCCTGTGTCTGTTCTCGTGTGTCGCAACTATCGAACCGTTGCCTGGCAACGAAAGTCCAATGGCTTCTGTCAATGAGTTCATTGAGTTGGCTGTAAACATACCCGAGCATGAACCACAGGTTGGACACGCCTTAGCCTCAATCTTCGCAACTTCTTCATCAGAGAGTGTCGTGTCTGCCGACTTAATCATGGCATCTATCAAGTCAAGCTTTGTGCCGTTCAAGTCTCCAGCTTCCATTGGACCTCCCGATACAAATACCGTAGGAATGTTCAATCGCATCGATGCTATAAGCATACCTGGAGTAATCTTGTCACAGTTCGAAATACATACCATGGCATCCGCCTTGTGCGCATTTACCATGTACTCTACCGAGTCCGCAATAATGTCTCGCGATGGCAATGAATACAACATACCATCATGCCCCATCGCTATACCATCGTCAATGGCAATAGTATTGAATTCTGCAGCAAAACAGCCTCTCTTCTCTATCTCACTCTTGACGACCTGACCGATTTCATGCAAATGTGTGTGTCCTGGTACAAATTGCGTAAATGAATTCACAATCGCAATAATAGGTTTGCCAACCTGCTCAGGCTTCATTCCATTAGCAGCCCAAAGAGCTCTGGCACCCGCCATACGTCTACCCTGCGTGGTAGTAGCGCTTCTAAGTTCGTGCTTCATATCTATGTCAGTTCGTTTATTTTTATCAATTAAAAAGCCCTCTCACTTTCCTAGTGAGAAGGCCATGTATGTGTATGCTTAATATACTGCAACAACCATCTCACTCATTATCCTTGAACGACTAGGACAATAAGGTTCAAAAGTAGGACAACCACTCGTATGTTGCGTACGTTGTACATTTCTTATTGCTGAATTTCGGTGCAAATATATATAATTATTCATTATGTTGTACTGAAGCCGAATAAAAATACGACCTATAGAGCCGTTAATTACGTTAAATTATAACTAATTAGCCGACTTAGGTAAGTATTTCACGTACAACTATCCCAATAGGATTAACATCTCGTTATTGAGAATCTCTTTTCTCTGCGCATTCCTGCGGGTCCAACGACCATTGTCTATCAAATGCTTCTTCAAAAACAAAAAGTACGTAAACGGAAACTCGTCTTTCTGCCATTGCTGATGATAATTCAATAAGCCCATCTGCTTTATCAACGAATCCAATGTTTGGATAATGGGTAGAAGAAATTCATCCAAATTACACTCAAAGCTCAAAAGCTCTATCGCCTCATCACCAAAGAAATCATTGACTTGCGATACCTTCACAGATATCATCCCCTCTTCCAACATCAACAAATCCCAGTTGAACTGCTCGTCATTTCCATACCAAACTATACGCTGCGAATTCTGCTTCCCCCATAGGTGAATAGGATTTATAATCATATTTACTAATCCCCCCAACAAATCCCCTAATGGATTACACACGTTCGGAAGGGAGAAATCAGCAAACGAATCTCCCATAGTAAACGAGGCTTCCGCTAAGCCTGGTTCAGTTATTTTATATGTGAACGTAGGTGCTTGAAAGCGCATAATAGTGCGGCATATTTAATATTCTAAGCGCTCAAATTTACTAAAAAATACTTATAAACCAACAAAAACTTACAAAACTTTCACTCAACTGCCGTTTCTGCTTGCCTTTCAACGCCTTTCACAACTCTTCTCAACCTTATTTATGACCGCCCTCAACCCCTCTACAACCAACCGCAAAATAAAAAAATTGCGAGCAACCTTATATCTCGCTTATATCAGCATATACCCTCAAACTACCTCTATAGTACTCTCTTTATGGCTTAATAATAAAAAAATTGCGAGCAACCCGTATTCTGCAAATAACCAGAAACTACCCTCACAATACCTTCATCCCATCCTCCATATACCCTCAAAAACAAAAATTCCAGTGCCGAAACCATTCAGCACTGGAACAGGAAAATTAACTTATACGTGTATGAGAACTTGCTTTACTAATAGAAAACTCTATAGCTCGCAACGGCTTCATTGCCAGTTACAAAGGTACAACCATCTGCAAAACAGTGTTTATACTATTTTGACATATAACAATACGATATAAACTATTTGCGTACTTATCCCTTAGCGCATGAAACAATTGAGCGCTCCTTGTGGCCCCGCAACAACAACACTGCCTTCTCCTTGTATCATCGGAGAATAGGCTGGAATAGGATAGCCAACGGCCAACTTGCCTTGCATATTGTATAGATATACCAAGTGCTCAACAGCATCGTATATCATGAGATTGCCTTCACTGGTCATCGCGACTTCTGATACCTCTCCTACAAAAATCTGCGTCTGCCGCTCTATCGTACCTCGCTGCGAATCAAAACTTATAATAAGACTGTCCGTGACAATGTTAAATTGCGACTTGTCGGCATGCAAAAGGTGATGCACCTTGCCTTTCATGTCAGGTATATTGTAGGTCTTGACTTCTCCTTCAGGAATGGAGATGGAGGCCATCATCCCATCTACAGTAGATGTGACAAACTTCGATACTCCATCAAAGTATATATTGCTCTGGGGATTTGGTGCAAAGAATTGCGACAACTTGATGCGCTCATTGCCTTTCCTGTCAAGTACATAACTCCTCAAATTGTCTTGCATGAGTATGTAGTCCTTCCCTAACGCTACCTCGTGCTGAACTGGCTGGGTGACTAAACCTTCTGTCGATGGTATATTCCACCCTTCTATATGCTTGGTGTCTGGCCCATATAAGCATGTAGTCTTGTTGTCACACGATACAAATAGCCTGAAATCACGCGAGTCATTGTACATAATGTACGATACCCCACTGGTCGCCTTGGCATTCAACTTGATCGGGAAATCTGCCGTATTGTTGCCATTGCGGTCTATCAGTTGGATAGAATTTTCCGTAGCAAAGAGATATTGCAACTTCTTGTTACGGTAATAGTCTATCTGTATCACATCTCCTACTATCTTGCCGTCAACCTTCCTCTTCCACAACGTAAGTCCTTCTGAATTAATCAGGTATATGTAGTCCTCTGCATCTTGAACTAGATACTCTGTCGACTGCGTATAATGGTTGATCACAGCAAATGGCTTGCCCACAATGTCGGCATCCAAATGCGCTTGCCATCTGGTTGGCGGCTCTGCACTTAAATGGGTGTTGTTGTCAATGTTCAGACAGATGTATGGGAGATTGTTGACTTTCGCTGCTTGCCATCCAATGGTCTTGCAGACTTCACTGTCATGCAGCATACATTTTCTCCACTTGAACGCACTGCATCTCTCTGGAAACAACCCCCTGAAGTTTCTGAACGAAGCATCATTGGCTAATGTCCTGTTTTGCATGTTCTCATACAAAACCCTCCTGAGTATATTGACGTCGTCCGCAAACAGCAGACAGTTCTCAAACCTCAGATAGTATTTATATGGAACCTTGTCCGTGCCTATCAAATCTGGGAGGAACATCAACTCTTCCCTGCTGTTGAACGCCCTGTATACTGGTACAGCTACCGATGATAATGGCGAGAGTACATCAACTTGCGATACGGCCTCACCTCCGTTCAGCGCTACCAACATCTCATTCAGGGCTCCTTGAAGTACCGTGCCATTGTCTCCCATAAGGAACAGACATAGGGAGTTCTCTGGCTTATCTATGTCCAACGAAACTAAGGCCAACTCATTATTGAACAAGTCCGCAAGGAGAGCCTCAACGTCTGCCGCACATCGCTCATTAAGAGTCGATTGCATCTCTCGGTACTGCTCTTCTTTGCCGTGCTTCTTCAAATAGGTGGTATAATGCTCATTGGCTAATCCTCTGGTGCCTTTCGCAAAACTCTTGAAGTCTACTACACTGGATGGAACATACTTGTCTATCACAATGGGGGCCGATTCTGCTGATACAACATACGAAAGGGAACTGGCATTCTCCGAGAACGACATGCCATTGGCTACTATGCGCGAATTGAGAATGTCAACGTCCAACTCAGTCCACTCTTCATCTTCTCTGTCGTAGTCTCGCACAAAAATAGATAGCGGAGAAGCATCCGAAGCAGTATGCATCAAGGTGCTGAACGATTGGAGCGACATCAGTTTCTTGGTATCCTTGTCGGCTATCTTGGCTAAAACATTTTGCGATGACGAGAGAAACATACAGCCATTCTCTACCAAACTCCAACATTGCGAATCTTTTACCCTCGAAATCTTTACCCCACTTATCGTAGTGTCAACAGGTACAGAACATTCTAATTCCGAAAGCAACGTCCTCGACTCTTTCTTGTTCTTTAATGGGAACGACAGTAATAACGCATCATCATAATAGACAGAATATACCGTACGAGTAGTAAACGTATCGGCTAATAATTCCATCGATCTGGTGAAAACCTTGTACAGCGATGTGTCAGCGTGCAAATGAAGCCTATCAGAATAGTTGTACGCTAGGTCTGCCAACCTCTCCGCAGTCTCGTCATTTACCTGACTCTTTACATATAAAGGAGCCTGGTTGTATCTGACTACCAAGCGTGTGTCCGTCGTAAGTGCCGTGAATGGAGTGTTACCTTCATATAGCTTTGTGTCATTTAGCCACAAAACCAACAGCAATAGCACAACCGCTATCGCCGCAGCTACAGAAGATATAATAACAACTCGCTTATTCACCCTTACCCAACTTTCTACTTAAGCAACATCTTTACCGTAGAGAATACTACATACAATACTATCGTAAATGCAACTCCACCAACTCCTAAAACTACAAGCGAAAGTAGACCAACTCCAATAAGAACAAAACGCAATTCGTTGCCTTTCCAGTCAAATGTCTTGACTTTCAACGAAAACATCGGTATCTCACTGACTAGCAAATACGAGAACAATGCTATTAAAACTGCGATGAACCATATATCAAACCGTACACCGGCTAACATCACATTTGTAGTCAACGCCAAGAACAACGAAGCTGCAAACATAGCTGTGGCTGTCGTCGTCAACCCAATAAAATTCTCTGTCTGCCTGGTGTCTACATTAAACTTGGCTAATCTTAATGCCGAGAACAGAACTAATATCAACGGAAAATAAATTCCAATGCCCAAAACGTCTTTGTAATTCTGCGCCAAGTATAGCACATACAACCCAGATGGCGCAAAACCAAATGTCAAAAGGTCTGCTAACGAGTCCAACTCCTTGCCTATCTCACTGCTGACATGCAACATCCTGGCTACAAAACCATCAAAGAAATCAAACAACGCACCCATAAATATCAAAATACATGGGAACATATAAATATTCTGCTGACCCAGAAGATCCTTCCCCGTCGCAGCAGCAGATAATGACAAAACTACCGAAATGACGCCACAAATCAGATTTAGTGACGTTATGGAATTGGGTATATATTTTCTAATACTCATGAATAATGATTTTTCTCCTAACGAAAGGACAAAAATACTAAATTTCTACAACATCATACTCTTTAAGAACAAAAAAAGCCATCACCCTACATTAGGATGATGGCTAAATATCTGTTTGCTTGAAAAAGCTTTAGCTATTCAATGCTTCTGCACCACTCACAATCTCAATAAGCTCATTGGTAATAGCCGCCTGACGAGCCTTATTGTACTGTAATTGCAAATCTCCTAGAAGCTCTGTCGCATTATCAGTAGCCTTGTTCATCGATGTCATACGGGCACCATGCTCACTTGCAGCCGATTCCGAAAATGCAGCGTACAACTTTGCTTGTATAACCTGTGGCACCATATCCGCTAATACCGCAGCCTTGTCTGGCTCAACGATAAAGTCAAGATATGCCGACGCTCCAGCCTCTGGCTCCGCTACAGAGAGGGGCAATAACTGCTGTGTAGTAATATTCTGTACCGCAGCATTGACAAACGTATTGTATACAAGTATAATCTTCTTGTACTTACCATTAGCAAAACTATCAGTAAGCTCATCCGCTACCTTGTAAACATTCTGCGTAGTCAAATCGTCTAGCACATTATTGTTCTCAGTAGTTACCGCAATATTGCGAGCACTCAAGCCTTTTACCAACTGCTTGCCTATAGCATAAATGTCTACATTGCCTCGCTGGTACTCTTCAGCCCACTCTTCCCTCAACATACGATCCACTTCCTTGACAACAGTGCTGTTAAATGCACCCGCCAAACCCTTGTTACTCGCTATCGCTAGAACAAGCGTCTTCCCCTTCTTTGGAGTAGCGTAACCGAATGTCTCCTCGATATTGTCTACCGAAGTGCCCAAAAAGTTGCTTATCTCCACAAGCTTCGCAACGTACGGACGTACATGATCAACACTGTCCTGGGCCTTCTTCAATTTAGCCGCAGACACCATCTTCATGGCGCTCGTCACCTGTCGCGTAGTCTTGACAGAGTTAATGCGAATACGTATGTCTTTTAGGTTTGCCATGCTTCTACTTATTCAAATCTCTTGCTTACTTGTGCCGCAACATCAGTAAGCACCTTTGTGATTTCATCGTCTATCTTACCTGCAGCAAGCTGATTGAGAACCTCTTTCTGTGTCAATTCCAACTCATCAAGATACTCTTTCTCAAACTCTCTTACCTTGGCAATAGGTACATTCTTCATCAAGCCCTTTGTTCCACAGAACATCGAAGCAATCTGCTTCTCTACCGAATATGGAGTATACTGTGGCTGCTTCAAAAGCTCAACATTCTTACGTCCCTTGTCCAAAACCGCCATCGTCGTAGCATCAAGATCTGAACCGAACTTCGAGAATGCCTCCAACTCACGATACTGAGCATGGTCAAGCTTCAATGTACCAGCTACCTTCTTCATTGACTTAATCTGCGCCGATCCACCTACACGGGATACCGAAATACCCACGTTAATAGCTGGACGTACACCAGCATTGAAGAGGTTACCCTCAAGGAAGATCTGTCCATCAGTAATGGAAATAACGTTCGTAGGAATATATGCCGAAACGTCTCCTGCCTGTGTCTCAATGATTGGAAGCGCTGTGAGCGAACCACCACCTTTGACAATAGGCTTGATACTCTCAGGAAGATCATTCATCTTGGCTGCAATCTCATCATTCTCAATGATCTTGGCAGCTCTCTCCAAAAGACGTGAGTGCAAGTAGAAAATATCACCTGGGTAAGCCTCACGTCCTGGTGGACGACGAAGCAACAAGCTGACCTCACGATATGCAACAGCTTGCTTCGACAAATCATCATACACAATAAGAGCATGACGACCCGAATCACGGAAATATTCTCCAATAGCTGCACCCGCAAATGGTGCATAGAACTGCATGGCAGCAGCATCAGCAGCCGTAGCACTAACTACAACTGTATACGCCAATGCACCATGACGCTCCAACGTATTTACTATCTGCGCTACAGTACTACCCTTCTGTCCTACAGCAACGTAGATACAATATACTGGCTTGCCTGCATCATAGAAACTCTTCTGATTGAGAATTGTATCAATAGCAATGGCTGTCTTTCCTGTCTGACGGTCACCAATGATAAGCTCACGCTGTCCACGACCAATCGGAATCATAGCATCAATAGCCTTGATACCTGTCTGTAGTGGCTGCTTTACTGGCTGACGATATACTACCTGTGGAGCCTTGCGCTCAAGTGGCATCTCATACAACTTACCAGCGATAGGACCCTTACCATCAATAGGCTCGCCGAGAGGATTAACTACACGACCTACAGTGCCCTCACCTACAAGGACAGAGGCAATACGCCCAGTTCTCTTAACTGTGTCGCCCTCCTTTACTGTTACCGCATCTCCCATGAGCACAATACCTACGTGGTCTTGCTCAAGGTTCATCACGATACCTGTCGCTTCATCAATTGTCACAAGCTCATTGGCTTGGACATTCTCCAAACCATACGCCTGCGCTACACCATCTGCAACGGATAGTACGGTGCCCACTTCCTCCATCTTCATAGAGTTCTCGAAATTCTCGAGCTGGCTCTTAAGGAGACTAGAGACCTCTGAGGCTTTTATGTTTTCCATGTACTTTCTCGATTTGTAGATAAATAATACTAAATCGTCAAACTCCTCTCAATATCCTGGAGTTGACGCTTAACGCTACAGTCCATCAAGCTACCGTCTACCTCGAATACTACTCCTCCTATGAGCGATTCGTCAACTTTATATGTAGCTTCAACTGGAGCTGCCAATTTTTGCTTAAGGATAGCTGTTACACTTTCCTGCTTCTGAGCCTCGAGAGGAACCGCCGTTGTAACGATTGCCGTCTTGATCCCATTATGCTCCTTAAAGACAACACCATATACTCGCAATATCTCAGCCAACATGTCAGCCCTGCCTTTGTCTACAACAAAATCCATAAACTGACGCGTCTCTTTCGATACCACATTGGCAAATACCTTATCGACGAGTGCCTTCTTCTCGGACGGCTTACGCAAAGGAGACGTGAGGAACGCTGTCGCCTCTTGACTGCCTACCAACGCCTCATAGACATTGCTGGCATCCGAATAGACAACTTCCGTAGCCTGATGCTCTTGAGCAAACTCAAAAAGCACATTTGCATATCGTCTTGCTATCAGTCCCGAGTTCATACCGCCGACTAATTGAAGTTACACTCCTGAAGGTACTTCTCTACCAAATCATTCTGGTTAGCATCCGACGACAAGTCCTTTGCTATTACCTTCGATGCAATCTGGACAGAGAGCTTTGCAACTGTTGAACGGAGTTCTTGCATAGCATCAGCACGATCTTTTGCAATCTGAGCCTTGGCAGCCTCTACGATCTTCTGAGCCTCCTGCTGTGCAGCATTCTTCGCCTCCTCAACTATATTGTCTTTTAGGGCATGGGCCTCCTTGAGGATAGAGTCGCGCTCCTTGCGTGTCTCTGCCTCAATACGTGTCTTAGTCGCCTCTATCTGCTTGAGCTCCTCATTCGCCTTTACAGCATTCTCCATCGCTGTCTGTATCGTAGTCTCGCGCTCTTTAATGGCTCCCAATAATGGTTTCCACGCAAACTTACCCAACAAATAGAGAAGGATGAGGAATGTCAAGCCAGTCCAGATGACTAAGCCAGGTTCTGGTGACAATAAATCCATGACCTATATTTTTTAGATAAATATCTATGCTGTTCTATTAAGCTGTCAAGTACGCCATGATGATAGCGAACAAACCAGCACCCTCGACCATACCTGCAGCGATAAGCATTGCAGACTGGATTTTACCTGCCATCTCTGGCTGACGAGCCATAGCGTCAAGAGCCGACTTACCGATATTACCGATACCAATACCAAGACCGATAACAATAAGGCCAATGCCTACACCAACTAGATTCATAATTCTAAGTTTTAAAAGTTATTTTTTTGTTTTATTACTTACTTATTAATGTTCGTCGTTTACAGCCAATCCTATATACAATGCCGATAACAATGTGAAAATGTATGCCTGCAATGCGCCGAATATAATCTCCAATACAAAAATGATGAGCGTGAGAAGTACCGATGGTACCGCCATGGCAATACTACCAATAATAAAAATCATCGCTATCAAACTCAATATGATAATGTGCCCACCTGTCACATTCGCAAACAAACGGACAAGAAGCGTAAATGGTCGTATGAACATTGTGACAATCTCAATTGGCACAAGAATGAACTTCATTATAAATGGTACCCCAGGAACAGTAAAGTTATGTATCCAGTAATGCTTAGTAGCATTGAAGTTCGTCAAAATAAATGTACCAATGGCCAATGTCGCCGTGAAAGCTATGTTGCCCGAAAGATTCGTAGAGAATGGGAAAAATGGAATAAGACCAATAATGTTGTTAATCCAAATGAAAAAGAACAACGACAACATATATGGAACATATTTCGCCGACTTCTCGCCTATCTGCTCATCTGCAATGTCCTTGACAAACAAAACAACCGTCTCAACCGCTCCTACTGCCCCATGTGGAACCAACGACTTCTTGTACGCCTTCGCAACAGAAATAAATATCAAAAGTATCACAATCACCGAAAGCCACATAGAAGCAACATTTCTTGTGATAGAAATATCCAACGTAGGACGAACAGCTTGCTCTGTAGCCGAATCTACAAGCAACTTCTCAACAACCCTGCCCTCAGGAACTCCCATATACCACACCAATCCGTCTTTTTCCACTTTTGCTCCTTCCGCAAATGACGACGACATGGTAAAGAAAAAATGTCCATTGTGATAGGCAATCACCGGTAGAGGTATAGATATCTTCTCCTCTCCATTGGCTCCTTCCCAACCAACAATGTCCCACTGATATGAGTCCAAAACGTGATGGAAGATGAGATGAGTCATGTCAAGACCCTCCTCCTCATGTGCATTCTCATGTGCACTCGCCACCGCTGCCTCAGGTTCACTCTCCTGCGCTCTGGCCATACCAACATTGGCTATTACCGCCAACATAAGTACTATTATATGTATTGCTTTTGTAAACATAATAGGTTGAGGTTTCTAATTTGCCCTAAACGCACAATATTCTACGCTGTTCGCGACCAAAAAGTTTACACAAAATGCAGTCGGATACAAGATATTTTCCTTTGAAACCGTATAATATAATGCAAATAATAGAGCACAAACTATTGCAAACTTAATACCTTCTGTCAAAAATACCACTGATAACGAAGTGATTGAGTACTTCTGAATAATTCTCTGCCTCAAAAAAGACAAAAGCGCCGGAAATAAAAAACCTAAGCCTAATAATCTATCCAAATGCCCTATCTCTATAACCGCAAAATTCAAGAGCACGATAATAAGCAAAGACCATATCCAGACTTTCATCATGGCAAATCAATATTCAAAAAATCCGAAACACCACAAAACGCCTAGTATCTTTTCGTAACGCTTGCCTATTTCTTCACTTCCTGTGGCTTGGCTACCTTTTCTGGCATGTTACATGTACCATTGAAAATAGCCCCAGGCTCAATGCTCAACTTGTTGATGCTCATCTCACCCTTAAATACCGAAGTGTTTCTCAACGAAAGAAGCTCCGTAGTCTCAAGCTTACCATCAAATTGACCGCTTATCTCAGCACTGACACACTTGATAGTACCTTTTATAGAACCACTCGCACCAAGCACAACTTTACCCTTCGACTGGATATTGCCTTCTATAACGCCATCAACTCTAAGATCACCATTCGTCTCAATATCGCCTACTATCTTGGTTCCTTGACCTATAATATTAGGTAAGCGATTCTCTGCTTCATATGTTTTTGACATGCTAATATTATCTTACGTTAATAATTTCGGCTAGTGCCGACCTATTCTTTATTCGCAAAGTTAATAAAATACGTTAAATGAGTACCCTGTTGCTCAATTTTTCTTTGATTATCCAGCCAAAAGTACATCTATTACCTCCGACTGACTGGTCAGGGAAACTTCTGCCAACCTCCTGGCCGACTCAGTATAGTACCTCGTCGTACCTAGTAACGCCTTCTGCTGGAGCAACCAATCTTTACGCGACAGATGCTTGTTGCGCTCCGACTCTATCTCTAGCCATTGTATCAAAATCGCTCCAATGTCTCGACGCGACAAATACTCGTTTCTCGCATCACAGATAATCTCTTCTATGATGCCTTGAGGCTCAACTCCTTGTACAATATTGGAAACAGTTTTCGCCATCGCCTCATTTTGCTCCGAGAACAACTTCAGACGATGCCTTCTCTCATTTATATATTGTATGTCTGTCTTGTACTCTTTAGTAAATTCTATCTGGATAAATGACATAATCGCCGATAGTCGCGTCACAACATAATCCAAATCGGAAAGATGATTCTCATGACATAGAGTGTCAACTCGTTGTAGCAGCATATTGAACTTCGATTCAAGCGCCGGGCAGTACTTACGTATCACATCCCTACGCATATCTTCCTCAAAGTCAGATGTCTTCAAAATCTGAATCTTGAGCAACATCGCCTCGTTTGGCTTGTAGATAGACCCGGGCTCAGCATACTGGGGCTTGAGTCGCTTAACAAAGTACATGTCTATCTCACCTTTATATTTTACAGGCATGCGACCTCGATGCTCACAGTCAAAGTAATCCCTGATCTTTAAATAGGTGTTGTCACTGACATTTACCTCTCCTGGCTCAGACGAAGACTCCATACGCGAAGCAGTATTTACCGAATCACCCCAGATATCAAAGACTTTTTTCTTGTTTCCAAGGTTGCCCGAAATAACAGGACCAGTATTCAATCCAACACGAATATTCCAAAAACCACTGTCTTGCGCCCTGCGCTCTTTTACATAGTCTATCATGCCAAGACCTACCAACGCAACCTCAATAGGATTCGCACTGTCATCTTCTGGCACACCTCCAGCACACATATATGCATCACCAATGGTCTTTATCTTCTCTACACCAAACTTGTCTACCAACTCATCAAAGAAAATAAAGTACCTGTCTAGCTCATCTACAAGCTGATCCGGCTTCATGTGCTCCGCAATCTTAGTAAATCCTTGAATGTCAGCAAAGAGTACCGTCACACAGTCATATTTCTTGGTGTGCCTCTGCGAGGCTTTCAACAGCATGTCGTCTGCATGCCTCTGACGTAAGTGCCTGCGTAACTTAAATATGGTGTATAGCGATATTATCACAAATAATAGTGCCGCACCCCCTATGGCTATAGGCCACACACTGTGGGAATGCATTATCTTGACGGTCCTGTACGACCCCCTCGCATCTTTTACCGTGAAATAGGTAACCCCCTCTTCTGGTAACGCAACAACCCAACTGTCTTGGGTAATCATCTCTTGGGAGATAAAAAGGGTGTCATTTTTGTGAACTATGTAGTATGGAGGAAAAAAATTATCCTCTTCCCCCACAAAAAATATCCTTACAAACGGACTCGATGTGTTCACTACGCCATTTTTCACAGCCTTCGGCTCAGCTCCATCATCTGAATACTTTAGATACTGAGCACTGGCTATGTCGCTAATAGACAGCAAGATAGCTAGTAGTGCGATAATATTTCTAGTGTTAATTGAAGTAACCATGATAACACGTCCTCCCAAAATTTTGTGCAATTTACTTTTTTTTTTACACATAATAGACTATTTTTACAACTGAAAAACTACATCTTCTAGATATGGTATCTTATACTGACACAATTCTAGTCCCATATGACTTCACCGAGAAGGCAGATTTCGCAGTAAAACATGCTGCGGTTATGGGTAAAAACATGAAGGCAGAAATCGTTCTGCTTAACATCGCTAAAAAACAGAGCCAAGAAACAGAAATTTTGGCTCAGCTCCAACCTATCTGCGATAAGTTCACTACTGAACTTGATATTAAAGTAGTTCCTCTCGTTCGCGAGGGTACAATTTTTAAGACTATTAACGAAGTAGTAGACGAACTAAAGAGTGCAGTCGTAGTGATGGGTACCCACGGTATGCGCGGTATGCAGAAACTTACTGGCTCATGGGCACTCAAAGTAATAGTTGGATGCCATGTTCCTTACCTTATCGTCCAAGAGGAGCCTCATTACCAAGATCCTGCTAAGATCCTCTTCCCTGTCGACTACAAGCTCGAGACTAAGGAGAAACTTAAGTGGGTATCTATGCTCGGCTATCTCTGCAACATCCGCGTTTGCCTCCTCGGCCAGGAGGGCAACGGCCCAATGTACGATAACCCTGCTAAGGCAAATATGAACTTCTGTAAGCGTTACCTCGAGGAACGCGATATACCTTACGACGTAGTCTGGGTAGATCAGCGTGGCTCTTTCTACGAGCTCTCCCTCAAGTATGCTAAGGACCAGAAGGTCGATTGCATCATGATTACAACAACCCGCGACATCGCATTCCATGATTATCTCCTCGGCGCTTACGAGCAGACAATCATCGCTAACGAGGAGGGTATCCCAGTATTCGTGGTTAACCCTCGTACCGAAATCAAGGTTGTATACACCAATTTCTAGAAACACAGTTTTCTATCATACCAACAGCCGTTGATTCTTGTCAACGGCTGTTTTCTTTTCTCTTACCCTATTCTCACCTCTTGACTACCTTTGTAGCAAAATATTTTCAACATGAAAATCATACTCGCATCTAATAACGCACATAAGGCTCGCGAAATAGAACAACTTCTCCCTCAAGGTGTCCAGATAGTTACCTTGCGCGAAGTGGGATTCAATAAACCTATCATAGAGGACGCAACAACTTTCGAGGGTAACGCCCTCATCAAAGCTCGCACAGTCTTCGCTGAGTACCACCAACCTTGCCTGGCAGATGACTCGGGTCTGGAGGTCAACTGCCTGAATGGCGCTCCAGGAGTATATTCTGCTCGATACTCGGGAGAGGGGGCTACCGACGAAACTAACAACAATAAGCTTTTGGAGAATATCAAGGGCAAGGCCGACCTCTCTGCTTGCTTCCGTACCGTCTTGGCTTATATTGATGCCGACGGCAAAGAGCATCTTTTCGAGGGTAAGGTCAATGGCAACCTGACTTTATCGCCTCGTGGCTCTGAGGGCTTTGGATACGACCCTCTGTTTTGCCCCGTCGAGTTCCCAAACAAAACTTTTGCAGAACTTTCTCTGGCCGAAAAGAATAAAATCAGCCACCGCGCTCGCGCCCTCATGGCTATGAATGCTTGGATGAAGACGGAGTCTTAACCAAACCGGTGAAATAATTTATACCGTAGCTGTAGCTTGACTTCGCTCTTGCGCGAACCGTCTACCTCTTCATTCCCAGTCCCAATTTTGTCCCTGTCTAGGTAGCGGACGTGTTTTATTCGCAGCGCTAGCGACAAATCTGGATGGGGATTGAGAGATATTTGCCCCATAGCTACCACCCCCCTCCCACTGAACATCGGAGTACTCATAGTATATAGAACGTCTGGCATATACGCATATACCCTCGAGTTATAGTCGTCTGTATCAAAGTGCGCCATGTATAGCGTTGCCCTCATCTTGCATAGCTTGTCAAAGGAGATCTTGATCTCTTGACTCAACCATACCCCATCTGAGCTTGCTTCTCTCTCTTTCCTATAGTGTATAATCTCAATACCTCCCTTAAACCGTACCCAGTCTACCGGAGAGGATTGGTATTGTATTTTATATGACACTCGCTTTTCTTGTTGCAACTTATAGTTGGCCGCAGCTGATGTCACTTCATTACCGTCCATACGTACCCTTAGCGTTATCTCATTCCATTTCACAGGGGTGTATGATAGGTTTATCCTGAACTTGTACCCGCTCGAGGGCGACTGACATTTGTATGTCAGCCATCTGTTCTTGTATAAATTCGCACTGGCTAATAGCGTCACATCGGTGTGTGGCGATGCCTGAATACCTATATATAGGCCTTCTTCACTGGAGGGCTGACTCCAGCGCGACCACGGTGATTGTACCGCCGCATAGTAGTGCCTGCCAAATGAACGATAGCCTATGGTAAGGTAACTGCCTCCTCGCAGCGCCAAATCCATAGCTTGCATTACCGCCAATGCCTTGTCCTCGGATATCTGATACGCTACCTCCCCATACATCTTAACCCTGGAAAACATAATCCTGTGGTCGGCATGTATCGTTACTATGTCGTCTGTATTGGGATAGTTGATGCGGTACAACTTGTCTTCGTTGTATAGCGCCTTGGAGGAGTGCCACTTGTTTAGCCCTATCCCTACTTTCCCCCCAATTCTTTCTCCGTTGAAGCCTTGCGAGGCATACCCTCCGCCTACCATCAGACTTACATTGTTCCTCCCTTCTATCTCTGTCTTCGTCCTGTGGTATCCGTCTGCTTGTATAGTCTGAATCCAAACATTACTGCTGTCTGCTTCTCTTCTGAAAATCGATGCATCGTTGTCTGTATGCGACATAAAAAGGGTAAAATACGATTTGTTATGAACCAACGTGCCTGCCACCCCTCGCAGATATCCATACTCGGATGCAGATAATGTCGGACTGATGGGCTCAGCATTCTTGTCTAATGACGATTGGAGCGATGTGTTATCTGCCGAAAAACCTGTCCATAACCCTAAACCTTGCCCTACATGTGCATGATAATGCCCAACAACAGCCCTGGCCAACCCATTCTTATTCTTCTTGTACGCAAAATAGCCCGATAAAAAGTCTGTAACTCTAATGCCATATCTGCCTATGGGCTCTCCCGCATCTGATTCGGAGACAAAACCTAGCGAGTAGACTTCGTTTATCTCTATCTTATTGCGCGATAGTAGTTTGATGGGCTTGCCTAAATAGGGATTCTTGGCTCCCTGTGTGTACCCTTTCGATTCTTGTAATTGCCTACTCGCCCTGAACACAAATTCTCCTTTAATTTTTCTGGGCTTGACTATGTCTACTTCGTCTTCTACTTTTATAAAGTGCCTTAATCGCTCTACTAGCCATTCATCAAAATCTTTTAGCATCAATAAATCTAGCACAGAGGTGAAGGCTCCCATCTTATTCCGCTCTTCTATGATACTTTGTATCTGCGCCTCTTTCAGCACATGCAACGAGCGTAACTCGTCTGCCGAAGCACTGTTGATGTCTATCTTGTTGTCTGCTATGGCGTACAGATCTTCTGCCTCGTCTCCATTTTCCGACAGACGCCCGTCTATGGCCATGTCTTCTAATAGGTCACGGACAACTTCTTCTAGCACATTCTCTTCTTGTGCCTTGACTCTCTTCACAACGAGAAAAGCCATCAAAACCAACAATAATGCAAACTTCCCCATTACCAGATATTGACTATCGCTATTGATGCCCCGGATGATACGCCCAATTTGTTATGATAACTCATCCCAGCATTAATCACAAAATGCTCAAAACTTACTCCTACTCCTGCCGTGGGCGAGGCAGCATCGTCCCTGACCGTAATACCTACAGACCCGAAAACCGCACTCCTGGTCACAACGGACGTGGCTACCTTGTACACGGCTTCTCTATTCCAGCTCTTTTCTACCTCGACTTGCACTACTAGCATACTGTGCCTCCATTTCATCCCTATTACCGCAAACGAGGGTATGTCTACATCACATTCTTTATATCTGATTCTCCTGCCTTCTATATTGCTGACCGACATGGCCACAGTCCACTCTTCTGATAGATTGACGTGTAACCCAAACCTCGAAAACGACGATCGGTATGTCTCCGTATTTATCTGCTTGTGAATAAGCGCCCTGTACTCAAAACCTAACCCAAACTTGTGGAACCTGCGCGATATACCTCCGCCTAATACAGTAAACGAACTGCCTTCATCCCCACTCTTCAATACCTCTCCTTGAAGATGACACAATGGGGTGGACGCGGCCATCTTCGCATCTACCTGACATAGCTCTTTAAGCGCAAAGGGTACCGAACAGGATACTTCAAGCGCACAGTGCGTAATGTCCGAAATAATCGATGGATTAAATGCGTCTGCCGTCTCTTCAAGGGGCGACGTACTGTAGATATTAGCAGTCTGCAACTGCAGGGGCGAAGTATGATATACTTCTTGCGCTATCACATCTAATGGGAATAACGCCAATGTGCACATTAGCGCACAGAGTAGCATTGAGCGTTTCACTTAATATATATTTTGGTCTAAGTGCAAAAGTAATACATTATGTAAAACACACAACACTTGCCTCAACTTTTTCTCCTCTCCTTTTTACACCCGTTTTATAAAAATTTGCGAGCAACAACTACTCTCTCCGTTATCAGAGACTGCTCACAAAATAAAAAAACTGCGAGCAACGACTACCCTCTCTGCTATCAGAGACTACCCACATAATATAAAAATTGCGAGCAACGACTACCCTCTCTGCTATCAGAGACTACCCACATAATATAAAAATTGCGAGCAACAAGGAGGCTCTCTATATACAGAAAGGAACTAGCAACCGTACAGCAACTACTTTCACATAAACAAAAAAAGGCCGGCAATTATGCCGACCTTAATATAGTTGCCTCAAAATATTATGCTACTTCTTTGGCTTCATTGTTACCGTGAGACGGTTCTTCTGCGCAAGTATCTTCGCAGCAGCTGCCTTTACATCGTCTCCCGAAATGCTCTCAAGAAGCTCTTTCTCTCCATTGGCCTTGTCTATGCCTAGAACGACAAAGTCCGACAAGCACGACATCCAGTATGAATTGCGCTTCAACATGTTTGCTAATGTGTTCAATTCGTTGTCCTTAACCTTCTGCAACTGTGCAGCGTCAGGTCCCTCATCGGCAATCTTCTGTATCTCACGCTCTATAATAGGATACAACTTGTCTATCTTCTCTGGATCTGTATCAAATGATATCTGAAGATTATATGTATATCTCAGATAATTCGAAGCTGAGAAGTGCGACGAAACACCATACGAACCTCCCTCATCTTCGCGAATCGTATCAAGATATCGCATACGGAGTATAGAATTAAGAAAGTCGGCCGAGGTGAGGAACTTTCTGTCGTATTCTTTGTTCTCTCCACTGTAAAGCGTCCAACTAGATACCTTCGTGGTAGCCATCTCTTTCTCAAATGTATTGTCTACCTTTCCTGTCTGTGGTACAATATTGCGGTCAATGGCCTTCTCTCGTGTCGCTGCTACAGGAAGCGAACCCAACCACTGCGCAATCATTGGCTTCACCGCCTCTATATCCATATCTCCTACAAAGAAGAATGTAAAGTCACCAGCATTGCTGAAACGCTCTTTGTATATCTTGATACAACGCTCCATTGTCAACTTCTCCAGATCTTCTATCTCAAGGTCTTTAACGTATGGATTTACACCATACATAGTCTTCGTGATCTCTTTCTGCATTATGTAGTCTGGATTCTTCTCAAGATTCTCCAACTGCATGCGGATCATCGACAACGAACTTGCATGAGCATCTGCATCTTCTCGTACCCCCTTGAAACCAAGGTATACACACTGAAGCATAGTCTCAAAGTCACCTTTCGCACAGTTGCCATAGACAGCTTCTGTATTTGTACTGATGGTAGTCGATACATTCACAGATTTTCCAGCAAGTACCTTCGTAAGGTCAGATGCCGAGAAATCACCTAGTCCATATCGCGATACAAAATAATTTGCATACTCTGCCAAATACGACTCTTCCGCAGAAAGCAAACTAGCACCACCAAAACTTACTGCCTTGAGAGATACCTTGTCTGCCTCATGGTCTGTTGGTAACAAATAAGCCTTAATGCCATTTGAGAGCGTAAGAAGTGTCGACCCCATTGGACCAGCCTCCGATGATACTATCTTTCCAGATGCAGGTACATCAGCTACAAGTGGCTTGTCATACGATACCTCTTCATATTTTACAAGCTCCTTGGTAGATACATCAGCCAATATCTTCTTTAACTCTTCCTTCGATGGAATGGATGTCTCCGCCGATGGCGCCATAACAGAAATCACTGGATTGTCATTGATAACCATGCCGACCATCTGATCTACAACTTCCTTGGTAATAAATGGCAATACCTGCTGTAGAAGCTGATACTCTTGCTCCTGACTCATTATGTCTGTACCATCTATAAATGAACGTACGTACGATTGTACATAGTTGCCCGACCTGCAGGTAGTACGCGAATTGTATGCATCTTCTGCCGACTTGAGCATATCTTGCTTTACAACCTCAAGTTCACTCGCTGTCACACCCCAACGACGTAGCTTCTCAGCCTCGTCTACTAGGGCATTGTACGACTCAAGGAATTTGCCATTCTTTGGTACAGCAACAAACAAAAACTCACTTACCAATGGCACCTCACGATAATCAGCACTACCTGCTGCCGCAAATGGAGAATCTGCCTTGCTCGACATCTCCTGGAAACGAAGGTCCATTACCGATGTCGCTAAATTGAGCACAAGGCTCTGCATATAGCACTCTTGCGTACTCGTAAACTCACGAGGAATAGCTTGACGACGATAAAACAACTCTATGCGGTTGCGCGTAGCCTCTGGATCCTGAGCAATAGATACTATAGGCTCCTTGCCATGCAGTGGCAATGGGAAATACTTGCGCTCTGCAGGGTTAACCTTGGCAGGAATGTCACTCCACATCTCCTTGATCTTCTGCTCTATAACCTCAGGGTCAATATCTCCTACAACTACAATGCCCTGAAGATCAGGTCTGTACCACTTATGATAGTAGTCGCGCAACTCCTGATATGTGAAATTATTGATGACAACTGTATCTCCTATAACATCACGAACCGCATAAGGAGTACCAGCCATGATTACCTTATTGGTAGCATTGTATGTTCTGTTGTCTCCAGAATCTCGTGTACGCCACTCCTCACGTATTACACCGCGCTCAGAGTCTATCTCCTTAGGCTCAAGGGATATAAATCCCGACCAATCGTGAAGAACCAAAAGTGCACTGTCAACTACAACAGGGTCTGTAGTAGGAACATTATCCAAATTGTACACCGTCTCATCTGTCGATGTATAGGCATTGATGTTCTCTCCAAACTTTACACCCTGACGCTCAAGGTAGTCAATGATACCCTTCCCAGGGAAATTCTTTGTTCCGTTAAACGCCATATGCTCAAGAAAATGAGCAAGACCGTTCTGCGAATCCTCTTCTAGTACCGCACCAACACGTTGTGCAATGTACATGTAGGCACGATCCTTCGGATACTCATTGTGCCTGATATAGTAGGTTAATCCATTGTCGAGTCGACCCACCTTAACTTCTGGGTCAACTGGTAGCGGAGTTTGCGCCACAGTAGCCTCCTGTAGCATCAAACAAGCTGCACATACGAGAAAAATAAACTTTTTCATATCTGCTAAGTGATTTAATAATGATGTGTAATATAAAAAAACAAAAAACCGAGGTCATAGATTATAGCTAATTAAAGCCAAACCTACGCCTCGGCTAGTCTTTAGACTCTATTATTTATTACCCTTGCGGCTAACAATCTCATATGCGAGAGGTGTAGCGAGCAAGAGAGAAGAGAATGTACCGATAAACATACCAACGAACATCGCGAAGATGAAACCACGGATTACCTCGCCACCAAGGAAGAAGATAACGATAAGTGTAACCAATGTAGTCATTGATGTGTTGATTGTACGAGCCATTGTCGAATTAAGTGCCGAGTTCATAACCTCCATAGCTGTTGCCTTTGGAGTAAGATAGAACTGCTCACGGATACGGTCGAAGATAACCACTGTATTGTTGATTGAGTAACCAACGATTGTAAGGATAGCGGCAATAAACGACTGGTCGATCTCCATTGAGAATGGCATGATAGAGTATGTAAGAGAGAAGATACCGAGTGTAAATACAACATCGTGTGTCAACGCTACTACTGCAGACATACCATAAGCCCAGTTACGGAATCGGAAGAAGATATAACCGAACATTACAACGAGCGAGAGCAATACTGCCCAGATAGCCTTTTGTGTAATATCGGAAGCCATTGTAGGACCTACCTTCTGTGATGACATTCTGAAGTTCTGGAGGAAATCATCCTTTGTTACAGATGCTGGGAGGAGAGACTTAACACCATTGTAAAGCTTAGCCTCGATCTCATCCTGAGCACCATCCTCAGAATTCTCAATACCATAGTTGGTAGAGATACGTACCTGATTGTCTGCACCGTATGTCTTAACCTCAACTGTTGCACCCTCGAACTCAGCAGCAAGACCTGAACGAACTGACTCTGGAGATACTGGCTGCTCGAAGCGAACTACGAAAATCTGACCACCAGTGAAGTCGATACCCTTGCTAAGGCCACGGATTGCAAGTGAAAGTACACATACAAGCATATATGCTGCGATAACAATGTAGTATGTCTTACGCTTGCCGAGGAAGTCGATGTTAACATTCTCCATGAAGTGCTCAGAGAACTTAGTATAGAACTTCATATCCTCGTGCTTGTTAGCCAAGTGCTCTACAATAATACGGCTGAGGAATACAGCTGTGAAGAATGATGTAGCAACACCAATCATCAATGTTGTAGCGAAGCCCTTGATAGGACCTGTACCGAATGCGAAGAGGATGATAGCTGTAAGGAATGTTGTGAGGTTGGCATCGACGATAGCCGACATAGCGTTGCTATAACCCTCTTGTACTGCTGTACGAACTGTCTTGCCAGCACGCATCTCCTCCTTGATACGCTCGTAGATGATTACGTTAGCATCCACTGCCATACCGATAGTAAGTACGATACCGGCGATACCAGGCAATGTCAATACTGCACCGAACGAAGCGAGAATACCTATAATAAAGAAGAGGTTAGCGATAAGAGCGAAGTCGGAAACAAGACCAGCGCGAACACCATAGAATACTACCATATAGATAAGTACTACGATGAAAGCGATGAGGAATGACCAAAGACCGCTCTCGATAGCCTCCTGACCAAGAGAAGGACCTACGACTGTATCCTCTACGATAGTAGCAGGAGCTGGAAGTTTACCTGACTTAAGTACGTTTGCCAAGTCCTGAGCCTCCTCTGGAGAGAAGTTACCTGTGATAGAAGATGAACCACCTGTAATCTCAGACTGAACTGTAGGGAAGCTATATACATAACCATCGAGAACGATAGCAACGCAGCGACCGAGGTTAGCCTTAGTAAGAGCTGCCCAACGGCGAGCGCCCTCAGAGTTCATTGACATTGAAACCTCGTAGCTTGCGCCATTCTGGCTAGCCTGGTGGCGAGCATTTGTGATAACGTCACCCTCAAGTGGTGGACGATCTGTGCTTGAAGTAGACTTGATAGCTACGAGTTCGTATACTGTCTCCTTCTGGTTGATTTCCTGAGCGAAGAACTGCTGAGCCTGACGACCTGACATAGGCTTTACAGTCCACATAAGCTTAAGGTCGCGTGGGAGAAGGCGACGAACCTTATCCATTGCGAGGTAATCGTTGACAATCTTTACATCCTTTGCGCGAGCAACACCCACTACTGGGCCGTAACCCATTGGAGTGAACTGGAGGTAAGAAGCGATTGAACGAACAGAAGAGCTTGTAGTAACTGTTGAATCCTGAGACTGTGCCTGATCTGCAAGAGCGAGGACATCTGAAGATGCAGCAGAATCTGCCTTCTTTGTAGTATCAGTAACCTGCTCCATTGTAGCTTGGATAACTGCAGCGAGCTGGTTTTGAATCTCGTTGTTATTGTATGTCTCCCAGAACTCGAGGCTTGCTGTACCCTGGAGGAGCTTACGTACGCGGGAAGGGTCTGTTACACCAGGGAGCTCAACCATTACACGACCTGCCTTTTCGAGGCGCTGGATATTTGGCTGAGTTACACCGAAGCGGTCGATACGAGTACGGAGTACGTTGAATGCGTTTTGGATAGCGCTCTCTGTCTCATCGCGGAGGACCTTGATAACCTCGGAGTTTGACATATTGCGGTTAACGCGATCCTTCATGTCGATTGTTGCAAAGATTGTTGCAAGCTGACCGTTAGGATTGAGTTTCTCGAATTCGTCTTGGAAGAGTGTAATAAAATCAGAAGTAGAATTCTTCTCACGCTCGATAGCGTTAGCTACTGCCTGATTGAATACAGGATCCTGGTTGTGACCTGAAAGAGCCTTAACAATATCTGATACTTTAACCTCTAGGATCAAGTTCATACCACCCTTAAGGTCAAGACCGAAGTTGATCTCATTGGCCTTACATTCCATGTAGGTGTACTTCTTAAGCCATAGGAAGTTGTAAACCGGCTCATTTGCAATTGAATCAATGTAGGCGGTTTCTTTTGCAGCGTCGCCCATTGCGAACGCTTTGGCGTCGTTCTCTACTTTACGCGTAAAGAAAGTAAACGACAACTGGTACAAACACACTAACGCCAAAAGGATGGCGAAGGTTCGTACGGCACCTTTGTTCTGCATCGTTATTACTTATTTATTATAATGCTGTTATTATTTTTTTTCTATTCGTTTAAGTATCCCCGTTATGGTACGCTATAAACGGCGCAAAGATAGTACAAAGTTTAAAGAATACCAAAAAATATTGAGGAATGAAAATTCGAGAAGATGGCGAAAAAAGGCGAGAAGAGAAGCTAGTAGTCTATGAGAGAATAGTTGGAGATATAAGGGAGGGTTAAGGTTGCTCGCAATTTTTTAATTTCAGAGGGGGTATGAGGGAGGGAAGAATGTATATGAAACGCAAAAGGTCAGACAACCATCTCGGTTATCTGACCCATTTGGTTAGTTTTATGTTAGCTATGAATTATTTTGCTGTGATATTATCGCGGAGGGTCTCAACCAAAGAAGCGATCTTTTGGATTTGCTCCTCTGTGATACCGCCGTCAGATACTGAGTTATACACATCGTGGAGAGGCTTGAGGCCTGCCTTGATAGAGTTAGCGTACTCGTTATCGGCGAACTTCTGCTCGAGGATCTCCATCAATTTAGCGAGAGGCTCCTGCTGAGTCATGATGATTTTAACCATCTCCTTGTTTTGGAAAGTATCCTCAGCGATGTGAGTAGAGATATACTCAGCCTCGATCCAGCTACCAGCTACGATAAGGATAGAGACTGGGCCGCGGTCGTTACGGTTGAGGTAATCATATGAATCGTAGAATGACTCAGTGATAAGGTTTGTGAGTTCATCCTTATTATTCTCGCTATTTTCAAGTTTGCTAGGGAGTTCAGGATCAACGCCTGTAGTCATATCGAGGGCATCGATAAGTTTCTTAACTACGTCCATGCAATCCATGATAGACTGCTGTTGGTTGTATGTGCTAGCGTAGCACATATCGGCGCTATATACACCCAAGTTAAGAGCTCTTTTGTACTCTGTCAAGTAGCCCTCTGCGTTAGAGAGATCGTTGCAGAGCATCTGGATATAAGGAGCTTCGATGCGGTTGAGCATCTCTGTAGTTTCGAATGCTGTAGGGAGTGGGTATACGAACTCGCGTACATTCTCCTCAATATTTTGCTTTGTTACTTGAGCGGCCTGATTATTTGATGAACCAGTGCAGCCAACAGCGAATGCAGCTCCTGCTAGAGCCAAAGCACAGAATAATGCGTTCTTCATTTCAGTAAAAGTTGTTTAACCTATTTATTAGTACTTTTCGAAGTACAAATGTAACTCTAACATTTAATAGAAAAAAACAATTTCTAAGAAATATTTTACAGAATGGTAAAAAAATCAGAAAATCAAGGATCCGTTACGCATAAATTCTAAGCCGAGGACGGAGATATCGTCGAAAGCGAAACCATTAAGTTTGTCGCGTTCAGCCATATCGTCGATACGTTTCATAGCCTCGTCGATATGTTCTGAAGACTTCATTATCTCTTTAAGTTCCAAGAAAGAGTTACGCACGTGGTTACCTTCGTCCACCTCCACGAGACCATCTGTGAAAGCGACGAGTTTGGTACCTTTACGGATACGGATTGAGCCCTCCTCGATTACTGGCATTTCATCGAGCATACCCAAAGCTATAGAGCCTGTATCCAATTCGCGTATTTCCTCGGTACCTGGGGCGCAAAGCAATGGGGAGAGGTGGCCGGCGTTGACATAAGTCAATCTACCCGTTATTTTATTATATCTACCTAAGAAAGCGGTAATAAACTTATCGTTTTTGGAATTATAGTTGAGGCGCTCATTAAGTTCCTTCACCAAGCGGCTCATAGAGATATTAGCCGTAAACAAAGAGCGCACGATAGCCTGGAAGTTGGACATCAGCAAAGCTGCGCCCATACCCTTACCGCTTACGTCGGCGATACAGAATCCCACGCTATATGGGGAGAGCGGCAGCACGTCGTAGTAGTCGCCGCCCACGGCATGGTGAGGTTTATAGAGGGAGCGTACGGAAAGGAACGAAGTACGGAGCATCTCCGAATCCTTTGGAACAAGGCTTCGTTGGATTTCGGTAGCGATTTCGAACTCATGTTTGAGGCTCTCCTGTTTAAGGAGGCTCATCTGCATCTTTTTATTCTCTATAAATACGATGATAAGGTTTGCGAGAATCTGGATATACTTAAGATTTCGCAGAGTTGGGGAAATACCATCGCCCTCGCCTTTATCGCCTACGAGGACATAGCCCATAAGTTTAAACTCGTGGTAGAGAGGGATTACTGCGTCGAATATCAGCAATCGTTCGCGTTCGGTAAGGGCGAGATTTTCTATTTTAGTAATACCCTGGAGATCGCGTTCGGGGTCGATAGCGTCGGCCTGGCGTTGAGAAACGCCGCAAGCCAATATTTGGTTCCATTTTCCCTCGCCACGGGTATAGACAATTACGCGTTCAACGCCCAACTCCTCACGAAGAAGTGTCTCGAACTCCTGCATCAAGTCGTCGACACTATGTTTTTCGTTAATAGTCTGCGTTACATCGAGCAACAAATTCAGTCGCTCTCTATACAAACGTACAATATTTGGACGTGAATTTTCCACTTTGATACCTATGCGGCGATAATATCATGCGGTGGCAAATTTACGCATAATTTAATCAATGTGGTAAAAAGCCGAATAAAAACTTCATCTCAAATAGTTGTACAACTCCTCTGCGATTTCAGCATGCTCGTTACAATCGGGGTGGTCGCCGCCTCCGTTATTCCACTGGCGAGAAAAGAAATAATGTTCGACAGACTCCACTTGATTCTCGACAGACAAAAGGATACGCTCCTGCCAAGCCCTCAGATTATCGTCGGCCATAGGAGAAGAGAGCAAGACGATACGTGCCTCGGGGTTATGTTTACGCACGGTAGAGATAAAATCGACGTAAGCGTTACAGAAAGTTGTAGAATCCTGTATACCATCGTTCTGGCCCAAGCAGATACAAACTATATTAGCCTGCTCTGCGAAGTTGTATTCATACTCATTATTGCGCAAGCTCACCTTATCATAGACCTGCGGCATAACGATATCCATATCGCAGCAAGAATGGATGAGGCCTATACCAGAAACAGAAGTCAGCATCCAGCGAGCATTCATCATACGAGCCACACGTGGGCCATACGCCAAGTAAGCACGGTGTCGGTCGCCCCATCTACCGGTACCATAAGGGACCTCATCGCAATAAGCCTCAGCTCCGCACGTGATAGAGTTGCCTATAAACTCTATTATAGGAGAGCATTCAGGCAGTTCCCTATTTGCTCGCAGATTTCTTGTTATTATACTTTGGAGTTGGATATAGCCATGAGAGCTCTCGGTATCCTTACAAACAAGCACGTCGTGAGTTGGGGCATCAGACAAGAGGCTATCTAACACTATGACGTTCAAGGTAGTATCTGTACAGATGCGAGTACACCTACCATCGACAACCAGTTCCAGGTAATTGAAACCCGTACCACTCCATATCTGTTCATCTATGAGGTTCAATGTACACTCGTTACCATCGAAAGCGAAAGCGAAATATGAGCCCGCTGCCCATTGGCGAGGTCCCAAAGTATCGGCGGTAGCAATACTACGGCCCACATATGATATTGCGCTATCAGAACCATTGTAGCACTGCACTTTAGACTCTGAGCACCCTATGAGGGCGGCCAAGGAGAGAATGGAGAGAAAGAACCTCATCATGGGAAGAAATTAATGTTTAAGACGATGGATAACCTCGAGCATTGCGCGCGAGTTATGGTAAGGGCACTTCCAGAAGCCAGCGATTTCGTCGGTATATATATCCCTGCCATCCTTATCTACGCGCCACAGCCATTCACCGTTAGCGCGTGGAGCAGAAATATTAGACTTTATGTAGTCCCATACATTATATAATATATCCAGATACCTCTGATCGCCAGTCAGGCGCCAAGTATCGGCCAATCCGCAAAGCGTTTCAGCCTGAGGCCACCAATGCTTATCGGTATCGAGGTGGGTACCGACCTTCTCGTAAAAGATAGACGAGTTACGATCGAGGCCCTCCGACAAAGTAATATCCACCAAACGTTTAGCCATTGGGCGGACAATGTCCATCCACTTTTTATCGCCGATAACCTCAGCAGCCTCATAGAGGAGCCAAGCGCCCTCGATATCGTGGCCGTACGAATCGATATCAGACTTAACAGACCAATCCATATCGAAGAACAATATAAAATGTCCTGTCTTGGCGCTGATGATTTTAGAAGTAAATATATCCAACAGATGAGATATAGACTCCTTAAGTTCGGCAGACGGTTTTGCGCGATACAAGTTTACGTAAGGCTCTATGATATGGAGGTGAGTATTCATTGTTTTAGGAGTATTCTCCTCCTTATCAGAAAGGCGCACATCCGCTATAGGGGACCAATCGGCAGCTGTAGCCTCGGTATATCCCCCATCCTTATAATCACGGAAATGCTTTTCGATAAGACGGCAAGTCTCCTCGGCCAGATCAAGAGCCCGTTGGTTGCCCGTAGCGCGATAATACTCAGACAATCCATAGATAATAAACCCCTCGGCATACGCCTGTTTTTTTGTATCCAGTGGGGTACCATCGGCATTAAGCGACCAGAAGAAGCCGCCATTCGTACTATCGTAGAAATGGGTTACTATATAATTGTACACCCTATCCGCTGCTGCCTTATACTCAGGCTTACCGAAAATGCGGTAACCAGAAGAAAAAGACCACAACATACGGCCATTAAGGATAGCCCCCTTAGGAGCGTTTTCGACAATATTACCCTGAGAATCACGGCAGCCGTAGAAGCCACCCTGTTTCTCATCCTGCATATTATTGATCCAATAATGGAGGATATTAGAGTGTTCCTGTTCCAGTTCAGGTATGATATTCCTGTTCATCACCCAATTACTTATTAAACTCCTCCAAAGTTACAGTCCACTCAGAATCGTAAAGCTCCTTACGAGGTCCCCACTCATTAGCGGTCTCTATGAACTCGCTCCAGCACATGAACCAGCTCCAATTCTTCTGCTTTTTAAGGATTTTCTCTGTAGGCAACTTACCGCACTCGCCCAAGGCTATAATTTTACCATTAGCCAATTCGGAGAGAAGTTCATAATCCTTATCCTGATAATTCTGGTTGTACACATCAGTAGCCAAGATATCCACGATATCGTGACCTGGGAAGAAATCCTTATAATTAGGCACATTCAAGCCATTGACCTCGTTGGCGTTAAAGACCCAAAGGAGGTTATTCAGGTGATGATAATTAGTAAGTCGATCGTAGAGCATACGATAGAGAGCCTGGTAACCATCCTTACCTGGGCGCTTACCCCACCAGAACCAGTTGCCATTCATTTCGTGATAAGGGCGCCATATTACGGGGATATTCTCATCCTGGAGTTGGCGCAAGAAGAAAGCTATTACATCCACCTGAGCCTCCCAGCGCTTATGGATTTCGGTACCTGGGGTTAGGAGGTCCTTCCACTGGGCGTTAGTAAGTTCGCTCTGGACGCCATTCTCGCCCTTCCATATAGTATAGTTACCCTCCACTGTAGGAGGGACGGCGTGCCACATGAAAGTAATAATAGCTCCACGCTTATGCCATTTGATAGCATTATCGATAGAACGCTGGCGGAAATTTATACCATCGAGAGAATTATGTTTAGAGTAACCGAAATCCTGACCGAAGACTACGGGATGGCTACCTTCGACCAAGTTCTCCACCCTTTCCATGTAGATATCAGAATAAAGCGGATAAGAATGTTGGCCAGTGAGGCAGCACTTACCGCGAAGTTCGTACAATTTAGCAAGAAGAGCCTTAGCCTCGGGAGTTGCGTTAGGGTTCATAGGCTCATATTGAGCTACAGCAGACACTGTTACCAGTGCTGCCATAGTCAATACCGAAAATAGTTTATGCAAAGACATAGGGGGGGACAAATTAAAATTAGTTATTCATATCGATAAGGCGGTTGATACGCTCGACAGACATATGAGAATACAAGTCATCCTCGGGCGTATTCAAGCAATAATCCACAAGTTGGTCGACTGTAGTAGTAGCCACATGCATACGGGTATCGCTAGAAGCGTAATAGATAAAGACCTTACCATCGGGGTCCTCGATCCATCCGTTAGAGAAAGTAACATTAGAGACATCGCCCACGCGTTCCGAGCCATAAGGAGCCAGGAAGTGTCCCGCAGGCTTATGAGTTACGACCCAAGGTTTCTCGAGATCCGTCATAAACATATAAAGCACGTAGCGGAGGCCCGCTGCAGTATTACGCACGCCATGGGCCAAGTTAAGCCAACCATACTTAGTCTTTATAGGGGCGGGACCCATACCATTCTTCACCTCATAGACGGTGTGGTAGGTTTTGGCATCGATGATCAGTTCATCCAAGACCTCGGCTTTAGTGATATCGGCGGTAAGGCCCCAGCCGATACCTCCGCCCGAACCTGTATCGATGAAGCCATCCTGAGGGCGGGTATAGAAAGCGTACTTACCATCTACGAAATAAGGGAACAAGACCACGTTGCGCTGTTGGCCTGCATGAGATATGAGATCAGGGAGTCGTTCCCAAGACTTCAGGTCCTTGGTACGCGCGATAGCAGCGGCTGCCACGGCGCTACTTGTGTCGCCCTCGGGGGCGTTAGGGTCTTTACGTTCTGAGCAGAACACGCCATATATCCAGCCATCCTCGTGTTGAGTGAGGCGCATATCGTATACGTTAGTATCTGGATTACCGGGGATTTGAGGCATAGATATAGGGCGTTCCCAGAAACGGAAGTTATCTATACCATTAGGGCTCTCGGCTATAGCGAAGAACGACTTACGGTCGACGGACTCGGTACGTACGACCATGATGTACTTACCGTTCCACTTCATAGCGCCCGCATTGAAAGTGGCATTAAAAGAAATGCGCTCCATAAAGTAGGGGTTACGTTTCTCGTCGAAATCGTAACGCCACTTCAGGGGCACATGCTCACGCGTAACCACGGGGTTCGCGTACTTATTATAGACTCCGTTAACAGAGAAAAGCATCTCGTTAGGACGAGAAAGGAGCTCCTCATGTTCCCTCTCTATTTGCGCTCTGCGCTCGTTGTATAATGATATAGCCATGACGATTAATGGTAAACACTATAATTAAGAACGAGAGCAAAAGTATAGAATAGAGAGTAAAGACTATAATACTATTTAGTCATTTCGTGATACTTCTTGATTTACTTGAACTCCTTAGCTATAGAAGCGGCTATCTCGGCCATTTCATCGGGAGAGAATTTAGCGCGTTCATTAGTGAAGTTCATCTGGCCCTCGGACTGCAGAGGCACGAGGTGGATATGAGTATGAGGCACATCGAAGCCGAGGACAGCCACGCCGACGCGTTGGCAAGGGATAGCCTTTTTCTGAGCTATAGCTACGCGGCGTGCGAAAGCGTGGAGAGCTGCGTACTCCTCTTCGGAGAGGTCGAATGCGTAATCCACCTCATGTTTAGGCACTACGAGAGTGTGGCCCTTAGCCAGAGGGTTGATATCCAAGAAAGCGTAATGCTTATCGTCCTCGGCCACCTTATAAGAAGGTATTTCGCCGGCGATGATTCTACTAAAAATTGAAGCCATACCTTATATAGTATACCTATTATATATTAGTCGCAAAGTTCGATTTTCACGATTTCGAAAGTCATGACACCTGCAGGCACCTTAACCTCGGCCAAATCGCCTACCTTCTTACCTATGAGGCCCTGAGCGATAGGAGTGCTGACAGCGATCTTACCAGCCTTGAGGTTAGCCTCAGTTTCAGGCACGATAGAGTAAGCCATCTGAGCGTTGTTCTTAGTATTCTTGATAGTTACCTTAGTAAGAATCTGGACTTGAGTTGTATCGATTTTAGAAGCATCGAGGACTCGAGACTCAGCGATCTGCAACTTAAGTTGAGCGATTTTAGTTTCGAGATGCGACTGAGCCTCCTTAGCTGCGTCGTACTCGGCGTTTTCGGACAAGTCGCCCTTATCGCGAGCCTCGGCGATTTGTTGAATTACCTTTGGGCGCTCCTCACCCTCGAGGCGAGCGAGTTCCTCCTTCATCTTCTTAAGACCTTCTGCGGTAACGTAATTTGCCATATTTTATAGTCTAATTATTATCTGTTAAACGTAAAAAAAACAAGAATCCTGAAACTATGCACTTCAGGACCCTGTTGCTTATTAATATTTTTTCACAAAGTTAGCGCTATTTTTGACAAAGTCAAGGGAGAACGGAAAATATTTTACCCACACCACATTTATAAGGGGGAGTATATTAGAATTTAGGTCGTTCCAGGATAGTCTGGTATATAATAGCGCGGCGCATATCATCTGCGGTTAGGGAAGAATCCTGCTGAGCAGATGTTGGCGCATTTGATATATCGTTATCGTTCTGTGCATTAGCGAAAGCAGAGACACCCTCTACAGGCAAGCCATCGGCCAAGGATGTAGGGTTCATATTCTGCTGATAATAGGACTGTGCAGGCTGAGGCAGCTGTACAGGCACCGGTTCGTCGTATGCAGCGGGGATAGGTTCGTATACTGGGGTATCATCCTCCTCGTACTCCTCATCCTCGTATTCCTCGTCCTCCTCCTCATACTCCTCATCTTCGTCGTAGTTCTCGTCCTCGTCGTACTCCTCGCTATCTATTGGCTGCTGCTCCTGCAGTTGGCGCATCTGTTGCTCGACCATTTCTCTATGTCGGCGCAACACCTCATCGGCCGGCATAGCGGGGCGAGGCGTGGAAGGGGTCTTCTCTGCCGACTTAGCCTCACGTTTCTTCATGATGAGAGCGATGACTACCAATATGACACCGATGAGTAATTTCATGATTACCTTTTTGGGCAAAGGTAATTTTTTGGATGCGATTATGCAAGCGGTTATGCAGAACGTTTTTCAACAATTTACAGTTAGTATATGAGCTCTAGGAATAGCGTTGATAGTTATATAGAGATACAAGAGAGCCTATATGTTGCTCGCAGTTTTTTTATTTAGTGATCAGTCGCTGATAGTATAGAAGGTAGTTGTTGCTCGCAGTTTTTTTATTTAGTGATCAGTCGCTAATAGTATAGAAGGTAGTTGTTGCTCGCAGTTTTTCGAATAATAGCGAAGTAAAAATGAGGCATGAGAATGAGAAATGGCTATCTTTGCGAGTGAAATAGAACATTCACTATAAACAAGGATAATTGATGGCTACAGTAAGCGAGATACTACAGCAGCGTACGAAGACTGGTTTTTCGATTGAGGTACTACCTCCATTGAAAGGCAACAGTATAGAGAAAGTATTTGCTAACATTGATCAATTCAAGGAATTCAATCCATTATATATAAACATCACCAGTCACCATTCTGAGCCAGTATATCAGACCTCGGAAGACGGCAGGTACAAGAAGATGTTTGTAAGGAAGCGTCCTGGCACTGTAGCAGTAGCGGCTGCCATACAACACAGGTATGGTATACCCACTGTCCCCCACATTGTATGTTCGGGTTTTACACAAAGTGAGACAGAGTATGTGCTTATAGACCTCAACTTCCTTGGGATACATGACCTTCTGCTATTAAGAGGAGACAATGACAAAGAGACCCTTGTAGATGCCAAGGACTGTCACAAGCATGCGTCGGACCTGATAGCGCAGGTAAACGACTTCAACAACGGGAAGTTCCTTGACGGCACGAGCAATGATCCGCTGACGAAAAAATTCAGTTATGGAGTAGCTGGGTATCCAGAGAAGCACGAAGAGGCGCCCAACATGGACAGTGACATAAGGTACCTCAAGGCCAAGGTAGATGCTGGAGCTGGGTACATAGTAACGCAGATGTTTTATGACAACGAAGCATACTACAAGTTTGTAGAAAAATGCAGAGCTGTTGGCATAACTGTTCCTATCATACCAGGGCTCAAGCCTATAAAGAAGTTGTCGCAATTATCAGTACTTCCAAAAGTATTTGGTGTGAATATGCCAGACGACCTAGTGAGAGAGCTAGAAAAATGCAAGACAGATGCAGATGCGAAAGTTGTAGGTATAGAATGGCTCACCATGCAATGTAAAGATTTGATGGCGCATGGGGTACCAAACCTACATTTTTACACATTGATGGCATCGGACAGTGTGATAGAAGTAGCGAAGAGGATATATTGATTGAAGAAAAGTTGACTTTTGTTGAAAAACGAAAGGGATAAAGAGACCTTTGTTGAAAAATATTGAAGGGTGGGTGAAAAGATTTCGCTCACCCTATTTTGTTGATGTATGTTTGCAATGTAATCGGAAGCGATTATGAGTTTAATGTGAATTGCTTTTAATTAATTAGACCGTTTGATAATAATATAGAGGTTTGTTCAAATCGTCGTGTTGACGTGAAGAAAGGAAAAAATAGACAGACAGATGGTTTGTCGAAATTGTTAAGGTTTTTTCTCATACTTAGTTCCCGAATCGTTGTGAAACGATTCGGTTTTTTTATTTAATAATTATTCCTATATTTGTACTTGATAAGTTCACATAGCAAAGAAGCTACCATAATAGCAGTGAAACACGACAAATGATGGCCAGACTATTTTTTACGATAATATTATCAAGCATTATGCTTGTACCGTGCATTGCGCAGAATAATGACATTATGCTCAATGCCTCCTCGGACAGTAAGCCCAGGGAGATTTCGTTAGGATTACCCACTAACAATTATTCGGCAGTACAGATATATGAAGATGGGTTACCCGTTTCGTACTTCAAGTATCAGATGTTTCCGTACAAATCGTGGCATGGAGGTGTAAGTGCGTCGGCTACTGGCAAGATGGCGCCAATGGAGACAGCCATGAGATATGGGGAAGTCAACAATTACGTCAACAGTTACAACAAGCTATGGAGTCATGTTGTACGCAATTCGCTCCATTATACTATAGGTACATTCGGACAGCACAAGATAGACTACAACATCAGTGGGCTCATGCCCAAATCTAGGGTAGGCGTATCGCTCAGCACCTATCAGAATTTTGACCCAGGGTCAAATCACTTAGACCAGACGAAGTGGAAAGACAGGCATCAGTTTTACAAAGCCGGAGTAATAAAGATATTTGAAGGAGAGAACAGGTATATGTCCTTTGTATATCAGCATGTAAACTACATGAGTATAAGTGAGAACTACGGTCCATTTATTTTTGCGGGCAATGGCAATGTAAAGCAAGTCAAAGGGTTCTCGTTGGGCAAAGACACCTATTTACCCGACATGATGAAGATGGAAATTGAGAATTTCAAGACAGGTGAGAAGCAAGAAGTAGACCTCAAGAAAGGCAGTACGGACAAGACCCATCACCTTACGTACACCTTCAACTACCAGTTGAACGACAACATTACCCTATCATACAAGAGCAGGCTCAAGTTGGCCCGTGCCTACAGGCAGATGCACAACATCAGTGGTGCTGAGACGGTAAGAGAAGAGGCTGGGTACAGCTACAAAGACGGGAAGGCCTTTGTGGGGCAATTACAAAGGCGTACGCTGACGCAATACGACTCGTACGACAACACCTGGATGAACAATGCCGAGATGCTATGGAAAGGAGAGAACAACGATGTGACTCTAGGCATAGACTACTACTATGACAGAGCCAGGACTACGGCCTCCTCGGCAAGTTATGCTCACGAAGTAGAAAAAAGTCCGAAGATACTACTCTGGAATGGCAAAGAATATTACAATTTCAACACAGCCGGAGAATATTACAAAGGAGAAGAGCACAAAACAGCTGCGTACATAGGAGACAAATGGCAGCTAGGAGATGCGCTGTATATGGAAGCCTTTGCAAGGTTAGAGTTCAAAACCCTCAATGGAGAAGCAGCCAACAATATAGGAGGAGACCACAGCAATGACAGGCGAGCCGGCTTTAACCTCACGCAAGGCAAGTTGACCACCTTTGACAGAAATATCTGGAACGGTGCGGCAGGCTTAGACATTAACTACAAGATAATTAAGGGGTTATCATTCAGGGGGCAAGGAGTATTTACCAGAGCCAACAAGAGTCTCTTTGATTTTGGTGGATACCTCTATCCTGACACCAAGCCTACGGACACCAAGTTCGGTCAATTTGGATTAGCATACGTCAACAATACCATAAATATTGTATCGCAGTTGGTATACATATCGCAAAGCAATTACAGTTCGCGATCGATGTTCCAGCATGAGTTACAAAAAGAGGTGAATGGCAGTCCTATCGGCTTTGTGGAGTCGCTCTCGCTACCCGTCACATATGGCATTGAGTCGATTGGTTGGACGACAGACGCTGTGATAAATCCTGTAGGGGGGCTATCGCTTCACTTACAATTTGCCATTAGGAATCCCCAATACAAAGACTTTGAATTTGCGCCGACATTCAGTGATGGGGTAACAGAGCACTATGACTTCAGTGACAAGAATGTGACCAACCTACACAAAGTAGAAGTCTCCATTGACCCATCGTACACTGTCAATCGTTGGAGGATCTGGTTAAGTGGTCGCTACATCAGCAAGCAATATGTCAACAAGACTAACTCGTTGTATTTCAAAGAGCGAGTTGAGACATTTGGGGGTGTAGACTGCAAGATCAACACGATGTTGGGGGTAAGTCTCAATGTTATCAATATGTTGAATCAAAAAGGGGCCAGTGGGAATATAAGCAGTGCTGACCTTGTAGAAGACGGTTCGAAGTACAAGAACTATCTGATGGCCGGCACGTTTATCAGGCCATTTACAGTAGAGCTATCCCTGAAGTTAGGAATCTGAGACAGGGTGATGAAAAAACAAAAGAGAGTGTATCAGAAGATGCACTCTCTTTTTATGTGGTCCTAACAGGGCTTGAACCTGTGACTCCCTGATTATGAGTCAGGTGCTCTAACCAACTGAGCTATGGGACCGATACTTTTCAGTATTTTGCGCCTTAGGCACTAGGCCTAATTGCAGTGCAAAGGTAATGCTTTTTCTGGAAATTCAAATATTTTTAGGTTTAATTTATTACAAAGAGAGATATGTTCGAGAGGTATTTGAGGGACTATGTAGAAGTAATTTTTCCGTTTTATGAGAAAAATACCTTATTCTTTGATAAAGTTTTGTACCTTTGCATTTGTATGTACACTATTTGGTGATGAGTATGCCGATAGTGAGTATAAAAACATTAAGTAAATTCGAATTTATATATGGTTAATGCTGTCATTACAGGTATTGGTGCTTATTTACCTGAAACTAAACTAACCAATGAAGACCTCAGCAAGATGGTCGACACTAACGACGAGTGGATTATGACTCGCGTAGGTATTAAGGAGCGTCGCATTTTGAAAGGAGAAGGACTTGGTGCTTCGGACATGGGTGCAGAGGCAGTCAAGGATTTGTTGGCAAAGAAGAATCTCAAGCCAGAGGACATTGACTTAGTCGTATGTACGACAGTTACTCCTGATGCTCCTGTTCCTTCGACAGCAGCTATTATTTGTGACAAGTGTGATATACGTGATGCCATTGCATTTGATATGAATGGTGCATGTTCGGGCTTCCTTTATGGTCTTGACCTTGTAGCACAGTATATCCGCACAGGTTATAAGAAGAGAGCTATTTTGGTATCGGCAGAGAAGATGTCGGCCATTACAGATTATACAGACCGTACAACATGTGTACTTTTTGGTGATGCTGCAACAGCATGTTTGATAGAGCCAACAGAAGAGCCAATAGGTTTGATGGACTCAAATCTTCACACAGACGGTATGGGTCGTCACTGGTTGAAGGTTATTGCAGGTGGTTCGGTTAAGCCAGCAAGTCACGAGACAGTTGACAACCACGAGCACTTTGTATACCAGGAAGGCAAGCAGGTATTCAAGTATGCTGTAACACGTATGGCTGATGCTACAGTTGACATCATGAAGAAGAACAACTTGGTAGCTGACGACATTGCGTGGTTGGTTCCACACCAGGCGAACTTGCGTATTATTGATGCTACAGCTGACCGCATGGAGCTTCCAAAGGACAAGGTAATGATCAACATTCAGAAGTACGGTAACACTACATCGGCAACAATTCCATTGTGCTTGTATGAGTGGGAGAAGCAGCTCAAGAAGGGTGACACACTTATCTTTGCTGCATTTGGTGCCGGCTTTACTTGGGGTGCACTTTACTACAAGTGGGGTTACTAAACCAAGGATTTAGACAAACACTATATAGCGCTGAGTATGTATTACTTAGCGCTTTTTTATTTTATGCACAATATGAAGAAACTTGTTGTACTTGACTCATATACCCTGACAGGAGAAGACCTGAACTGGGATGAATTGAAGCAGATAGCAGACGTTACGACATACGACCGCACATTGCCAGAAGAGACTATCGGAAGGTGTCAAGGCATGGATATGGTATTGACAAATAAAGTTGTAATTGACGATGCCATAATGGAGCAGCTACCACAGATGAAGTACATTGGCATATTAGCCACTGGCATGAACGTGGTGGACCTAGAAGCTGCGAAGAGGCGAGGGGTAGTTGTCACAAACATACCAGCGTACTCCACTGCATCGGTAGCGCAGATGGTATTTGCGCACCTATTGAACATAGTACAGCGAGTAGACCACTACAGCAATCAAGTTCATGAAGGTCTATGGGGGTGCAATGCGGACTTCTCGATGAGAGACACGCCACTGATAGAGTTGGCAGGCAAGACCATGGGGCTAGTAGGGCTAGGCAATACAGGCATGGCCACAGCACAGATAGCCCACGCATTTGGGATGAAAGTGATAGCTGTCACGAGCAAGAAAGATTTACCAGACTGGATAGAAAGCGTTTCGAAAGACGATATGTTTAAGGAGGCAGATGTAGTCTCGCTACACTGTCCGCTAGTACCTGACACAGAAAAGATAATCAATGCCACTACCCTAGGCATGATGAAAAACAGTGGTATAATTATCAACTGCGGTCGTGGTGGTCTAGTAGATGAAGTCGCACTATCTCAAGCCCTTAAATCAGGAAAGATTATGGCGGCAGGCATTGATGTGATGCAGCAAGAGCCACCTAGAGATGGGAGTCCGCTTATAGGATGTAAGAATTGTTACATTACCCCACATATTGCGTGGGCCACCAAAGAAGCCAGGGTGAGGTTGCTCAAGATAGCGATAGCAAACTGCAAAGCGTTTATAGACAGATAAAAAATAGGCCGGTCCGATATTCGAACTGGCCTATTAATTTATGATTAGCAAAAAATTAATCTGCTGATGTAGGCTCTGGGCCCTGCTCTGCCTTTTCCTCCTCGGACATTTCAGGCATTGGGTTATCGCCCTGAGCTATACGAGCAAGAACCTTTTCGGATATTTCATCCTGGAGTTCCTGGTTAGAGCGCAGAAGGGTGAGGACAGCCTCACGACCCTGAGCGATTTTCTTATCGTTGTAGCTGAACCAAGAACCAGACTTCTTGATGATATCCAGATCGGTTGCGAGGTCGCAGATTTCCGACACTCGAGAAATACCCTCGCCGTATCGTATTTCGAACTCAGCCTTACGGAAAGGAGGAGCCACCTTATTCTTAACCACCTTAACAGTTGCGAGAGCACCTACTGCCTCCTCGCCGTCCTTGATAGGAGAACCCTTTTTACGGATTTCGATACGTACAGACGAGTAGAACTTAAGGGCGTTACCGCCAGTTGTAGTCTCTGGGTTACCGAACATGACACCTATCTTCTCGCGCAACTGGTTGATAAAGATACAAGTTGTCTGCGTCTTGTTGATAGAAGCTGTCAGTTTACGAAGAGCCTGAGACATGAGGCGTGCCTGGAGGCCAAGTTTGTTATCACCCATATCGCCCTCGATTTCAGCCTTAGGAGTAAGAGCTGCGACAGAGTCGATTACGATGATATCGATAGCAGAGGAGCGGATAAGCTGATCGGCTATTTCGAGAGCCTGTTCGCCGTTATCTGGCTGAGATATAAGGAGTTCATTCATGTTAACTCCCAATTTCTCTGCATAGAAGCGGTCGAAAGCGTGTTCAGCATCGATGAAGGCTGCAGTACCACCGGTTTTCTGAGCTTCAGCGATAGCGTGGATAGCGAGAGTAGTCTTACCTGATGACTCAGGGCCATAGATTTCGATGATTCGTCCGCGTGGATAACCGCCAACTCCGAGGGCAATATCGAGGCCAAGAGAGCCAGACGATATGACAGGGATTTTGTCGATGTGCTGGTCGCTCATCTTCATGATAGTACCCTTACCATACGTCTTGTCGATTTTGTCCATCGTAAGTTTAAGAGCCAAGAGCTTACTTGCTTTCTCGTCACTAACTTGAGTGTTGTTGTTTTGTGCCATTATTTCTCAAAAATTTGTTACAAGCAAAGGTAACCAAAAATATGAGACTTCAAGTGGTAAAAACAAAAAGAGAGAAAACTTTTCAGTTTTCTCTCTTTTGCAGTTGCCCAACCGTGATTCGAACGCGGACTAAAAGAACCAAAATCTTCTGTACTGCCATTATACTATTGGGCAATCCTATAAAAACGAAAAGACCTCTTCGGTCTCTATCGTTGTTGTCCCACAAGGATTCGAACCCTGACTAAAAGAACCAGAATCTTCTGTACTACCATTATACTATAGGACAATCTCTATTCTTCATCGGTCCGTTTGACCCGATTGCGAGTGCAAAGGTATAACGATTTTTCGGATGTACAAACATTATAGGCTATTTTTTGCAAAAAATTATTGGCTGCGAGCAAGTATACTTGAGCATTTCGATGTAACGCATTGAAAAATAAATGATTATTTGAAATGGTCAGCATTTTTGGAATTGCGATTTTGTTTACTCTGTAAATATTTTTTAACTTTACGACGACTAACACGTGTATGATGACAAAGATTGCGATCGTCGCTCCATCGGGAACGATAGGGGAAGAATATTTAGTTGGCGGAGTTGATGCATTAAAGTCCATGGGCTTTAGCGTCGACCTTATGCCGCACGTTGGCAAGGAAGGGTGTGGTGTATTCTCTGCTCCGGACAAAGAGAGGGCGGAAGATTTATATCGTGCGCTGACTGAGCCAGGTATTGACATTGTGCTTTGTACCAGAGGTGGGTATGGTGCTGTACGTACTCTTCAAGAGTTACCACAAAACATATTTAAGAAGATAGACGACCGACTGATAGTTGGTTTTTCGGATATTACGGCTATCCACAGCATGTCGGCGCTAGCTGGCAGGGTATCTGTTCATGGGCCTATGCTAAAGCATATTGGAGAGCATCCATCGAGCAATGAAGATATACAAACGCTGCTTAAGATATTAAAAGGCGAAGAGATCAGCATAGAATTGCCGAGCAATCCACTAAGCAGGCCCGGCAAAGCAGAAGGCACGTTGGTTGGTGGCAACCTATCCATACTATATTCTTTGAGGGGCACTCCTGCGGATATTTTAGCAGAACCTGAAGGAAAGATACTTTTAATAGAAGATTTGTGTGAGTATAATTATCATATTGACCGAATGATGCAGAATTTGAAATATTCAGGCATACTGGGCAAGATATCGGGACTTATAGTCGGTCAGTTCATAGACATAAAAGAGGGCAAGACACCTTTTGGCATGGATGTCTATGAAGTAATAGCGAAAGCTATGGAAGGGACTAACTGTCCGATATTATTCGGTTGTCCTACGGGTCATGATGACGATATAAACTTACCTATACGTATTGGAGGAAAATGTAAAATTGAGGGACAAAGAATCACCTATTAAACTATGATGAGACTAACCAAACATATATTACTATTATTCATATTGAGTTTAGTATCTGTCTGTTCATCAGCGCAGATACAATTCTACTCGCCCGAGAGTACCATGCTCTCGAACAGTCTTATAAATCATATTTTTCAAGACTCGTACGGGTATATCTGGGTCTCGACAGAAGATGGTCTGAACAGATTTGATGGTATAGACTTCAAGGTATACCGTTCATCGGTCAACAAACCCAACAGTCTATCCGACAACTACGTTCATTTAGTATATGAGGACACCAAAAAGCGCCTATGGGTTGGCAGTATAGACGGTCTACAGCTATATGACCGCGCTACTGAGACATTTTTGACAGCTCCTATTATCTCCACACAAGGGGACACCATCAGGGCGCACGTTATGGACATCTCGGAAGACCATAACGGCAATATATGGATAGCCACCAGTGGTCAGGGCATGATGATGCTCTGTGAAGACGGCAGTGTAAGGCTATCTCCCAAGATGCAGGCACTTGAAAACATCAAGTTTATCACCTCTATCTCCATAGACCATGAAGGTTATATGTGGGTAGTAGCCTCAAAATGTGGTGTTTACCGCTGCAACATAGACACGGGAGAGACAATGATGGTAAGACTGCCTGACGATGCGCTGATTAACGAAGCTGCCTTTGTGCGGCACAGTGCGGATGGCAGGATATTTATAAACATTGTACCTGACGGCATTTTCCAATATGACCCTGCGACTGGGCAATTTGAGTTATCGTCCATTACTCCACGAGGTGTAGGATCGCTTGTTTATGATTTTGCTACTGATGACCAATATTATTATATAGGCACAGATGGTCAAGGTCTGATAGTACACAATATTCTGACATCGAAGACAGAAGTACTAGATTTATACATTCCGCACATTGACTTCTCGAAAGCCAAGATTCACAGCATCTTGATAGACCGAGATATGAATATGTGGCTAGGTCTTTTCCAGAAAGGCCTTGTAATGATTCCTAAAAAATCGAGTCGTTTTACGACATTCTGCTACAACCACGACAGGCCATACTGCATTGGTTCGGGCAGTGTAATGTGTATTGACTCTCCTAAACCAGATGAGGCGTGGGTAGGTATTGATGCTGATGGTCTATACCACATCAAGATGAACGGAGACTGCAAGCACATTGATGTTCCTGGCATTCCTCGTACTATTTTGGACATCAAGCACGAGGTAAAGAACGGCAAGCAAACAGGCAAATTGCTCTTATCGTCTTATAATGAGGGACTTGTATTGTATGACATAAACACGCATCAGACAAAGTCGCTCAACAATGCGCTACAAATGTCGCACAAGGACTACAACTGGCGTACGACAGCCATGACGTATGACAAGTTAGGGCGACTATGGGTAGGCAGTTACGGTTGTGGTATATTTATGTTGAAATGTGACTACAGCATTGCCAACAACTACTCATCTTCAAATGAGCACATTGACTATACCAGAAATGAGCCCGTCAACAACTGGATAAACTGTATGTGTACAGTTGGCGACAACATCTGGATAGGCACATATAAAGGTATCTGCTGTTTCAACACTGCTGTGGAAGCCTTCACTGCGATACCTGACGAGTTGCTAAATGCTGTTCAACAGCGAAGAGTATATGATATTTCGCCAGATTACAAGAACGAATGTATATGGATTGCCACCAGTGATGGACTATTCAGGTATTTATATACCTCCAAGTGCTGTCTTAGGATTTCAGAAAAAGACGGTTTGACAGGCAACACCATCAAGTCGGTCGTACCGGACACCCTTGGCAGGGCGTGGGTAGGCACATACGGCGGGTTGTCGAGTGTTGCTATAAAACCAGACAGTATAGATGTCCAGAATTACTATTACCACAATGGACTTCAGGGCAACGAATATGCTGGAGGTGCTGCTACTGCTGACAGTAACGGCAGGCTATTTTTCGGCGGCACAGGAGGAGTAACCTCGTTTATACCTACGCAAGTACGTCCTAAACCTATCAGGTTAGAAGTGATGTACTCGCAGATAACCATAGGAGGCAGGGCGATAACTGCGCTTGACACGTCGGATGGCAATATGATTCTTGACGAGCCTATTGCTACGGCGCAGAAAGTATCCTTCTCGGAAGCAGAAAAATCTTTTTCTATCTCACTATCCACCATGAACTTTGTCAATCCGGAGCAAGTGAAATATGAGTACTTCCTAGATGGATTCCACACCGGGGAATGGAAGACTACGGAGAAAGGAGAAAAGAGAATTGCGTTTACGAATCTCAAGAGTGGAGACTACAAGTTGCACATCAGAGCCCGACTCAACTCAGAGACATCAGACGAAGTTGTACTTTTGATATGTGTGAAGCCATTATGGTGGCGAACCAAGTGGGCCATTATACTATACTTCCTAGTCTTTGGTATAATAGCGTATGCATTATTCAGTATGATAAGGCAGCGTCGCATTATCAAGGATCAGCTTACAGAGCAACTGAGGCTACAATCTATAGATGAAGCCAGGTTCCAGTTCTTCTTCAATATTTCCCATGAGATTCGCACACCACTTACGCTGATTATCAACCCTGTCAACGAGTTGCTCACTGACGAAGAGTTGAAGCCACAGCAAAAGAGCAGTCTTTCTACGATCAGCAGGAATGCTCAACGCATTTTGAGGCTCATCAACCAGCTACTTGACATGCGTAAGATAGAGAAGGGTCAGCTACAGTTGTGCATACAACATTCGAATATTGTAGATTTATTTGAGCAGATTATTGCTTCGTTTGACAATGTAGCCAATACGAAAAAGATAACTGTAGATTTCATCCATGATCTTGAGGATCCGATGGCTGATATTGATTCATCGAACTTCGACAAGGTCATTTTCAATCTACTCTCCAATGCGTTTAAGTATGTGACGAATGGTAGCGGTCATATTGTGGTACGTATGACAGAGGATCTAGAGACCGACATTATACAAATAGACGTTTCGGACAATGGTATTGGCATAGATCCAGCGGACAGAGAGGCAGTATTTGAGAGATTCTACCAAGTATCGGGACAGAATACAGCCAAATTTGTAGGCACTGGCATAGGCTTGCACCTGACACGTTCGATAGTAGAACTTCATGGAGGTACTATAGTAGCCCTTGACAATCAAGAGCAAGATGAGAATAACGGTACTACCTTCAGGATATGTATTCCACGATCTCACCCAGAATTAGTTGCTGCTACCGAAGAAGAAGAGACCGTTGCGACACAAGAATCTGCTGGTGCAGCTGAGCAGGCGTCAAACATCAATACGGAAGGAGAGATTGGCATTGCGCCAGACCTTCTTTTGGACAAAGACGGCAAAGAGGCGCAATATTACAGCACTGCCACATCTGGCAAGCGCCTACTGATAGTAGACGATGAAGTTGAGATACTGAGATATTTGCAATCTCACTTCAAGAATCGCTATCGCATTACGACGGCGGCCGACGGAAAAGAAGCCATGGACCTGTTGCTCAATGGAGAGAATGCATTTGACATGGTAATCTCGGACATTATGATGCCGAATATGGACGGACTGGAGTTGTGTTACAAGATTAAGCACAACTTAAGAATCAATCATATTCCAGTAGTATTGCTTACGGCCAAGCATTCGGATGATGACAGGAATCAAGGACTCCTGACGGGAGCTGATGCCTATATAGCCAAGCCATTTGACATTGAGATGCTCAAGTCGACGGTACAAAGTGTGCTAGCCAACAGAGAGCGTATTTTGCAAAGTTTTGCGCAATCGGCTCGAGACAGGGCGATAGTGAAGAAAGTAGAGTTACGCTCTACGGACGACACCTTGATGGAGAAGGTAACGGAGTATATAGAGGCTAATATCTCAGATCCGACGTTGAATGTAGACAAGTTGGCAGAGATAGTAAGCATATCTCGAGTACACATGCACAGGAAGCTCAAGGAGTTGACTGGGCAAAGTGCGAGAGAATATATTTTGACGGTACGACTTCGTCAGGCGGCGATTTTGCTAGCGGAGAAGAAGCTCAACATATCAGAAGTAGCGTATTCTTTGGGATTCTCGAACCTATCGCACTTCTCTACGGCGTTCAAGAAGGCGTTTGGAGTATCTCCAAAAGACTATAAAGGCAAGCATTAGCAGAATTCTTGGCAAAAAATGAAAGAATTTACTTTTTTTAAGAAAAACGTATCGCTCTTTTATCTAACTTTGCCGTCGGATGGATACGATTACAACCATACGTGATCTCAAGTCAGCAGTGTCAGCTGCACGCGCCAAGGGGCAGACGGTTGGCCTTGTTCCTACGATGGGTGCTCTGCACATTGGGCATCTCTCTTTAGTAAAGAGAGCGTGCGAGGAGTGTGATTTTGTGGTTGTGAGTGTATTTGTCAATCCGACTCAGTTTAATAATCCTGAGGATCTGAGGACATATCCACGAACATTGGATGCGGACATTGCTCTTTTGAGTGAGAATACGGGTGCCAATGTGGTATTTGCTCCTACGGTAGAGGAGGTTTATCCTGAGCCAGACACTCGTCAGTTTGCGTTTGGGCCTATAGCTGAGGTGATGGAGGGCGAGCATCGTCCTGGTCATTTCAATGGTGTGGCGCAGATAGTGAGCAAGTTGTTTATGTTTGTAGAACCAGACAAGGCATACTTTGGCGAGAAAGACTTCCAGCAGTTGGCTATCATCCGCAAGATGGTAAAAGACATGGATTTCAAGATTCAGATTGTTGGGTGTCCAATAGTTAGATATATGGATGGCTTAGCCGTAAGTTCTAGGAATGCGTTATTGCAGGAGGACGAGCGTGCCATAGCACCTATCATACAAGCTACGCTCCGTCGTTCGGTAGAGGAGATGCAGTACAAGATGACTCCAGCCGAGGTAATATCTTGGGTAACCAAGACATTGAATGGCATAGAGCATTTGGAGGTTGAATATTATTCGATAGTAGACGGCCTGACATTGCAACCGATAGAGAACTGGGGTGATACGGAATATGTAGTAGGATGTATAACATGCTACTGCGGAAAGGTAAGACTGATAGATAATATCACATATAAAGTATCTGAGTAAGAAGATGTGGATACACGTAGTCAAATCTAAGATACACAACGTTCATGTAACAGAATCTAACCTCAACTATATTGGAAGTATAACAATAGATGAGGAACTCATGGATGCTTCGGGCATATATGAGCATGAAAAGGTTCAAGTAGTGAACAACAACAATGGCGAGCGTTTTGAGACGTACGTTATACCGGGCGAGCGAGGTTCGGGAGTTATATGTCTTAATGGCGCAGCTGCTCGAAAAGTTGCTGTAGGTGATGTAGTAATAATCATTGCGTATGGCATGATTGACGAGAAGGAGGCTTCATCGCACAAGCCTAAGGTGATTTTTCCTGACACGTTTACAAACAAATTAGTCAGGTAATCGTACAAATTAGAGTTCATAGTTGTTAATTTAATCATAGTAGTTTAGTAGTTATTTGCTCTTGTGACCGTGACGGCTTGCAAGGGCATTTTTTGTGTCTATAGGTGAAGGAGGTGAGTAGTTTTGGGTGTGTGTGTGGTATATGTGTGAGTAGTCTGAGGTATAAGAGTGTCTTAAGGTTCATCGCAGTTTTTTATTTTGGAGCTAGTAAAATTGTGCAATAACTGAGAGAATGAAACATTGGCGAAAGATGTACGTATCAGTCAGCAGAGGAAAAGTAATAAATAAAAATAATAGACAATGAAAAAGAGATTTTCTATCATGGCCCTTGCTCTCGTTGCAGCATTCGGCTTTACAGCTTGTCATGATGATGACGACGAAGATGAGAACAGCGCTACTGTGTCGAACTTTGATGGTTCTGCAAACATTGGTGCATCAATGTTCAACAGCCTTTCTTCGAAAATGGGTGTTACTGCATGTTATATTACTGATGACAATCAGATTGCTGACCTTTATACATTCAGCACTATGTCTACAGAGCAGATTTCAGAGGCATGCGGTACTATCAGTACAGATGGCAAGACAGTAGCATTCTCTACAGACGGTCTTGCAGTATATGGTGAAGAGGCATGGTATGGTGGTTTCTGTCCAACATGGTTTGCAGCAGATGACGATGAGCAAGTATATTTGCCAGCATGTCGTTCATACAATGGCACACACACAGGTGCTCTTCTTTGCAACCCTGGCACAGCTTGCAAGACTATCTTCACACGCCACATGGCAGCAGACCTCACATCAGCAATGGCTGCTATCAAGAAATTGAAGGTTAACTCGCTTTATGTTTGTCCAGTAGAGGCTTACAACTACATTAACGACAATGAGAATACTCGTTGGGAAGGTGGTTATGATCTTACAGCACTTCCAGCAAACCATGAGATTCAGTTTGTAGTATATGGTTATGTAAATCACTGCAACATCAGCAACATTCAGTCGGCTATCTCTTCTTTGAAGGCAGCTGCTACAGAAGTTGGTCAGGGTGGCAAGATGTGTGAGAAGCCAGCAGTTCTTGCAAAGACAGATGGTGAAGGCAAACTTACAGTTAACAAGGATTGGCAGAAGCTTGACCTTTCAAGCATCAAGGATTGCTATCTTCTTGAGTGTGCTATTCGTGTAGTTGATACAACTACAGGCAAGACATCTAAGACATACGTAATTGATGGTGAGAACAATGAGGATTTGAACTACGTTCTCATTTCGGACATTGCATTTACTGGTCGTTCATTCTTCTAGTAGATAAGATATAGCTAAGAAATATATACCGCACTCGGCTTTGCTGGGTGCGGTATTTTTTTGTAGGATAAATATTTAGATTTTGTGGGTAGTTGCTGTGTAGTCGCTGTCTATATAGAGTGTTAAGAGAGCGTTAAGAGAAATGGGGGTAGATTTACAGATAATAAACGCATTAAAATTACGCTATTTATTAAGAGTAGCATTGACGAAAGAGAGAGGAGCTCCGGTATTGATAGCTATCATCTCATTAGGCATACCCTCTTTGGAAAGTCGCACTATTGTAGACTGGAGGTCCTCGTCCCAAGGCATAGGTTCCTCGACCGCCATAGATGGGGAGGAGAGTGTACGGGGAGAGTATTTGTTTGACGATTTAGAAGAACGCTGGAACATTTGGGCCTCGGACAGAAGGGAAGTCAGTTCATCCATTTCATCCTGAGGGATACGGATAGTGGCGTACTCTGTATGATTTTTGGATGAGGAATGGTATGCCTTGGTAAGTTCCACGTAGGAAAGTTGCTGATTTAGCGTCTTAAGACTAATCATCAAGGTTCCACCATCCGAAAGGTGCAATGATTTGCTCCACAAAGAATGATCCTGCTGGTCGTACTGCTCATAAGAAGACAGATAGCAGACGTTAGGGCGGCCGAACATCTGCTGGGCGATATTACCGCCGCGCGTACAATAACCGACGACGATGTTATCGCTCAGAGCGATAATCAAGGCGTTTCTATCCTGGTAAGCATTGTTGGTAGGGGTTGTGCTATCGCACTGAGAAAGGATCAGCATACGCTCCTCCTGCAAAGCAAGTTCCCACTCGGGGGCGATTTGCTCTGGGACGGCTATAGAGTATACTACTATTACTGGGACTCTATTATTAAGCAAAGCCTGAAGCACCTGATACTCGATACTTGTCTGGCATCCGCAGACTATGCAGCGAGAGGTATCGGTAAATCCCTGAGCCCATTGGACTATTTCGTTCATATTGAGGGCTGGGACGACACGTGAGCACAAGAACCCTGTGTGGGGGTAGTCGATAAGGGCGATATTACCCCTATGGCTAGTAAGATTTACATTCTCCAACATACGAGTTTGAGGAATTTTGATGTTTAAGTAGGTTAATATATTAATGGATTACTCCTTATCGTCCATTTTGACGACGCCACCTGAGACTACGAACTTCATGACATCGGCAGAAGAGGCATCGAGTTTCTCCACCCTATCGGCAGGCACGATGATGAGTTCGCCGAACATACCGTAGGAAATAGGGAAGTAGATGGCTATTTTTCCATCCTTGACGCCCACCTTAGAGAGGTCCTCTGAGGTTATGAAGCCCAGGCGATGCTGGATATTATCTTTATCCATGCAGACCAAGACTGGGGTTCCGAAACGTTTTTGTTTACCTACGAAGGCATCCATGATATCCTTGACGGAAGAATAAATGAGGTTGACCAAAGGAATACGCTTCAATAGGTTTTGCCACCAAGAAGAAAAGCGGGGAGTGACCAGTTTAGGAGCGAAGTAGCCCACTAAAGTGATCAGAATCAATATGATAAGGATACCGCGTCCTGGGAAATCGAAAATTGTATCTTCACCGAGCCACTTAAAAATGCTATCTGTGGCGCGTACGGCCCATACCAGCACCCATATAGTGACTGCTATTGGGACTGTATACAAGAGTCCCTGAAAGAAATATTGAAAGAATCGTCTCATAATATACTGTGTTTCGTTGGGTGGGTATACGTAACAATATAGGTTAGGGTTAGAAAATAAGTAAAAGTCCCACGAAGCGCGCGGCCCATGGGACTTTAATGATGTTTGATATACTAGAAATATTATTCCTGGTCTCGCTTAGCCATACGCTTACGGTCCACCTCGTTGAGGAGGATTTTACGGAGGCGCATTGCGTGAGGAGTAACCTCTACATACTCATCGCCCTGGATATATTCGAGAGCCTCTTCGAGAGAGAAAGTTACAGGAGGAGCCAAGTGCACAGCCTCGTCGGAACCGCTGGCGCGCATGTTGGTCAACTTTTTAGACTTTGTAACATTGAGTACGATATCGCCCTCGCGAGTATTTTCGCCTACTACCTGACCGGCGTAGACCTCATCCTGAGGGTTGATAAAGAACTTACCGCGATCCTGGAGTTTACCGAGAGCGTATGCGAAAGCTGTACCGCTCTCCATAGCGATGAGGGAGCCGGTAGTACGTTTTTCGATAGGGCCCTTCCAAGGTTCGAATCCGAGGAGGCGGTGAGCCATGATAGCCTCGCCAGCCGAAGCAGTCATAAGGTTTGAGCGGAGGCCTATGATACCACGAGAAGGGATTTTGAACTCCTGGTGGATACGATCGCCCTTACGCTCCATATTTGTAAGTTCGCCCTTACGTTGAGTAACCATTTCGATAGCCTTACCAGAGCAATCCTCTGGGAGGTCGATAGTCAACTCCTCGATAGGCTCGCACTTTTTGCCGTCGATTTCCTTGACGATAACCTGAGGCTGACCAACCTGAAGTTCGTATCCCTCGCGACGCATAGTCTCGATGAGGACAGACAAGTGGAGTACGCCTCGGCCGAATACGTTCCATGAATCGGCAGAATCTGTCTCCTCGACGCGGAGAGCCAAGTTTTTCTCGAGTTCGCGATCGAGACGATCCTTGATATGGCGAGAAGTCACAAATTTACCATCCTTGCCGAAGAAAGGAGAGTTGTTGATTGTGAACAACATAGACATTGTAGGCTCATCGATAGCGATAGGATCGAGAGGTTCTGGGTTGATAGCATCAGCCACTGTATCGCCGATTTCGAAGCCCTCGAGACCAACGATAGCACATATTTCGCCACAAGGAACCACGTCGACCTTAGTCTTACCCATACCGTCGTAGAGGTAAAGATCCTTGATTCGCATCTTCTGGATACGGCCATCGCGTTTGCATAGGCTGATATCCATATTTGTGCGGAGTTCGCCACGAGTAACGCGACCGATAGCGATACGGCCTGTATAATTTGAGTACTCGAGAGAAGTCACCAACATTTGAGGTGTACCCTCCACTACCTTAGGAGCTGGGATATGCTTGATGATGGTATCGAATACGACATCGATATTATCTGTCATAACCTTCCAATCGGTAGACATCCAATTATTCTTAGCTGAGCCATAGATAGTTGGGAAATCGAGCTGCTCCTCAGTTGCCTCGAGGGCGAACATAAGGTCGAACACCTTTTCGTATACCTCCTCAGGGCGGCAGTTAGGTTTATCCACCTTGTTGATAACTACGATAGGCTTGAGGCCCAACTGTATAGCTTTTTGAAGTACGAAACGAGTCTGAGGCATAGGGCCCTCGAAAGCGTCGACCAACAAGAGAACGCCATCAGCCATATTAAGTACGCGTTCAACCTCGCCACCGAAATCGGAGTGGCCTGGAGTATCGATGATATTGATGCGATAATCGCCCCACTGTACGGCACAGTTCTTAGCAAGAATTGTTATACCACGCTCGCGTTCGAGCTCGTTATTATCCATCAAGAGGTCACCAACCTTCTGATTGTCGCGGAATAGCTTAGCCGCATGCAACATCTTATCAACAAGAGTTGTCTTACCATGGTCGACGTGAGCTATTATGGCTACGTTACGTATCTTCTGCATTAAATCAATTATTTATTCCTAAGCGAAAATTTTCGTGGCAAAGTTAATCTATCTCTTTCTAAGTATGTACTATCCACTTAGTTAAAAGATAATAAATAAATATTGTCAATCTATATATCCCTTAGGAGCACAAGTGTAATTATCTATCTGGATATGGAATTTCTGCATATCCTCGAGGTTCAATTTTGTACCCTCTGGAATAGGCATTTTGCTAAAAGTCTGGAAATAGAGTAAGCATCCGTCGTGCCACCAGCGGGCATCCTTAGCCTGGATATCCATACGACGGTTGACATTTGTCCAAGCTTCTACAGACATATAAGGCTTGAACGACTGCCACAGCTGGTACTGAGCCTCGGCAGCCTGCATACCGCGGTTGTATCGGAAGCAAAGTTCGTCCCAAAGAGTGCGACCGCTCTGCATCTTATGATCCCAAGCTGCGTGATGGAACCAGAGGAGTTGCTCATCAGGACATTTATTTATATCACCATACAAATCGCACAATGGGGCGTTGTACTGCTCATTACCCCTGCTACCAGAAGGCGAGCGGTCGAAACCGAGGCCCAGAGAATCGGCGCGATGGTAATAGCTAGGCATCCAGTCTGGGCGGGCACCTGGGATAGCGCACCAAGGCTCTGGACCATAGTGGTGACCCCATGCGAAGATATGGTGGAGGCCGAGAGGCATCATGTAGTCGACAACCATTTCGCGGGAATCGCACAACATCTTCACCATAGAAGATTTCTCTTTCTCGGGCATAGAATTGAAAGACTGAGCTACCCACTCCTGAGCGATCTGCTCTGAAGAGAGATCAGGATTCCACGCCAAGCGACCGAAAGCGTACCAGTTGGCCTGAGCCAATTCGTTGGCGCACCACACCTCATCATCGCCCAGATTAGTCACACCCGCTATAGCAGATATTTTAGCTGCCTTGGTCTGAGCTTTGATTGTAGAATGATCTGTACCATTATAAGTATCTGCATCGAGACACTCCTTCCACATAGGCGAGAGGTAGCATAGGTGGTTGGCATGACCTGTGTACTCCTGAGTAATTTGGAGTTCGACCATCATATCCGTCTTCTGCAAAGCTCCAAAGAGAGGGCTGAATGGCTCACGAGGCTGGAAGTCGATAGGGCCATTCTTGATTTGGATAATTACATTATCCTTAAACTGGCCATCGTAAGGCTTAAACTCCAGGTAAGCCTGCTTAGCGCGGTCGGCATCAGATGGAGAATAGACGAAAGCGCGCCACATGACGATACCATTGTGAGGTTCGAGAGCCTCGGCGAGCATATTAGCGCCATCGGCGTGAGTGCGACCGAAGTCGAGAGGGCCAGGGAGACCCTCGCTGTTGGCTTTCACCAAGAATCCAGCAAAATCGGGGATAAGTTCATATATCTTGTCGGCGCGTTCCTTCCACCAAGCACGTACCTCTGGGCGAAGAGGGTCGGCATCCTTGATAGACTTATCGAGAGCAGACGGAGAAGAGAAATTCACCGAGAGCATTACCTTGATATTATATGGACGGAAGACATTGGCCAATGCGGCTACCTTAACGAGATATTCATCTGTTAGTATTTCTGGAGAGGCATTTACATTGTTAAGTACAACAGTATTGATACCGACTGACGCGCAAGACAAGGCATAGGCTGCATATCTTGGAGAGATAGTATCAGGGAGCTGTTCCCATTTCCAGAGAGACTTACCCGCATAACCTCGTTCTACTGTGCCATCAAGATTATCCCAATGGTTGAGGACTCGAAGGTCGAATTGCGGTTTCTCTACCAAAGGCTGAGAAGGGAGGCTACCCTCTGTAGCTTCGATTCGACGAGCGGCGAAAGCGGCATAAAAAGCACCGGCTCCAGTATTAGCCTCGATAAACAAGACATTATTCTTCACATACATACGGTAACCTTCGTTGCCAAGGGCCTCATCATTGTCAAGAATAGTAATATCAGTATTGCTGACGCTCTTTATTTGGTTTGAGAACCAATTGATGATTTGTTTTTGATCTTCGCTAATAGAATTTGTATTACCGACGTGGTAATTTGGTATTACATGCACCTCAAAACTACTAGACTCCACAGATTTCTCCTCAGTAAGCCAAAGAGGCAGCGTATTGTCTTTGGTTACAATACGTTGCCTCTCGCATGCTGTAGTAATATGGAGTAAAAGTATAATCAGTGCAATGAAAGAAAGTCTAGTTGTGATCTTCATTGCTATATTATTCTTTTATTTTATTAATATTACTGCTATATACTCATCAACCAATATTAGTCGATAATTGTTACCCAACCGTGAGTATCCTCCATGTCGCCATATTGGATAGCGCGGAGGGTATTGTAGAACTTAGTACAGATAGGGCCTGGCTTACCATCCTTGCTGTACTCGTAACTCTTGTTGAGATCCTTGTCGTCAATACGGCAGATAGGAGAAACTACTGCTGCTGTACCGCACTCGCCTGCCTCCTCGAAAGTAGCGAGCTCATCCTCAGGGATCTGGCGCTGCTCAACAGTCATACCGAAATCCTTAGCCAACTGCTGCAAACTCATGTTTGTGATAGAAGGAAGGATAGATGTTGACTTTGGAGTTACGTATGTATTGTTCTTGATACCGAAGAAGTTAGCTGGACCGCACTCATCTACATACTTTTTCTCCTTAGCGTCGAGGTAGAGTACTGCAGAGTAGCCCATCTGCTTACCAAGCGAACCAGGAACGAGGGAAGCGGCATAGTTACCACCAACCTTAAATGTACCTGTTCCGAGAGGAGCAGCACGGTCGTATCCACGAAGGATACATACTGGAGTAGCCTTGAAGCCATCCTTGAAGTAAGGGCCTACTGGAGATACGAATATCATGAAAAGATACTCGTCTGAAGGACCTACACCGATCTTCGCACCTGTACCGATGAGAAGAGGGCGGATATATAGTGAGCAACCAGACTCATAAGGTGGCACGAAGCGCTCATTGAGCTTGATAACCTTTTTAACTGCCTCACAGAACTTTTCGATAGGAAGCTTAGCGAGCAAGATACCATCAGAAGTCTTCTGCAATCGCTTTGCGTTCTCCTCCATACGGAAGACTCGAATCTTACCATCTTTGCCACGGAATGCCTTCAAGCCCTCAAAAGCCTCCTGGCCGTAGTGAAGACATGTAGCTGCCATGTGCAAGTTGATAACATTCGACGAGCTTACTTCGATCTCGCCCCACTCTCCGTTGCGATAATAACAACGAACGTTGTAGTCGGTATCCATATATTGGAAACCTAACTTTCCCCAATCGATTGCATTGTTGTCCATAAAATCTTATACTTTATAAGTGAATCTCTAAAAGTGTAGCAAATATAGCTATTATATAGCTTCATTATCTATCAATGCGTCATATTTTTGCTGATATTAGAAAAAATCAGGGAATCGCGTATGATTGACGACTCCCTGACTTAATCAAACTAATATATCAAACAAACCTAATCTACGCCGTTGATAGTTTTAATCTTGCCATTCTCGTCCCACTCGATCTCGCAGACCTTGAGAGAGCGGAGCCATGACTTACCGCCTGATGGCACTGAGTCGTGGTGGAACAAGTACCACTTGCCCTGGAACTCGATGATTGCGTGGTGAGTAGTCCAACCTACTACTGGAGTAAGGATCTCGCCCTGGTATGTGAAAGGACCATAAGGGTTATTACCTACTGCATAGCAGAGGAGGTGGCTATCGCCTGTTGAGTATGAGAAATAGTACTTACCGTCCTTCTTGAATGTCCAAGAAGCCTCGAAGAAACGGTGAGGATCGTCAGCCTTAAGAGGATTACCCTTCTCATCAACTACGAGGATAGGGCGTGGAGCCTCTGCGTAGTTGAGACCATCCTTAGTAAGTCTTACGCAACGGCTAGGGAGTGCGTCCTGCTTACCCTCTGGAAGGTATGGAGTCTCGAGGTGGATATTATCCTTGTAGCGCTGGAGCTGTCCACCCCAAAGGCCACCGAAGTATACATAAACCTCGTCATCTGCATCATCACGGAATGCGCACATATCGATGCTATAGCTACCTGGGATTGGAGCTGCCTGAGGAATGAATGGACCCTCTGGATTATCTGCGATAGCAGCACCCCAATGGAATACATCGTTACGGTCCTTAAGAGGGAAGTACATGATATACTTCTTGATCTTCTTGCTAAAGCCCATACCTGCAGCCTGCTCCTCAGCATTTGTAGGAACTTCTACCTCATACTCCTGAACGTCGCAGTCCCAAAGCTGACGGCCTGCCCATGGAATATCCTCCTGACGGAGTACGCAACCACAGTCTACTACCTTACCAGTCATTGGGTCACCATCGATACGAAGAACATGATAATCCTTCATGATGTACTGGTCGCCATTGTCATTCTCGACATTGGATGCCTCCCAGTCGTGACTTGGGTATATATAAATCTTACCGTTGAAAATATGAACGGATGGATCTGCCATATAGTCGGCAGGGAAAAGATAACGCTTTGGTACCATATTTATTTTAGTAATGTATTAAAATTTGAATTTACCATCTCTGCCGAAAGGTAATGGATAATCTGTACGGCCAGGGATTGGGAAATCATTTTTCCATGAAGATGCATCAGTAACACCCCAGAAAGTCACACGCTTAACATGGTCGGCATACTTATTAACGATACCGAACAACTCCTTGTAACGGTCTTGCCAAGCTTTAAGTCTCTCCTCTGGAATAACACCATCCTTATATGGGTCCTTCTCAGCTGTGTACTCGAAACGAGTAGCAACATCTGCACCTGTATAAGGATTAGGGAGGATTGACATATCTGTCTCTGTGAGCTGAACGTCTACGCCTGCAGCAATGAAATCCTGAACAGACTTCTCGTACTCAGCCAAGTCTGGGAAATCCATGCCGATATGTGTCTGAAGACCCACAGCATCGATACGGATACCCTTGCTCTTGAGACGCTTGATAAGTTCTACTACTGTAGCACGCTTACCAGGAGCTGACATTGAATAGTCGTTATAGTAGAGCTCTGCGTCTGGATCAACCTCCATAGCGCACTGGAACGACCAGTCGATGAACTCCTCACCCATAATCTGGTAGAACAAGCTATTGCGATAAGAACCATCGTCCTCGATAGCCTCATTCACAACATCATAGCCCTTGATCTTACCCTTGTATCGAGTGTAGACACCTGTGATATACTCCTTAATGTTAGCCTTAAGCTGATCGGCCGATACCAAAGAGCCATCCTCATTGTGGCAAATCCACTTTGCTGTCTGAGAATGCCAGATTGGAGTGTGGCCAATGGCTGTCAGGTTGTGCTTTTGAGCATACTCAATGAACTGATCTGCAAGAACCCAGTCAAACTCTCCCTTTTTAGGAGCGATGACCTCCGACTTCATACAGTTCTCAGATGTAACACAGTTGAACTGTGTAGGAACCACACCGACTTCAATCATCATCTGCTCAGAGCTACCAACGAGCTGGTAGCTAGGATCGTCGATTTTATGTTCTGCCTGACCGAGGTCAGCTGCAACTAACCATTGGTTAACTGTTGCACCAATAAGAATGTTCTCATTAGGGATAAGAGAACGCAACTGCATAGACTTTGGCGCTTCCTTCTGCTCTGCTGGCTGAGAGCATGAAGCAATCGCAAACATACACATTGCACTTACAATACACACATTAAAAAGATGCTTTTTCATGTGTAATTACTTTCTGTTTTAATTATTTATTTCGCGCTTCAATAGTTCTGTTCATCTCATCAATCTTCTCGTCAGTAAGAGGATACTTGTAGATGAGGAATGCTACTACTAAAAGGAGTAGTGCTGGAATAATTGTGGTAAACCAGAGTATGGCGTTCTGAACTGTCTCAGAATATTTTGCCAAATCCATATAGTAAGCATTTACTGGGCCACTGATGAATGATGCGAGGAATACAACAACGAAGATTCCGATCATCAACTGAAGGCACTTGTTGGCCTTAAACTCAGCAAACATTTCACCGTAAGTAACAGGCTTCTCTGGTGTAGTTGCAATATTCTCCTTACAGCTCTTAAAGCAGTAGAATAGGAGGGCAAGACCTGCAACTGCGAATAGCGATGTTACAGAGAACCATGCGTATGGGTCTGTCTCGAGAGCTGAAGACTCGCTAGAGAGATTGAAACCAATCCAACCCATAACCATAGGAGTAATCCATCCTGCGATAGAGAAGCCGGCTTTGAATGCCACACAAGCAAGAGCATTTACAGTAGCAGCTGGACGGTTGCCTGTGCGATACTCAGCCTCGGTGATAACCTCAGGAACAAGAGCCCACATGAGCGAACCTACAAGCAGGCCCACACCTGTCATTACCTTAGCGGTCTGTATAAGAACCTTGCAATCTGCCACGTCAGCCACGTTAGGGATGATGTAGAGGATAGCAAAACCGATGAATCCGATAGCTAGAAGTGAGTAGTAGAGACCCTTCTTACCAAAAAGGCTCTTCAAGAAAGGAAGAGAAGGAAGGATGACGAAGGCAGGAATTGTGCCGATAGCCATAAAAATTGCCTGGTCCCAGTTGATGACTGCGCCAGCGAAAATAGCCAACCCTATTGGAAAACCTGCCTGAACGATAATCTGACCGATGTTGGCGCAAACCATACGTGTTGATGTAAGCTTGAGAACCTCGTCGTTGTCACGTGTCATACTTGCCATGATAGAGCCGTATGGGATGTTGACAACAGAGTAGATCATACTCAATATACCGTAGCTGAATACGGCATAAGCCATCTTCGAAGCTTCCGACCACTCAGCCACCTGAGGGAGCATGAGCAGACAAGCTGCGATTGTCAAAGGAATACCACCATAGAAGAGGTAAGAACGGTATTTGCCGAATTTTGGATTGTTGTTGTCGATGTAACGTCCCACCACTGGAGACCAAATACAGTCGAGTAGTCGTACCACAAGGATAAGTGTACCTACGAACTCAGGACTGATTTTCAATACTGTAGTCATGTACAGCATCATGTACACAGCCACTGTCTGGAAAATAAGGTTCTGGGCCAAATCACCAGAGCCATAACCGATACGCTGAGCCCAGCTTAATTTATAGAAGCCTGTCTGCTCATTCTGGTTTGTATTCATTTGCTTGCTAGTTTATTATTTATGCTATGTTTAATAATTGTCAATTTCGACGTAGATACCCTCGGGACTATCAGAGATAAAAAACACGTCAGCAGCAATTCTCCCTTGCTCCAACGTGCTTGTGTATTTATATGCTTTTAGGTCTCATTTTAGGTCTATCTACCAATTACAAAGTTAATATTGAAACCTTAAAAGCATTACCTCTCACGTATCCAAAATTTTTCTAGTCGTAACGTAGAAAAGAAAAAAATGGTAAAAAATGCATAAAATATGTCCAAATACGCCCGTAGCGCACCATCATTTCTTCAACCAGCGGCTTTTCCACTCTTCGAAGAAATCTGGACATGTATACTGCATCTCTCCATCGGGGCTGACGAATACCTGAGTGGTAGTCGCAATGGCCATCTCCTGCATATCCGATGCTCTGTATACTATATATTCAAATATCAACTTCGCACCTGGATGGTATATGTACCTTGTCTCCACTATGGCTTTTTCTCCCGACTTGAGGCTCTGCTTGTACTCTATCTGAAGGTTGACTACCGGCGCCACAAAGCCTGTACGGAAGTAATCTTCGTACCCTATACCTTGATAGTGCTCGCCAAACTTCTCTCTACCATCTTCCAGATAGAGGACATACGATCCGTGCCACGCCACCTTCATCATATCCACTTCCGAAAAACGGACAGTAAACTCATGACGGAAAGTCAGCGTTGGCTCATGCAGCTTGATTTTCATTTACGATAGGTATAGTTGAAATATTACTTATCTACCACAGCAAGCTTCATCTTGCACTCAGCGATCTTCTCCTCGCCTATGTGAACAGCTGTGCCTGCCTGGATAATATTACCCATACGTACCTCGAAGCATACAGATGTGTTCAGTGTCTCACCTGCATTTGGAAGACGGTAGATAGTCAACTTATTTACCGAACCAATAAATCCCAATGGTATACCCTCACCCCTGGTTACACTTTCATAACCTATCTGCATAGCACACGACTGCGCTATATGCTCTATGAGTCCGCTATCCTGAAATTTATTTGTCTTCTTGTCCACAAACAGATTGTCCTCGGCTATAGTCAGGGCTGTCGACGAATTATCTTCGCCCTCCATGCCGAAAAATGTATCTATCATCACAATCGGTGTACGTTGTGGAATATAGTTGAGTATCTCCTCTCCTTTTATCATAATATATTATGAATCTGATATTACGTATTAAGAATTAATCTCTGTTGCCTGTGAAACGGATAATGTAGTACAGCAAGGTAGCTATCGACGACAGTGCTGCTACTACGTATGTATAAGCTGCCCACTTGAGAGCATCAATAGCATTATCGCGTGTCTCGCCTACCACTATACCGGTATCGGTCAACCAGTTCACTGCCCTCTTGCTGGCATTTATCTCCACTGGCAGTGTTACCACCGAGAACAGCGTAAGTATAGAGTACGCAGCTATAATGATGATTCCCGCAAATGGTATGAACGCAGGCATGAAGAATGCAAAGGCAAACATCGCAATGAAAATGATATTCAGCACCTTGGCACTTACATTCTGCAGTGGCACAAGTGCAGTTCTCAACTCAAGGAAGCTATATGCCTCGGCATGCTGTATAGCGTGACCTGTCTCGTGGGCAGCCACCGCAGCAGCGGCTACGCTTCTTGAAGCATATACATCCTCACTCAGGTTGATAGTCTTGTTTCTTGGGTCATAGAAATCTGTCAGCGAACCCGAAGTAGGTCTCACCGTTACATCATATATACCGTTCTCTCTCAACATACGTTGAGCTACCTCAGCACCTGTCATCTGTACAGATACTCTGGAATATTTAGCAAATTTACTCTTCAAACGGCTACTCACAATCCAGCTAAGGAGTGCAAATACACCAAAAATTACATACAGCATCATGGTTTCTTAAGTTTTAAGTTTTCTATTGTTATCTGTCAAATGACCTACGTCTCAAAACAAAATCCGGACCAAGGTATACTCGTCTTACCTCTGGATCGTTGGCCAAATCTTCTGCCGAGCCTTGGGCGAACAGTTTACCCTGTACCTGTATATATGCACGGTCGCAAATAGCCAATGTCTCTCCTACATTATGGTCCGAAATCAATACCCCGATATTCTTATCCTTCAGGTGAAAGACAATTTTCTGGATATCGTACACGGCTATAGGGTCTACACCGGCAAATGGCTCGTCGAGCATGATGAACTTAGGATTTATCGCCAAGGCTCTGGCTATCTCCGTACGACGTCGCTCACCACCAGAGAGTTGGTTACCCTTGCTCTTGCGGATATGGTTTAGACCGAACTCTTCTATCAGCTCCTCGAGTCGTTTCTTCCTGTACTCCTTGGGAAACTTGGCCATCTCCATTACGCCCATGATATTATCCTCCACCGACATGGTACGGAATACCGATGCCTCCTGCGCCAGGTAACCTACTCCCATCTGCGCGCGCTTGTACATTGGGAACTTGGTTATCTCTGTATCATCAAGATATATATGACCGTCATTGGGCTGAACCATGCCTACCGTCATATAGAACGTAGTGGTCTTACCCGCACCATTTGGGCCAAGCAATCCCACTATCTCTCCCTGGGACACCTGAACACTAGGTCCGTCTACCACCTTACGGCTACCATATATCTTTACCAGTTTATCGGTTCTGAGGGTCATGTTACCCTCTATGGCCGATAGTGAATCTTCTATCAATGTCGTAATTTTTATGTTATTGATATTAAGCCTCTCCGCCAAACTCCATAAGGTACGCCTTTATGAAGTCGTCTATCTCGCCATCCAACACAGCTTGTACATTAGATGTCTGATAGTTTGTACGGTGGTCCTTCACCCTTCGGTCGTCCATGACGTACGACCTTATCTGCGAACCCCACTCTATCTTTTTCTTGCCAGCCTCTATCTTTGCCTGCTCGGCCATACGACGCTTCAGCTCCTTATCGTAGAGCATTGAACGGAGGAGTCTCAATGCGTTCTCCTTGTTCTTTGGCTGGTCGCGCGTCTCAGTATTTTCTATCAATATCTCTTCCTCTACACCGGTATCAGGATCCTTGTACATGTAGCGGAGTCGTACACCCGACTCTACCTTGTTTACGTTCTGTCCACCTGCACCACCGCTTCGGAATGTATCCCAACTTATGCGGGCCTGTTCTATATTGATCTCTATAGTGTCATCTACCAATGGGGTAACGAATACCGATGTAAATGAGGTCATACGCTTACCCTGGGCATTGAATGGCGATACGCGCACCAGTCGGTGTACACCATTTTCACTCTTCAGGTAGCCATATACTGTGTCGCCTTCTATAGTGAGGGTACAAGTCTTGATGCCGGCATCGTCTCCGTCCTGAAGGTTCGATACCGCCACCTTATAACCGTGACGCTCGCAATATCTCATATACTGACGCATAAGCATCTGTGCCCAATCCTGAGCTTCAGTACCTCCTGCTCCTGCCACTATCTTCAGTACCGCACCTAGTTGGTCTTCCTCTCGGCGAAGCATATTGGCCATCTCTATGTCGTCCAGCATATCACTCGCATGCTTATACGCCGCATCAAGTTCTGCCTCCTCTATAATGCCCTCCTTAAGGTAATCGTATGCCAACTCAAGTTCTTCGGCTGCCGACTTTATCTTGTCATATCCCTCTACCCAACGCTTGTTCTCTTTCACTTTTTTCATGTGAGCCTCCGCGCGCTTGGCATCGTTCCAGAACTCTGGAGCCGCAGCGCGTATCTCATCTTCTTCCAACTCTACTCTTCGACGATCCACGTCAAGATATCCCCTGAGCGCATCAGCACGTTCAACTATATCTTTGATCTGATCTTGTGTTGTCATATATACCTGTAATTCTTATTCTTCATCAAACAGCCCTAATGGAAGATCCATTACAAGCTTCTTGTTTTTAGCATCGTAATCTGTTATCCACTCTTCCACTACTGGAATGAGTGCTTCCGACTTACCCTTGGCTCTCTCTACTACGAAAAGTGGATTCTGCTCTACGCGTAAATCAACGTCAATAATCGTGCCAATGAGCGACTTGTCCGTCTCCTCATATAACGCAAATCCCACTAAATCACCTATATGCATCATCCCCTCCTGACCGTCGTCTGCCAAATTGTCACCTTCCTGCCATGCTCGCTCTATCCATACCTCTTGTCCTATGAGTTCTTCTGCCTCTTCCTGCGAATTGATCAAGTCGAACTTCGCCAGCACCTCAGTCTCATTACGCTCCTTCACCTCATCGACTTCGAAGGGTACCAGTCCCCCATCTATCATCACGTGCAGCGTATCCCACATCAAGTCGTCGGCCGTACGACCCTTATCAGCTCGTATTACCAAGCGACCCTCATAGCCATGCTGCTTTGTGATCGTTCCCACGTATATGCAATCAGCCGTATCTATCATAACAGATCCTTTTCGGTGCAAATGTAATCATAATTGGGCGAAAAATTTGCAACTATGGGATTTATATGTATCTTTGTCAATGCGAACAATAACACTATTTTCAATGTTTTTTGGGGATCGCAAACAATACTAACACTAATTTTCTACAATTATGGGATTCGTTGAATCTATCAAAACTTGCTATAGCAAGTATCTCGATTTCGATGGCAAAGCTAGCCGTTCTGAGTTCTGGTGGTTTTTCCTTGCAGCAATAGTTATCAACTGGGTTATCACATCCGTTGTTGGCGGTGGCTTCTTGGGATGGATTCTTCAACTTGCTATCACAGGTATTCCTTCTCTCGCAGCAGGCGTACGCCGTCTTCGCGATGCAGGATTCAATCCATTGTGGATTCTCCTCATCATCACAGGTATCGGAATATTTGTTCTTTTCTTTATGTGGGCAAAGAAGAAATAATCTTCAAGGAGGCTATTCTATAAATATCAAGTTCGCTTCTCATCCGAGAGGCGAACTTATTTTTTGTATATACAGCACTGATAACTAGTCGGTTTCAAGTCCCTTTGAGGTATAAGGCTGATATAAGGCAGATATAAGGTTGCTCGCAATTTTTTTAATTACACCAAAGCGCCACGACACATACGAGGCTTGCCGTAAGCATCGTTGCGACACTCCACCTCTACATATCCCAGCGAGAGCATCATATCCATAGTCTCGCTCGAGAATGCCTCGTTAATCTCAAAGAAAAGCCAACGCTTGGTGGGTACACGATCATGACTCTCCTTAAGCAACTCCGCAATGCGCCTGTAAAACTTAAGTGGGTCATCATCAGGAACAAACAACGCAAGGTGGGGCTCATAATCGAGCACATGCCTCTCCATATCAGCCTTCTCTCGGTTCAACACATAGGGAGGATTGGAGACTACGATATTGAAATCGTCAAGCAACGCTCTGTCTCTCAGGTTCAATATATCATCAAGAACAAACCTAATGTTTAGCTCCCCCGCATTCTCAGCTGCTACCTCCAGTGCCCTAGAAGAGACATCAAGAGCGGCAACTTCCCATTTCCGACGTTCTTCTTTGATGGAACAAGCTATTATACCACTGCCGGTACCAATATCTATGACTCTGGCATCTGGCATCTTTTCTTCTAATACCCAATCTACCAACTCCGATGTTTCGGGCCTCGGTATCAGCACATTGCCATCTACCTTATAGTACCTCCCCCTGAAGTAGGCCCTACCTGTCACATATTGCAGAGGCTCCCCGCTCTTCAGCCTATCTGCCATCTCCCTCAATTTGCTCTCTTCTGCTACGGTCAACTCACGGTCAGCCTCCATCATAACTTGCGATGAACTCCACCCAAAGTAGTCTTCTATAAGATACTGAGCCTTTTCCGCACTGTCCGTAGCCGCGGCAACTTCTCTCTTTATTTCTCTAATGGTTGTCATGCCACAAAAATACAGTTTTTTTTCTACCTTTGCCCATGGGAAAAATAACACGCGAGATTATGAAGCAGCCTTTAATATCGTGCGAAGTCACGGCCCTCAACGACAATCAGGATACATTCCTCGTCTTCGACCGTGTCAAGAACGATTTCATATATCCACTACACTTCCACCCAGAGTATGAAATCAACTGTATACTGGATGGTCCTGGCGTTCAACGCGTGATGGGCGACAGTATCGAGGAGATTACCGATGTGGAGCTTTGCATCGTAGGCCCTAATCTCTACCACGCTTGGTTGCCGGGCAGATACGACGACTCCAAGCTTTGCAGAGAGATAACCATACAATTCAATGGCGATATTCTCAGCCAGACCCTCCTTGAAAAACAAATCTTCCACTCCATATTGGATATGCTCCACCGCTCTACCCAAGGTATAGCTTTCGGTCGCGAGTCCATAAAGGAGATATTGCCTATCATTACCAACTTGGCTAGTAAAAAGGGCTTCGAGTCGTTCATAGAACTGATGCGACTCCTCCATGCCATGTCCATAGCCCCCGACCAACGCCAGTTGGCCAACGTCTCTTTCCAGGTACAGAACACTGCTGGCTTCGCCGACGAACGCATAGAGGTAGCATACAACTACATGAAGGCTCACTACGCCGAGAAAATCAAGGTAGAGGACGTGGCTCAGTGCGTACGACTCTCTACCGTGACCTTCACCCGACTCATCAAAAACAGAACGGGTAAGTCGTTCATCGACTTCCTCAACGATATTCGTATCGGATACGCTTCTCGTATGATGGTGGATTCTACCAAGACCATTGGCGAGATATGCTACGCTTGCGGTTTTAATAATATTTCCAACTTCAACAGGTTGTTCAAACGCAGGAAAGGCTTGACTCCAAGTGAGTACAGACACACTTATCAGGGTTCCCGCATTGTCTACTAATTTTTTCTAATACATAGCATCAGCTGATGACTCTTTCCGAAATACGTAATCTGCTGCGCCAACGCATATTGGTTATCGATGGCGCCATGGGTAGCCTCATACAGGAGTATGGACTTACCGAAGAGGATTTCCGCGGATCACGATTTGCAAATCACCCTATGCCTATCAAGGGCAACAACGATGTCCTCGTCCTTACTCAACCTAAGGTCATAGAGGAGATACACGAACGTTACCTCAAGGCTGGTGCCGATATCATCGAAACCAACTCCTTCTCTGGTACCCGAATATCTCAGGCCGACTACGGTCTGGAGTCTGCCGTCTACGATATGAACGTGGCAGCAGCCCAAATAGCCCGCAGAATAGCCGATAGATATTCTACTGCCGAGAAACCACGACTGGTGGCAGGCTCTATGGGTCCTACCAATAAGACCGCTAGTATGAGCCCCGATGTCAATAACCCTGGTTTCCGCGCCATAACTTTCATGGAACTGGCCGAGGCCTACGCCGAACAGGTACGTGGACTCATCGATGGAGGCGCCGATATACTCCTCATGGAGACTATATTCGATACTCTCAATACCAAAGCAGCTCTCTTCGCTGCCCAACAGGTTCTGGCCGAGAAGAATATGCCCGACTTCTCTATCATGCTTAGCGCTACCATCGCCGATAAGAGCGGTCGTACTTTGGCAGGACAGACAGTACCGGCTTTCCTCAACGCCGTACGCCACGTCGACCTACTGAGCGTGGGACTCAACTGCTCTTTCGGCGCCCGCGATATGATGCCTTATATCAAACTCATGGGCGAAAACGCTAGCTGCTTCGTGAGCGCTTACCCTAACGCCGGATTGCCCAACCAGTTCGGCCAGTACGACGAAAGCCCCGAAACGATGGCTGCTAACGTCCACGAAATGCTGCGCCAAGGCTTGGCAAATATAGTGGGCGGATGCTGCGGTACAACACCAGCCCATATCGAGGCCATCGCTAAAGTAGTGGCAGAAGCTAATGATATCCAACTGCATACACCCGCCAAGGAAACCCATACCATGAGACTCTCGGGCCTCGACCCTATGGAGGTGGACAAAAAACATAAGGCTTTCTATCAGGTGGGCGAACGATGCAACGTCGCAGGTAGCCGTAAGTTCCTTCGCCTCATAAATGAGAAAAACTACGACGAAGCCCTGGGAATAGCCCGCGCCGAAGTGGAAGCCGGCGCCGATGTGATAGATGTCAACATGGACGATGCTATGCTCGACGCTAAAGCCGAAATGCAGACGTTCCTCAACCTCTTGATGTCCGAACCCGATGTCGCCCGCCTGCCTGTCATGATCGACTCGTCTAAATGGGAGGTGATCGAGGCCGGCCTCGAGTGCCTGCAGGGTAAGTGTATCGTTAATAGTATATCTCTCAAAGAGGGCGAGGAGAAATTCCTCAACCATGCTAAGACAATACTCAAGTACGGCGCCGCTACCGTGGTCATGGCTTTCGACGAAAAGGGCCAGGCCGATACTTACGAACGCCGTATCGAGGTCTGCGGTAGAGCATATAAGTTGCTTACCAACATAGGCTTCCCTCCCGAGGATATCATCTTCGACCCTAATGTACTCGCCATCGCTACAGGTATCGATACTCACAATAATTACGGCGTTGACTTCATCCGCACATGTACCTGGATCAAGGCCAATCTCCCATACGCCAAAATATCTGGCGGCGTGAGCAACTTGAGCTTCTCTTTCCGAGGCAACAACATGGTGCGCGAGGCTATGCACTCCGTATTCCTCCATCACGCAGTAAACGAGGGCATGGATATGGGTATCGTGAACCCTTCTACTATGATGGATTACAATTCCATCGACCCTACCCTTCGAAATAGTATAGAGGATGTAGTCCTCAACCGCAATGCCGAGGCTACAGAGAAACTTATAGCTTTGGCCGAGGAGCTTAAGGCTAAGGCAGCCGCTGGCGGTAATGCCCCAACAGCTAAACACGACGCAGAGTGGAGAAACGCTCCGCTCGAGGAACGTCTTAAGTATAGCTTGCAGAAGGGTCTCACTGAGTACCTGGAACCCGACCTCAAAGAGGCACTGGAGAAATACCCCCTGGCTATATCTATCATCGAGGGCCCTCTCATGGATGGCATGAACTACGTGGGTACTCTTTTCGGCGAAGGTAAAATGTTCCTCCCTCAGGTAGTCAAGACAGCTCGCGTCATGAAACGCGCCGTGGAGATTCTGCAACCTACTATCGAGGCCCAGAAACAGGCTTCGGGTAAGGCTTCTTCTTCCGCTGGCAAGGTCCTCTTCGCTACCGTTAAGGGCGATGTCCACGATATAGGTAAAAATATCGTGTGCGTTGTTCTCGCTTGTAACAACTTCGAGGTGAACGACTTGGGCGTCATGGTCGAAACAGAGGAAATAGTTCGCGTGGCTAAAGAGTGGAAGCCCGATGTCATAGGTCTCAGCGGACTCATTACGCCTAGCCTCGACGAAATGATCAATGTCTGCCGATCCCTCGAAGCCGAGGGATTGAAAATACCTGTTATGATCGGCGGCGCCACAACGTCTGATATCCATACCTCTCTCCGCATCGCCCCAGTGTATAGCGCCCCTGTAGTCTATACCGTCGATGCCAGCAAGAGCGCTTGGGTTACTCAATGTCTGGTTAATAAAGACCAGAAATTTCTCGATGAACTGAAGGCCCATCAAGATGATCTCCGTAGAACGGAATCTGAGCGAGTTAATTATGTTAACAAGGCGACTCCTCCTAGTCAGTCACAACCTTTGTTCGACTGGACCAATGAGGAGATACAGGTACCAACAGTCTCAAGGGTAGTGCTGGAGGATATCGACCTCAATCTGCTTACACCTCGTATCCATTGGGCTATGTTCTTGGCTGCCTGGAAAACTAAGGTAGGACCCGAAGGCGATAAGCTGATCTCCGACGGTAAGGCTATGCTCGAAAAAATGATCAACGAAAAGCTTACCGTAGCCCGCGCAGTAGTGGAGTTCTTCCCTTGTAATGCAACGGATAACGAACACGTGGATCTGTACACCAACCACCAGGCTCCTAACGGTTGCGCCTGCGTTGAGTGCGCCGTACAGTCGACTATCTTGCGCAAACGCCAGGTAAAGAGCCCTATATGCTCCCTCCATTTCCCTCATACTTCTGTCAAGGGCAACTCTTTGGCCGAGTACATCGCACCTCGCTCTAGCAATAGAACTGATTATATAGGTATGTTTGCCGGCACAACAGGTATAGGCCTGCAACCTCATATCGATGCACTGAGAGCTAAGGGCGACGACTACAACGCCTTGATGCTCCAACTCTTGGCGGATAGATTGGCCGAGGCTCTGAGCGAATACTTGCAGGATTCTTACGCCCCTTCTGGTATCCGCCCAGCTATCGGATACGCTATCTGCCCCGATCATCAACAGAAAGCTACCCTCTTCTCCCTCCTTAATGTCGAAGATTCTATCGGCATTTCGCTGACCGAGAGCCTAATGATGACCCCAGTTTCTAGCGTATGCGGTTATTATTTTTTAAGAGGAGAGTATTAATATATCAAAATATCTAATATCTTTGCGACTGATTGTATTCAATTGAAAATTCTGTTATCACCTATGGATAAGTATATACAACAATTATTGACAGATAATACACGTGTCATCGTACCAGGGTTTGGCGCGTTCATACGCCCTCAGGGAGAAGGTGAACTTATGTTCAACCAATTCCTCTCTTTCGACGATGGCATGCTCTCAAATAAAGTAAAGGACGCCGAAGGTATCTCTTCAGAGGAGGCTACTCAGAAGATCAATTCGTATGTCGCTCAGGTTAATGAACAACTCAATGAGGGCAAAACCGTCTCTATCGAGGGCGTAGGCTCTTTCAAGAAGGAGGGCGACCAGATACAGTTTACTTCTGATAGCAACGCTGCCGCATCCAACGTAGTTGCCACAGCTCCTGTCGCTGCACCAGCTCCCGAGACTCCTAAGGCAGCTCCTGTTAAGGAGACTCCTCGCGCCACTGCTACAACGTCTGTTATGCGCGATAAATATGGCGACGACGATAATAAGAAGACTTGGATCTATATCATCGCTATCGTTTTGTTGTTCCTCCTCGGTGTAGGTATTTGCCTCTTCGTTGTAAATAAGGACAACTTCGTATACAACTATTTCTACGGCTCTAACGAAAACGTAGATACCGAGATCATCGACGAGCCTGTCGAGGATGAGGATGAGTCCGATGTCCCTGCCGTAGAGGCCGCACCTGCTCCTGCACCTGCACCTGTAGCTAAATCTCAACCTTTCGAGAAGCGCTACAATATCATCGTAGGTAGCTACAATGACGAGGCTTCTGCTAAGGCTCGCGTCGAAAAACTTCAGGCCAAGGGCTTCAACGAGTCTTTCGTTATCCAACGCGCTATCCAGGGTCGCCAGAAATATCTCGCAGTTATCGAGAGCCACGAGTCTCTCCCTACAGCCGAACGCCGTCAGGAGGAGATCGTCGACAACTACCGTATCGAAAGCTGGATTACAAACGCTGGCGAATAATCACTATACAAGGTGATTACTTACCTGTCGTATATACAAATCTGGCTTCGTCTATTGCCTCCTCAAATGGCAACGGACGAAGCCAGATTTGTTTCTGTCAACTCGCCCATAACCATCGGCGTGGCTCTCCATAATGAGCAACAGTGCGCACGCTCTCTCGTATTGTCCCTGGCCCCACTGTATTCTAGTAAGATACTTGTGCTCGACCATTGTACCGATAGTACCGAAGAGGTAATAGCCGATACCCTGGCTTCCGTCCCTTTCACTCAGCAGGCCCTCTTTACCATCATCAAAAACGAGGGCGAACAGGGTAAGAAACATGCCCAGAGATTGATGGTCGAAAAAGCCAATACCCCCTACTGCCTAGTTACCGATGCCGACTGCCTGGCTTCACCGGAATGGGAATTGTCTGTCATAGAGTATATTATTAATAATAACCCCGATTTGCTGCTGCTCCCAGTTGGCGTGGTAAATACTGGGTACAACTTGAATAAGAAAATCTTTGCTCTCGATTTCTTGTCCCTCCAGATGGCTACCATAGGTTGCGCCTTGGCTAATAACCCTACCATGGCTAACGGGGCCAACCTCTGCTTCCGTCGCGATTTGTACCTCTCGCATGACGCCAACACCAACTACGCGTCGGGCGATGATATGTTCCTCTTGGCCGAGGCTAAACAACAGAAGAAAAATATCCCATACCTGCTCTCCCAAAATGCAGTAGTCCTTACCACCCTCCCTAAGTCGTGGATAGCTTTCTTCCGTCAGCACGCCCGCTGGCTGCGTAAGGGTACAGGATATAAGGATAAGGATATAGTACGCCTAGGTTGGGCTACATTCTCTGCTACATACCTCTGGCCCCTCCTCCTTTTCTCTTTGCCCTCTTGCTTGCAGTGGATAACGCTTATAGTTTTCACAATCAAAACTTCATACGAATACCTGCTCCTTAAAAGAGCCGAAAAGTACTTCAACTACCATATTTCCATACCCTCAACCTTACTTTTTGCTCTTCTTTACCCTCTTATTACCACCATTATCATCATTTTTACTCTCTTCAAGAGCAAAAAATCATGGTAGTACTTGCTACGCTTGCTATTGCAAATACCACTAACAAACTATATCTTTGTGCTATTCAACTTATATAATAGTTTTGATGAAAACAGACATCGAAATAGCACGCGAAGCCAAACTCGCAGATATCAACGATATCGCTGCAGGATTGGGTATAGACCAAAGCACTATTGAGCCTTATGGTCATTATATCGCCAAACTTCCCCTTTCACTTATTGATGAGTCGCGTATCAAGAACAGTAAGCTGGTTCTTGTAACTGCTATCACACCTACCAAGGCGGGTATCGGTAAGACTACTGTATCTATCGGTCTCGCCCTCGGTCTTAACCGTATAGGCAAAAAAACAGTAGTAGCCCTCCGCGAACCTTCCCTAGGCCCTTGCTTCGGTATGAAGGGCGGCGCAGCAGGCGGCGGATACGCTCAGGTACTCCCTATGGAGAAAATCAACCTCCATTTCACAGGCGACTTCCATGCCGTGACTTCGGCTCATAACATGATTTCGGCTTTGCTCGATAATTATATCTACCAACACAAAAACGATGGCTTCGCACTGCGCGAGGTTCTTTGGAAACGCGTCCTCGATGTCAACGACCGTAACTTGCGTAATATTGTGTCTGGTCTCGGAGCTAAAACCGATGGCGTCCTCGCAGAGAGCGGCTTCGATATTACTCCTGCTTCCGAAATCATGGCTATCCTTTGCTTGTCTACAAGCCTTAAGGACCTCGAGCGCCGTATCGAAAATATCCTCCTGGGTATTACTATCGACGGTAACCCTTTCAAAGTTAAGGACATGGGCGTGGCAGGCGCTATCGCTGTTCTCCTTAAGGATGCTATCCAACCTAACCTCGTACAGACTACCGAGAATACTCCAGCTATCATACATGGCGGCCCATTTGCTAATATAGCTCATGGCTGTAACTCTATCCTCGCTACTAAGATGGCAATGTCTCTCGGCGATTATGTTATCACAGAGGCTGGTTTCGGTGCCGACTTAGGTGCTGAGAAGTTCTTCGATATCAAGTGCCGTAAGGCTGGACTCCAACCAGCACTCACCGTCCTCGTCGCTACAACTCAGGGACTTAAGATGCACGGCGGAGTGGCTGTCGAGGATATCAAGACTCCTAACGTCAATGGCGTTCGCGAAGGCCTCAAGAACCTTAAGCGCCATATCGCTAATATGCAGAAGTTCGGCCAAAGCGTAGTAGTGGCTCTCAACCGATTCGCAACTGATACCGACGAGGAACTTGCTATCGTGTCCGATTATTGCAAGAGCATCGGCGTGGGCTTCGCTGTCAATGGCGCTTTCGCCGAGGGTGGCGTAGGTGCCGAACCGCTCGCTAAGGTGGTTGTCGATACTATCGAGAATAAGCCTTCAGCTAACCTCAAGCTTATGTATCCCGATAATATCTCTGTCGAGAATAAAATCGAGAATGTGGCTCGCGAAATCTACGGCGCAGCAAACGTGACTTTCTCTCCTGCCGCTAAACGTATGATCGAACGCGCCAAGGAGCTCGGATACGAAAACTTCCCTGTTTGCATAGCTAAGACTCAGTATTCTTTCTCCGCCGATGCTAAGGCTTACGGCGTTCCAGAGGGCTTTACTATCAATATCCGCGACCTCGTTATCAATGCAGGTTCAGAAATGTTGGTGGCTATCGCAGGCGATATGCTCCGTATGCCTGGACTCCCTAAGAGCCCACAGGCAGAACGTATCTTCATCAATGAGAATGGTGATATCGACGGATTGTCTTAAGCAATTCTATTCATAGCATACCAATGGTCGTAGAGAGATTCCCTCTTCTGCGACCATTTCCTTTTTTTACTCCGCATCATCACTCTCCCAGAAAACCTTCTCTCTAGGTAACCCTTCTCTTACCTTCTTGTACTTTTCTACCTTCAACTCCCTCTCCCCAAATGAAAATTCCGCATCACAACACCTCATCAGTTGCTTGGCCATCTCAAGCGTCGACCTATATCCATGAAAAACAGCCTTGCCTCCATATCCTACCCTCTTCATACTCACCATCACCTCATTGTACGCCCTTACACAGTGTACTATTACTCCTTTCCCCCTCTCCTTGGCAAACCTCAATTGCTCCTCAAATACCTCCACCTGCTTCTCCATCGGTACCGATATGGCCTTGTCCAACCCTATCTCTCCCACCATGTCCACATCTTCTAGCAACACCCAGTCTATCTCTTCTTCTCCTATCTTCCACGGATGCAGACCATAACTAGTCTTCACTCCTCGCCTGTTCTTCAGCATCTCATACTCCCCCCTCGTAACCACATTCACTACCTGCAGCGAACCGTCAGGATACTCCCTGTACCTATGTGTATGAGCATCTACTACCATCAAAGTGCCTCCACCAATCTGGCATCAATACCTATAGACTTGGCCGCCTCAATGTTCAATGGCGAATCATCAAAAAATACCGCATCCCTAGCATCCACACCCATATCTCTCAGCACATACTCATATATCTGAGCATCTGGCTTGGCCATCTTTACCTCATGCGAGAAATAGGTCTTCTTGAAGTAATACTCAAAACCTCTATATGTCTCCATGCGCTCCCTAGCCCACACTATATGCATATCGTTGCTGTTGGAAAGCAATACCGTAGGAACTCTCTTGCTTATCTTCTCTATCAATCTGAGTCGCTCCACATCTGGTTCATGCAACATAGCATTCCATGCGTCTCTTATCTCTTCGTCACTGGCTTTTATCCCTGTCTCCTTCCGTAACGCTACTATAAAATCAGGCGTGGATATCATACCATTCTGATATAGATTGAATATCCCATCATGAGCATGACTGGCCGTCACATGAGCATTTATCTCATGCGCACCCAATGCCGCAAACGCTTTGGCTGTCTTCTCCATCCTTATAGGCATAATTATACCCCCTAAGTCAAATATCACAAGGCGTACATTAGCCCCTATGTCAAATATATCTTTCATAGATCGTCCCTTTTTATGTATCCAAATATAATAATTTTATTACCTTCGCGCACATACATCAGGGTTCAATTTTAATACTACAATATTATGAAAAGAGTTGTTTTAGCTCTCCTCTTCGGAGCAATCATGACAAGCTGCTCCAATAACACAAATAATAATGCCCCCGCATCAGATAATACCAACAGCGAAATAACTTCTGCCGATACCGATACCGACGAAACTGCCTATGAAGAGAGTTACGAACAACATCAATTCCCATATTTCTTCGACGAGTACCATAAATCTTTCAAAGTCAATGGCGGTGTCGGCATAGAGCAGTTCATATCCGCTCTCAACATCGAGGGTGAATACGGATGGCCTAGTGAACCTACCCTCGATAAGGCTAACGGATACTTCTCATATAGCGAGGAGGGCGATGGCGCATACCGCCTCAAAGCATCTTACTGGAACCGTACCGATGGTAAGAAATTGTTTATCTTGGCTTTCTACGTAAGCGAATTCTTATATACTAATCAGGTTGTCACCGAACGTACCAATATTTGGCGCAAAGTCCGCGTGTGCCATCCAGATCCTGAAAACAAAGATGTCCGCCTCGCAGTCGAATCGGGATTCTTGGCTTACATCTACGACGCCGACTCTCAGATGTTAGTGCCTATGACTGAGTCGCCTTTCAACAATATGCCTGATACCAACTTTATGATGTCTTTCAAATTGCCTCAAAAGGGAAAAAACATCGAAGTCGAACTGTTCAATATCAATGATTTCGAGAACAGTACTACCCATACCCTTAAGTTCAATGGGTTGACTTTCGACTACGTCGAATAACCTTCCCGTTCGGCGTAGGCTCGAGCCCCGCAAAAACAATCCACAACTTCTTATCATATCTCCCAATAACACAATCCCCCCAGCACAGCTTTCCGCCGCCTAACCATACCATCACTCTTCATACTCCTACTTTCCCAGCTCAACCTACTCTCATTCAAAGTAGGCTCGACCATACGCCTAACAAAACCATCACATCTCCTACTCTCATTCACCATCTCCTCATTCATCACCCCACCATTCTCCTTCAACATCCCATAATACCACGAAACAGCCATCCTATGAGCACCCCTGATCTTATGCTTCCTGGCCATCCTCTCCCAATGTCTCTTCCTGTTCCACTGCTTCAACTCCCTCGAGGCCATCTTCTGCGCCTCCGCAAACATATCCCTGCAACTCCGCTGACTCTCACTTACAAAAACTGCGAGCAACCTATATGATCCATAGTACCTCTTTATAAACACACTATTCCCTGTCTCTCTCGACCTAGAGTCCTTCCTGGCAGCCTCACGAGCTACCATAATACATTTATGCTTGATTTCTATTTTCGCCATAATCTGGTTAATTAATGTCTCTTTCTCGCCACAAATATAACACCCCAAAAATCCGCACTGTCCGCTTTTTGCCCACTTCGTCGGTCAACAAGCATATTTTATCTGTACATAGTAAAATTTTCCTTGTCGATTTCATACTTACAAAACAAAAACCGACAAAATTACTCCCCACAATCCGTGGCAACAACAAAAAAATTATCTTTGCATAAAACTATTTACACCCTGTGACGAAATTTTGCATACCCTGGCAATACCTTCGCTCACAGAATCTAATAGCTATATACTCAATGACAAACTTCACACACCTACATGTACATTCACAATACTCCATCCTCGATGGCATGTCCAAGGTCCCCGACCTTATAAAGAAATGCCAGAAGAATGGTATGAACGCTATGGCCCTTACAGATCATGGCGTAATGTACGGCATCAAAGACCTCTTCGATACTTCCAATAAAATAAATGGCGCCGCCAAAAAAGCTTGGAAGGAGGCTTGCGATGACCTCTCAAAGTGTGAGGATGAGTCCAAAAAACCTGAACTGGAGAAAAAATGCGAGGAACTAAAAGCCGCTATGGAGGCTTACGTGCCTTTTAAACCTATCATAGGCGTAGAGGCCTACTGCGCCCGCCGCCGTATGGAGGATATGGATAAAACTATGAAGGCCGTCGACCCAGAGACGGGTAGAGAGTCTACTGTCGACCGTAGCGGTTGGCACCTCATCCTCCTCGCTAAAAATAAAACAGGTTACAAAAACCTTTGCCGTCTGGTGTCCGACTCATGGACACGTGGCTTCTATGGTAAACCGCGTATAGATAAGGAACTCCTTACCCAATGCCACGAGGGCCTCATCGTTTGCTCTGCTTGCCTCGGCGGAGAGGTGCCTCAGTATATCCTCGGCAATAAAATGGATAAGGCAGAGGAGACCGTCCTCTGGTTCAAAAACCTCTTCGGAGACGATTATTATATCGAACTCCAACGCCATAAAACAGATAAACCTGGCGGCGAAAAGTCTTTCTACGAAAAACAACAGCTGGTCAACCCCCACCTCATCGAACTGGCTCGCAAACATAATATCAAGGTCGTGGCTACCAACGACGTCCATTTCGTGGAGGAGGCTCACGCCGAAGCGCACGACCGACTGATTTGCCTTTCTACTCAGTCCGATTACGACGACCCAAGGCGTCTACACTATTCAAAACAGGAGTGGCTCAAAACGCCCGACGAAATGGCAGCTATCTTCGCCGACATCCCCGAAGCCCTGGAAAATACCCAGGAAATAGTGGATAAGGTGGAGACCTATAATATCGACTCAGGCCCTATCATGCCTAAGTTCCCTATCCCCGAGGAGTTCGGTACCGAGGAGGAGTATAGAGCAAAATTTACCGAAAAACAGCTCTTCGACGAGTTTACCCAGGACGAAAAGGGTAATGTCGTTATGTCTCAGGAGGATGCCGAGAGCAAAATCAAAAAAATCGGCGGCTACGAAAAGCTTTACCGTATCAAACTCGAGGCCGATTATCTTAATAAACTGGCTTGGGAGGGCGCCGTTAAACGTTACGGCGAAAATTTCGATAAGTGTATAGGCCCTGATGGCCAACCCGTCCCCCCAGATGTGGTGAAGGATCGTATTACTTTCGAGCTCCATATCATGAAAACCATGGGTTTCCCTGGTTACTTCCTTATCGTGGCCGATTATATCCGCGGCGCTCGCGAGGAACTCGACGTATGGGTGGGCCCTGGTCGTGGCTCCGCAGCAGGCTCCGTAGTGGCATATTGCTTGTGGATTACCAACGTCGACCCTCTGAAGTACGACCTCCTGTTCGAACGTTTCCTAAACCCCGACCGTATCTCCCTCCCTGATATCGACGTGGATTTCGAGGATTGCGGCCGCGGTAAAGTGCTGGATTGGGTCACCGACCGATACGGATTCGATCACGTGGCTCATATCATCACTTATGGTACTATGGCTACTAAGTCTAGTATCAAGGACCTTTGCCGTATCCAGAAAATTCCTCTCGATATGTCAAACGCCCTCTGTAAAATGGTGCCCGAAAAGGAGTTCGACGACTCCGTACCTAAGGATAAAAAGGGTAAAAAACCTAAAATCAACCTCCATAATTGCTTCCAGTATATCGACGGCCTTAAAGCAGCTCGTAACGGAGAACAGGGTATACACCTGGCCGAAACATTGGAGTACGCCGAAAACCTCGAGGATACTATCCGCCAGACTGGTATTCACGCTTGCGGCGTAATCATCGGCGCCGACGACCTCGCTAAGTTCGCCCCTATGGCAACTATCAAGGATAAGGCTACCGATAAGGATATCGTCGTGACTCAGTATGATGGTCACGTGGTGGAGTCCGTGGGCCTTATCAAAATGGACTTCTTGGGCCTCTCTACTTTGACACTCCAAAAGGAGGCTTGCCGTAATATCAAAAAAAGACATGGCATCGATATCGATATGGAGGCTATCCCTATCGACGATGAACTGACTTATAAACTTTTCTCCGAGGGCCGCACCATCGGTATCTTCCAGTTCGAATCCCCTGGTATGCAGAAATACTTGAGGGAACTGCAACCTACTGTCATTACCGACCTCATCGCCATGAACGCCCTCTACCGTCCAGGCCCTATCGCTTATATCCCTACTTTTATCGAACGTAAGCATGGTCGCGAACCTATTACATACGATATCCCTGTCATGGAAACTTACCTCAAGGATACGTATGGCGTTACCGTATACCAGGAGCAGGTCATGCTCTTGTCTCGTTTGCTGGCTAACTTCACCCGAGGCGAGTCGGATATGCTCCGTAAGGCTATGGGTAAAAAGTTGTTCGCTATCCTGGAGAGCTTGAAGAAAAAGTTCCTCGAGGGTGGTCAGGCTAATGGCCACGACCCCGCCGTGCTGGAAAAAATATGGAAGGATTGGGAGGCTTTCGCTTCTTACGCATTCAATAAGTCTCACTCTACGTGCTACGCTTGGGTGGCTTACCAGACAGGATACCTCAAGGCTCACTACCCCGCTGAGTATATGGCTGCTAACCTTACGCTCAATAAGGATACCATTACCGAGGTAACTAAGCTGATGGATGAGTGTAAGGAAATGAAGCTTACCGTAAAGGGCCCTAACGTCAATGAGTCTGATCTTAACTTTACCGTTAACGCTAAGGGCGAAATCCTTTTCGGCCTCTCCGGCGTCAAGGGCGTGGGCGAAGGCGCTGTGGAGGCTATCATAAAGGCTCGTACCGAAGGGGGCGAATTTAAGGATATATACGATTTCGTGGAACGCGTCGACCTAAAGGCTTGTAACCGTAAGACTGTCGAGGCCTTGGCTATCGCTGGCGCTTTCGATATGTTCCCTAATCCTATACCTCGCGAAAAATTCTTCGCCATAAGCCCTCAAAAGGGTATGTCGGGTTCGGAAATATTGGTCAACTATGGCTCGTCTTTCCAAAAGGATCAGGAGGAAAGCCAGAATTCTCTCTTCGGCGACTCCCTGAGCGTATCTATTTCTCGCCCAGAATTGCCAAACGTCGATTACCATTGGACCGACCTCGAACGACTTAATAAGGAAAAAGAGGTAGTAGGTATCTATCTCACCGCTCACCCTCTGGATGAGTATAAGTTCGAAATGCGTTACCTTGTCAATACCCCTGTAACTCAACTCGTGGAGGCTAACCTCGAGTCTATGGTGGGTAAAAAATTCGTTACGGCTGGTATAGTGATCAATTCCGAAACTAAAATATCTCAAAAGGGTAATCCTTGGACTTTGGTTACTATAGAGGACGCCGAGGGTAAAAATGATCTGCGCTTCTTCGCTAAGGACCACGCATCTTTCGGACACTTCTTTACCAAGGATTCGTACGTCTGTATCTCGGGTAATATAGGACGTGGCAAATACGACAATAAACCTCGTATAACCTACACCAACGTATGCTACCTCTCTGAGTTGTCCCAGACTAATAGCTATACCAAGGCTACTTTGTCCATGAATATCAACGATATCAACAACGAACTGATAGAAACAATAGCCGATTTTATTGAAAAAAATAGCGAAAAGGTCCAAGTGACCGCCTCCGCCGAAGAAAAGAAGAAATATCTTAATATCAACTTCCAAATCTACGACGAGGAAAATAATCGCAACGTAATTCTTTACCCAGAAAAAATAATTAACATACCAGTTAGCGGTAATTTTGTTAGCTTTGTGGACGCTAATCCAGAAATCTCCCTGTCGGTTAGTTAATAAGCATATTCAACCAATTACTACATATAACATGAAAACGTTCAAATTCTTAACTCTCGCAGGTATCGCCGGATTGGCGTCAGCTTGCAACTTCAATGCCAGCTCGCCCGATGGCTTATCCGCCGAGGACATAACCATTTGTAAATGGCCTCAGGGTCGAACAGCAGCTATCAGCTACACTTTCGATGATAACTGCCCTAACCAGTTCTCAACAGTCGTACCTATCCTCAACGAGTTCAATATGAAGGGTACTTTCTTCCCTGTCATCAACTGGCTCAACGGCAACTACGACGCTATCAAGTCAGCAGCTGCTCAGGGCCACGAAATAGGTTCTCATACCGTCTCTCACCCTAACCTCGGTGAGTTGTCCGATATAGATGCCCAACACGAGCTTCACGACTCTCGCACTACTATCGAGGAGGTCATAGGTGGCAATTATAAGTGCATCACCATAGCTTACCCTTTCTGTATCCCTCCTAAGAATATACAGTTGGTTACCGACGATTATATCGTAGCTCGCCACTGCGACGGACGTATAGATATGGGCCTCAACGATTCTATTCCTATCGATTTTACCAATGTAAGCTCTCACGCACTCGGTAGCGTTTTCAATAGCACTACAGCCGAGAGCCTCCAGACAATATTCGAGAATACTCGCGCTAAGGGCGGATGGTCCAACCTCCTCTTCCACGAAATAGATGAGGGCACAGGATACTCTCCATTCCCTTCCGAGGAAATCCGTAAGAGCCTCCAGTACCTCCAGGATAATAGCTCCGTATACTGGGTGGCTACAATGGGCGACGTGGCTCGCTACATCTACGAGTGCAACGACGTCAAAATCAAGGTTTGTAACGCCGACGGTAAAGCGAAAGTCTCTCTGACTCTCCGCTCTCTCGACCCAGAGATTTTCAACCTCCCTCTAACTATACTTATCCCAACAGCCGACGGCCCTAAGTACGTCGACATAATCCCTAACGGCGAAGCAGTAGAAATCTAATCCCTTCTACCCATAAATACCAAGGCTTGAGTCCTCCCGACTCAAGCCTTTTCTTATCCCCAAAAAATAAAAAAACTGCGAGCAACCTTATATCTCCCTTATAGTAGCCCGATACCACAAAGTGATTATCTTTGTACCAAACAATACAAACCATAATGACCGACGAACAGTATATGCAACGCTGCATCCAACTGGCAGCACAGGGCCTCGGACGTACCTACTCCAATCCTATGGTGGGCGCAGTGGTCGTTCATAATGATACAATAATCGGCGAGGGTTACCACCATAAGGCAGGCGAACCTCACGCCGAAGTGAACGCTATAAACAGCGTCAAGAACAAGGATCTCCTCAAAGAGAGTACCATATACGTCTCCCTCGAACCATGCGCTCATTACGGTAAGACCCCCCCTTGCGCCGACCTCATCATCCGTATGGGTATACCTCGCGTCGTCGTGGGTTGCGTCGACTCGTTCTCTAAAGTGTCGGGTGAAGGCATAAAACGTATCCGTAACGCCGGCTCAGAGGTTATAGTGGGAGTGCTCGAAAAAGAGTGCCGCGAACTGAATAAGCGTTTCTTCTGCTTCCACGAAAATCATCGCCCTTATATAACCCTTAAATGGGCCGAGTCCGCCGACGGTTTTATATCGCTACCCGATCGCTCTCCTGTCTGGCTGACCAATGAGGTGGCTAAACGTATCGTCCATAAACAACGCTCCGAAGAGATGGCTATTCTTATAGGTGGCACAACGGCTAATAGCGATAACCCTAGCCTGACTACCCGCGAATGGAGTGGCAATAACCCCACTAGAGTGGTATTCTCGCCTAATGAGAACCTTCGCGGCGATTTGTCTCTCTTGAACGATAAGCAGGGTTTAATAGTCCTGACCGATGGCAAGTCACGTACCGTCAATAACGTGAAATACCTGAAACTGGATCCCTCTATCCCGTCTCGTGCTAGCCAGATATGCACAGCTTTGTACGCCGAGGGCATACAGTCTCTTATCGTCGAGGGTGGACAACAGACTCTGCAGACGTTTATCGATGCCGACCTCTGGGATGAGGCGTTCATATACCACGGCGACATTTCTTTGCATAACGGTATTCCAGCACCGAATATTTATGCTAACAAAGTGGAAATAAATACAAAACTATCGTCTGGAGCGCGTCATTTACTTGCAATTCATCGGCATAAGTAGTAATTTCGCACCCACATAACGAAAAATTCACACAGTGCTGGAAATCCTTGATACCACATTACGCGATGGCGAACAGACCGCCGGCGTCTCTTTCAATGCTAACGAGAAACTTACTATAGCTAAGCTTCTCCTCGACGATATCCGCGTCGACCGCATTGAGGTGGCTTCCGCACGTGTCTCTTCAGGCGAACTTGAAGCCTTGAAGAATATCTGCTCTTGGGCATCAGCTAATGGCTATATCAATAAGGTCGAGACACTAGGCTTCATAGACGACGGCGTATCTATCAATTGGATCGCTTCCGCCGGTTGTAAGGTGCTTAACCTTCTCTCTAAGGGTTCCCTTAAACATGTCCAGGGTCAACTCCACAAAACTCCCGAGGAGCATATAGAGGATATCAAACGTAATATAGCTTTGGCTAAGGAGCGCGATCTTACAGTCAACCTCTATCTGGAGGATTGGTCTAATGGTATGCTCCACTCACCCGATTATGTCTTCCATCTGGTCGACGCTCTCCGACACGAACCTATCGCACACTTCATGCTACCTGATACCCTAGGCGTACTGAGCCCCGATAAGACACTGGAGTTCTGCCAGATAATGGTGAAGCGTTACCCAGAACTAAAATTCGATTTCCACGCCCATAACGACTACGATATGGCCGTGGCTAACGTATATTCTGCCGTAAAAGCTGGAATAACAGGTATCCATACTACCGTCAACGGTCTCGGCGAACGAGCAGGTAATACCCCTCTGGCTAGCGTCATAGGCCTGCTCAACGACCACCTCCATATCCCTAATAGCCTCCGCGAAATACGCCTGACTCACCTCTGCCGTATGGTGGAGTCTATCTCAGGTATCCGAATACCTGATAATAAGCCTCTCGTGGGCGACTCAGTATTCACCCAGTGCGCAGGTATTCACGCCGATGGAGATAATAAGGATAACCTCTACTTCAACCAACTCCTCCCAGAACGCTTCGGACGCGTCCGTAAATATGCACTCGGTAAGACTTCAGGTAAGGCGTCTATCGCTAAAAACCTCGAGGAACTGGGTATCCATCTTACACCAGAACAGATCAAACGCGTTACTCAACGCGTCATCGAATTGGGCGATAAGAAGGAGAGCATGACAACAGAGGATCTCCCTTTCATAATAGCCGATGTCCTCAAAAGCGGCGAGGATCGCCACAATAATGTCCATATAGTCAACTATAGCCTTACTATTACCCGAGGCCTTAAGCCTGTGGCTACCCTTCGCATAAGTATCTTGGGTAAGGAGTATGAAGCAACTTCCGCAGGCGACGGACAGTACGATGCTTTCATGAAGGCTCTCTGGAAAATATACGAGAAACTGGGCCGCGAACACCCCATCCTCACCGATTATAACGTCTCTATCCCTCCTGGAGGTAAAACAGATGCCCTCGTGGAGACAGTTATCGCTTGGCAGTTCCGCGATCAGCATTTCAAAACCCGCGGTTTGGATGCCGACCAGACAGAGGCAGCTATCAAGGCAACTATTAAAATGCTCAATATCGTTGAGCCTGAATATAAAACAGAATAATAAAACACATATCATATAGTATACAATGGATTTCAAGATTGCACTTCTCCCAGGCGATGGTATCGGTCCTGAGGTTGTAGACCAGGCAGTTAAGGCTGTTGACGCAGTATGCAAAAAGTTCGGCCATAAGGTTACTTATACTAAGGCTCTCGTAGGCGCTTGCGCTATCGACGCTACAGGTAAGGCTTACCCTGCTGAGACTCACGACGTTTGTATGAAGTCAGATGCTGTACTCTTCGGTGCAGTAGGTGACCCACGTTTCGATAACGACCCAACAGCTAAGGAGCGCCCAGAAACAGGCCTCCTCGCTATGCGTAAGCAACTTGAGCTCTTCGCTAACCTCCGCCCTGTCGAGACATGGAAGAGCCTCATCAGCAAGTCTCCTCTTAAGACCGAACTCGTAGACGGCGCAGATCTTATCTGTATCCGCGAGCTCACTGGTGGTATGTACTTCGGTGAGAAGCACGAGGCGGATGATATGGCTTTCGATACTTGTAAGTATACTCGCCCTGAAATCGAGCGCATCGTTATCAAGGCTTTCGAAATCGCACGTAACCGTCGCAAGAAGCTTACTGTAGTCGATAAGGCTAACGTTCTCGCTTCTAGCCGCCTCTGGCGTAAGGTCGCTCAGGAAATCGCTCCTAAGTACCCTGATGTCGAGACCGATTATATGTTCGTCGACAAAGCAGCTATGGTCCTCATCCAGAACCCTAAGTACTTCGACGTAATGGTTACTGAGAACACATTCGGCGATATCCTCACAGATGAGGCTTCTGTAATCGCTGGCTCTATGGGCCTCCTCGCTTCTGCTTCTGTAGGTGTTCACACTTCTGTATACGAGCCTATCCACGGCTCTTACCCACAGGCAGCTGGCAAGAATATCGCTAACCCTCTCGCAACTATCCTCTCTGCAGCTATGATGTTCGAGACTTCTTTCGGTCTCATGGCCGAAGGTAAGGCTATCCGCGACGCTGTTGCAGCTTCTATCGATAACGGTATCGTTACCGAGGACCTCGCTGGTAACAACAAGGCTTACGGTACTAAGGAGGTTGGCGACTGGGTAGCAGCTCATATCTAATATTGAACATTTAACAGTTTTCAATATCCAAGGGAGTTATGATTGCATAACTCCCTTTTTTACTTTACCTTCGCAAGTAGTTAAATATCAACAAAACTTACTCTCACATCTCATGAATAAACTTTTCCTATTAGCAGTTTCAATCTTTGCATGCTCATTTTTCTCTTCTTGCGATTCAGGACGCGTCTGCTCACCTAATGGCAAAGTCGAAGTCTCTGTCTGCGAGGATGCCAATAACCACGGACAGTTCTACCTCCTCACTAATAGCGTGGCCGATACTGTTCGTATAGGTTTCGAAACGGAGAATTTCTCTTTCTCTTCCAATCTTACTCTCGTATGCTATTCTAGCGCTAGTAGTATTACCGAGGATTATACCGTAAAGCACGGCAAACGCCTCCACCCTCATAACGAGGGCAACGAACGTACTTTTACCTTCTCTACTGCCAATAAGCAGACTCTCGACGTAATCATCCGCGCCTATAACGATGGTTTCGCTTTCCGCTACGCAATAAATGGCCTCGATATCGATTCTACTAAGGTTATCAACGAGGCTACAACATATAGCATCCCTGAAAAGGCCGACCGCTGGCTTATGCCTTTCAATACAGGTTACGAACAGCCTTTCCCTATCCAACATGGCGTCGAAAAGGACGCCCAGTGGGGATACCCTTGCTTGTTTAACCTGGGTAAGAAGTGGGCTCTCATAACTGAGGCTGATGTCGACGAGACTTTCTGCGCTACTCGCCTCGAAAATAGGGGCAACCAGTATAAGGTGGCTTTCCCTCAGGGTTGGGAGGCTCGCGAACATGGCGATTCCCTAGCTACTATCTCAGGTACTTGGCAGTCTCCTTGGAGAGTGGTTATTTGTGGCGAGTTGTCGGATATCTTCGAGTCTACTCTCGTAGAGGATATCTCACGCCCTAGTATCATAAAGGACGACTCATGGATCAAGCCTGGCCGCTCTGCTTGGGCTTACTGGTCTTTTAATCATGGATCTCTCGATTACCAGGTCATGACTTCTTTCGTGGACCTCGCTAAAAACATGGGTTGGGAGTATTTCCTCATCGATTGGGAGTGGGACCGTATGGCTAATGGAGGCAACTTGGAGGATCTTTGCCGATATGCTAAGGATCAGGGTGTGGGCCTCGCTATGTGGTACAACTCCGGAGGAAACCATACTTGGGTGCAGTCTACCCCTAAGGATCGTATGCTTACTCACGAAAACCGCGTCAAGGAGTTCGAGTGGCTTAAGTCTTTGGGTATACAAACAGTGAAAATCGATTTCTTCGAGTCTGATAAACAGTGGATGATGAAGTATTACCTGGATATACTTAAGGATGCAGCTGATTACCAGATGATGGTCGACTTCCACGGGTGTACCGCCCCTCGTGGTTGGTCTCGTACCTACCCTCACCTCATGTCTATGGAGGGTATATATGGCGCCGAATGGTACAATAACCGCGGAGATATGACTATCCACGGCGCCGAGTGGAATACTATTTCTCCTTTCACTCGTAACGTAATAGGGCCTATGGATTATACCCCAGTGGCATTTACGCATTCTCAACACCCTCATACCACAACTAACGTTCACGAGCTGGCCCTGGCTGTACTCTACGAGAGCGGTATCCAGCATTGGGCCGACCGACCAGAGGGCTTCTACGCTCTCCCCGAGGAGGCTAAGCAGTATATGTCTACAATCCCCGTAGCATGGGACGATAGCAAATTAATCTCTGGTTACCCTACCAACCACGTAGTCGTAGCTCGTCGCTCTGGCAATAAGTGGTACATAGCAGGTATCAATGGTACAGATGGGAATATGCCATTGACACTAAATCTTTCGCGCTTAGCCTTGTCCCCGAATGCTCATGTCAATCTTCTCATTACAGACGGACCTGATACAGACCCTTCGTGCGGATACCCTAGACCTGAAAATTTCGATATCAAGACGAATACTACATTGCCTGAATCTGTCTCCTTGGCGGCTCGCGGCGGTTTCGTTATGGTAATAGAGGATTAATCATTATCATTGTATTCCTCACAATCCCTGTTCTGTTGTTCAGACATAATAATTTAATAACGGATCTATCAATCTGTCACTATGCTCCTCTACCCTACGGCGGTCACGGTTGGTTCGGAAACCCTCGATTCGACTATCGTGAGGCTTGGCTC
>JAKSLE010000001.1 GCA_024401365.1 Bacteroidales bacterium | reverse complement strand
TACTGCACCACAATGTGGGAGAGTAGGTAGCCGCCACTTAAATTATGGAACCTCAGTGATCTGATGATTGCTGGGGTTCTTTTGTTATTTGGGGGTGTGTATAGAGACTTTTGGAGACTTTCAGAGACGGTTGGAGACATTTGGAGACAGTGCGCTTTCACGTATTTGTAATTTTGCATTGTCGTTTTGAGGGTGTTTTATTGGTTATTTTCGCTTGTTTTGGGGTATTGCTGTGGCTATATATTACGTATATCACGTCTCGGTTAAAGTATATGCGAATAAATATTCACTCAAAAGTCGTTATTTATGCATAAAATAACGCGAAATTGCATTTTTTAGCACAAATTTACGTGTTTCACTGATACAGGTAATGAGAATTTATTCATAATTTTGTAGTCAAATAACAATATAATACGATAACAATATGGCAGACAAAATCATCGTTAAGGAGCTAGACAGTGTAGCTGTACGCTTCAGTGGTGACTCTGGAGACGGTATGCAGCTTGCGGGAAACATGTTTTCCACTGTTTCGGCTACCGTAGGTAATGACATTTGTACCTTCCCTGACTATCCAGCAGATATCCGCGCCCCACAGGGTTCGCTTACAGGTGTTTCTGGTTTCCAGGTACACATTGGATCTAATAAGGTATATACTCCTGGCGATAAGTGCGACGTGCTTGTTGCAATGAATGCAGCAGCGCTCAAGACACAATATAAGTACGCTAAGTCTACAGCATGTATCATCATCGATACAGATGCCTTCAAGAAGGCTGACTTAGAGAAGGCAGAGTTCAAGACAGAGGATCCTATCGCTGAGATGGGTATCAAGAATGATGTTATTGCTTGTCCTATCACAACGATGGTTAAGGATTGCTTGGCAGATTCAGGTATGGAGCCAAAGGCAATGCTTAAGTGCCGTAATATGTTCGCCCTCGGTTTGGTTTGCTGGTTGTTCAACCGCGACTTGAACATCATTGCACAGATGCTTCAGGCAAAGTTCGCTAAGAAGCCAGGTGTAGCTGACGCAAACATCAAGGTTATTCAAGCAGGTTATGACTACGGAGCTAATACACATGCTAGCGTAGCACATACATATAAGATTGAGTCTAAGTCGAAGACTCCTGGTCGTTACATGGATATCATGGGTAATAAAGCTACAGCTTACGGTCTTATTGCTGCAGCTGAGAAGGCTGGTCTTAAGCTTTACCTCGGTTCTTATCCTATCACACCAGCTACAGACGTTCTTCATGAGCTCTCAAAGCATAAGTCACTCGGTGTTACTACAGTACAGTGCGAGGACGAGATTGCAGGTTGCGCTTCAGCAGTAGGTGCAGCATTCGCCGGTGCTTTGGCTGTTACTTCTACATCAGGTCCTGGTATCTGTTTGAAGTCAGAGGCTATGAACTTGGCAGTTATCATGGAGTTGCCTCTTGTAGTACTCGACGTTCAGCGTGGTGGTCCTGCTACAGGTCTTCCTACGAAGTCGGAGCAGACAGATCTTCTCCAGTGCTTGTTCGGTCGTAACGGCGAGAGCCCAATGCCTGTAATTGCGGCTACATCTCCAACAGATTGCTTTGATGCTGCTTACAACGCTTGTAAGATTGCTCTCGAGCACATGACTCCAGTTGTTTTGATGACTGATGCATTCATTGCCAACGGTTCTGGTGCATTCAAGTTGCCAAACCTTGCAGAGTTCCCTGCTATCAATCCTCCTTATGTACCAGAAGAGATGAAGGGTACATGGACACCATATATGCGTAATGCAGAGGGTAGCCGCTACTGGGCTGTACCTGGTCGTGAGGGCTTCCAGCATATTCTCGGTGGTCTTGAGAAGGACAACAAGACAGGTGCTATCTCGACAAATCCTGAGAACCACGACTTGATGACACGTCTCCGTCAGGAGAAGATCGACAAGATTCAGGTTCCAGATGTAGAGGTACTTGGTGATAAGGACGATGCTGAACTTCTCATCGTAGGCTTTGGTGGTACATACGGTCACCTCCACTCGGCAATGGATGAGATGCGTGCTGCAGGCAAGAAGGTTGCCCTTGCACACTTCAAGTACATCAACCCACTACCAAAGAATACAGCAGAGGTATTGAAGAAGTATCCTAAGGTAGTTGTAGCTGAGCAGAATATGGGACAGTTCGCTGGTTTCCTCAGAATGAAGATCGACGGCTTCAATCCATATCAGTTCAATGAGGTTAAGGGTCAGCCATTCGTAGTGGCAGAACTCGTAGAGGCATTTAATAAGTTGTAATCACAATTACACTAACGTTTAACTCTTAAATAAGAAACAAGATGGCTTTCGATATAAAAGATTTCAAAAAAGGTCAACCTCGTTGGTGTCCAGGTTGTGGTGACCACTTCTTCCTTGCTTCACTTCAGAAGGCAATGGCAGAGATTGGTGTAGCTCCATGGGATACAGCTGTTATCTCGGGTATTGGTTGTTCAAGCCGTTTGCCACACTATATGGCTACATACGGTATGAACACAATTCACGGTCGTGCTGCTGCTATTGCGACAGGTGCTAAGGTTGCTAATCCTAATTTGACTGTATGGCAGGTTTCGGGTGATGGTGATGGTCTCGCTATCGGTGGTAACCACTTCATCCACGCTAACCGTAGAAATATCAACCTCAACATGATTCTTTTGAACAACCGTATCTATGGTTTGACAAAGGGTCAGTATTCTCCTACATCGCCTCGTGGTTTCGTCTCTAAGTCGAGCCCTTACGGTACTGTAGAGGATCCATTCCGTCCAGCAGAGCTCTGCTTCGGCGCTAGAGGTCACTTCTTTGCACGTGCCGTTGCAACAGATGCAGCAGGTACAGTAGAGATCCTCAAGGCTGCATACAACCACAAGGGTGCTGCAGTATGTGAGATTCTCCAAAACTGTGTAATCTTCAACGATGGTACACACAGTGCAGTATATGACAAGGCAGGTCGTGCTAAGAACGCTATCTACCTCCAGCATGGTAAGCCTATGATTTTCGGTGAGAACAACGAGTTTGGTCTCATGCAGGAAGGCTTCGGCATCAAGGTAGTTAAGCTTGGCGAGAACGGTATTACAGAGAAGGATATTCTCGTACACGATGCTAAGTGTGAGGACAATACACTCCAATTAAAGCTTGCGCTCATGGAGGGTCCTGACTTCCCAGTAGCACTCGGTGTAATCCGTGACGTTGATGCTCCTACATACGACGATGCTGTATCGGCTCAGATTGAAGAGGTAAAGGCTGCGAAGAAGTATCACAACTTTGCAGAGCTCCTTGAAACAAACGAGATCTGGGAGGTAAAATAACTAGTAGTCTAGTATTTCATATTCATATTGTTATGTTGTCGTCTCTTTTCTTAATGGGAAGAGACGACTTTTTTATTATCTTTGGCTGTATATAAATAGATACGGTTTAAAACACTAGATTAAATGAAGACATTATTTTACAAGTTTATTCTTGCTATGGCGGTCGGCGGAGCATCTCTCATGGTAAATGCTCAAAGCGTAGGCAGTATGTCCGATTGGGAGAGTACGCTATTTGACTATATGAATCAGATACGACAGGATGGTAAGGCGTTTGCGCAGAATCATGTTAAGCCATTCTGTGATGCCAACAACTACAGGAAAGCAGAATATCCCAAGATTCTTCAGTCCATGTCGGCTATAAAGGGGATGAGACCTTTCGGCAAGCATGAGGGACTGCAAGCGGCAGCTTATTTATATTGTAGAGCTATTGTTGAGACGCCAAATACGATAGGAGAGGCATTCAACAAGGCAACAGATATGGTTCCAGATGCGCAGTCGCTGGATGTAAAAGCCATAACGGCCCTCAAGGAACCTATGGCATTCATTGTAGAAGAGTTTCTTGATGAAGGTTTTGTAGGGGCTATTTCAAATAAAAACTATACACATATAGGTGTAGAATCGGTCCTCAACAAGTCGTTCATGACACACGACTGTGCGGTTATGTTCTCCAGCATCCCATCGTTGGCTGTCGACGTTACCTGCTCGCAGTGGACAGCAGAAGAGATAGCCAAGGCGAATGTTGCTACAGATCCTACCTTGCCACTGACACAGCAAGAGAGGTTGGCCTATTTATATACCAATCTTGCGCGACTTGACGGTCAGAAGTTTCTGCGCACCTTTGTAGAGCCATATTTCGATGTTGTGTCGGCAGATCAGAATTATTATGCCTCGTTGAAGAATGATCTTGCAGGAATCAAGGGGTTGCCTATGCTTAAGCCCGACTTGCGCTTGTTTTTGGCAGCCAAAGAGCATGCTGTAGAGATGGGCAACAGCGGGCGTACGGGTCATGCCTCCCTTAACGGAATGTCGTCAAAGGAGAGAATAGCTAAATATGCCGATATGCGAGCTTGTGCGGAGAACTGCAACTATGGTCCATCCGATGCGTTGTCGGTAGTATTGCAATTGCTGTTGGACGAAGGCGTTCCAAGTGTGGGTCACAGAAAGAATATTCTCTCGGAGAAATACGACCTTATGGGGCTCTCGATACAGCCACATAAGCAATACAGGAATAACTGCGTTCAGGATTTTGGGAAAGAGAAATAGAGCGAGTGTGAAGTACTATTCTGTATATAGCGAGGGTAGTCTCTGATATAAGGGAGTGTAGTGTTTGCTCGCAGTTTTTTTATTTTTGCGCACTATTCTAGTAAGTAGAAAATCGCTATTCCTATATAATATAGGTATAAAAAGAGAGAGGCCGAACAGATGTTCAGCCTCTCTTGGTATTTATATCTGAGATTGGGATTAGCAACCGCGGATAGCCTTGATACCTGGAAGAACCTTACCCTCCATGTACTCGAGCATAGCACCACCACCTGTAGATACGTAAGATACCTTGTCGGCGAGCTTGTTCTTGTTGATAGCAGCAACTGAGTCACCACCACCGATGAGAGTAAATGCACCGTTGTCCTGTGTAGCCTTAGCAACTGCCTGTGCAACTGCAGAAGTACCCTTAGCGAACTTATCCATCTCGAATACGCCCATAGGACCGTTCCAGATAACTGTCTTAGAAGAAGCGATAACCTCTGAGTAAGTCTTGATTGTCTCATCAGCGATATCGAGACCCATCCAGCCGTCAGGAGTCTTGTCTGTAGCAGAGATGTTTGTGTTAGCGTCCTTGTCGAACTTGTCAGCGTTAACAGCGTCAGTTGGCAAGTATACCTTAACGCCCTTAGCCTTAGCCTTCTCGAGGATCTCCTTAGCAAGGTCAAGCTTGTCAGCCTCGCAGAGAGAGTTACCGATCTGACCACCCATAGCCTTAACGAATGTGTATGTCATACCGCCACCGATAATGAGGTTGTCAACACGGTCGAGGAGGTTAGTGATGATAGCGATCTTATCAGATACCTTAGCACCACCCATGATAGCTGTAAATGGACGCTGAGCCTCGTTGAGGACCTTATCCATAGCTGTGAGCTCCTTGTTGATGAGGAAGCCGAACATCTTCTTGTCCTCTGTGAAGTAATCAGCGATAACAGCTGTAGAACCGTGAGCACGGTGAGCTGTACCGAATGCGTCGTTTACATATACGTCAGCGTATGAAGCGAGCTTCTTAGCGAAGTCCTTCTGCTTAGCCTTCATTTCCTTCTTAGCTGCATCGTAGTTAGGATCTTCCTTGTCGATGCCACGTGGCTTACCCTCTTCCTCAGCGTAGAAACGGAGGTTCTCGAGGAGAAGGATCTCGCCCATCTTGAGGTTCTTAACAGCCTCGTCAGCCTTCATACAGTCGTCGCAGAAGAGTACCTTCTTGCCACCGAGGTTCTCCTCGATCTTGTAGATGATCTGAGAGAGAGAAAGCTTTGGATCAACGCCCTTAGCCTTGCCCATGTGTGACATAAGAATAGCTGCACCGCCGTCCTCAACGATCTTCTTGATTGTAGGAAGAGCACCACGGATACGAGTGTCATCAGAAACCTTACCAGTCTCCTTGTTCAAAGGTACGTTGAAGTCAACGCGCACGATAGCCTTAAGACCCTTGAAATTGAAATTGTCAATTACAGTCATGACTTTTATTTGAGATTAAATGTTTAGTCTATTATTTAGGCTCAAAGATAGCTATTTTTCTTCTAATATATGTTATATGGGCTAATTTCTTGTTGTTTTAGAGATTTTTGCACTCTATATGGGTATTTTTACCTATTTGTATAATGTATTGATATATAGGCAGTTGAGTAATATAGGTTTGAAAACTTTGCATTGGAAAGGTCATTTTTTTGCTAGAAAGTTTGAATAGGCGAAAGGAAATTATTTACTTTGCGCAGTTGTTTAGAGATAATTTTGAACAAACGAACAAATATTTACTAATTTAAATTCAGAAAAGCTATGTCAGAAGTAGCAGAAAAAGTAACCGCAATCATCGTTGACAAGCTCGGTGTTGCAGAGAACGAGGTAACACCTGAGGCTAGCTTCACCAATGATCTTGGTGCAGATTCACTCGACACAGTTGAGTTGATCATGGAGTTTGAGAAGCAATTTGGTATTAAGATTGCTGACAGCGACGCTGAGAAGATTCAGACAGTAGGTAGCGCTATCGAGTTCATCGAGAACGCAAAGAAGTAATATCTCGATCGCATTGGAGTATCCTCGGTCATCCGACCAGTAGGATGCTCCTTTTTTATTTTGAACGTTAATTCATTATATAGAATTTATGGAGTTGAAAAGAGTAGTAGTTACAGGTCTCGGTGCTATCACGCCGCTCGGCAATGACGTGCCTGAAACATGGAAGAACCTAGTAGATGGCGTTAGTGGAGCAGGGACTATAACACGCTTTGACGCTTCGCAATTCAAATGTACTTTTGCCTGCGAGGTTAAAGACTTTGATTCGAATGCGCGCTTTGGCAAGGACGCCCGCAAGATGGACTTGTTCTGCCAGTACGCAATGGTAGCAGCTGATGAGGCTATCGCAGATGCCAATTTAGATGCTGAGTCAATAGACAAAAATCAGGTAGGCGTAATCTGGGGCGCTGGTATTGGTGGTTTGCAGACATTCCACGAGGGTTCGTGCGAGTGGGCTACAGGCGATGGTACACCACGATTCAGCCCTTTCTTCATACCTAAGATGATTGCTGATATCGCTCCAGGTATGATTTCTATCAAGTACGGCTTCGGCGGTCCTAACTATGGTACTGTTTCGGCTTGTGCTTCTTCAACAACAGCTCTTTCTACAGCATTTGATCTTATCCGTTTGGGTAAGGCACAGGTAGTAGTAAGTGGTGGTTCAGAGTCTCCTGTTACTGTTCCAGGTCTTGGTGGTTTTACATCAATGAAGGCTCTCTCTACACGTAATGACGATCCAAAGACAGCTTCTCGTCCATTCGACAAGAATCGTGATGGCTTTGTTATGGGTGAAGGTGGTGCTTGCTTGATCCTTGAGGAGTATGAGCACGCTAAGGCTCGTGGTGCTAAGATATATGCAGAGATGGTAGGTGCTGGTTACTCAGCTGATGCTTACCACATGACTGCTCCTCATCCAGAGGGTGACGGTGCTGCACGTGTAATGGCTGCTGCGTTGAAGGATGCCAACTTGAAGCCTGAGGATATTGATTATATCAATGTTCATGGCACATCAACACCACAAGGTGACAAGGGTGAGTGCAAGGCTATTGCTAAGGTATTTGGCGATGCTGCTTACAAGCTCAATATCAGTTCTACAAAGTCTATGACTGGTCACTTGCTCGGTGCTACTGGTGCTCTCGAGGCATTGGTTTGTGTGAAGACAATCACAGATGGTGTGATTCCTCCAACAATCAACCACTTTGAGGACGATCCTGAGATTGACAATAAGCTCAACTTTACTTTCAATAAGGCACAGAAGCGTCAGGTACGTGCTGCACTATCGAACACATTCGGTTTCGGTGGTCACAACGCAACTGTAATCTTCAAGGCTATCTAATAGTAAGGCTGAATAAGATAATGAGGGTCCTGAACATTTTGTTTGGGACTCTTTTTTATTGTGTTAGAATATAATGGTTATGAAAAAAGAGAATATTGATACCCCTTGTACTACGGCTGAAGATATAAAAGCTACGTTGCTGGAGCTTGGAAGTGAGAAGCAATCCAAGATACAGATGCGATTTTTCAAGACGGGTAAGGGAGATTATGGAGAGGGAGATAAGTTCCTAGGCGTAATGAATCCCAATGTCAGACTGGTAGTCAAGGAGGCCTGGAAGAGTACCTCGCTTGAGGTTGCTGCCACACTTGCCAAGGACGAGTGGCACGAGGTGCGCTTGTGTGGGTTGCTGATAATGGTCGAAAAGATGCTCAAGGCATATAAGAAGAAAGATGATAAGGAGATGGAGAAGATTGTACGTCTATATCTTTCCTTACACCCATATATCAACAATTGGGATTTGGTCGACCTCTCGGCAATAAAGATAGTAGGCAATTGGGAGGTGGCGCATCCAGAAGACGACCTGATGGACAAATGGATACGGTTGGGAGACGATGCCCTCTGGCAAAGACGTATAGCTATGCTATCGACATGGATGACACTTAGGAACGGTCGTTTCGACATGGTAATGAGCAGGGCAGAGTGTCTCCTCTCCTCAAAGCAGAATCTTCTCCATAAAGCCGCTGGTTGGATGCTGCGAGAAATGTACAAGGCTGGGGGAGAGGCGGAATTGGATTCATTCCTCCGTCAGCACATCAAGAAGATGCCATCCGTGATGCTCAGTTATGCCTGTGAAAAGATGTCGGCAGACGAGAAAGCCTATTGGAGAGAGTTTAAGTATAGAGAGACAGATTAAAAATTGCGATAATACGGCTATTTAAGAAAAATTGAACAATGGGGGTGTACGATGTATTACTAAATCGTATAACTTTGCAGTGTTAAGATTATAACATTATCGGGTTATTTGTGTAAAATATAACTAAAATGGACTTCGCTGTAATTCAAGACATGTGTCTTCAGACACTCTCTGCAACCATTATTCTTTTTGCTGTAATAGATGTACTTGGCTCATTGCCAGTAATTATTGCCATTCGCAGCAAGGGTACTGTAATTAATCCCTGGAAAGCGGTGAGTGTTGCATTCGTGCTGCTCGTTGCCTTCATGTTCTTGGGGCAAGGATTACTTTCGCTCTTTGGCGTTGATATCAACTCATTTGCTGTGGCTGGTGCGGTTGTACTTTTCATTATTGGACTAGAGATGGTACTTGGTACGGACTTTTTCAAGCAAGATTCTCCTGCGGGGGCATCTATTGTGCCGATAGCATTTCCGTTGATGGCAGGTCCTGGTACCTTTACGACACTGCTGACACTACGAGCAGAGTTTGATACTGTGAATATTCTTATTGCGGTAGTACTCAATATGATATTTGCCTTCTTTGTGATACGTTCTGCCAAGTTTTTGGAGCGTTTGATGGGGTCGGGCGGCATATATGTACTCAAGAAGTTCTTCGGCGTTATACTTTTGGCTATATCGGTGAAACTCTTCACTGCCAATCTAGCTATATTGCTGAGTGCTCAAGCGGCTAACTAACAATGGCTAAAGGAAGTAAATTTTATGTGGTCTGGAGAGGGAGAACTCCAGGGATATATACTGACTGGGCATCTGCGAAAGAGCAGATACAAGGTTTTGCAGATGCTCGTTTCAAGGGGTATGCTACTGAGGCAGAGGCTGAAGAGGCATATGCGGCTGGTCCACCTAAGGTTCCGGCGTATATAACAGCTACCCGCAAGGCAAAACCCGATGTGGCACCTACAGAGCAGCCACTTATCAGAGCTATAGCGGTAGATGCTGCATGCTCTGGTAATCCAGGCGTTATGGAGTACCGAGGTGTCTCGTTGTGGGACAAGAAAGAGATATTTCACATGAAATTTGATCTTGGCACCAATAATATAGGAGAGTTCCTTGCTATAGTACATGGTATGAGTTTGCTGAAAAAGCAGCAAGATATGTTGCAGCAAAAATTTGACGACATTACCATATACTCCGATTCCAAGATAGCCATGTCGTGGGTGAAGCAATGCAAATGCAAGACAAAACTTGAATTTACACCTAGGACTGCAAAACTCTTCGAGTTGGTTAAGCGAGCAGAAGATTGGCTTAAGGCGAATACGTTCCGCACCCCATTGGTAAAATGGCCGACTGAAGTCTGGGGGGAGATACCTGCAGATTTTGGGCGTAAGTGATAACGGCAGAAAAATGATTGACACACATACACATATTTACGGGGCAGAGTTTACTCAGGATATTGACCTCGTAATCAGGAGAGCAGTCGAGTCGAACTGCAAAGGCATTATACTTCCAGCGACAAATGAGCGAAGTATTGACGAGGTAGAAACTCTATGTGACAAGTACCCTTCGGTGTGTTATCCGATGTTTGGTTTGCATCCTACTGATATAGAGGCAGAACGATGGGAAGAGCAGTTGGAGAATATTCTGTCACGTATCCAGATGTCGGCCGACAAGATAGTGGGAGTTGGCGAGATAGGACTCGATCTGCATTATGGCGATGATACAATAGAGGCTCAGCGAGTGGCGTTTGAAAAGCAATTATTGTTGGCCCGCGATTTAGGTAAGCCAGTCTCTATGCATATCAGAGATGCGTATGATGAGTTTTGGCCTATTATTTCAAAATTTGGCAAGGACGATATATATGGCTCTCTGCACTGTTTTTCTGGGTCGATAGAAGATGCAGAGAAGGCGCTGTCGATGTTCCCCCATTTAGTACTAGGTATCGGGGGTACCCTTACTTATAAGAAATCTACGTTGCCAGAGATAGTCAAGCATATCAATATACAGCGTATAGTTATAGAGACAGATGCCCCATATCTGGCGCCGACACCACTGCGAGGTAAGCGTAATGAGCCATCGTATCTCACTCATGTCATAGAATTCCTGTCGGATATTTATGAGATAAGTTGTGATGAAGTAGAGCGAATAACAGATGAGAATGCGAGGAGAGTGTTCTCATTGAAGTAAAATTATGCTAACTTTGGGAGTATGAAAGGTGAAGGAAATATTAGATTGCGTCTTATAGTCCTATCTTGGCTACAATTCGCTATATGGGGTTCTTACCTCACGTCGATGGGAAGTTATCTCGATAGAGTTAACCTAGGTCCAGACATTGCTATTTTCTATTCGGTACAAGGTATCGTATCTCTTTTTATGCCGGCCCTGATGGGTATAATTGCCGATAGGTGGGTGCGTGCAGAGCGATTGTTGTCGTTTTGTCATTTTGTATCGGCTGCGCTGATGATATATCTGGGTATAACAGGTATTCGTTTGGGTGATGATGTCACGTTTATGGATCTATTCCCAGCCTATCTTGCTGCTGTAGGGTTCTACATGCCTACCATTGCGCTTGTCAATTCCGCCAGTTATACTGCGCTCAAGAAATATGGACTAGATACAGTCAAGTCGTTCCCCTCTATACGACTTTTCGGCACAGTGGGCTTTATTGTCTCGATGATTATAGTCGACCTTACAGGGTTGCAGCGTACGCCTGGTCAGTTCTTTGTCAGTGCGGCGTGGGGAATAGTTATGATGTTCTATGCCCTTACGTTGCCAAAATGTCCTGTAAATAAGGGTGGGCAGAAGCGTAGTTTGTCCGAAGCCTTCGGCTTGACCGCCTTCAAGTTGTTCAAAAAGCGCAAGATGGCGCTATTCTTCCTCTTCTCAATGCTACTTGGTGTCTCTTTGCAGATTACCAATGGTTATGCTAGTCCATTTATCTCTGCTTTTGGAAATATAGAAGAGTACAAGGGGATGTTCTTTGTAGACCATGCCAATATATTGATTTCGCTCTCGCAGTTGAGTGAAACTTTATGTATTCTTTTGATACCTTTCGTATTGCGAAGGTTTGGTATTAAAACCATTATGCTCATTGCTATGCTAGCGTGGGTAGGACGTTTTGGGTTCTTTGCCATAGGTTCCCCTACATTCCCCGGGGTACTATTTATTATTCTCTCCATGATAGTATATGGAGTCGCATTTGACTTCTTCAATATATCTGGTTCTCTTTTTGTTGATAATGAGACAGATGCCTCTATGCGTTCGAGTGCTCAGGGTCTTTTTATGATGATGACCAATGGACTTGGTGCTACTATAGGTATGCATATAGCGCGACTCATTGTCAATAATTATGTCTATTCCGAGACCGATCCTGAGCTAGTTATGGAGGGATGGAAGATGTGTTGGACTATCTTCGCCGGCTACAGTATGGTAGTGACTATTCTTTTCGCATTGATATTTAAGACAAAATAAAATTCTCTATGCATAACAAATTGAAAAGAGCTTTTGCTGCGCTCGCTATGGTAGCACTTGGAGCTACCTATTCTTTCGCGCAGAAGTCGCTCGAAGCATTCAGTCCAGATGGAAATATACAGGTGACCGTTAAAACTGATGCGTTAGGTTTTCTCACCTATGGTATAAAGGTAGGTGGTGTCGACTATTTGTTGGATTCTCCATTAGGACTCAGTGCCTCCAGTGGTGATTTCCGTAGTGGTTTGAATATCGTGGGGCACAAGGTTGATGCTGTTAAGAAAGATTTTGCGCAGACCCGTATCAAGGCCTCACAGGTACATTACGATGCAAATGAGCTCACAGTAAATCTTGTAAATGCCGACAAGTTGCCAATAGATGTGCAGTTCGCCATTACAAATCAAGATGTAGCATTCAGATATATAATGCCTAAAAGTAGAGAGACAGGATCTACGCGTATTTTCTCAGAAGCATCAGGATTCCGTTTCCCAAAAGAGACGACAACATTTATGTGCCCACAATCTGACGCGATGGTAGGTTGGAAGCGCACTAAGCCATCTTACGAAGAAGAATATGTAGCCGATGCTCCATTAAATGCATACTCTAAGTTTAACCATGGCTTCACGTTCCCATGTCTCTTCCATTTGCCAAATAATGGTTGGGCTCTTGTATCCGAGACAGGAGTTGATTCAAAATACTGTGCATCGCACCTCTCCAATAATGTCAATGGTGTATTTTTAGTGGAATTTCCTATGCCAGAAGAGAATAATGGCAATGGTACTGTTGAGCCAGCATTTTCACTGCCAGGTGCTACGCCTTGGAGAACCATTACCCTTGGCAATACCCTTAAACCTATTATAGAGTCTACCATTACTTGGGCACTTGTAGATCCGATTTATGAGTCGGAAAATGCGTTCAAGGCAGGCAAAGGGACATGGAGTTGGATTCTTTGGCAAGATGAGTCGATCAACTTTGAAGACCAAGTCAAATATGTTGACTTGGCAGCTGCTATGAAGTTCCAGTATGTACTAGTAGACAACTGGTGGGACACGAATATAGGAAAGGAGAAAATAGAAGAACTTATCAAGTATGCACATTCCAAGGGGGTAGATGTTTTCTTGTGGTACTCTTCGTCTGGATATTGGAACGATATAGTTCAAGGGCCTATTCACTGTATGGACAGGGCGCTTGTGCGTAAAAAAGAGATGAAATGGATGAAATCTCTTGGGGTCAAGGGTATCAAGGTTGATTTCTTTGGCGGTGACAAGCAAGAGACGATGAGACTATACGAGGATATATTGAGTGATGCTGATGATAATGGGTTGATGGTAATCTTCCATGGGTGTACTATTCCTAGAGGTTGGGAGCGCATGTATCCTAATTATGCTGGTTCTGAAGCTGTTCTTGCGTCGGAAAACATGATTTTCGGTCAGCATAACTGCGACCAAGAGGGTTTCCGTACCACCATGTACCCATTCGTTCGTAATGCGATAGGTTCTATGGAATACGGAGGATGTTTCATGAACAAGAGAATGCATAAGAGCAACAACAGTGGCACCTACCGTCGTACGAGCGATGTCTTCCAGCTCTCGTCGTGTATTCTTTTCCAGAACGCCATACAGAATTTTGCTTTGGCGCCCAATAACTTGGAAGATGCTCCAAAAGAGTGTTTAGAGTTCCTTACCGATGTTCCTACAGAATGGGACGAGACAAAATTTGTTGATGGTTACCCAGGTAAATATATAGTACTAGCGCGTCGTAGTGGCGACAAGTGGTATCTTGCTGTAACAAATGGAGAGAAAGGCGACCGTGAAATAACCCTTAATATTGATGATATTTTCGGCAAGGGTGCGACTATAGAAATGCTCTCTGACACAAAGGATGGAGGTGTTTTGAAATCGCAGCCAAAGATAAAAAAGGGAGTACTGAAACTCACTATTGGCGGAGAGAAAGCAGCGGTGCTGATGAACAAGTAAGAAACTTTTTAATTATTATGTCCAAATAATTTGCCTATTATCTATTTATTAGCAATCTTTGCAATCGTTTTTCACGATTACGGATATCTAATCTGTAGATAAACAATAATAAATACTAGATAAAAACATAACAATGGAAAAGAGTAAGCTTATCAAGCTAATCATAGCGATAGTTCTCTCTTTGGTGGCATGGATGCTACCTGCTGAATGCTATGGGATTGATGGGTTGACCGTCATCGAGCAGCGAGTAATCGCAATCTTTATTTTTGCCGCTTTAATGTGGATTTTCGAGGCAATTCCTATTTGGACAACATCGGTCCTCATTATGGGTCTTTTGCTTGTAACAGTCTCAAGCAGTATGTTTGCTCCGTTTAAGGCAGCTGCTGGAACAGAGTTGTTCGGTACACCTATTGCTTATAAGGATATCATGGCGGCTTGGGCTGACCCTATCGTAATGCTCTTCATGGGTGGATTTGCGTTGGCTATTGCTGCTACAAGAACAGGTCTCGACGTAAATATTGCCCGTGTGGTTTTGAAGCCATTCGGTCGTAAGTCGGAGATGGTGTTGATTGGTTTCTTGATGGTAACAGCTGTTCTCTCAATGTTTATGAGTAACACAGCTACTGCGGCTATGATGCTTGCTATCATTGCTCCAGTGCTTAAGACACTTCCACCTGAGGGTAAGGGTCGTATTGCACTCACAATGGCTATTCCATTGGGCGCTAATATTGGTGGTATCGGTACACCAATCGGTACACCTCCAAATGCTATTGCTTTGAGATATTTGGCAGAGTCGATGCCAGACAACGAGATTGGTTTTGGTCAGTGGATGATGATCATGGTACCATTTGTACTCGTTCTTTTGGTTATCTCATATTTCTTGTTGCTTAAGTTCTTCCCATTCACACAGAAGGAGATTGATCTTAACATCGAGGGTAAGTGGCGTAAGGATAAGAAGTCTATCATTGTATATGTAACATTTGCTGTTACAGTATTGCTCTGGTTGCTTGATAAGAAGACAAACCTCAATGCTAACGTAGTCGCATTTATTCCTTTGACAGTATTCTGTATTACAGGTATTATCGGAAAGGAAGAGTTGAAGATGATCAACTGGGATGTGCTCTGGCTTGTAGCTGGTGGTTTTGCTCTTGGTGTAGCACTCAACGCGAGTGGTCTTGCAGAGCATTTCGTAGTATCTATTCCATTCGATTCATGGGAGCCTTGGGTAGTATTTGCTTCATCAGGTTTGCTCTGCTGCGTAATGTCTACATTTATGAGTAACACTGCATCTGCGGCGTTGTTGGTTCCAATCTTGGCAGCTATCGCAACAGGTATGGGTGATGCAATTGCTGATCTTGGTGGTACAGTTACAATGCTTGTTGGTGTTGCTATCTCGGCTTCGTTGGCTATGGCACTTCCAATCTCTACACCTCCAAATGCTCTTGCACATGCAACTGGTGCTGTAAATCAGAGCCAGATGGCAAAGGTAGGTATCATTGTAGGCCTCATTGGTATCGTTCTCGGTTATGCGGTACTCATGCTTGCAGTAAAGATGGGCCTCTTCTAAGCAGAAGTAAATATTTGATAGTTAATATAAAAGCTCTCTTTCCTTTTTGGAAGGGAGCTTTTTTATTGCTGTATACTTTGTGATATAAGAGAGCATTAAGGTTGCTCGCAGTTTTTTAAATATTGCCTACGTGTGGCATATAAAAAAAGGAGGAAGTCGTGGTATGACCTCCTCCCTTGTATATTAATGTAGAATAGGATTTACTTATCCAGTTCCTGAACCAACTGAGCGATGATCTTTGTCATTTTAGGCTCTGCGGCTGCGGCCACTTTCTGAACCTCTTCGTGGCTGACCTCTACGATCTCTCCTGGTACTCCAGAATCGGTAATGATAGATACGCCGAATACCTCCATGCCGGCGTGATGGGCTACTATAACCTCAGGAACGGTAGACATACCCACTGCGTCTGCGCCTAAGAGGCGGAACATTTTGTACTCAGAAGGAGTCTCGAATGTAGGACCAGTGGTACCCACGTATACGCCATCGAGGAGGTGTATATTCTCACGTTCTGCGATTTCGAACGCCTTTTTGCGGAGTCTCTTGCTGTATACCTCAGACATATCTGGGAAACGTGGGCCGAACTCAGCCATATTAGGGCCGATAAGAGGATTAGTGCCGAACATATTGATATGGTCCTTGATGACCATGATTGTTCCAACTTTGAAAGAAGGGTTAAGACCGCCACTAGCGTTAGAGACGAACAATGTATTGATACCGCAAACCTTCATTACGCGGGCAGGGAAAGTAACCTGCTGCATTGTGTATCCCTCGTAGTAGTGGAAACGACCCTGCATGGCTAGAACTGGTACGCCGCCGATGGTGCCAAGGATGAGGCGACCGCTATGGCCCTCCACTGTAGAGACAGGGAAGTGAGGAATCTCCTTGTAGTCTATTGACTTTTCGATTTTGATCTCGTTGACTAGTCCACCAAGACCAGTTCCAAGTATGATGCCCACTCGAGGCTGTGCTGAGAACTGCGACTTAAGGTACGCAGCAGCTTCCTTTATCTTGTTAATCATGATAGTATATTGTTACGTATTAAATTTCGACGATATCAAAAGAAGGACCTCCGAGGATTCGAAGACCTATTCGTAGATAGCATACTGAGTGAGAGCCGATTTTGTTACTTAGACGCTGAGCATCTTTTTCGGTACATATCAATATTGACTCATCACCAAGAGCATCCAATTTATCTTTTATAGTATTCAGCTCCTTGTCGGTGAATTTATGGTGGTCGCCATAGGCTATGCACTCCGTATCGGAGCCATAGCGGCGGCGTATCTCCTCGAAGAAAGGGGCTGGGCGTCCGATGCCGGCTATAGCCAAGGCCTTGTGGGTAGGGCAGTCGGAACCTATAAGTTCCTGGTACTCAATTCCGGTGAAATATAGTCTCTGGCGATCGTCCAGTTTAAGTTTTCGTTTTATTTCCGACATTTCGTGCTCGCTGATATTGAGCGGACACTTATTGACGATTATAGTATTAGCGCGGCGTCTTGCGCTCCAATGCTCTCGCAGATTGCCAGCGGGCAAGAGGGTGTCATTATATATAGGTCTAGCGTAATCGCATACAAGGATATATTCAGAAGCGATAGTAGACCTATGTTGCATGCCATCGTCCATGATTACGATATTGACATCAGGCATATTCTGCTTAATATAATTCAGTGCTCGGTTGCGGTCGCCATCCACCACTATAGGGATATGAGGGTGGCGTTTATGTATTTGCATAGGCTCATCACCTATATCATAGACGGTAGAGTGCTCAGTAGCCACTTGGAGACCCTTAGTCTTACGGCGGTATCCTCGGCTAAGCATGGCGACTTTCAGTCCGTGAGATTGGAGTTTATCTATCAGGTACTCCGTAATAGGCGTTTTCCCTGTTCCGCCTACAGTCAGGTTTCCTACGCATACGGTACGGACGGGAGCAGGGATAGCCTTTTTGAATCCTGAATCATACAACAGCCCGATAGTATCGACAGCGATACCATATAGCCATGATATAGGCAATAATAATTTACGGGCGTTCATGGGTATTACTTTTTATTTTTCTTACCCAACTTTATTTCGCTTACCCATTTAGGGAGGAGCAAGGCACCCATGATGAGGTAAGGGTAGTAGCTAACCAAGCGCCATGCCAAAGCCAAGGCTATGCCGGCGCCCATAGGGATGAATGCTCCGAGGAACTCCTTGAAGATATACTCTGCGAATCCGGCACCTCCAGGGGTAGGAGCTACGAGCATCATGATCCACATAGCCAACTGTTTACCGAAAACTATAAAATGGTCGAACCATCCCAACTGGTGTATGCCGAAGAATGCGACTATGAGGGCGTTGGCAACCCAATACCTTGCCAACCAGCTAGCCGAGGTAGCGATAAACGCCTTTATCCAACGTTTGAACGGCCAGTGGCGGAAGTAGATAGAAGTATTTACTATATCATCGCCCGTGCTCTCCGCCTTTGCTTTCCAGCGGCGTAAGACGGGCAAGCGGAATAATTGGTTCAGCAACCATTTGAATCCCTGAGGGTTGACAAACAAACCATAGCTCAACAACAATATATAGCCCAACTTAAGGCCATATCCGATCCAAGCCAACTTGGCGAAATCGCTTATCAAGCCATCATCTACGCCAAATACATTAGCATAACCTATGAGCAATATGACCAGAGGGAATACCAAGGCGAAGAAAAGTTCGTCCAAGAAAGAGGTCACCATTACTATACCTGTAGAGCGGCCCATATTTATGCCCTCGCGGTTGACAAAGAACAAAGCTACGCTAGTACCGCCCACGGCAGAAGGAGAGACAGCCGAAGCGAACTCCCACAGCATAATGATTCTAAAGGCGCTACGCCAAGATATATCTCTGTCGCTTAGGATACGTATTCGTGCCATGTACCCTATATCGCGAGTTGCCATAGCCAAGGCAGATACGAAAAACCAGAATATGGTCCATCCAGAGAACTGGATCATATCGAACATTCCCGGTTCGTACTCCCTCATGAACATCCAGACAGTGACACCCAGTCCGATGATGATAGGGATGAATATCTTCCAAGATTTCAACCCATCCAGGACACTAATATCCTGTTCAGGTTCATTTGCCTGTGGTTTTGTTAGTTCCTCGTTAGTCATAGACACTCAGTTGCGTTTAGAAGTCGAAAACTGAATCGCCAGAGCCATCAGACTCATATTCATTGAGGTCGTATTTTTCACGAAGCTCCTTTATGTCGGCATCCTCACCCTCATCTGCGTTGATATGTTCATCAGAACAATCAAGATTATAGGTAATATATGGAGGTGGCATAAATGTATCCTCGGGAGAAACGGTAAAATTAGTTTTGCTTGTAGGGTGTTTCAGTCCCTCATTAGCGAATACCTTAAGGGCGAATCGGCCGAATACTGGGACTGCCATATTGGCTGCCTGGCCCAGGTTCATGCTATCGAAGTGGATACTACGATCCTCGCCGCCTACCCATACGCCGCTAACCAAGTTAGGCATAACGCTCATGAACCAGCCATCGGCGTGCTCCTGAGTTGTACCCGTTTTACCACCCATCTTGTTGCGCAATTGGTAAGCAGGACCACGGAGTCGGCGACCTGTACCCTGATTGATAACACCCTCGAGGAGGTTGATCATCATATAAGAAGCCTCTTCGTTCATGACCTCCTTTTCGGTTGACACGAACTGAGATATTGTGTTGCCGTACTTATCCTCGATAGATGTTATAGCTATAGGTTCGATATGTACGCCCCTGTTTGCGAAGGTAGAGTAGGCAGAAACCATTTCGTACAAAGTAACTTCGCTAGTACCCAGACATAGGGAAACTACCGGGTCGATATGGGAAACCACGCCTAGGTCGTGCATCAACTGAGCGACGCCCTCTGGCGAGTACTGCTTCATTACCCAAGCAGTAACGTTGTTGTTGGAATTAGCCAATCCCCATTTAAGGCTCACCATTTCATCTGCGCGAGCATCACCTGCGTTACGTGGAGTCCATGTTGTCCAGTTGCCCTGAGGGTCGCGGATCTGGAACGTCTGAGGCGTATTAGGAGCCAGGTCGCAAGGAGTATGGCCTTCGCGCATAGCAAGAGCGTATACGAAAGGCTTGACGGTAGAACCCACCTGGCGTTTGCCCACAGAAACCATATCGTACTGGAAGTACTTGAAGTTAGGACCACCCACATAGACCTTGATATGGCCATTATGAGGGTCGACGCTCATCATACCAGCGCGGAGGAAGAACTTATGGTATTTGATAGAATCCATAGGAGTGAGAACGGTATCCACCTCGCCCTGCCAAGAGAAGACCTTCATCTCTGTGGCTGTGTTGAAGTTCTTTGTTATTTCCGCCTCGCTAGCGCCAGCCTTTTTGAGAGCTCGGTAGCGGTCGGAATTCTTAGCGGCGCGATTGATGATCTCCTCGGCCTGGCTCTTTGATATCTTAGAGCTGAAAGGCATATCTGCGTGTTTACCCTTTGCGCTCTTGGACTGGAAGAATTTAGGTTGGAGTTCATTGCCCAGGTGTTCCTCGAGAGACTGCTCGGCGAACTTCTGCAATCGAGAGTCGAGGGTTGTATGAATCTTGAGGCCATCCTTATATATATTGTATAGAGAGCCATCAGATTTAGGGTTCTTGTGGATCCAACCATAAGCAGGGTTGTTGACCCATTGGAGGCTATCCTCGTAGAATTTCTGTGCTTGCCAGCTTGCGTAGTTTTCGCGTTTAGGCTCTGGGGCAGTCAATGTCAGACGGATCCACTCGCGGAAATAAGGAGCGATACCCTCCTTATGGTCGGAGCGGTTGAAATCCAATCCAAGAGGCAAAGCCTTAAGGGAATCATACTCAGCCTGGTTGATATGATGAGCTCGGCGCATCTGGAACAAGACAGTATTTCGGCGTTCGAGCACCATTTCTGGGCGGCGGATAGGGTTGTACAAGGCAGGGTTCTTGAGCATACCCACGAGCATTGCTGCCTGTTCGGGTTTCAGGTTGCCCACATTAGTATGGAAGAAAGTCCAAGAAGCCGACTCGATACCATAGGCGTCGTAGATAAATCCGGCGCGGTTGAGGTACATTGCGAGGATCTCCTCCTTAGTATATGCACGTTCCAGTTTAACAGCGATAACCCACTCCTTAAGTTTCTGCGTGTAGCGCTCCCACTTAGTCTGGCCATTGCGAATCTCCTCCTCGTGGAAGAGAAGTTTAGCCAACTGCTGAGTAATAGTAGAACCACCACCAGAGCTCTTCTGTTGCAAGATGACGGTCTTGAACAATACGCGAGCCAAGCCACGCATATCGATACCCGAGTGCTCGTAGAATCGTTCATCCTCTGTAGAGACCAGAGCCTGGATGAGGCAAGGAGCCATATCCTCGAAGTCGACTTGAGAACGGTTTTCGATATAGAACTTACCGATAGTGACGCCATCCTCAGATATGATATCTGTGGCGAGTGCGCTTTTAGGGTTCTCCAGATCCTCGAACGAAGGCATGAAACCCAGTAAGCCGTACGACAAGAGGGTAAAGAAAACTATAGTAGCAATCACCAGTGTAGCGAATGCGCTCCACAAGAAGATTAGGTATTTGCGCTTTTTGTTTTTATCGGTTGTTTGCTTTTGTTCAGCCATGGCAGAAAAATATAGTGTTTATATTCGGTTGTAAAGGTAGTCTTTTTTGTGGCGAAATCCTACACTCTTTTATTATAAAGTATGGTCGATGCTCCTTGGGACGCTATTAGGAGGCGTGGAGGTTATGAAAAAGGCGGTGAAATGTAATAATGATGGGATGTGTGAGGGTGTGGTCGGGAGAGTGTCTGGGTAGTCTCTGTATAGTGTGAGAGTTAAGGTTGCTCGCAGTTTTTTGTTAAAAAGCAATCTTTGAGGGGCGGTTTGAATAAAAAACATTGGAATAAATGTAACAAAAGTGTAAGAGTCTCAGTATTACGGGGCAGAATGGAGTTTTAGGGAGTTAGCTAAGAGCTGTCTTTAACATTATTTTACACTCTGAATGCAGTTCGTCAAACGATAAGTGCAGTTCGTCAAAAATAGTGCTAAAAAAGTTGATAATGCGAAACAAACAAAGGACTTCGACCGAAAAAGAGAACAGAAACAGGAAATAAATCCAACAAGTAAAATCAAAAACTAACTACATAAACATTTATCGTAATGAAGAATATCGTTATCACATTGTCGTTGGCCGTTGCAATTATTACTGCAGCAATAGTATTGGATCGCAAGAGTGTAGATTCGACAAGTGAGCCAACAATCGCAAAGACATTGATTAAGTGTGACGACATGGGCCGAGTTGTTGAAGAGACAACATTTAACTTGCAAGCAAATGCGTGGATTGAGACATCTCGATCTACGAAGGAGTACTCAGAGGAGTCGGTTACCCTTGTAAACTACAAGAGTGTTAACGGTGACTGGGTTCGCGTATCGAAGAGCGTTTGCACATATGACGATGAGAATCTTATTTCGGAGTCGACATATCAACCAAAGGATGGTGAGTGGCTTTTGACAAGTTCTGTATCATATGCAGATCTCTCGAATGATGAGACATTTGAGGACATTCTTTTTGATAAGGACGGCAACTTGATTATGTCTGCTCAGTATCAGGACAACAATGGTATCATCAGCGGCTTGACAAAGGAAGAGTACGTATATGATGGCGGTCTTAATCCTTGCAAGAAGATCGGTTATGCATGGAGCGGTTCGGAGTGGCAGAAGACAGAAGAGCAGAGCCTCCAGTACATCCGCTAATAAATTGGGTGATAGACTAAGACTAAGAACAAAATAAATTCTGAGAGGGATGTCAGAATTGAGATATGAAAATTACTCCTACTGCGTAATGCGGTGGGAGTATTTTTTGTATATTTGAAAAAATACTCTTAAAAGTTAAGTGTGATGAATGAATTCAGGACGATAGTAGAAGTTGGGCATTCCGCCGACAAGTTGAAAGTCGGCGACAAGGTATTTACTATGGGGTCGTGTTTTTCGGATGAGATAACCGACAGGCTCATGAGGAAGAAGATAGAATGCAACTCCAATCCTTATGGGGTGGTATATAATCCGATGTCGATAGAGAGGCAAGTTGAGCGTATCGTCTACAAGGCGATGGACTATCCCGATGTTGAGGTAGTGGTGAGAGATGGGGCGTATCATTCCCTGATGGCCCACAGTAAATTAGGCGCTGACAGCAAGGAGCAATTGACGGAGAATCTAAGGGCGGCTACAGCCAAGGCCCATGAAGATATGAAATCGGCCAAGATGATAGTGCTGACCCTTGGTACGGCATGGGTATACAAATATATGAGGTTTGTGGTAGCCAACTGCCATAAGTTGCCCGCATCCGACTTTGACAGGGTAATGATGGCGGTAAATGAAGTCTCGCTATCGCTAAGAAATGCGATAAGGATGATAAGGCAATTGAATGACGAAGCCATAGTGGTATTGACAGTGTCACCGATAAGGCACTTGAAAGACACGGCGCATGGGAATGCCATCAGCAAATCGACGTTGTTGCTTGGCGTAGAAGATGCCATAATGAGGGCTGCTGACCCCAAGGTTGTATATTTCCCGTCGTATGAGATAATACTTGATGACTTGAGAGACTACAGGTTTTATGCAGAAGACATGGTACATCCGTCAGAGGTGGCAGTTGACTATGTCTTTGAGAAATTCATGGATGTATATTTTGACGACAAGTTGAAAGAATATGCCAAAGAAGGGGAGTCGTTAAGCAAATTGATGGCACATAGACCCATGGGGCACGAGTCGGACATAGAGAAGCACATGCAGACTATAAACGAGAAGTTGGGCCTCTTTAACGAGAAGTGGGGTACACGCATTTGTTGAAACATTTATTTACGTCTCAGCGTACATATGGTTAAATAACGTTTATACTACGCAAGTTGGTTGCTAATTATTTGGATATGAGTCAATATACTTATAATTTTACAAGCATCTATCGAGCGGAGATATGAAGTTGTTACTTCAGGACGCTATGATTACACATACACAAAGGTTACCTAATGAAGTACATACAATTTGATAATGCAAAGCTTCCGAACCTTGAGTACTCTCTATTCAAGGAGATTCTGCGAACAAATAGAGCGGGAGCTTACATGAGTACCAGCTTGACTGGGTGTAATACTAGAAAGTATCATGGACTTTTGGTCTGTCCACTTCCTCAAATGGGAGGTGCTACTTACGTGATGCTCTCATCTCTGCAATGCTCGGTAGTCCAGCATGACAAGACGTTCAACCTTGGCTTGCAAGAGTACAAGGATGAGTATTTTGAGCCTAAGGGTCACAAGTATATGGTGGATTATACTGCGGATCCTACGACCAAATTGACGCACCGTGTTGGTGGTGTTGTGCTGTCGCAAGAGTTTATCTTGGCTGAGAATGAGAATCAGGTATTGATCAAGTATACTCTTGAGGATGCTCACAGTGATACATTGCTCAGGTTGAAGCCATTCCTTGCGTTCCGTGAGGTTCATGAGTTGACACATGAGAATATGCAAGTCAACACTCATTATGATGAGGTTACGAACGGAGCTAAGTTCTGTTTGTATCAAGGATTCCCAGATTTGTATATCCAGGCCAACAAGAAGATGGACTATGTGGCTATGCCAGACTGGTATAGGGATGTAGAGTACATCAAGGAGAGGTATCGTGGATATGACTACCATGAGGACTTGTATGTGCCAGGATACTTTGAGTTCCCTATCAAGAAAGGTGAGAGTGTGGTAATAGCTGCGTCGTTGACGCAAGTTACGCCATCGACATTGAAGTCTAAGTTCACCAAGGAGGTTAGTCGTCGTACTCCTAAGACAAGTCTACAGAACTTGTTGGTAAATGCTGCACAGCAGTTTGTGGAGAGAAAAGACGGCAGTGTGATGCTCAAGGCTGGTTATCACTGGAAGAAGCCACAGATGCGTGATATGTTTGTAGCGCTACCTGGGTTGGCTATCTATCAGGATGACAAGAAGGTATTTGGTGAGATATTGCAGACTGCGTTACCAAATCTACGCAGACTATATATAGAAGAGACTGCGATGAACAATACATCTATAGATGTTCCATTGTGGTTCTTCTACTGTATCAATGAGATGGAGCGTTGGTTGCCAAAGATGGTTAAATCGACAGCCTATTTCGACTTGATGAAAGATCTGCTCTATCTCTATTGGAATGGTGTTCCAGGCAAGATGCACAGACAGGACAACTGCTTGATCTATGCTAGAGCAGAAGGTCAGCCACAGACATGGATGAATGCCAAGACACCTAGTGGATGGCTTGTGACACCACGATATGGATGTGCTGTTGAGGTTAACGCATTGTGGTATAATGCTATTGCGACTACGATTGAAGTTGCCAAGAAACTCAAGAATAAGGCATTTGTTGATGAGTGGATTCCAAGACTTGATTCGGTAGGTGTAGGATTTGTTCAGACATTCTGCAACGACCAGTTGTACTTGTACGACTACGTTGACGGAGACCACAAGTCGGGTTCGGTAAGACCAAACATGCTTATTGCGGCAGGTTTGAAATATTCTCCATTGACGAGAGAGCAGAAGAAGTGTATACTTGACATCTGTACAAGAGAGTTGCTTACACCTAGAGGTTTGCGTTCGCTCTCTCCAAAGGATGAGAAATATATAGGTGCTATTGAAGGTGACGAGAATCAGCGAGCATTGGCTATACACCAGGGAACAGCATATCCTTGGTTGTTGGGATTCTATGCTGATGTGATGCTTGAGGTTCACAGAAACAGTGGCATGGCGCAGTTGAAGCGCATTGTAGATGACTTCAACTCTGAGATTGCAAATCACTGTATCGGCACCATATCGGAGAGGTACAATGGTAATCCGAGCCATCAGGGCAAGGGAGCTATCTCGATGGCATGGAATGTGGCAGCGTTGCTGAAACTTATGAAGATTATTGAGGGTTAACCTCGAGATAAGAATGTAGTAAAAACAATAAACGCGACTATATTATATGAGGGTTTTGATGTTTGGTTGGGAGTTCCCACCTCACATTTCAGGTGGTTTAGGTACGGCGTGTTATGGCTTGACACGTGGTATGGCGTCGGTTCCAGATCTTGACGTCAAGTTTGTAGTGCCTAAAGCATGGGGAGATGAGGACAAGAGCAAGGTAGAGGACATTATCGGAGCCAATAATATCTCGGTTCATGGCAAGCGCCTTAGAGTATCTCACTACAGCAAGCAATTGGACTATGTAGAGGTAGAATCTAAGTTGGTTCCTTATGTTGATCCAGAAGACTATTGGAGGTTGCGCTCTTTGCAAGTAGGTGAGACATTCCGTTTTTTGCAGACGAACCATGAAGGAAAGTTCCACTTCACTGGTAAGTATGGCACCACTCTTTTGGAAGAGATTAGGAATTATGCGATTATTGCAAACATCATTGCGCAGGACAATGACTTTGATGTTATCCATGCGCATGACTGGTTGACATATCCAGCGGGTATTGCAGCGAAGGAAGCTACAGGCAAGCCACTTGTAGTTCATGTTCATGCTACTGACTTTGACCGTTCGGGAGGTAGTGTTAACCCAGTTGTATATGATATAGAGCGTAGGGGTATGCATGCTGCTGATAAGGTTATCACGGTATCGAACCTCACAAGAAATATTGTTATAGAGAAGTATGGTGTACCTGCTGAGAAGGTTGTGACGGTATATAATGCTGTAGACCCATTGAAGAAAGAGTACACAGGCTTTGGTCCGAAGTCGATAGACGAGAAGATTGTTACGTTCCTTGGACGTATTACAATGCAGAAGGGTCCAGAGTACTTCATAGAAGCTGCGCACAAGGTGCTCCAGAAGATGGACAATGTACGTTTTGTGATGGCAGGTTCGGGTGATATGATGGAGAAGATGATCAGACGTGCTGCCAGTCTGAAGATTACAGACAGGTTCCACTTCACGGGCTTCTTGAGAGGACAAGACGTATATCAGATGTTGAGCATGTCGGACTTGTACGTTATGCCATCGGTTTCTGAGCCATTTGGTATTTCTCCATTGGAGGCTATGCAGAGTAATGTACCTGTTCTTATTTCGTACCAGTCGGGTGTGTCTGAGATTTTGAAGTATGCTATCAAGACAGACTTCTGGGATATAGATGCGATGGCTGATGCCATGTATGGTGTATTGAACTACCCATCATTGCAAGAGCTCTTTGCAAAATACGGAAAAGAGGAGGTAGACTCGCTCAAGTGGGAGAACTCGGCAGTTAAGATTAAGCAGATTTACGACTCCGTAGTTCGTCATTAAATAATTACCTAACAAGAAAATAAAGAAGACAATGAAGAATATATGCTTATACTTTGAGCTCCATCAGCCAGTTAAGTTGCGTCGCTACCGTTTCTTCGATATAGGTAACGACCACTATTACTATGACGACTATGCGAACGAGTCGAACATCAATCGACTAGCTCACACATGCTATTTGCCTACGAATAGGATATTGCTTGATCTTTTGAAGAAATACAAGGGCAAGTTCTCTGTAGCGTTCTCTATCTCGGGCACAATGCTTGATCAACTCAAGTTGTATGCGCCAGAGGTTATTGACAGTTTCAAGGAATTGGCAAAGACAAAGCATGTTGAGTTCCTTGCGGAGACATCTGCGCATTCGCTTGCTTCGTTGAGAAATCAAGAAGAGTTCAAGAGACAGGTTGCACAGCAGGTAAAGAATATTGAAGATACATTTGGACAAGTTCCAGTAGTATTTAGAAATACAGAGCTTATTTATTCCGACAGCATCGGTGAGGTTGTTTCGCAGATGGGCTTCAAGGCGATTCTTTCTGAGGGCGCTAAGCAAGTATTGGGATGGAAGAGTTCTAACTATCTATATTGCAATGCTGTAGAGCCAAGACTCAAGGTATTGATGAAGAATTACTCTCTTTCGGACGATATTGCATTGAGATTCTCAAATCAGGCATGGGATGCATGGCCATTGACAGCAGACAAGTTCAAGGCATGGCTTGATGGTGTTCCAGAGACAGAAGAGGTAGTTAACCTGTTCATGAATTATGAGACCTTTGGTGGTGTTCATTCACAGGAGAGTGGTATTCAGGGCTTCCTGGCATCACTTCCACAGGTAGTTTTGAATGACAAGAACTATGCATTCACTACTCCATCGAAGGCAGCAAGCTCGCTTCAGCCTGTAAGTGCTATCCATGTTCCAAATGCTACCAGCTGGGTAGATGAGGAGAGAGATGTTACAGCATGGCTTGGTAATGAGATGCAGAATGAGGCTGTAGACAAGTTGTACGACCTTGTTCCTTTGGTAGAGAAGTGTACAGATCAGGCATTGCTCAAGGATTGGCAGTATCTTCAGTCGTCAGACCATTTCTACTATATGGGTACAAAGTTCTTTGCTAATGGTGCGAGAGCATATTCGAACCCATATCAGACACCATACGAGGCATTCATCAACTATATGAATATCCTCACAGACTTTGCTCAGAGACTTCGTCAGAATGTACCTTCGGGCAATGTTGAAGTAGAAGCCCTCCAGGATACCATTGCACAGCAGCAGAAGGAGATTCAGGAGTTGGAGAAGCAGTTGGTAAAGGCCGGTGTAGCACCTAAGGCCAAGGCGACTTCTAAGAAAACTACAACAAAGTCTAAAAAAGCTGAAGAAGCTGAACCAAAGAAAAAAACAACGCGTAAACGCACTAGTACTTCAAAATAAAATCAATACGTCAACAACGTAAGTATGGAAATAACTAAAAACTTTACACCAGCATCTGAGCCACAATGGAAGTCGATCATTGTGAAGTCGAAGCTCCCTAAGGAGTTGTCATGTCTCCATGAGATATCAAGAAATCTATGGTGGTGCTGGAATTATGAAGCAATTGAGCTCTTTGAGTCTATCGACCTTGAGTTGTGGGAAGAGGTAGAGAAGAGCCCTATTTTGTTGCTCGAGAAGGTTTCGTATGCTCGTTTGAACGAGCTTGCAAACAATGCTTCTTTTGTAGCTAGATTGAATGGCTTGTATGCTAAGTTCCAGGCATACATGAATCAGCCATTTGAGTATGCTCCATCTATCGCATACTTCTCTATGGAGTATGGTCTCTCAAATATTCTTAAGATTTACTCTGGTGGTCTCGGTATTTTGGCAGGTGACTACTTGAAGGAGGCTTCTGACTCACGAGTAAACATGACAGCTGTAGGTTTGCTTTACCGTTATGGTTATTTCAAGCAGACACTCTCGATGAATGGTGAGCAGCAGGCTATTTATGAGCCACAGGAGTTCCAGACATTGCCTATTGAGGAGGTAAGAGATGCTAATGGTGCGCTTCTTTACATTCCTATCAATATGCCAGGCCGTCAGGTTCAGCTCAAGGTATGGAAGGCACAGGTAGGTCGTATTTCACTCTACTTGCTTGATACAGACCATCCATTGAATAATCCTGAGGATCGTCCAATTACACATGCACTTTATGGTGGTGACTGGGAGAATCGTTTGAAGCAGGAGATGATTCTTGGTATGGGTGGTGTTCGTCTTTTGAATGCTCTTGGTGTTCAGGCAGACGTATATCATTGCAACGAGGGTCATGCTGCACTTCTCAATGTACAGCGACTCATTGACTACACAGACAAGGGCTTGACATATTCACAGGCACTTGAGTTGGTTAAGGCTACATCTCTCTTTACGACACATACACCTGTACCTGCAGGACATGATAAGTTTGAGGAAGGTTTGTTCTCTAAGTACATGTATCATGTACCAGAGTTGCTCAACATTTCATGGCAAGACTTCATGGCACTTGGTCGTGACACAGACGGTAAGTTCTCAATGTCAGTCTTGGCGGCTTATACATCACAGGAGATGAACGGTGTGAGCTGGTTGCACGGTGAGGTATCGAAGAAGATGTTCAAGCACTTGTGGCCAGGCTACACAGCTGACGAGCTACATGTAAGCTATGTAACAAACGGTGTACACTATGGTACATGGACAGCAAGTGAGATGCAGCGCTTCTACGAGGAGAACTTGCACCCAGACTTGATGAAGGATGTATCAAACAAGACATACTGGGACAAGATTTACCAAGTAGACGACGCAGCTATCTGGACAGTACGTAAGCGCTTGAAGAAGAAGCTCTTTGACTATATCAAGTCGCGCAAGGTCAACAACCTCCAGTCGAATCCTGATCCATCGCGTGTTATTGAGGTACTTGAGGGTATCCGTCAGAATGCGTTGACAATTGGTTTTGCTCGTCGTTTTGCTACATACAAGCGTGCACACCTTTTGTTCTCGGATCTTGATCGTTTGGCTAAGATCGTTAACAATCCTGAGCGTCCTGTACAGTTCATCTTTGCAGGTAAGGCTCACCCAGCAGATGGTGGTGGTCAGGCATTGATCAAGAACATTGTTGAGATTTCGCATCGTCCAGAGTTCCTTGGCAAGATTATCTTCTTGGAGAACTACGATATGGAGTTGGCTCGTCGTCTTGTAAGTGGTGTTGACGTATGGATGAACATGCCTACACGTCCACTTGAGGCATCTGGTACATCAGGCCAGAAGGCAGAGCTCAATGGTGTATTGAACTTCTCTGTACTTGATGGCTGGTGGTATGAAGGCTACAAGGAAGGTGCTGGTTGGGCGCTTACAGACAAGCAGACATACGAGGATCACAAGTATCAGGATGAGCTCGATGCTGCGACAATATACTATACACTTGAGAATGAGATTATCCCATTGTACTACGATCAGACAAATGACGTACCAAAGGGTTGGATCCAGTACATCAAGAATTCTATTGCGCGCATTGCTCCAGAGTTCACTACAAAGCGAATGATCACTGATTACTTGAACAGATTCTACATTCCACAGGCACGTCGTTCGAATGTTCTCAAGGCTGAGGACAATAAGGCGATCCGTGATTTGGTACAATGGAAGGATTTGGTTCGTTCGCAGTGGGATAACATTGAGATTTTGTCGGTAGACATGCCTGATATTGGTAAGGAGGTCCTTGGTCTTGGTGACACATACAATATTTCTGTTACTGTTGACAAGAAGAATCCTGATGTAGAGCTCGGTATGGAGTTGGTATTTGCTACAGGTTCTGACAACAACAACATGAAGATTGTTAACTCTGAGCCATTCTCGTTGGTTAAGTCTGAGGGTTCGGTATCTACATATACTGTATCACTTGGCTTGAATTTCCCTGGTGTATTCAAGTTCGGTATCAGAATTTACCCATCGAACTCGCTTCTTCCACACAAGCAGGATTTCCCATTGCTCAAGTGGATTTAATCGGCTAGCGATAGTTAATTATCAGATAAGAAGGACTCTAGTTGGAGATTATTCTCTGACTAGAGTTTTTTTTATTCATTACAAATTACTTTTCTTAACTTTGTGCGCACATAATAGGAAATAATTAATGGCAAAGAAGGCGAAACAATCCCGACTTTGGCGAAAGCTAAATATAGCAGTCTTCGCGGACGCATCATTTGAGCAGCTGTTTTCGGTACATCTGACACCGTTCAGTGTGCTGTTTACGATAGCGTTGCTTGGCATTTTGCTTATAGCTGGTGTGACTGTGCTGATTGCGTTTACGGGGTTGCGAGAATATATACCTGGGTATCCGACTGGAGAAGAGCGAAGGATGATAATGGAGAATTTGCAGCGTACGGATTCTCTGTTAGACGAGATTGCGTTGAGGGATCATTTGATTAACGATATGAGGTTGGTTCTCAGTGAGAGGGTACCTATAGATGAGTGGGACAAAGACTCGGTAGTCAATGCTCACAAGTCGAATACGATGCACATAGAGTTCAGCAAGTCGGAAGTTGACAGTATCTTCAGGATGGATGTTGAGTCGCAAGACAAGTACAACGTGTTAGGTAATCAGGCAGATCAAGTAGACACCAAGTTGGAGATGTTGTTCCTAGACGTGCCGCTCAAGGGAGTTGTGACCAACAAATTTGGAGACAAAGAGGGGCATTATGGAGTTGACATTGCAGCGGTAGAAGGAGCGAGAGTTGCGTCGGTACTTGACGGTACGGTAATTTTTGCGGAGTGGACTGTAGAGACAGGCAATGTGATACAAGTACAGCATGACAATCAGTTGGTATCGATATACAAGCACAACAGCAAGTTGCTCAAGATGCCAGGCATGCGAGTGTCGGCGGGAGAGATTATCGCGCTTACTGGCAATTCGGGCGAGTTGTCCACGGCGCCTCACTTGCACTTTGAGTTGTGGTACCAGGGGGTTCCTTTGAATCCTGAGAATTATATATCATTTGATTGACGTTATTTTATCAGACAAGTAGGCCATGAAGAGAATAGCTATATTAGGTTCGACAGGTTCGATAGGCAAGCAGACATTGGATATTGTGAGGATGCATCCAGACAAGTTTGCTGCTGAGATACTTGTTGCTGGTACAAATATTGATTTATTAGAATTGCAAGCCAGAGAGTTCAAGCCAAATATTGTAGTAATAGGAGATGAAAGCAAGTGGGCGGAACTCAAGAAGAGGTTAGAATCCTTACCTATAAAGGTATATGCGGGAGCGAAGGCCATAGAAGAAGTGGTAACGCTAGACTGTGTAGACATTGTTTTAGCTGCCATGGTAGGTTTTGCAGGGCTTCGTCCGACATTAGCTGCCATTAAGGCCCATAAGCCTATAGCATTAGCCAATAAAGAGACACTTGTAGTGGCAGGTCAGCTTGTCATGCAGCAAGCCGCTATGAATCAGGTACCTATTTTGCCTGTAGACAGTGAGCATTCGGCGATATTCCAATGTTTGAATGGAGAGCGACATCTGACGCCGAAGACTATCATACTCACTGCGTCGGGCGGTCCATTCAGGGGGTGGACACGTGCGCAATTGGAGAATGTTACTCCGGCGCAGGCGTTGAAGCATCCTAACTGGAATATGGGAGCGAAGGTAACGATAGATTCGGCTTCGCTGATGAACAAAGGGCTTGAGAGTATAGAAGCCAGGTGGTTGTTTTCGTGTCCACCTTCAAAGATAAAGATTGTGGTACATCCGCAATCGATAATACACTCGATGGTAGAATTTGAGGACAACAGTGTAAAGGCGCAGATGGGAATGCCAGATATGCGACTTCCTATACAATATGCGCTGACCTATCCGGACAGGATAGCGTGTCCTGCTGCGCCATTGGATTTTGCTGCACATTCCAACCTGACATTTGAGTATCCAGACAGAGCGGTTTTCCAGAATCTTCAGATAGCATTTGATGCGATGGAGAAGGGAGGAAACGTACCTTGTGCCATGAATGCTGCCAATGAGGTAGCGGTAAAAGCATTCTTGGAAGAGCGCGTTTCGTTTGTGGGCATGTCGGACGTTATCAGAACTGTAATGGCAAAGACACCGTTTGTTGCGGATCCTTCGTTGGACGATTATATGCAATGCGATGCCGAGTGCAGGAAGATAGCAGAAGAGGCCATTTTGGCAAAGTTGTAAAGTAGTCTCTGTATTAAGGCTGAGTAGTTGGAGTGTACTTGTTGCTCGCAGTTTTTTTATTATTGAGTATTGAAGTTGTAATTTACGTCTGATGAAATAATGCCTTGTAGATAGGGATATGTTGATATCTTTTTCCTATATTTGCTGAGTTTAGATTTATAGTAATTGATGTTTATCCGCCTCCTAATAATAATTGTCCTATTGCCTACGCTTTTTGCGACTGAAAGCGTAGCGGGAGAGTATATTGCCGTATCCAGCAGCAGTATGCGAAGGAGGTCGGACCTAGAGATATTCAACTACTCTATATTGAGTGCTGAGAAAGGCTTGCCGTCGAATATGGTTCAATGTCTAGAGAAAGACGATGACGGCATGATATGGATTGGAACCAATGACGGTCTGAGCAGATATGACGGCTATGACTTTATGACGTATCTGCCAGAGAGAGACAATGCGGAAGCCATATTAGGAAAGAATATCAGGGGAATCAACAAGATATCCAACAGATATTTGCAAGTATCATTGGCGGATGGAGGTTTGTCGACATTTGACAGGCTCAACAATGTATTTTTGAACGGTAAGGATGCGAATGGTATTGATTTTCCGAATGCGAATGAATTTGAGCCGGTATATGGAGTAGCCGAAGTAGGTGATTGCTCATATATTGCTTATACGGATCATATTTTAAAAAGAGTCAACAGTACGGGAGAGTATTTTGACTTGCACATTCCTGGTGCGTACCGTTACTCTGGGAATACTACAATACCTACCAAGATAAAGAGCGTGCCCAATAATGATAAGCATGTAATAATGATGCTTGGGCGTTCAGCGATAGGCATTGTTTGTACTGACATTCCATATATGAGAGTAGTCAGGTTTGGCAAGACAAGCAAGATAGATGCGATAAACAACATATGTCCTATTGACAGTTCCAATGTATTCATGGCGACCTCGCAAGGACTATATGTATACAATCTGAACAGTCGCAAGTTGAAGAAGCAAGAGATAGAAGGGGTAGGAAGTGTTCAGGCTATAGCTATAGACGAAACAGGTGGCTATTGGATTGCTCATGACGACTCAGAGATAATGAAATGGGATCCGAAGGACAAGTCATACAGGGTAATATCCAATACATCCGACTTCTTCAGTAAGCAGACTATTATCAGAGATATGTATTTGGATGATAATGGGTTGCTATGGGTGAGTACGGTTAATTCGGGTGTAATAAAACTTGACACCAAGAATCCGAAGATACGTACTCATGTGATAAAAACCGACTTGCCTGAGAATTATCATACATACAATTTCCATGGTAAGCGTAGGGATGAGATATATGCATCGTGTGGAGAGTATGGAATATTGAAAATTGATGTTCTGAAACGCACGTCGAAGATGTATGTCGTACCGGAGAGGAATGTTTATTCTGTTTATCAGAGAAAGAATGATGATCTGATAGTAGGCACTGGGGAAGACGTCAGGATATACTCCCATGGTGCAGAGAAGTTGGAGAAGATTATTCCGTTCCCTCAAGAGATTATAGACACTATGCGTGTCAGCAGGATTTTGACAAAAGATATTTGTGAAGACTGCTTAGGCAATATATGGTTGGCGACCAACCTTGGTCTGTTCCGCTATAATGGTTTTGTATGTGAGCCACAAGTGAGTGATGGTCTTTGGGGGCAGAGCATAGAGTGTGTCTACGAAGACAAAGACGGATGGATATGGTGTGGAAATCACGTAGGGTCGTTTGTCAAGCGTTCAGACGGCAGTGGATTTGAGCAGACAGATGCGTATTTGACCAATCATGCGCCGAACAACCATACGTACTGTTTCTGTGAGTATGACGATCAGGTATTGATAGGTACGGCATCGGGTGTACTCAGTTATGACAAGAAGACAGACCATGTATCGACGGCGTCGTTCAATCAATCATTTGACAATACCATTGTATACAGTATTGCTACGGACGAGGAAGACGCACTATGGATAAGTACAAATACGGGGGTAGGTTATGTAGAAAGCAATAGCAGGGTATATAGATTTGATCATTATGACGGATTGAAATATCTTGGTAATGAGTGCAGGAAGTTCACCATTATTGATGATTACATATATTTTGGTAACGCGACATCTGTCAGCTCCATGAATCTGCATAGGGTGAGGTTGAATGACAGGATACCCAGCACGTATGTCAGCCAATTGCTATATGGTCAATCGGGCGAAGAGTCGGTATACTATATGAGTACTGACTCTATATACAGTATCAAGTATCTTGTCAAGGCCGGCTTGCGAATACAGTTGGGGTCATCCGACATGAGTATCCCCAATCGTAACGAATACAAGTACAGGATAGACAAAGAAGAGTGGATTCATATAGGGACGAATAATGAGATTATTCTCTCGGGACTTGTTCCAGGTCTGTATGATGTAGAAGTCAGGTCGTCCAATGGCGACAAGCAGATGTCGGATGCCAGTCTAAAGTTTAAGGTCAATGTTGTGCCACCGATGTGGGCTTCGACGGCGGCATTGGTATTCTATATCTTCATGCTACTGATGATACTCTGGCTATTGCTGAACATGAGATTCAGAAGCGTTAACAGGCGTATGAGGCAGATGGCAGAAGAGATGCGAGGTAAGAAAGCCATTGAAGATCAGAGAAACAGACTAGCGAAAATACATAAGGATCAGACAGACAGTATCAGTTACGCCAAGCATATCCAAGAAGGAATTATGCCTAAGGCAGATTCTGTGGCCCACATGTTCAAGAAACTCTTTGTGCTGTATAAGCCAAAGGATATTGTATCTGGAGATTACTGCTGTTTTTATCACAGAGATGATAAGACCTTTATTATAGCGGCAGATTGTACGGGACATGGTGTGCCAGGAGCGTTTATATCCATTTTGGGTATGGACCACCTGTTCAACATTATCATGAAGCAGAAAGAAGATGATGCGGGTAAGATATTGACATATTTGCACCAAGAGACATATTCGACAGTCTTTAAGCACAGTACGACGCATCAGAACTTCAATGAGGGAATGGATATGACTATTTGTGTGGTGCACCATAACGAGTCGTACCTTGAGTTTGCGGGAGCGATGAACGATCTGTATATGATCAGAGATAATGAGATATCGACATATAAAGGAGACCGATACACTATTGGTACCAATACCTCGATGGATCCTGGGAAAGAATCGCTTCCAGTATATAGGACACACAGGGTAGACTATAAGAGAGGAGATATGTTCTATATGTTCTCGGACGGCTATGTGGATCAGTTTGGAGGACCAGAGCAGAAGAAATTTAAGCATAGACGATTCAAGCACCTATTGCTGAATATACATAAGATGCCGGCTAGAGATCAGAAGGTTATTCTATATCAGAGACTTGAAGATTGGCGAGGCATTAATGAGCAGACTGACGATATCAGTATAGTAGGATTTGAACCTTGGAATAAAGACAGTAACAGATAAAAAACAAGAGATGAGGCAGATAATATCTATAATGTATGCCATTGGTATGCCTTTTTATGGATTTGTGTTGAGTATAGTAGCATTATGCGGGCATAAAAAGGCGAAGTTGTTAGTAGAAGGAAGAAAAGAGACGTGGAAGAAGGTTGGAAAATACGATAAAACGCAGTCGTGTATCTGGGTACATGCGGCATCTTTAGGAGAATTTGAGCAAGGGCGTCCAATAATTGAGGCGATAAGAGCTAAGTACCCTACAATAAAGATTGTTCTTACTTTTTATTCCCCATCAGGGTATGAGGTAAGGAAAAACTATAAAGAGGCAGATTTAGTTTGCTATTTACCATCAGACACGAGGGGTAATGCCAAGAAATTTATAGAAGCAATAAATCCAGAGATGGCATTTTTTGTTAAGTATGAGTTTTGGCATCACTATATTAATGAGATATATAAGAGAGAGATTCCATTGTATGGAGTATCTGTAATATTTAGGGAAGCGCAACCATTCTTCCAGGCTTGGGGAAGTTGGTTCAGGGATATGCTCCACAAATACACACGACTATATGTACAGGACAATTTGTCGGCAGAGCTGTTGAAATCTATAGGTATTGCCGACGACAAGTATGTAATTGCGGGAGATACGCGATTTGACCGTGTAAGTCAGATTGCAGCCAATGCGCCTGATGTGCCTGTAGTAGAGCGATTTGTTTCGAATGCGAAAAAAGTAATAGTAATGGGTAGTGCATGGCCTCCAGATGATGAGGTTGTGTTCCCTTATATTAACAACGCACCAAAGGATATCAAGCTTATAGTAGCTCCTCACGAGATTCATCAAGAGAGAATAAAGGGATTGCTTGGCAGGTTGACGGTTAAGACATCATTATTTACAGAGCCAGTTGGTGATCTTGAAGATTGTCAGGTATTAGTAGTTAATACTATTGGTCTTTTATCGACGATATACAAATACGGTCAGATAGGATATATTGGAGGTGGATTTGGAGTTGGCATACACAATACACTTGAAGCTGCTACATATTCGATGCCAGTCATGTTTGGCCCGAACTATAAGCGATTCAAGGAAGCCTGTGATTTGATTGACTGTCAAGGCGGCTATTGTGTGAAGAATAGGGGAGAAGTGGCTTCGAAGTTGGACCTTTGGCTCAGCGACGACGAAAGTTTAAAGAAAGCAGGAGAATCTGCTGGCAAGTATGTAGCTTCGATGTGTGGAGCTACAGAAAAGATTATGGTCGAAGTCGAGAGTAAAATAGGTTAGCCTACGAGTACTCTGAAAAGGAAAAACGAGAACGCGAACAAAAGAACAATCAGTCCGGTTTCTGCCAAAGAATAGAGAAAAATCTTTTTCTTCAATTGGTCGGAGTCCGAAAGTTTGTCCTTTGGTTTAAATAGATTGGCTATAGCAAATAATTTCCCCATAACGATACAAAGTTAGGCAAAAGAATAAATGCCATGGGGAGAATTGTTTTTCTGTAGAGGGTGATTTGTTTGTTTTTCTGACTAAAAGTTCTTGAAAGTTTTTCTCTACGTAACGTAGGGTCAAATAGCGACTGTAACGGCTACATCTTTCATCTTGCCTCCGACTGGGGGGGCCATTTTGGCTACTCGTACTGAGATGTGCTTGAGAATATCCTCTGAGTATTGCTTTCGGATAGCAGAAACGATGTTGTATGCGACCGATTCCACTAAATGTTGGGTTTTCGCCATTTCACGTTTTGTGATTTCGTAGACCTCCACATAGTTGAGAGCGTCGTGAACGTCGTCGGAAGCTAGGGGGCTATCGATGTTAACCTCCAATTTGATGTCGATTTCGTATTTGTTGCCCACTATCTGCTCCTGTCCGTAGCAGCCATGCTGAGCCCAAAGTTCTATTTTGTCTAGTTCTATTGTTGCATTCATATCGCAAAAATATATAAAAAGGCCCAACATAAGCATTATTTCATTATTTTTGCCACATAAAAGAATTTATCGAAAATGAATATGGCAGAAGAAAATAAATCGGAAGTTTCGGTTTCGACTGAGGCTAAGAATTTCATATATCAAGAGATAGACCAGGATCTTGCAGCGGGCAAGAATGGGGGTGCTGTATTGACACGATTCCCACCAGAGCCAAATGGCTATCTTCACATTGGCCATGCTAAGTCGCTGTGCCTGAACTTCGGTATTGCGCGAGATTTCAAGGGGGGGTGTAATCTCCGTTTTGACGATACAAATCCGGTCAAGGAAGACGTAGAGTATGTTGACTCTATCATGGAAGATATTCATTGGCTTGGATTTGACTGGGTTGGTGAGCCTAAATATGCATCGGACTATTTTGACCAACTTTATGAGTGGGCTATAATGCTCATTAAGAAAGGAAAGGCGTATGTTGATCATCAGACAGCAGAACAGATTGCTGCGCAGAAGGGAACGCCAACAACACCTGGTACAGAAAGCCCATACAGAAATACATCTGTAGAGGAGAATTTGGCAGAGTTCGAAAAGATGCGCTCGGGGCAATATGCTGAAGGTGAGTGTGTGCTCCGCGCAAAGATAGATATGGCTTCGCCAAATATGCATATGCGTGACCCAAATATGTACCGTATTATCCATCGTTCGCATCATCGTACAGGGGATAAGTGGTGTATATACCCATTGTATGATTTTGCTCATGGTCAGAGCGATTTCTGTGAGGGAATTACGCACTCTATCTGTACTCTAGAGTTTGAGGTTCACAGACCACTATATGATTGGTTCCTTGATCAGATTCTTGAGGGGCAGCCTGCACCAAAGACACGTAACCGTCAGATTGAGTTTGCGCGACTCAACCTTAACTATACGGTAATGAGTAAGCGAAAGCTTCTCCAACTTGTAAAGGAGGGTATTGTTGATGGGTGGAATGATCCACGAATGCCTACTATCTGCGGTCTTCGTCGTAGAGGTTATACTCCAAAGAGTGTCCGTGACTTCGCAGAGAAGGTAGGTATTGCCAAGCGTGAGAATGTTATTGATTTTGCACTTCTTGAGTCTTGTGCTCGTGAAGATTTGAATAAGATTGCTCCACGTGTATTTGCTGTGCTTGATCCGGTGAAAGTTGTGGTAGATAACTATCCTGAGGATAAAGTTGAGATGATGGAAACCATCAATAATCCAGAGGATGAGACACAAGGTACACGTGAGATTCCATTCTGCAAGGAGTTGTATATCGAGCGTGAGGACTTTATGGAGAATCCTCCAAAGAAGTACTTCCGTTTGTGCCCTGGTGGTGAGGTTCGTCTTAAGGGTGCGTATATTGTTAAGTGCGAATCAGTAGAAAAGGATGCTGAGGGTAATATTACTACTATTCATGTGACATACGATCCTGACACTAAGAGCGGTATGCCAGGTGCTGACCGTAAGGTTAAGGGTACGCTTCATTGGGTATCAGCCCGTCATTGTTTTGATGCAGAAGTTCGTGTGTACGATCGACTCTTTAATGATCCTGAGCCAGGCGGACATGAGACTGAGGGACATGATTTCAAGGAGTATCTCAATCCTGATTCTCTGCAGGTTATCTCAAATGCCAAGATGGAGCCTAGCCTTAAGAGTGCTAAGGCGTTGGATCATTTCCAGTTCCAGCGTATAGGTTATTTTAACTTGGATCCTAAATCTACGGCTGAGAAGATGGTGTTTAATAAGACTGTAGGTTTGAAGGATAGTTGGGCTAAGGAAGTTAAGAAGTAATTATATATCTGGTTGTTTTTATTGCATGCAATTTACAATTAAATATTTCCAATTATTGCGATTGCTTATAGTAATCGTTCTCTTCGCTTGTATACCACCAGTGCATACAGATGCGCAGATTCGTAAATCACCAAGTAGTGCTAAAGTCTCTGAATTCTCAGATGCTCAGATTGACAAGGTGATTGATGAAATGGACAAGCGTAATCTCAGTATGTCGCAGGCTAAAGCTTTGGCTCGCTCACGAGGCGCGTCGGAAAAGCAAATTGCAGATATGGAAGAGAAGATTTTGAAGGCTAAGAGTGGAAATACTAAAACACCAGGTACAAACAGCAAGTATTTACAGGACGACACAGAAGATGAGGTCGTAGACGAGCGTTCTATTCGAGATTTAGAGAAAGAGATAGAGCAGGATTCGATTACTGCAGAAGAGGCTAAAATATTTGGACACTCGTTGTTTAATAACAAAAAACTGTCGTTTGAGCCAAATGTGAATAGCCCGGTGTCCGATTCTTATGTTTTAGGACCTGGAGATGTGGTGATTATCGATGTATTCGGCTTATCTCATCAGAATTACACGGAGGAGGTAGGTAGGTCCGGAAGCATCGATGTCCCATTGGTAGGACCTATCTTTTTGGCAGGACAGACATTGGCTTCTGCCCGTCAAATTGTAATGTCAAGACTCAAGTCTATATATAGCGATTTGGGGGGCAAGACATCTCTGTCTGTGAATATCGGAAAACTTCGTACGATAAATGTCAGCGTATTAGGCGAGGTTACGGCTCCTGGAACATATACGGTTTCTGGCGCGACATCATTATTTAATGTGTTGTATCTCAGTGGAGGACCTAATAGATTTGGTTCGTTCCGTGATGTTCAGTTGCTTAGAGATGGTAAAGTCATATCGCATCTTGATGTTTATGATTTTATTGTCAAGGGTAATTCAGCAGTCAATGTAGCGTTGAGAGATGGGGATATCGTTATGGTTCCTACTTATCAAAAACGAGTTACTGTTGAAGGAGCATTTAAGCGTGTTGGTTATTTTGAGGCCAAAGAAGGTGAGACTACAGATGATATTATATCATATGCTGGTGGTTTTGCTCCTGATGCGTATGAGGACAACGTACAGTATACTAGAAATTCCATCAAAGGCAAAGAGTATAAATCCATCAAAGTAGGCGATGCAGTACCTATTATGAATGGAGATGTTCTTACGGTGGCTACGATAAATGAAAAACGTATAAATAACCAAGTTGTTATCGAAGGTGCAGTTTTTGCACCGGGCCCATATGAGTATAAGCCTGGATTGATGTTGTCAACCTTAGTGAAGCAAGCCGGAGGTATAACTGAAAATGCCTTTCTTAACCGTGGTGTGATATCTAGATTCAATGAGGATAGATCATTGAAAGCATTGAATTTCAATGTAGCTGATTTGGTTAATGGCAAGTACGATACAAATGTTTATGACGGAGACTCTATCTATATTTCTACACAAGAGAAAATGAGACAGTCTCGCACTATCCAGGTTACTGGACACGTGTGCAATCCTATTACTTTTGAATATAGAGATAATATAACATTAGGTGATGCTATTGTCTTAGCAGGAGGCTTGGAGGAAAAGGCTACACCTAATAGAGTCGAAATCTTTAGAACGCTGACAAGCGCAGAAAGAGATACCGTAGAAACAGATGCCAATGGTGTTGTCAAAACAGTTACGATAACTAAAGATTTGGCAATAGGAGCCAAGGAGAATGATTTCATACTGCAACCTTATGATGTTATTACGGTTTTGCCATATCCAAGTTCTAAGGATAGAGGAATGGTTCAAGTGTCAGGAGAGGTCGCTTTCCCTGGACAATATTCAATCGCTTCTTCCGACGAGACATTGTTGTCAGTAATCAGAAGAGTTGGTGGTTTTACTAAGTCTGCGGATATCGATGGAGCTCGTTTGTACAGACAGATTCGTCTGGATGATAAAATGAAAGAGATTCTGGAGAGGAATAATAAGAGTATGGAGGGAGAGGAAAAGGTTGATATTGAGATTATGACAGAAGACCATTATGAATTGGTAGCTATAGATTTGGGAGATATAATCAAAAATCCTAATAAGTATGCTGAATTCCATATCCGAGCAAATGATGAAATCGTAATACCGGAAAGACAAGAGACAGTTTCTGTTACCGGACAAGTCCTTAATGCAGTATCTTTAACATATGCTGAGGGGCTTAGTGCAAAGGATTACGTTGAATTAGCGGGTGGTTTTTCTCCAAATTCATACAAAAGTAAGTTGTTTGTTATCCATCCTAGCGGTAAGGCTGTAGCTACAAAGCATTTTTTGTGGTTTAAGAAATACCCAAAGGTTACCCCAGGTTCTCAAGTCGTAGTGCCTGAAAAGGTTAAGCGTGAGCACATTGGAGCAGCAGCTATCGTTTCTATGTCATCATCTGTTGTCGCAATGTTGGCAATTGTTGTTAACTTGATAAGAGTAAAGTAGTAATCATATGGTGGAACCAAACCCTAATATACAACAGGAAGAGGAGATTGATATAGTGTGGCTTATTCGGTATGTATTGGATAAGCGAAAGCTAATACTATATGCTGTAGGAATTGCTTTTGTAATTTTTACATTGTTGTTTTTTACCAAGTCTAAGCAGTATAACAGTACAGCCTCCATCCTTCCAGTTTCCTCAAGGTCTAGTATGTCAAGTAATATGGGCATGCTGGCGTCCATGACGGGTATGAATATGGGTATGGGGGCTCAGGCAGAGAATGTAATAACGCCTGATCTTTATCCGGCAGTAGCCTCATCAACGCCTTTCATGCGTAAACTTATTACGGTGCCATTAAAATGGAAGGATAAGGATACTGTTATGAGCGCCTATGAGTATGCAAAGTTGTTAGAACCTTCTTTTATTGATATTGTAAAATCATATACAATAGGACTCCCTACCACATTGGCTAATTTAATTAGCCCGCCTATAACCCCAAACATCGACGCTATCTTAGCATCAAATGACGTAGCTTCTGCAAATAGCGATCCTAAAGAGTCTTCTTTTATCATTCAGGATTCGTATGAAAGAACGGCTATATCTCTGCTTATGAGCATGCTGGTAGTAGAGGAAGATAGAAGTATAAATGCTATAAATGTTTCTGCTACATGCGAGGTTCCAGAACAGGCAGCAGTCTTAGCATCTTCAGCCTTGGATATCCTTCAGGAAATCGTGACTGAGTATAAAACAAAACGCTCTTCTCTCGCCCTTAAGTTTATAGAAGAGAGATATCAATTGGTTAACGAGGATTACGAGCAGATTCGCAAGAAGTACTATGCATACAAGGATTCTCATAGAAATATGATCGACGAAAGAGTCGATGTAGAGTATCAGCAGTTGTCCGATCAATATGAGTTGTCATACGGTCTGCTCAAGACTATAGCCAACCAAATGGAGGAGGCTAAGCTTAATGTCATGGAGGAGACCCCTGTATTCACAATTCTTCAACCAGCTATCCTGCCTAGCGCACCTTGCGCTCCCAATATAGTGAAGTACATGCTAGTAGGTATAGCAATGGGTCTTTTCTTGTCGCTTGGTTGGTTGATCGCCAATATCGTATACCTCCAAGTCTTCAACGAGAAAAAATACAAAGCCCTAAAGGCTCAGTACGAAATCAAAGAAACAGAGGAGGCATAACAGCCTCCTTTTCATTATATCAGTTTTAATACTATGGCACATTTTCACACTATTGTTCTTCTCGCGGTGTCTGTATTTGCACCAGTTTTGCTAATGGCGCAACCGCAAACGATAAAGACACCTAATACAGAGTTAATTGTCAATGCTACCCCAGGCAAGTCATTGCAATTCGTCTATTATGGTACCCGCCTCAATGCTTCCGATGAAAAAACAATTCTGGAAGCAGGTGATGCAAAAATCGAACGGTTCGAGAGCCAGCGTCTCATGAACGCTTATCCAGCTTTCGGTCTCGAAGCGACTTCCGACGTAGCTCTAGCATGTAAGCATGCCGATGGTAACCTGACATTGGATCTAGTCGTAGATAAAAGTACCACAGAGTCATCTGCTGATTGCTCTATTACCCGTATCTCTCTCAAAGACAAGGTCTATCCATTTTTCGTAGACGTTTGCTACAAGGCTTATAACAATGTCGATATAATAGAGACATGGACAGAAATTCGCCACCAGGAGAAGAAGCCAGTCGAGTTGACACAATTCGCATCCGCATATATGCCTATCCGTCGTGGCGAAGTCTGGTTTACTTCTTTCACTGGTTCATGGGGTAATGAAGCTAATATGGTAGAGGAGCAACTCCAACCAGGTATTAAGGTCGTGTCTAACCGCGACGGCGTTAGAAATTCTCATACCGCCCATAGCGAAGTAATGTTTTCTCTCGATGGTAAACCTCAGGAACTCAATGGTCGAGTTATCGGAGCTGCCCTCTGCTATGGTGGTAATTACAAGATACGTGTTGAGACGGGTGATACCGAATACCATAAGTTCTATATCGGCATGAACGAGGATTATTCCAATTATTCCTTGGCGCCTAACGAACTCTTCATTACCCCTGCTGTTGCATTCTCATATTCCCGAGAGGGAAAGAGCGGCGTGAGCCGAAACTTCCATTCGTGGGCACGTGAGTACAAAATTGCTCATGGTAAGCAGCTTCGTAAGGTTCTCCTTAATTCGTGGGAGGGCGTATATTTCGACATCAACCAGGAGGGCATGGACCAAATGATGGGTGATATCGCCTCTATGGGTGGCGAACTTTTCGTTATGGACGATGGCTGGTTCGGTGATAAGTATCCTCGAAAGGATGATTGCTCTTCTTTGGGCGATTGGGTGGTTGATAAAAACAAACTTCCTAAAGGCATAGAGGGACTCCTTTCCGATGCAAAGAAGCATGGCATCAAGTTCGGTATCTGGCTCGAGCCTGAAATGGCTAATACAACTTCCGAATTGTACGAAGCTCACCCAGATTGGGTCATTAAGGCGCCTAAACGCGACCTCGTTCAGGGTCGTGGCGGAACACAGGTAGTACTTGACTTGTCTAATCCTAAAGTCCAGGATTTCATATATAATTTGGTCGATAATCTTATGACTAAGTATCCTGAAATAGATTATATCAAGTGGGATGCAAATATGTCAATCATGAATTATGGCTCTCAGTATCTCCCAATGGATAAGCAAAGCCATCTCTATATCGAGTATCATCGTGGACTCACAAAGGTCATGGAGCGTATCCGTGCTAAGTATCCCGACCTGACAATTCAGGCGTGCGCAAGTGGTGGAGGTCGTGCTAACTATGGTATATTGCCATATTTCGATGAGTTCTGGGTTTCTGATGATACAGATGCCCTCCAGCGTGTGTATATGCAGTGGGGTACTTCTATGTTCTTCCCCGCAGTGGCTATGGCTTCGCATATATCAGCTTCGCCTAACCATAATACTCATCGCGTAGTGTCGCTTAAGTATCGCACCGATGTGGCTATGAGTGGCCGCCTGGGTATGGAAATACAGCCAAAGAATATGACCGATGCCGAAAAGGATTTCTGCCGTAAAGCTATCGCTCAATATAAGGAGATCCGTCCAATCGTTCAGCAGGGTGATATCTACCGACTCCTTTCTCCTTACGACAAGAAGGGCGCAGCATCTCTTATGTATGTGGCTTCAGATAAGTCAAAGGCTGTATTCTATTGGTGGAAAACCGAAACTTTCATGAATCAGCATCTCCCTCGTGTTCTTATGGCAGGCCTCGATCCTGATCGCTCATATAAGATCGTTGAACTTAATCGCATCGATAAGAGCCCTCTTCCTTTCGAGGGTAAGTCGTTTACTGGCAAATATCTTATGGAGGTAGGTCTCGAACTCCCATATACTCATGATGTCGATTGGCAGTTGCAGTCGTCATGGTCTAGTAGAGTTTTGCTTTTGGAATAGAGTATGATACCTAAATAGAAAAAGGCGGGGATTTACTCCTCGCCTTTTTATTTTTTATCTGATCTCGACACCTCGCATTATAAAAAACTGCGAGCAACAAGTAATCTCCCTATATGCAGAAAGTATACTCGCCGAGAACAGATAGCTCAGTCTTTATCGGCAGATTTAAAATTTCGAAGTCTTAAAGCCAATGATCTGTCTAACTTCTGTCAATGTCTTACGTGCACTCTCACGAGCTTTTTCAGCACCTTGCTCAGCAACCTTCCTCAAAAGGTCTTTGTCGGCAGAGTACTCGTTGATTCTTTCACGTATTGGCTCTGTATATCCAATGATGTCTTGCGCCAACTGCTTCTTAAGGTCGCCATAACGTATCGAACAGTCATTCCACTTCTCTTCAAAGTATTGTACAGTCTCAGGCGCCGATACAATGTTGAGGAATGTAAAGAGATTCTTTATTACTTCTGGCTTCTCCGAATTTGGCTCTGTTGGACCGGCATCTGTAACAGCCTTCTTTACCTTCTTCTCAATAGTCTTGGCATCGTCCTTAAGGTATATACAGTTGCCTTCGCTCTTGCCCATCTTGCCCGAACCGTCAAGACCTGGAATCTTTATAGCTTCTTTAGCAAAATAGAACGATTGTGGCTCTGGGAAGAATTCTACACCGTATATGTTGTTGAAACGACGAGCACACTTGCGCGCCATCTCCATATTCTGCTCCTGATCCTTACCTACGGGTACCTTGAGAGCACGATGCAACAAAATGTCCGCAGCCATAAGGGTAGGGTAGGTGAGCAAACCTGCATTGACGTTGTCTGGCTGCTTGCGCGCCTTCTCCTTGAATGTGGTTACGCGCTCCAATTCTCCGAGATATGTGTTCATGTTAAGGTACAAGTATAGTTCCAATACCTCTGGAACGTCACTTTGCATATAGATTACCGACTTCTCTGGGTCAATTCCACATGCCAAGTACTCTGCAAGGATTGTATTTGTTGACGCTTGAATGTCTTCAGGCTTTGGGTGTGTCGTCAAAGAGTGCCAGTCTGCAATGAAGAATTTGCAGTCATAATCGTCCTGCATTTTTACGAAACTGGTTACTGCTCCGAAATAGTTGCCTAAGTGCAAGTTTCCTGTCGGCCTGATGCCGCTCACTACGCTTTCCATCTCCAACGTATATTTTTTGTTTGTTTCAGCCTGCAAAATTGCATTTTTTTGAGCAATTTATAGCAATAACAGCAGAAAAAAAGCGAAATTAGCACCGTGATTCAAATCGCGTTACAAGTTATTATATAAGATAGTATTGAAAACTAGATATATATTTGTTCTTCTTTCTATTGTGTTGATTGTAGCAGGATGCTCAACTCAGCACAATACATGGCTTTCGCGCGGTTATCAACGAATGACATCGCATTATAATGTCTATTTCAACGGCAAGGAAGCATTTAATTCGGGCCTCGATAAAATCAATACTTCTGTCAAGGAGGACTACTCTCGCATCCTCCCCGTCTATAAGTTCGCTTCTGCTCAGAACGCTAAGCCTGCTTCAGGCGATATGGAGTCTGCTCTGAAAAAAGCGCATAAACTGGTCGAACTGCATAGTATTACCGTCAAACCTAAACGTCAGGATAATCCTACCCCTCGTCAGCGAGCAATGCAGCTCAAAGATGAATATAACCCCTACGTGGCAGAGGCTTACCTCCTCATGGGCCAGGCTAATGTCGTTCGCCACGACGAGCAGGAGGCTTTCAAGGTGCTGGATTACGTACATCAGAAATTCCCTTCGGAGCATGCCGCGTATGAGTCTCTTATATGGAAGGCTATAGCTTGTTCCCAGATATCTCAATTCGCCACGGCTAAAGGCGCATTGGATTCATACGACCTCGATGGTCTCGCCCCTTCTGATCTTTATTTCGATTATCAGCGTGCCCGCGCTAATATCTGCTTGGAGCTGGGTGAGTACGCCGAGGCTATCCCATTCTTGGAGAGCGCAATAAAGGAGGGTGGCGCAAGAGCCGACGTGCGTAGATTGAAATATATCTTGGCTCAGGTTTATCGCGAGGTGGGCCAACCTGCTAAGGCTGTGCCGTTGTTTAGGGAATTGTCTCGCTCAATGGCCGACTACGATATGGCGTTTGCCGCTAAAATGGAACTGGCTACCGTGGCTGTTACTGAAGCTGACATGATCGCTACCGAGAAACTTCTTCGCAAAATGTCTCGCGAGGTAAAGAACGAGGAGTATGTCGATCAAATCTTTTACGCGTTGGGTAAACTTCAGCAGACACGTGGCAATATTCCTCAAGCGCAGAATTATTTCCGTCAGAGCGTCAATCGTAGTGTGTCAAATAATAACCAACGTGGCTTGTCTTATTGGGCAATGTCTGATATCGCAGCCTTGGAGCCTGATTATCTGCCCGAGGGAATGTACGCCGATAGTGCATCACAACTTTTGCCTGTCACTAATCTCCGTAAGGAGCAGGCTCAGTCTCGTGCATCTCTATTGCGTCCTTTGGTTCGTGAATTGCAGATAATACAGAATAACGACTCTTTGTTGCGTATCGCTAATATGTCTGAGCGCGAGCGTGAACGTTTTATCGATGATATCCTTTCTAAAGAAAAGGAACGCTTGGAGGCTTTGGAGGCTCAACGTGAGGCTCAGGAGTCTATGGGTATGTCTCAGTCCGATTTCTACAGAATATCTGGTACCGCTACAGGCTCGTCTAGGTCGTCGTGGTATTTCTATAATACGTCCTTGGTTCAGGCTGGAAAGTCGACGTTTATCCAGAAATGGGGACGACGTGCTAATGAGGATGATTGGCGTCGCGTAGATAAGAGCTCTAATGATATCTCCTTGGGTGACAATAAGGTGAACCCTGATGATCTTGACGCAAATGGCGAAAAGTCTCAGTTCTCAGATGATACGCCAGAACCGGATGGCTCTTCTGAGACTAAAACTATCACAAGGGAGTCCCTCCTCGCAGGATTGCCATTGTCTCCTGCCGCTCAGGAGAAGTGTAACGGAGAGGTAGAATCATCCTTGTTCAAGTCGGGTGTCATATTGTACGATGATGTCAGGGATTATAAGGCTGCCGCTAAGCAGTTCTCTGAACTTTTGCGCCGCTATCCTAAAACAGATAATCGTTACGATGCCCTCACATTGTTGTATTTCTCTGCTTCAAAGAACAACGATGGCTCTTTGGCTCAGTCTACAGCTAGCATAATCCGTAACGAGTACCCTAATAGCGAATTTGCTTCTTATCTCACTCAGGGCGCAAAGAGTTATTTCGCAAGCGCAGATGCAAAACTCGAGGCTCACGAGCTCCTCTATAAGTCTGCATACAATGCCTACCTTACAGGTGAGTATGCCAACGCTCAGAATATAGCTTCTGATGCCTTGAAGTCGGATGCCGAGTCTGATTATCACTCTAAGTACTTGTTGGTACGAGCATTGTCTAATGCCAAAATGGGCAACCGAATCTCTTTCGAAGCCGATTTGCGCGATATTACAGCAAAGTATACCAATACGCCCGAGGATACCTTGGCTCAGAGCTTCTTGGCTATGCTGGCTCAGGGTAAGAGCCCCGTGGCACACGAGGAGTATAAGTCGCCTTTGGCTGATAAGCGCGATTTCGAGTCTATCGAGTCTGCTAGCGTAGATTCTAAGATAATGTACGAGTATAAGCCCGATTCCCCTCATGCAGTGGTCATCATAGTCGATAAGGATGCTCAGAATAGAGCTCAGTATAGGGTCGCTGATTATAATTTTACCAACTTCTTGCTTGACGACTACGATTTGTCTATCGTAAATCTTCTTGAGGGCCGCCCTGCTGTCGTAGTCTTTGGCTTCGCTAATAAGCAGGCAGCAATGCAGTATTTCTACTCAGTACGCGAACAGCAGTTCTTGAAGGAGGTAGTCACCGACCGACCATTGCCTCAGTTGTATGCTATCCCTGTCGAGCAGGTCCGTATATTGTCTGTAGATAAAGATCTGATCTACGATAGCTTCTTTAACGAGAATTATCTGCAGAATGCACACTAAACGTGGTGCTGTCTCTCCAACCCCATAAAATAAAAAAATCAAGTACCACAAACTGATACTTGATTTTCTGCGGAGAGAGAGAGATTCGAACTCCCGGTACTCTCGTACGCCGGTTTTCAAGACCGGTGCAATCGACCACTCTGCCATCTCTCCTTGAATGACGGTGCAAAGATATACCAAATATGTCCTCTTTGCAAATTTTGAAGCAAAAAAATATCGCCGTTAAATGAAAAACTGCGAGCAACAGCTATGCTCTATATACACAGCAACTACCTACATAATAAAAAAACTGCGAGCAACCAATACCCTCACTTATATCACACGCTACCCAGAAACAGTCCTCAGAACCTCAATAGCCTTATGTCACAGTATTCAACCCCATACCATTCTGCCACCTCTTTATTCGTCGTTATGCCGGCTAGCATAGCCGTGCCTTGACAAATATAGTCGTCTACAATAGTGGCTTCAGATATATGCCCAGATCTGCTTATGCTGTTAATGCTGGCCGTAACAATGTCGCTGATGATTATGCTGGCAGTATGGGCCGCAAGCATCGATATGTCAGGTAGTTTTACAAATATATGCCCGTCTTCGTTGTAGGCTGGTTCTTTAATGGTCGACTTGTTCTGCGTTGTCTCAATGGCCGACTTATGGCTTGGCGTAAGGTCTATTACTACCGCATTCTTCTTTAAGTGTGATAGCGATTCCTTGGATACGTGATAGTCAATGTCCCCATTGGCCGATTCGGAGGCTATCAGTACATCTGCAGATAGAAGCGACTTGTCAAATGCTTGCGGATGAAATATCGAAGTGAATACGTGATTGTTGCACCCAAGTCGGTCTTGCAACTTCTTTAGCCTCACATGTGTACTGTCAAATATCTTAACTACACTTCCAAAAGCAAGCGCAACTCTTGCAACACTGAATGCCGTAGTGTCCGATCCAAGGATAATAATCTCCGTAGGAGGTACGCCTGTAGCCCCACCTATTATCACGCCTTTACTCTCTTCTCCGTCCGATTCAAGTAGATGCGCCGCAGTAGTAATGGCTAACTGACCCTTGACTTCTCCTAAACATGACCCTAGTAGCGTCTCGTCGTCCGACGCTTGCTTGAGATAGTCTATGCCAATAATGTTAATTCTCTTTTTTGCTAGTAGGGAGTATGCCTCAGCATTCCTGCGTATATTTTTTAGACAGCATATCATTGTGGCCCCATTGGGCATGAATTCTATCTCTTCTGTAGTGGGTAGCGTTAGCCTCACAATAATGTCACACATAAATGCTTCTTTATGTGTTTCTACCATTTGTGCCCCCGATTTGGCATATTGTTCGTCCGCAAATCTGGCATCCTTGCCAGCACTTTTTTCATATACTATCGTGTGCCCTTGTACAACTAGGGCTTCTACCGCTTGCGGAGTGAGCGCTATTCGTGCATCTTCTTCGCCTATGCCCGACGGAATACCTATGCGGAATTTCTTATTCTTGGCTTCCGTCTGAATCAACTCCAAACATGGGGTCAATCTTTCATCAATAGCAGCATCCATAGTATATGATTTTTTAATCCTACATCGATACAGATATCTCTTTAGTATACCCCTCAACCATCTTGGCTATTCCTCTGATTGTCTCTTCAGGAATCTTCTGCATCTCTTTGTATGGCGTCTCACGGGATATCGTATATACTTGCACAGCCTTTGGCTTTAATGCCTTGATCATCTCTACCCAATCCGCAATATTCTTCTCGGAGTAGTTGTTCTTCCATACCCCGTTCTCCGCCCACTGACAAAACATGGTCTGTATGGTCAGATTCTCCATCTTGTTGTGCGCTAGCGTGTCAACCACCCGCTTTACGTCGTAGTCAGCATCCACAGGCCTGTCTAACGCTTTCACAATCCCCATGTCCATGCAGTCTATCTTGATGCATGGCTTGTCTGTCATCTTCAAAGCTTCAAAAACGGATGGTATATGAACCCTGGTGCCATTGCTGAGTACCGCAATATTGGCATCGGGATAATATTCGTCTCGTAAACGTACAGTGTCTTGTATCACACCATAGAATTCAGAGTGTAATGTGGGTTCTCCATTGCCAGCAAAGGTGATAACGTCTAAGGTTTTCCCCTCAGAGCGCATCTTTTGAAGCGTGGCTTCTAATGCACCCGCAACTTCTGCCCTGCTTGGAATGTGATGCCCGGGTGCCGACGTCAATGGCTCCTTGACATTGTACCCGCACTCACAATATATACAGTCAAATGAACATACCTTACGCTTCGATGGGTTGAGATTCACACCTAGCGATGTGCCCATCCTCCTGCTTATAACAGGACCGAAAATCGGACTATCATATAGAACCGTAGACATGTTACTTGTATGTTGGTTGTATCTTACTTGCTCTTCTCACCATCAAACTCTTCCGAGAGCTCTTTGTGACAGAATATCAATCCTAATGCCATGCCAACCGATATGGCAGCATCAGCAATGTTGAATACAGGGTGGAAAAATACAAAGTGCTCACCGCCCCAAATAGGCATCCACGAAGGAAAATTCCCCTCAATGAGCGGGAAGTAGAGCATGTCCACAACCCTGCCATGAAGCCAAGTGCTATATCCACCCGCTTCCGGGAAAAGGGTGGCTACCTGACCCCAACTGGAATCAAATATCACGCCGTAAAATAGGGAGTCAATGATATTGCCAAAAGCACCAGCCCATACAAGGGACGAACATACCAGCAACATTCTGCTCACTGGCTTTTCTCGCTTGCACATGGTATAGATAATGTAGCCAATGCCTATTACCGCAACTATGCGGAATAGCGATAGCGCTATCTTGCCTACATTGCCTTCTCCTAACTCCATGCCAAAGGCCATGCCATTATTCTCTACAAAGTGCAGTTTGAACCAGTCGCCAAATACTGCAACTTCCTCGCCCAACATGAAGTGGGTCTTAATAGCAATCTTGACTGCCTGATCAAAAATCAAGACAGCCAAGATTATGGCTATTGATATTATTCCGTCGTGACGTTTCAATTCTCGCTAAAGCTAATAGGTTAAATTAGTTCTGCTTATTCTTTGCCTCAATACTTAATGTCGCATGAGGTACAGCAAGAAGACGCTCCTTAGGAATGAGCTTGCCTGTAACTCGACAAACACCATACGTCTTGTTCTCAATGCGTACAAGTGCCGCCTGAAGACTTTGAATGAACTTCTGCTGACGCTGTGCTAGACGACCAGATTCTTCCTTCGAGAGCACCGAAGCTCCCTCTTCCAATACATGGAATGTAGGAGATGTATCTTGCGTGTCATTGCCATCGCCATGCGTAATGTCGTTCTTGAACAACTCATAGTCACTTTTCGCTTTCTCCAATTTCTCTAGAATTACTGCCTTGAACTCCTCGAGCTCCTCGTCAGAGTATCTTGTCTTTTCCATAGCTTTTGAATTTAGTGTAGTGATTATATTTAAAAGAGGGTTAAGCGCTTTTAACGCTTAACCTCTATCATCAATTTTGTCTCTTCGTCTATCTCAACTTCCTGAGCATCTCGCAAATCAGCAGCATTAGCCAATACTACACTGGTAGCCAATGTCTGCGAACCAATGTACTCAGCATGCTTCTCAATAGCAGCGTCTGTCGATGCATTACGCGAAATCTTGACCGAAATCTTATCGGTAACGTCAAATCCTGAATCCTTACGTATGTTCTGGATACGGTTGATAAGCTCTCGAGCAATACCTTCTTCCTTCAACTCTGGTGTGACATTGATGTCAAGGGCAACTGTCAATGCACCTTCGTTAGCAACAAGCCAGCCAGGAATATCCTCACTCTGTATCTCTGCATCTTCTGGAGCAAGAACTATCTTAGTGGCGTCTGGAAGTGTGAGCTCAAATGAGCCCGACTTCTCAAATACTGCTATGTCGTGAGATGTCATCTTAGCTACCTCAGCAGCAATAGCCTTCATCTGCTTAGAGTACTTAGGACCAAGTGTCTTGAAGTTTGGCTTGATACGCTTTACAAGTACACCTTCTGTATCTGTCAGATACTCGAGCTCCTTGACGTTGACTTCTGTCAGAATGAGATTCTTGACAAGGTCAACTTGCGCTTGGAACTGCTCGTCAAGAATTGGAAGCATAATCTTGTTCAATGGCTGGCGAACCTTGATGCTAACCTTCCTGCGTAGAGCAAGAATCATACTTGAAAGACTCTGAGCATATCCCATACGCTGTTCAAGAGCCTTGTCAATAAGCTTTGTCTCTACCTTAGGGAACTCTGCCAAGTGTACTGTGTTGTGTGCGTTGTCTTCCAACCCGAGAAGGTCAACATATAGCCTGTCCGAGAAGAATGGAGCAATAGGTGCCGACATAATGGCAACTTTCTTCAAGCACTCAAAGAGTGTCTGATATGCAGCCAACTTGTCTTCGTTCAACTCGCCTCCCCAGAAACGCTTGCGGTTGAGTCGTACATACCAGTTTGAAAGGCTTTCAAGAACGAAGTCTTGGATAGCACGACCAGCACGTGTAGGCTCATAACTCTCCATAGCATCTTGTACTTCTGCTACAAGTGAGTTAAGGAGAGAGATAATCCAACGGTCAATCTCTGGACGCTTCTCTACAGGAACGAGCGCCTCGTTGCCCGTGAATCCGTCAATATTTGCGTAAAGTGCAAAGAATGAGTATGTATTATATAGTGTGCCGAAGTATTTTCTCTTAACTTCATCAACACCCGCAATGTCAAACTTCAAGTTGTCCCATGGCTGCGAGTTGGTAATCATATACCATCTTACAGCATCTGCACCCTGAGCACCAAGACACTCAAATGGATCAATAGCATTGCCAAGTCGCTTCGACATCTTGTTGCCATTCTTGTCAAGTACCAAGCCGTTCGAGATGACATTCTTGAATGCTACACTGTCAAAACACATCGTAGCAATAGCATGAAGTGTAAAGAACCAACCTCGTGTCTGGTCTACACCTTCTGCAATAAAGTCAGCTGGGAATGGAAGGTCATTTTTGTGCTCAAATGGATAGTGATACTGTGCGTATGGCATAGCTCCAGAGTCAAACCAAACGTCAATCAAGTCTGGCTCTCTGCGCATAGGCTTGCCACTAGGACTCACAAGTATAACACCATCAATATATGGTCGGTGAAGGTCAATGTTCTCAGGAGCATAGTTCTCCGCGCTCATATCGCCTACCTTGAACTTCTTGTATGGGTTCTCAGTCATAAAGCCTGCCTTGATAGATGCCTCAATGCCAGCCATGAGCTCTTCCATAGAGCCTATGCAAATCTCTTCCTTGCCGTCTTCTGTGCGCCAGATAGGAAGAGGTGTGCCCCAGTAACGTGAACGTGAGAGGTTCCAGTCTTGAAGATTCTCAAGCCAGTTGCCAAAACGACCGCTACCTGTAGAGGCAGGCTTCCATGTAATTGTATTGTTGAGTTCTATCAAGCGCTCACGTACAGCTGTCGTCTTGATAAACCATGAGTCCAATGGATAATAGAGCACAGGCTTGTCTGTTCTCCAGCAGTGTGGATACGAGTGAACGTGCTTCTCAATTTTGAATGCCTTGTTTTGCGCCTTTAGACTTACCGAAATGTCTATGTCAATAGTAGCATCCTTATCTGTGAGGTTCTCGTCGTAGGCATTCTTTACGAAACGGCCCTCCCACTCTGCATACTGGTCGGCATTGATGAACTTGGCAACGAAATTCTGGTCCATATCTGCTCGAGGCATGATACGACCTCTCTTGTCAACCATAGGTACCATCTTACCGTCAGCATCCATTACCATGAGTGCCTCAATACCATAATTCTTGGCAACCTTGGCATCGTCAGCACCAAATACAGGAGCAATATGTACAATGCCTGTACCGTCCGAAGTGGTAACATAGTCGCCCGAAATAACCTCAAAGGCCTTGCCCTCAAGTTTTACCATCGGCATAAGCTGCTCATACTTCATGCCTATTAGTTCCTTGCCCATGTATGAGCCAAGTACTCTGTATGGTACCTTCTTGTCACCAGCAGCGTATGCCATCTCCATCTCTGCTCCTTCTGGAGCAAGGTATGCCGAGAGTCTATCCTTGGCAAGGATAGCACACATAGGTTCTGCTGTATATGGATTGAATGTCTTTACAAGTACATACTCTATCTTCTCACCTACACAGAGCGCTGTGTTCGATGGTAATGTCCATGGAGTAGTAGTCCATGCTAGAGTGTAAAGAGGAGCGTCGCAAAGCGCAAAGATCGATTCCGATTTCTCGTCTCGTATCATCTTGAACTGCGCCGTCATTGTAGTGTCCTTTACATCACGGTAACAACCTGGCTGGTTGAGCTCGTGCGTCGAAAGGCCTGTGCCAGCAGCTGGCGAATATGGCTGAATAGTGTAGCCCTTGTAGAGAAGATTCTTCTGATAGAGCTGCTTGAGCAACCACCAGCACGACTCAATATACCTGTTGTCGTAGGTGATGTATGGATCGTCCATATCAATCCAGTACCCCATGTCGTCGGTCAACTTGCCCCAAAGGTCAATGTATTTCATGACGTCCTTGCGACAAGCCGCATTGTATTCATCAACGCTGATCTTCTTGCCAATATCTTCTTTTGTAATGCCAAGGCTCTTCTCAACACCAAGCTCTACAGGAAGACCGTGTGTGTCCCATCCTGCCTTGCGCTTAACGTCAAAGCCTTGCAATGTCTTATACCTACAGAAGCAGTCCTTAATGGTACGAGCCATAACGTGGTGGATACCTGGACGGCCATTGGCCGATGGAGGTCCATCAAAGAATACGTACTTTGGAGCACCTGCACGTTCTTTCTCGCTCGACTCAAATGTATTGTTCTTTTGCCACTTCTCGAGCACCTCGCGGTTAATTCCTGCGAGATCTAATCCCTTATATTCAGCAAATCTCTTTTTCATTATACTACTTCTGGAAAATATTTTGCTTTGTGAATATTGTAAAAACTTACTCAAACATTTCTACAACTCACCTTAAGTTACTATTTTTGCAGTGCAAAGGTAGTGAATGAAATCCTATTTTTAGCACTATTGTCTAACTTTTCGCAACTTTGTAATAATCAAATAGCTACGTGGCCTATTACGTATTCATCATAATAGCTCTTTTGTCTCCAATGCTGGTTTGGATTCATTACATCCGTGCAAATATCTTGGATAAACGCGCAGAGGCCGATTTGATGTCGTCTCTTTTCCCAGAGGGTAACGAACAGTGCGAAAAAGTTATCAACGAAATGCGTAAACTGACCCACAACCGCTTCAATCGCGCTCAGCTGTTGGATTATTACCTCAAAATCAAGGGCCTCCAGTTCATAGATCTCCATACATCGTCCAATCGCTACGTGAGCGATTACCTGATGAGACCTACAAAAATAAAACTGAACTACCAGGAGCTAGTCCAGTTCTATGAAAGATATCTCAACCTCCCTCAGTCTACAGGTATCGATGCTACTACCGATTTTGACTGATATTCCTCTCTATAAACACTGGTCCTTGGCCCTGCATACTAGGTCAGCCATGCTTTTTGCATCTAATTTTATCCTCAAATTCCTCAGATAGTCATGTATGGTGTCAAAACTGAGGTCAAGTCTCGCCGCTATCTCTTTCGTCGATAGCCCTTCTACTACTAGGTGCAGCACTTCTCGCTCTCTTCTGGTTAGCGATGGTACATGTTTAGGTGCCTCTTTTAATAGAGCATTAGCTTCTGGCGAAATATAATGCTCTCCGTCCGCAACTGCTAAAACCCCTTTGGTAATCTCGTCCGAATTGCTGTTCTTGAGTAAATATCCTGATATCCCGGCATCAATGGCTCTTCGTATTACCGTGGGCTCAGCAAATGAGGATAGTATGACAATCTTCAAACTGCTGTGTGCCTGCAATATCTTGGGTACAAAATCTATGCTGTTCCCGTCTGGTAGCTGAACGTCAAGTAGTAGAAGGTCTACTGGATGCCCCGACAGAAACTCCATGCACTCTTTTATGGAGTTGGCCGTACCTACCACCTTTAGCCCGTCTGCCTCGTTCAGACTCCTCTTTAGCCCGTCCACAAGCAGATTGTGGTCATCTGTCAATAATATCCTGGTAATATTGTCTGTCATATTCCTTTATATGGTAATGTGATTAATATCTCCGTGCCTTCGCCCTGTACACTGTCTACCGACATGCGCCCGCTGTAGACCGCTATGCGCTCTTTAATATTGTTAAGTCCCATGCCGCGGTCAACCGTCTCTTTGCTCATGCCGCAACCGTCGTCACTGACCGTGATGGATATTTGTTGCTCATCCTGAAGTAGTTGCACTTCTATGTTGTCGGCGTTGGCGTGCTTGAGAGCGTTGTTTACTAGCTCATGCGTTACCAAATATAGCATTTTTTCCATTTCACTGTCCATCGGTTTGTACCCAGTGGAAAAATAGTTGACTTTAGGCGTACATCTGCAGAAATCGCTCAACGCCGCATCAAGACCGTTTTTCTGAAGAGCATCTGGCATAAGGTGATGCGCCACTCGTCTTAGCTCTGTTCTGGCTTTGTCAAGTACTACGTATGTCTGCTCTAGACTCTCACCGGGCATAGTGTCAGTGAGGTGCTGCTGAAACGACTCAAGATTTATCCTTACCGCCGTGAGCATACTGCCTATGCCGTCGTGCAAATCTTTGGCAAGTCTGGTTCTCTCTTCTGTCTCTCCAGCTATAGTGGCCCTAATCTCAGCTAATTTCTTCTCACTCTCGGCTCTCTTTTTCTGTTGTTTCATAAGGAAGAATGCCATGACTATAACGCATGCCAACGCCACCACAAGTATGTAGCCAATAATATTTATAGTGTGAGCCTGACTGTTAATCTTCTCTAGTGCCTCTACTTGCGTGGTAAGTACCTCATTCTCACTTTCTCTTTCTTCTCTATGCCTCTGAAAATATTCTAGCGATTGACGTGACTCTTCCAAAGCCTTCCCATATTCTCCTTGTGCTATCAACAGAGACACAGTTCCTTTCTTGGTTATAGCTAAAATAAGCGAATCTCCTGTCGCTTCTGCTATTTCTTCAGCTTTTTGATAGCTTTTTGTCGCATTTTCAAGGTCTTTTAATTCTAAGTATAACTCTCCTATATTATAAAAGAGTATTGCCTGATTCTCTTTCCAGTTGTGCTTAATCAGCAGATTAAGCATCTTTTCGTAATGATCAATGGCTTCTGCCGACTTCCCCTGAACATTTTCATTGTTGGCTATGGCTCCCCAGAGCGTCGATTGCATGTTGTCAACGTCCGATTCAGTGTATTCATCCAACGTCTTCATCTTTTCTATGGCTCTCTGCGAACACTGAAATAGACTGTCCGCTCTGAAATGCTGCCCACTGGCATATTCGTGCTGCCCCAATATCCTATAGGCGTCACTTTCAGCTAGCGCAAAATCGTACTTCTGCGCATGCTCTATTAATTGCCATGCATATCTCTTCGATTTTTCACCGTCTGTCTGTAAAAACCCCCACATAAGGTTCGAGAGGGTGCGCACTTTCTCTTGGGGAGTAAGTTCTTGGGTGTGCAAAACGACTTCTAACGAATCTTCATGTCTGTTTCGATGGTCGCCATATTGGGAAAATGCAGATGATTGCCCAATCATAAGGAGCAACACCGCCATTCCCCATAGTTTCTTGTTCATAAATTGTGTGTGATTATTTCTCATTGCAAATATAATTATTGTAACAAAAAAAAACAAAAGCGTAACAAATATAGTTATCGGATATGAATTATAATCACTACCCCCACAAAAGTGGGATTGTGACAAATTTCTATCATGCCGAAATTTGCATCGTGAACTTCTAGTCACAATAGAAAGGAAATATTAACAACAAAAAACACATAGAATTATGACAAAAACACTAAAGTTACTGTTCGCATTCGTAGCAGCAGCACTGTGCTTCTCTTCTTGTGGAGAGGATGAAAAGGATGAACCTAAACTTAGCGATGCTAAACAATTGACAACTTTCAACTTCGCTATCCCAGCTGTGTCGGGCGTGGTTAATGAGCAGACTAAGCAGATTAATGTCGAGGTGCCTGCTGGTACAGATGTTAAGACTCTTGTCCCAACTATCGTTGTGTCTGATAAGGCAACTGTTACCCCAGCTTCTGGCGCACAGGTGGATTTTACAAACCCTGTAGTCTATACCGTAAAGGCCGAGGATGGCTCTACAGCAGCTTACGTAGTTACTGTTACTGTTAAGGGTGACGTAAATCCTGGTGGTAATACAACAGTTACCGACCCACAGGAACTTAATGGTACTATCGACAAGCATACTACTCTTAAGGATCTCGGTCTCCCTATCGATTACATCATCGATGGTACTCTTTGGATTAGCGGTAACGCTACTCTTACTATTGAGAAGGGTGTTACTATCGCATTCGCTTCTTCTAGCTCTGCTATCGATGTGGCTGGCGACTGCGGCCTCGTTATGAAGGGTACAAAGGATATGCCTATCCAGTTCACAGGTGTTCCTACTAATCCTGGCTCAGGCGCATGGGACCGTATCGCTCTTCACTCAAGCCGTAAGGAGAATGTATGGGAGTATGTAGAGTTTATCAATGGCGGTAGCAACGACGAAATGGTAGCAATTCTTGATGAGGCGAAGGTGACAATCAAAAACTGTACATTCAAGGGTTCTGATTCTGATGCTATCTGGGTTAATGACGCCGTTACTGTACTCGCAGCTGAGAATAATATCTTCGAGGATAATGCAGGTTATCCAATAGTTGTCAATGATTTCCGTACTCTCGATACCTTCTCAGATAATTCTTTTAAGAATAATGACAATGAGATGATAAGAATAAATGCTTATTGGTTAGAAAAGGGTAATAGGTATACTCTCAAGAATCATGGTATCCCATATTTTCTTTATTATGGCGCCCGCGCTAAAGATAGTGGTACTACTTGTACTATCGAGGAGGGCGTAACTTTCATAGTTAAAGAGGCTGAGTCTGTTAATTTCGAATATGAAACAAAACTGATAGTTAAGGGTACTGAAAAGGCTCCTGTTACTTTCAAGGGCTTGGCTGATGATATGTACTGGAATGGTCTCTTCTTGGATTGCAGTAGGTCTGAATCTATCAATATCGAGAACCTCATAGTCTCTGAAGGTGGTTATGAGGATAACAGTCAGGCTATCTATATCGCTAACGATGCAAAGGGTACTATGAAGAATGTCAAGGTCTCTAATAGCAATGCCTACGGTATCAAGTTGGGTAGTCGTGGTAGTGATAAGCCTCAGATCTCAACTGAGAATGTAACTTTCGAGAACTGTAAGCTGGGTAACGTATACGACGAGACTGAGTATTCTTACTGGGATGAGGAGAAGGAGGAGGATGTAGAAATCAAACCTGCCGTCCTCGACGAAATGCCTTTCTGATTTAGTAGAACGTCTACATAATAATAACGTAAATCCAAGCGAAGTGCCTTCTAGGTGCTTCGCTTTTCTTGCTTATTTTGAATGCGTTTAAATAAAAAACTGCGAGCAACAAGGAGACTCTATATAGACAGCGACTATGCTGAAGCCTAATAACGACCGACTATTCGTGAATCTGACTTCTCTTTTGTTCCAAGTATCGTGTTAAGTCCAAATTCTTTTATACTTTTGCCTCATAACATTATTCTATTTGACATGATAAATACAGTACGACTCGGAATCTTTGCAGGTATAGCCATAGCTATTGGTGGTACTGTTTTCTTGAATGTCGGTGGCATACCTGGCGCCGTGATGTTCGCTTTCGGCTTGCTGGCTGTCGTCCATTATAAACTGAAACTCTATACGGGTACAGCGGGTTATGTTACTCGCAACTCGTGGGGTGCCCTCGGGGTTATCTTACTCGCAAATATCTTCGGATGCTTCATCTCAGCTCTCCTCGTGAGATATACTACTCCTTCTCTCATAGAGAGCGCCGACGCTATAGTGATGAAACGTCTTTCTTTAGGACCGGTAAAGTGTGGATTGCTGGGTATCGGCTGCGGCCTTATCATGACCACCGCCGTGGAGTTTGCCCGCAAACAGCAGTGGCTCCCGCTTGTCTTCGGCGTGCCTGTCTTTATTTTGTGCGGTTTTACCCACTGCATAGCCGACGCCTACTACTATTGTATGGCATCAACGTCTCTGCTGGCAGATAATGCTTTGAGTGTCTCGGCCGTTTATGTGGCTATCGTAATTGGTAACCTCGCAGGGTGTAATCTCTATCGATTGTTTGTGCCTAAAAATCAAAATTAAGGGCACCCCGCCTATCGGTTCATGGCGAAGTACCCTTTGTGTATAAAGAGTTAAATGCTTTTTGTCTCTGGTCGTATCCCTACTTGGAGATGATGTCCGTTACTTCCCCAGTGCCAAGTAGCGAATCTGTCTTGGCTCTCGCCTTTAACTTGACCTCAGGCGTAATGCTGCCCCAAACCTTCTTGATGGCAGCATACAACGCAGCTGCATCATCAGTGTAACCTACCAATGGCAGAAAATCAGGCACAAGGTCGGCTGGTAATATCAGATAACCTAACGCACCAATGATAATCGCTTTGTCTTTGGTGGGTAACTTGGGGTTTTGTAGCGCATAGTATAGCGTCAAGGCGTTATATACAACCTCTTTGCCGGCCTTGCCAAGGAGCTTCTTGATCTTGTCCCAAAGCGAGGAGTCGGAATAATGCCCCCCGTAATTCTCAATGTTTGCAGGTAAATTCGTCATTCCTTTTGTTTTTTGGTTTAACACTACACTTTTCTTCCCCTACAAATATACTGCCAAACTTTCATATGTGTTCTCCTTATTCTCTCTTCTTGAAAATATCACTATTTTTGTCATCATCATGCGTATCCTCATCTCACCCCTTGATTGGGGCTTGGGCCACGCCTCTCGCTCCGCAGCAGTCGTCAAACACCTCTTGGCTCACCACAATGAGGTGCTTCTTGCCGGCTCGGGCGATTCTTTGCAGTTGCTCCAGAGTGAGTTCCCTCACTTGCCTACTGTCAATTTGTCATCTTTTTCTCCTTGGGTGCCTTCTTGGCTGCCTCTGCCTTTGGCTATAACGCTCCAATTGCCTTATTTTTTCTTCTGTATCTTGCGGGAGCATATGGCCCTCCGGAGAGTTGTAAGAGAGCATAATATCGATATGGTGATATCCGACAATCGATACGGGTTGTACTCTTCATCGTGCCCTACGGCGATTATTACGCACCAACTTTCGCCTATCCCGTGGACCTCTTGCCCTGCTTTGATTCGCCACGTGGTCTCTTGGGGTATAGCTCGCCTCTTGTCGAAGTTCAATTTCTGCATAGTCCCCGATTTCCCCGATCATCGCTTGGCGGGTTCGCTCTCTACTGCATCTTGTCGCGTTAAATCCCGATTGTTCTACGTGGGTCCTCTGTCTCGCTATGCCGAGTATAAGGTGAAAAATGCCCCTTTAGATATCTATAGCTTGCATATCATAACTGGCCCTCGTAAAACCCGAAGGGAGTATGAATCTTCTCTTAACGCTCCCTTAACACAGCCACTAACCACACACGACGCACCTAGTGTGCTCATAGGTGGTATAGATAATAATAACCCTAATTACAATTGCTACCCCAATGCTTCTGCTCCCGAAATAGCCCATTTCATCCAGCGGGCTCAGCATGTCTATTCTCATTCGGGTTATACTACCATAATGGATCTCTATATCCTCAACGCCTTGGACCGAGCAGTGCTGACTCCTACTAAGGGACAGGCAGAGCAGGTCTATCTGGCTTCTCTGCTGGCAGAAAAAACTATGCCCGATGCTCAATAATGCCGTCTAGCGTCGTCTTTCACATCTATTTCGACGTCCGCGCTAAAATAAAAAACTGCGAGCAACCTCTATGCTCTCTATAACCTCCCTATACCTTCCCGCTTGTTAGCTTCTTCCCATCACTCTCTCATTATCAGTGATATATATAGACAAACAAAGGGTCGAGCATCACGCCACGACCCTCTGTCATTCATAACAACTTATATACCTCTATTTACGCTGTTACACGTTTTGTCGTGCAACCGAGGCTCGCACCTCAGTCTCATTTCTTTGGTTTTAGTCAATTAGTTTGGTTAACCGTATACCAGCGCAATCTTCACCCGTATTAATCAATACGAATGAATAATAATTCATCTGCAAAGTTAGATAAATTGTTTCAATATCAAACCAATATCCCCTAATTTATTTGTTAAATCTTATTTTCATCTGTCTGCAATATGCAATCATTGTATATTTATGCATTAAATTTCTCCCTTCTGGGCTTCTTTGCTATATTTTTGACCAAAGTATCTGTTCCCTCGCAAAGTTTATGTATCTTTGTCCCAATAGATAAATAGAATACCCAACATTGAACGATATACTTAATCATTATAGACTGGAGGCTAATACTCCTCAACAGGTTATCCCGCTCTATACCCCTGTTGACGAGGATGGAGAGGGCGAATTGTCTGCCGATGCTACATTCCCTTTGCTCCCTATCCGCGGCAATGTCCTCTTCCCAGGTTGTATCATGCCTATATCGGTGCGCCGCAAGACTTCTGTGCAACTTATTCGTGATATGGAACGCTCTCGCGGTACTTTCATCGTGGTGGCTCAAAAGGAGGATACCGCCGAACAGCCTACTCTCGAGGATCTTTATAGCGTCGGCTCCTTGGCTCGAATACTCCGAGTCTTGGAATTGCCCGATGGCTCTATAACGGTCATCCTCCAGGGCCGAGTCCGTATGCGCCTCGATGAATTGGTGGCCAAGGAGCCTTATCTCCAGGTTAAGGCTCATCGCCGCGTCGATGAACAGATAGCTCCCGATAAACAGGGGGAGTTCTCCGCAGTGTTGAGTACTATCAAGGAGGCTGCCCAGAAAATAATACGCGTTCAGGCTTCTGCCCCCGTAGAATTGGCTCAGGCTGTGCGCGATGTACAGGGCCAGTCGCTTACGGTCAACTTCGTCGCAGCTAATTCGCCTATATCAGTGGGCGAGAAGCAGTCCGTCCTCGATACCGATAACTTGTACGACCGTAGTATGCTGCTCTTGAGCGCTCTCAACCAGCAGCTGCAGTACGTGGAACTTAAAATGCGTATCCAGTCTAAGGTCAAGGGGGATATCGACCAGCAACAGAAGGAGTTCTTCCTCCAAAAGGAGATGCGCGCTATTCAGGATGAACTGGGGGGTAACCCTAATGATAAACGTATCGCTGAGTACCAAACTCGAGCCGAGAAGAAAAAATGGCCCGATGCCGTCCGCGAGACTTTTAATAAGGAGGTGGAGATCCTCCAACGTATCAACCCAGGAAACCCTGAGTACTCAATGCAGATAAATTACGTCGAGACTATTCTCGACCTCCCTTGGAATGAGTATACTGAGGATAATTTCGATATTCAGGCTGCTGAGGATCGCCTGAATGCCGACCACTATGGTTTGGATAAGGTCAAGGAGCGTATACTCGAACATCTGGCCGTATTGAAGCAGAAGGGCGATATGAAGTCTCCTATCCTTTGCTTGTACGGCCCTCCTGGCGTGGGTAAGACTTCCTTGGGTAAGAGCATAGCCGAGGCACTGGGTCGTAAGTATATACGTATATCTTTGGGCGGACTCCACGATGAGTCTGAAATACGTGGCCACCGTAAAACATATATCGGTGCCATGTTGGGCCGTGTCTTGCAGGGTATCAAAAAGGCGGGTACGTCTAACCCAGTGTTTATGCTGGATGAAATAGATAAGGTGACTTCCGCGTCTCACGGCGATCCCGCTTCTGCTCTTCTCGAGGTGCTGGATCCTGAGCAGAATAGTACCTTCCACGATAATTACCTGGATATCGATTACGATCTCTCTAAGGTGATGTTTATTGCTACTGCGAATAACGTCAACCAGATATCAGCTCCTCTCTTGGATCGTATGGAGCTTATCGAGGTCACAGGTTATGTCCAGCAGGAGAAGTGCGAAATTGCCGAACGACATCTCCTCCCTCGCCAGGTGACTGAACATGGACTGAAAACCGAGGATGTGCAGATCCCTGCCGATGTGTTGTCTCATATCATTTCTCATTATACTCGCGAGAGCGGTGTGCGCCAACTTAATAAGGTGCTGGCTACCGTATGTCGTAAACGTGCCTTGCAAAAGGCTAAGGGCGCCGATACATCTAATTTCCCAATTTCTCTGCCCGAGGTGAAGGATATGCTGGGCGTGGAACGGTACAACGATGATATGTGGCAGGATGATATGAAACCTGGCGTGGTTACTGGCCTCGCTTGGACCGCCGTGGGTGGTCAGATCCTCTTCGTGGAGACAAGCGCTACTATTGGTAAGGGTAGTAAACTGACTCTGACGGGCCAACTGGGCGACGTTATGAAGGAGTCTGCCGTGCTGGCTCTGGAGTATGTCCATTCTCACGCGTCTACCTGGAATATCTCTTCTTGGGATTTCGATAACCTCAATGTACATATCCATGTGCCCGAGGGCGCAATACCTAAAGATGGCCCATCCGCAGGTATTACTATGGTCACCGCTATCGTCTCAGCTCTCTCTGGCGCCCCAGTACATAAGCGCTTGGCTATGACTGGAGAGATAACTCTCCGCGGTAAAGTGCTCCCCGTGGGTGGTATCAAAGAGAAAATTCTCGCAGCTAAACGCGCAGGTATTACTGATATCGTAATGTGCTTTGAGAATAAACGTGATGTAGATGAAATAAAAGTTGATTATATTCGCGGTCTCAACTTCCACTATGTCCATACTATAGAGGAGGTTATCCAAGAGGCTATCAATTTTAATAAATAAAGCTAATCATTAACTTAGAATCAACATACATATATAATATGACAGACAACAAACTCGTAAATACAATAGTAGAGGGTATCAAAGACAAAAAAGGAGAAAATATAACAATTCTTGATTTGCGCGGTATCGGTGGCTCAATATGCGATTATTATGTCATCTGCGACGCAAATAGTATCACACAGACCGATGCCATCGCCGATTCTGTATGGGATCGCGTACATCAGGATCTTCGCGAGAAACCTCTCCATGACGAGGGACGACAGAATGCTACGTGGATACTCCTCGATTATCACGAGGTTATCCTCCATATCTTCCACCGCCCAACTCGCGCCTTCTATAGCATCGAGACTCTTTGGAACGACGCTAAGCGTATCGATATTCCTAACGAGGATTAAATAAGAATAACTGTATTCACACATGGAACAGCCAAATCAGGGTCTATCACCAAAAAACAATAAGCCTAAGTTCAGCCCTTACTGGATTTACGGACTTATCGCCGCTGCTATCATATTCATTAGCACAATGAATATGGGCAACGCTCCTCAAAGTATCTCTTATGGTGTCTTCGAGAGCGAACTCATCGATAGCGAGGATGTAGCAAAAATCGAAGTAATCCGCAATGAAAACAAGGCTGAAATAACTCTCAAGGAGGGTACTTTGGAGAAATATAAGAAGCTTCTGACCGATGGCCGTACCGTGCCAGTCCAAGGCCCACATTTCTCTACCGATATCCCTTCTATAGATAGCTTCGAGGAGAGCCGTAAGGCTTCCGAAACTCGTACGGGCCGTAAGTTGTTGGTTTTCTACCAGCAACGTAGTAATGTCGTGGGCGAAATATTCGCTATGACATGGCCTCTCATAATCATGCTGGCTATCTATTTCTTCTTCTTCCGCCGTATGACAGGGGGCGGTAACGGTGGCGGCGGTATTTTCTCCGTCGGTAAGTCGCGCGCCCAATTGGTGGATAAGGACGAGAACGTTAATGTCTCTTTCAAGGATGTGGCTGGCCTCGATGGCGCTAAGGATGAATTGGTGGAAATAGTCGAATTCCTCCGTAATCCTAAGAAATATACCGACTTGGGTGGTAAAATACCTAAGGGCGCCCTCCTCGTAGGCCCTCCTGGTACAGGTAAAACTCTCTTGGCTAAGGCTGTTGCCGGCGAGGCTAATGTGCCTTTCTTCTCTATGTCGGGTTCCGATTTCGTGGAGATGTTCGTCGGAGTGGGCGCTAGCCGAGTACGAGACTTGTTCAAAAAGGCTAAGGAGAAGTCTCCAGCTATCATATTTATTGATGAGATTGATGCTATCGGTCGCGCCCGCGGTCGAAATGGCGGATTCTCGTCCAACGAGGAGCGCGAAAATACTCTCAACCAGCTCCTAACCGAGATGGATGGCTTCGGTACTAACTCGGGTGTCATTATCTTGGCTGCAACCAACCGCGTGGATATCCTCGATCGAGCCCTCTTGCGCGCTGGCCGTTTCGACCGCCAGATATCTGTGGATCTCCCTGATCTGCACGAGCGCGAGGCTATATTCGATGTCCACCTCCGCCCATTGAAACTTATCGAGGGCTTCGATAAGTCGTTTTTGGCTAAGCAGACCCCAGGTTTTTCTGGCGCCGATATAGCGAATGTTTGTAACGAGGCTGCTCTTACCGCTGCTCGTAAGGGTAAAACAGCTGTCGATAAGCAGGATTTCCTCGACGCAGTAGACCGCATTGTGGGTGGCCTCGAGAAAAAGAATAAGATAATAACCAACGACGAGCGACGCGCTATCGCATTCCACGAGGCCGGCCACGCTTCTATATCTTGGCTCCTCCGTTATGCTCACCCTCTCGTAAAGGTGACTATCGTCCCTCGTGGTAAGGCTCTTGGCGCCGCTTGGTACCTCCCAGAGGAACGACAGATAACAACACGCGAACAGCTCCTTGATGAGATGTGTTCTACTCTCGGCGGCCGTGCTGCCGAGGAGGTGGTATTCGGACGAATAAGCACAGGCGCCCTCAACGACCTCGAAAAGGTTACTCGCCAGGCTCAGGCTATGGTAGTGTATTATGGTATGAGCGAGAAATTGCCAAACGTAAGCTACTACGACTCAACCGGCCAAAGCGATATGTCTTTCAATCGCCCTTATTCTGAGTCTCGCGCCCAAATAATCGATTCCGAGGTCTCTGCTATGATCGAGGAGCAGTATGCCCGCGCTAAGCAGATCCTTACAGAGCACGCCGAACAGCATAAGCAATTGGCCGAACTCCTCCTCGAACGTGAGGTGATCTTCGCCGACGACCTCGAGGCTATATTCGGTAAGCGCCCTTGGGATACCCGCGGCGAAATATTGGCTGCCGAGGAGAATGAGGCTAAGGCCGATGCCCTCCCAACAGCCGAGGAGCCTGCCGCCACGCCAGTAGAGCCATCGGATAGCGCTTCACAGGAGGCTTAATATCCTCCCTAAAATGCATTGCCAATGTTTGTCGATGTAATACTGCCAGTTCCTATAGCGAAACTGTTTACTTATAGCGTACCCACAGAGTTGCAGCCTTGCATATCTGTGGGTTCTCGCGTTGTAGTGCAGTTCGGACGAAAAAAGAGCTATTCGGCTATAGTCCACACTCTCAACGTCCCAGAACCGGTGGAGTACAAGGCAAAATCTATCGATGCCGTAGTCGATACAGAACCTATAGTTACTGAACGCCAACTGCAATTGTGGCATTGGTTGGCCGATTACTATGTGTGTTCTCTTGGCGAGGTCTATAAGGCGGCTATGCCTTCTGGACTTAAACTGGAGAGCGAAACGCATCTGCTATATAATACTCTCTTCGAGGCTTCTGTCCCTCTCACCGAGCGACAGGAGATGATACTTAATTATATTGAGCAACAGAAAACGTGTACTATCAGCGAACTGACTGCTCACCTCGAGGGGGCTAACCCTTTACCTCAACTGAAAAAACTTCTCGAAATGGATGCTATTTACATCTCCGAGGAGTTGCGAGATGCTTATAAGCCGAAAACAGAATCGGTCTACCGCCTCTCTGATGCTTGCCGCAATGACGAGGAGTTGTTGCTTTCTCGTATGGATGCACTTCAACGCGCCCCTAAACAGCTCGAGGCTCTTATGTCTTACTTGCAAATCGGCGGCGGCTTGGGTCAGGCTCAAATAGGACAGTTGGTCAAAAAGGATGATCTGACTAAAAAGGGTATTTCTCCTACAGTCCTTAATGAACTTGTTAAAAAGGATATCTTGGCTTGCGAAAAGGTGCCTGTGAGCCGACTGAAACCTAAACTGGATAATCTTATCCCTCCTCACGACTTGTCCGAGGCTCAGGCTAAGGCTTTCGACGAAATAAATAATTCGTTCTATAAGGATAATAAACGCGTCGTCTTGTTGAACGGCGTTACAAGTTCTGGCAAAACAGAAATATATATCCATCTCATCCATAGGGCTTTGGAGCAGGGTAAACAGGTCCTCTATCTCCTCCCCGAAATCGCACTTACTACGCAGATTACGTCTCGCCTCCAAAAGCATTTCGGTGATACTTTGGGTATATATCATTCTAAATTCAACGACGCACAACGTGTCGAATTGTGGAATAATCTCTTGAGTAATAAGCCTTATGGCTTGATACTGGGAGTGCGTTCTGCTGTCTTGCTCCCTTTCCGCGACTTGGGCTTGATAATTGTCGATGAGGAGCATGAGTCGTCTTTTAAACAGTACGACCCAGCCCCACGATACAACGCTCGTGATATGGCAGTGGTTATGTCTGGTATTCACCAGGCTAAAGTGCTCCTTGGTAGCGCAACGCCTTCTCTCGAGAGCTATAATAACGCCCAAACGGGTATGTATGGTTACGTGGAGCTTACAACCCGCTATGCCGATGTGGCATTGCCTCATGTGGAGACTATTGATATGACCGTGGCTCGTAAACATAAGGAGGTTAAGGGTATCTTTTCTTTCGCTTTGCGCGACCGTATATTAAAGGCTTTGTCTAATAAGGAGCAGGTCATCCTATTCCAGAATCGCCGTGGATTCGCCCCCTACGTGGAGTGCCACCAGTGCGCTTGGACGGCTAAGTGCATCAATTGCGATGTCTCTATGACGTACCATAAGAATACTGGCGAATTGGTATGCCATTATTGCGGCGCTCGCGCTAAATTGCCTATGACTTGCCCAGCTTGTGGCAATGCATCTCTCGAACTTCAGGGATATGGCACCGAGAAAATAGAGGAGGAGGTCAAGGAGCAGTTCCCAGATGCTCGCGTGGTACGTATGGACTTGGATACGGCTCGTACTCGCAAGGCTTTCGAACAGATAATTTCCGATTTCGAAAAGTATAATTACGATATCCTTATCGGTACTCAGATGATTAGTAAGGGGCTGGATTTCGATCGCGTTACTACAGTGGGCATACTCAACGTGGATAGTATGCTGAATCTGCCCGACTTCCGCGCATACGAACGAGCTTTCGCTATGATTTCTCAGGTCTCAGGCCGAGCTGGCCGTCGTGGTATACGCGGACAGGTGCTGCTCCAGACTAAACAGGTGGATTCTCCTGTCGTCCAGAATAGTATCAGTAGCGATTATAAGGCTAACGCACAACGTGAACTGGCTGAGCGTCAGCAGTATGGCTACCCTCCGTTCGTCCGCCTTATACATATTACCGTCAAGCATGTCGATGAGCAGACTGCCTATAATTCGGCTTGTATATTGGCTCGCGAACTTACACAGTTGTTTGGTAACCGTATCCTAGGCCCTCAGTCGCCAACTATCGCAAGAATGCAGAATTTCTACCTCCAGCGCATAATAGTGAAAATGGAGAAAAAGGCTAATCCTCAGAAGTTTAAGCAGCTTCTCATGGATCGCATAAATATTGTTCTCTCCGACCATGCCTTCAAGGGTGTCTCAGTGGTCGTAGATGTGGATCCGTATTGATTGTCTGCTTTTCTATGGTAGTTTATTAAATATGTAAATAAATATCTAATCATAATGAAGTCAACAAAATTCACTTTCCTTTCCGTAGCAATCCTCTTGCTTACACCGGTCATCAATCTCTACGCCCAGGAGACAGAGAGCGTATACATGCCTTCTGGTCGCCCTGGATATACAACTTCAGCTTCTCTCGTGGGTAAAAAATCTTTGTTGCTCGAAACGGGTGTCGCATACGACAACTTGGGTAGTATTACTACCGTCAATACGTCTACTTTGCGTTTCGGCTTTACTGATCGTATAGAGGGCCGCTTTAGTGCTACCGAATCTATTTACGATGGTGGATTCCATTGTTCTAATCTTTCTCTTGCAGCAAAAATCGGATTGATCGAAAAGAATAATACCAAGTTCTCCGTCCTTCCTAAGTTTAGCTTTCCCGTGGATGACAACGACCCTAGTGGCGCACTCGCCCTCCTATATTCTGTCAAACTTAACGAGAATTGGTCTATGTCGGCTAATGCCGCTACACGTACTACTAAGGGCGATGATACTTTCATCTCTACCGTTGCTTTGGCAGCTGGTAGGTCTCTCAACGATAAGTTGTCTCTCTCTGCCGAGTTCTATTGCGATGGTATGGCTAATCATGTATATAATACCTATTACATCGGAGTGGCTCTTGCTTATCAAATCCTTCCACGTCTCCAACTCGATTTGTCTACAACAAGGTATTCTAACCGCAATTTAAAGCAATTGGCAGATAACTGGAACATCGAGGCGGGTCTTTGCTGGTTGATCAAATAATATCTAAATAGGCAAATCCTAAGCTCCCTAGAATATAATTCCCCCTTTTTTATATAACAACCCCTCCTGTCAGTTCTCTCTGATAGGAGGGTTGTCGTATTATATACCTACCCCAAACGTATCTCTTTCTTCCCCCAAAAATACCATTTCTCCACTCTCCAATAAATCAGTCAATAATTAAAAAACTGCGAGCAACCTTATATCTCCCTTATATCAGCCTTATACCAGAATATATCTACAACCTTCTCATATACAGCATTCTCTATTGTCTTGCCCTGCCCATATAGTAAAAAAAAGAAAGCGCTGCTGGGAGAGAACCGCAACAACGCTTTAGTTAGGATATAAAGGTAAATGCACTAGGTGCTACGCCACTAATCGACCAAAAGTTGCACCTTTAACATTAATTGCATCGACCCTTCATCGAATGTCTGTTTATTTAAAGTGAAACGCTCTCTTTCGCGAATCCTTCTAATTATTGTTTGTTTACCTTTATCACACAGTCTGCTGGCTTCCTGATGTTCTCATCAAGAATAATCTCACTTATCGAATCGGCAACAATCATTCCCGTGGTAGGATTCTTTACACTGGTAATGTTGCCCTTGATTGTCGCATTGACTGATGAATATTCAAACGCTAAATCTGCATCCGCACCCATAGTGCAGTTCTCCATCCTTAGATTCTCTGCATAACATAGCGGCTGAGTGCCACTTATCTGACAGTCTATAAGCGTGAGGTTCTTACAGTACCACGCCAAATACTCGCCCTTGACTACACATCTCTTGAGCGTCACGTTTTCTGTCATCCAAAACGCATCCTTGGTATCAAGTACCGAGTCTTCTATCTCTATGTTCTTGCAGTATTGGAACGAATACTTGCCTTGAAACTTAAAGTTCTTACACTTGATATTCTCACTGTGCAAAAATAGATAGTCGCCATTCAAAATCTCAGTGTCTTCTATTTCTACTCCTCTGCAAAACCATAAGTACTCTATGGCATTGTTGACTTTTACATTCTTGAGCTTTACTCGGTCCATCTCTCTGATGGCTTTTGGCGAGTCAAATACTGTATTCTCTATCGTCGTGTCTTGCGAGTACCACAACGCAGCTCTCGCATCATCGCCAAACTTACAGTTGATAATCTTTACCCCCTTATTGCACCAGAATGGATACCTTCCTTCAAAGGTACACCCGTCGGCTAAAATGTTATTTGTCTCTTTTAGTGCCGATTCGCCAACTCCAATAGTAACATTCTTAAGCTCAAGGCCGTCAAGGTTGTAAAATGGACGTTCTCCATCAAACGTCTGGTTTTCTGCTCTTGTCATGTGTGTGCTGATAGTAATAACTGGTTAATGTATAGTGGAGAGAACCAACCCTTATTTGGCTTGGTTCTCTTCTATGCGCTTGCAAACCTCATTCGTCAAATCTTGGTACGATCTCGAATTTGGATATATCGGCTTCAAAAATTCTACCTTCACAGGCTTTGGTCTAGGGAATATCGTTCCCTTTGGCATCGCCTCAAAGGCTCCCTTTATGCTGACTGGTACCACAGGAACTCCAAGTTCTTTGCTCAAAATGGCAAATGTCTTCTTGAATTCGCCCAACTTGCCGTCATTGGTTCTCGTGCCTTCTGGGAAAATAATGATGTTCTTTTTCTTCTTCAATGCCTCGCCCAACTTCTGTATGGAGTCCTTGATGTTGCTCATGTCAAGCACTATCACATTGTGCCTGTTGGCTATGAACTTAACGAGCGGACGCCTTACATGTTGCTCCTTGGCATAGAAGTAGGTGTTCTTGATACTTCTCCACTTGAGGAACGACATCACAAATAGCCCGTCAAGGAAACTTTGATGGTTGGGGGCATAAATTACCGGACCGTCACTTGGTATGTTGTCTTCTCCCTTGCCCGATAGCTTGAAGTACAACTTGAAGAGTGGCCTGGTTATTGCCATGAAAATGTTACCTGTAGCCCACGACTCTGGCAATTTTACCTTGGCGTGCTGCTTGAGAATTTGCGCCCAGTCAACTTTTTCTACTTCTATACGGGTCTTCGATAGCGCTACCCACTCGGCCATAGCACCTACACTTGGGAATTGCGCTATCTGGTCTGTGGTGACTTCAATGCCAAAGGTGTTCTGCAAGAATACTTGTAAGCCTACCTTGTCAAGCGAGTCAAACGCAAGGTCCATCTCAATATGCTTGTCTGGCGCTACCTTGCAGTGCTTCTCTTCTTGTATGTAGTCGCGGATTACACAGTATTCTTTCGAAAGATTCTCTTCTTTTACCGCTGCATCATCCGATTTCTTGCCGTTGCCCTCAATCTCTTCAATGAGCTGTGGCAAACGGAATCGCTGGAGCTTCTCTAGCTTGGTACGTGGAAGTGAACCTCTGTAGATGCTGAAGCTCATAATCTTCTTGTATGGAGCTATGTCTTTATTGTATGGCTCTATAACGTCCCACTTTAGCTTCTCTCGTATCTCGTCGTCCGACATAGTCGCCGCTATCTCGTCTTGCGGTACTATGATGGCGTGTAGCAAGTCTGAGTTTGGCATCACACCGCACTCTTTTACCATCGCCGCGTAGTTCTCTATCTTGTATTCTATCTCTACAGGGTTGACGTTCTTGCCGTTCGAAAGTACAATAATCTCTTTCCTCCTGCCCGTAATGAAGAGTCTCTTCTTGTCGTCCAAATAGCCAAGGTCTCCTGTGTATAGCCATCCGTCTTTGATAACTTGAGCTGTCTCTTCTGGTCTGTTGTAGTAGCCTTTCATAATGTTGCCACCCTTGGCACAGATCTCGCCGTCTCGTATCTCAACGTCTACGTATGGCACTGGCTGACCGGCTGATCCCGGAATAGCACGGCCCGGACGGGTGAAGGCAATCATAGGTGAGGCTTCTGTCATACCATAGCCTTCCAATAGGTCAAAGCCTAATGTCAAAAGTGTCTTGGCAATATTCGCATCTAACGCAGCTCCACCACTGACAAGGAACTCTACATGTCCACCCATCTTCTCGTGTACAGCACTGAATATCTTGCGAGATAGCCACCTGCATTGCAACTTCTCACATATCTTATACATGGTCCTGCCTGCAGCAGTGGCGTTGACCTTGTCCATAATGCCCTTGACTAGGGTAGAGTAGAGCCTAGGTACACCTATAATCATGCCTACTTTGTTGTCTTGTAGGGTCTTCATCAGGTCTCCCGCCGCCATGGATGGACAGAAGGCTACAGATCCTCCCGTAGTCAGTGGCGCTATAATCGAGCCTAGTAAAGGTAATATGTGGTGCAAAGGTAATAAAACCAATGTGCAGAGATCTTCGTGGAATATCTTAACTTCCTCAGATACAGATCTTACATTGGTCATAATATTGCCATACGATAGCATTACTCCCTTTGGGGAACCAGTAGTGCCCGATGTGTAGACTATTACAGCAATGTCGTCTGTCTCGTATTTTATCTCTGAAACTTGTGCTGGCTCTTCTGCTGCGGACAACTGCCCCTCTATCTCGTCTATGTTGAGTATGCGGGGCTTGTGTGTGGCCATAGCTACAGCCTCATCAACTAATGCAGATTTGTCTTTCGATACAAAAATCGCCGCTGGTGTACAGTCGTCAATAACGTATGCAATGTCTGTAGCAGTGGAAGCGGCGTCTACAGGTACAGCAGTTGCTCCCGCTTGCCAAATACCAAATATGGCATAGGCCCATGCTGGACGATTCTCACTTAGTATGATTACTCGCCCACCTTTGTAATCGGTCACGTGGCTCGCAAAACAATGCGCATAGCATAGCATCTGCTTGTAGGTGACCTGATAGTCGGTAGCCCTGATGGCTATCTTGTCTGTTGCTTTTATCATCGTCTATTACCTGTTATGATGTCTACCCCTAATCGTTATGCAATTAGTTGGCCAAATACGACATCAATTGGTCATAACTACGTCTAGTCATATCCTCAAGTCGCTTCGTGGCTTCTTGATTGTCGGTCCATGTGTTGTACCCATGACGCTGTAACTCGGTTATGGCGTAAAACACATCTTGTGTGGATATCTTGATGTATATTTCAGTATATCCTTCATCGGTTATCCTGGAACCAATGCTGAGTATTTGCAAACCTTCGTCTTCTATTATTGCAGATATCTTCGACACAAGGTGAGCCTCCGGCCTGGTTCGGATAAAAATTATCGAACCCTCGTCAGCCCATCGCAGTAAGTCTATCTGCAACTGGAAGTCATTTTTTATTTCGGCAACTATGCTTTGAGGCATTACTTGTTCCGTTTTTTATTTGTACATTTGCAGTCGCAAAAATAGACAAATCATCGGGACTATCCAAATACGAGTTCTTAAGAGATGTTTATGCAACAAAAGACAATAACAACGACCGAATAACACATTATGACAAAGTTAAGTGTTAATATCAATAAGATAGCAACAATAAGAAACGCACGCGGCGGTAATACTCCAGATGTAGTTTTAGCAGCTAAGAAAATCCAAGAGTTCGGAGGTGAGGGTATTACTGTACATCCACGACCTGATGAAAGACATATCCGTTATACCGATGTGTTCGCTATCAAGCCTGTAATCACAACTGAATTTAATATCGAGGGTTATCCTTCAGATAAATTCGTCGATCTAGTCCTCAAGGCTAAACCTACTCAGGTCACTCTCGTGCCTGATGCTCCCGATGCTATCACATCTAATGCAGGCTGGGATACAAAGACTAATAAGGCTATGCTGACTGATCTCGTGGCTAAATTTTCAGAGGCTGGCGTGCGTACTTCTATCTTCGTGGACGCAAATGTTGAAATGGTCGAGTATGCTGCTCAGACAGGCGCCGACCGTATCGAACTTTATACAGAACCTTACGCTTCTGGCTACAAGGCCGATCGCGACGCAGCTGTTAAGCCTTTTATCGAGGCTGCTGAATATGCCCGTAAAAAGGGACTCCAGGTTAACGCTGGTCACGACCTCAACTTGGAGAATCTCGCATTCTTCTCAGAGTCTATTCCTTTCGTCAAGGAGGTGTCTATAGGCCATTGGCTTATATCTGATGCCCTCTACTATGGATTGGAGGAGACTATCAAAATGTACAAGAATTGCTTGAAAAAGGCTTCCGATAAATAAAATTTCATATTTTTTCGCTATATTTGACCCCAAGTAGCCCAAATATGTCTAAAGGTTTGAAATATAGATTCCTGTTCGTCATCATGATGATCTCATGCGCTGCCACTTTTGTGTCGGCTCAGGAGAATAATGATACTATCAACCAGATGGTTGATGGCAAGAAGGAGGGCTACTGGCGTATCGAACTTAAGTCGGGCAAGGTCAACGAGGGTTGCTTCGTCGCTGGGAAAAAGAACGGCAGATGGAAAACTCTTCGCCAGAATGGGTCTATAGAGAGCTTGGTTACCTTCAGCAAGGGTATTCCTCGCGGTTTGGCTATCTACTACCATAAGAATGGTAAGATTATGGAGGAGGGATATTGGAATGTCGACCACTGGGAGGGTACCTATACCAGAAATAACGAGAGCGGTGTCCGCGCCGTTGAGTTTAACTACAATAATGAGGGTAAACGCGAGGGCCCTCAGACATACTACCATCCAAATGGTAAGGTTATGTACACAGGCGACTGGAGTAATGGTAAGATTTCAGGGGCATTGTCTATGTACGATGAGGATGGCGTGAAGTATATGGAGCGTAACTATACCGACGGAAAATTCCAGGGCAATGCTCAGGGCGACGAAATGTCAAAGCCTAAGGAGGGCTCTTCTCTTGAGACTTTCAGAGGTACTGGTCAATATACTCTGTTCAATTCTGATGGTACAATCCATAAGAAGGGTATCTTCGAAAATGGTAAGTTGATGAATGGCTACCATTACATATATAGCAAGGGTAAGCAAATCCGTACCGATAAGTACGTCAACGGTGAAAAGCGTTAATATTACACACAATAATATACAGTGAAAATCGTATCTGAGCGTTGCCATGTCTACGCATCCGAAAATATAACAGCTGATATCAACGAGTTGGCTGCTCCTTATGGAAGTAGCGTTTATTTGTTGATGGATACTGGAAGCCAACGTTATTGTCAATCTGTTCTCGGCAAAATCAAGAATCTTCCAGACGACCATATCCTAGTAGTGGGTGATGGTGATGATAACAAGAATCCTCAGACAGCAGTGCAGATTTGGGAGTTCCTGAGTTCTCACGGAGCTACACGTAAGTCTTTGTTGATAAATTTGGGCGGTGGCATGATATGCGACCTCGGCGGGTTCTGCGCATCAACATTTAAGCGCGGAATAGATTTTATCAATATACCTACTACAGTTCTTGCTCAGGTCGATGCTTCTCTAGGTGGTAAGACAGGAATGAATCTTGGCTGCTTGAAGAATGAGGTCGGCGTATTCTCAATGGCTAAGGCTGTCTTGCTCAATGGCGAGTTTCTAAAGACTCTCGACAAGGAGAACCTCCTTTCTGGCTTCGCAGAGATGATTAAACACGCCTTGATTCACGACGAATCTGCTCTTGATACTCTCTTGGCGTTCGACTTCAATAATCCAGATTACAATAAACTTCTCCAGCTTGTCGCAGCGTCTGTTAAGATTAAGGAGTTCTTCGTTGAGGCCGATCCTACAGAGAAGGGTATCCGTAAGGCGTTGAACTTCGGGCATACTTACGGTCACGCGTACGAGACTTTCGCTATGCGCCATAATAAGCCTGTGCTCCATGGTTACGCTGTAGCGTGGGGTATGATAAAGGAATTGCAACTTAGCTCAGAGTTGTCTACTCTGGAAAAAGATAAGGCAGAGCGTATCGCTCAGAGAATAATCGAACTTTACGGTCAACCTAATGCTTCGGAGTCTGATAAGGATGAACTCCAGGAATTGATGACTCATGATAAAAAGAACGATGGCCGAGGAATCAATTTTACCCTTATCCCTAGGGTAGGTGAGGTCGAGGTAGATCATGTTGTTAAGTTTTAATCAGTAAATAAAGGAGCTTTGTCACAAGTATACATATTACGTCGTAAGACGAATATCCCTAATGAGGTGGCTGTTGATTTGCCATCTTCCAAGAGTATCAGTAATCGCTTACTGATACTCAATGCGTTATGTGCTAACCCTAGTGAGATCAATAATCTTTCAGATTCTGACGACACAAATGTGATGGTAGAGGCTCTGAAAGGGGACTTGAAGCATATTGATATCGGAGCGGCTGGTACTGCTATGCGATTCTTGACTGCATACCTGACAATCCAGCCAGGTGTTCATGAAATTACAGGCTCGGAGCGTATGAGAAAGCGACCAATAGGTACTTTGGTCAATGCTCTGCGTGCTCAGGGGGCAAATATCGAGTATATGGGTGAGGAGGGCTTCCCTCCATTGCGTATCACAGGTACGACTCTCAAGGGTGGTGATGTCACTTTCCCTGGCGATATTAGTAGCCAGTATATTACAGCATTCATGCTGATCGGTCCTACAGTCAAAGGTGGATTCAAGATACATCTCGAGGGTACTATCAACTCTCGTCCATACATCGATATGACTATGGCTATCCTTCGCACGTTTGGTATCGATGCTAAGTGGATTGATGAGACAACATTGGTTATCCCACAGGCAGAATTGAAGACTAAGCCTATGAGCGTAGAGGGTGACTGGACCGCAGTGAGCTATTGGTATGCTATGGCGGCTCTTTGTCCCGATACAAAATTCAATCTTTATCCTTTGGATTCTGTCTCTACTCAGGGTGATGCTAATACGGCACAACTCTTGGCTGCATTTGGCTTGGAGGGGTGTATAACGGCTGATCGCCACCATTTATTGTCCCATAAAGTGGACCCTAAGGGCTTCTTCGAGTATGATTTTAGAAATCAGCCAGATATGGCTCAGACTTATGTGGTGCTTTGTTGCTTGCTTGGTATCTCGTTCCGTTTCTGCGGCTTGGAGAGCCTAAAAATAAAGGAGACCGACCGTATATCAGCTCTCGTGGCAGAATTGCGAAAGATTGGTTATGTCATAGAGACCAACGATAAGGATGAGATATGGTACAATGGCGAACGATGTGAAGCCTCTTTTGAGCCAATAAAGACTTACAAGGATCACCGTATGGCTATGTCATTTGCTCCTGCGGCATTGGTATTGAATCACGACTTGCTTATCGATGATCCAGGGGTAGTCTCAAAATCTTATCCTAATTTCTGGAACGACATTTCCCCTCTTATAGAGGTGATTCCACAATAAGTAAAAGTTGTAAAATCCCTTCAAAAGAATTAGCTTTGTAGCAGATAATTATATTATGGCGTTCTTGTCAAATCTTATAGGATTATTTACCGTTACGGCGGATGAAGACATCTCGGCAGATGAGGTGTTTAAGCAATCCTTTTTGAACGTCGTAAATTTTTTCTTGCTGGCTTTTTCTCTTGTCGTAGGTACTCACGCCCTGTTGCGCGAGATTGCCACGGTCGCATTATATAATTATATAGCGTCCGTATTTTTTGTCTCGTACTTCATATTTGCATACCTCATAAAGCGTACGTCAATCTATGTGGCTATCGATAGGGTAGTGATATTTATCTACTTTATAGCTGTATTGCTCTCCTCAAACGTGACCCGTTTTAGTGCAGTGCCATTGTTGATGTATCCTTTTTTGGCGATAGTACTCCATGGAAGACGCATGGGAGTTATATTGTCATTGTCGCAGATATTTGTGTCGGCCACCTTGTACTTGATACTTAAGAGTACGATGCCGTCGCTCGGGCTGGACTACGAGTTGTATGAGATTATTGCATTGGTGATCATTCAGTGTGTAGGTACATTTGTATTCTTGTCCACTATACGATGGTTGTCTAGTATGTTGTACGACAAGATACGTGAGGTTATGACACTCACAGAGGATGTCAAAGTGCAGAAGCAACTTACCGAGCATCTTTCGCAGTCGCTCCGCATCACAGTCAGCGATATCGAGAGATGTTCTCAGCGTATGGCAGCCTCGAACCTCTCTCCTGCGCAGTCGCAGATGCTCTCTACCATCAGAGTGGCGGCAGGTAGTATGAACCAGAAAATGGATTCGGTACTAAACGCATCTAAATATTGTATCCGACCACTAGGTGATGAAAATATAGTATTCAACCTACATGTGCTGGTAACTAATGTGCTTATGTTGTACGGATCTAGCGTACAGCGTATGGAACAGGGGCATTCTGTGGTACTGTCATCCGAGATGCCTCAGAATGTTATGGGTAACAGTATGGTGACCAAGCAGATTTTGCTCTCAATATTTGATGCCTTGGACCAGAAAGTGGGACTAAAGGACAAAACCTTGGTAACCACATTGAGCATGTGTGATACTAACGCTCAGAATCTGGTAGTCAATTTTGCTATATCTCTATATGTTCACCTTGATATGGATCATAGAGAGTTGACATCTATAGACCAGAAGTTGATAAACCATTTGAACTTGCGAGATTCGTATCGACTAATAGAGGCAACGAAATCAAACTTTGCTATCGAATATATCAATAACGTACTGACAATCCAGTTTACACAGCCATATCAGGATGTGGATGCTATTGTGATACCCGATAAGGACCTTCTGGATGAGAAACGTACATTCAATGAGTTGATAAGAAACAATCAAGGAGCTATTTCTCTCAAAGATATGTCCATGGTTATTGTCTCTTTTGATGAAGTCACTGACAGATTTTTGCTAGAGGCATTCCTAGGGAAACTTGGTAAGGTTGAGATTGCGGCATCTGCCCGTTCTGCGCTCAACAGATTTGAAAACTCGCGAGTAGATATTATAGTAATTTCTCTCTCTCAATATTATGAGATGAGTGCACTTGAACTGGTGCGTAGGGTTCGTGATATAGAAAGAGGGGTTGGCAGGCGTTCGATTGTTATCTCACTTGACCAAGAGCCGGTACGTGGTGATGCAAAACTTGCTGCTATGGAGGCGGGGGTTGACCTATTTGCCATTTATCCTACAGATATATCTACATTGCATACAGCGATAAAAGATTTATTAGATAACTGATACTTATATACCTATTTCAAAGATAAAGAATAAATGAAAAGAATCTTAATCTCTATTTTCACACTGTTACTTGCAGTGTCTGCCCGCGCCGATGAAGGTATGTGGGTATTGTCATTATTGTCAAAAATGAACATTGGTCAGATGCAGCAGATGGGCTGTAAGCTCTCGGCCGAGGATATTTATTCAGCAAATAACTCATCGATCAAGGATGCCGTTATTATATTCGGAGGTGGTTGTACTGGCGAAATAGTATCCGACAAGGGATTGATTTTTACTAATCACCACTGTGGATATAGCAGTATTCAGCAACTCTCATCGGTAGAGCATAACTATCTTCGCGATGGGTTCTGGGCTAAGAATCATGAAGAAGAGCTCCCGGTACCTGGTCTGCAGGTTCGTTTTATGACCACTATAGAAGATGTGACAGCGCAACTTACAGACAGTCTGGACAATGTTTCTGCTGAGCAAAGGACTGCAGAGATTGATCGCCGTTCTGGCAAGCTTGTAAAAGCAGCACAAGACAAGCTCTCGGCAGAAGAAAGAGCCTACACAGAGATTATGGTAGAGTCGTTCTATGCTGGCAATCAATATTTCATGGTAACCTACAATGTTTATAACGATGTACGTCTTGTAGGAACACCACCTGAGTCGATAGGTAAGTTTGGTCATGATACAGACAACTGGATGTGGCCTCGTCATACAGGCGACTTCTCTATTTTCCGCGTTTATGCAGACAAGGACAACAAGCCTGCCGAATTCTCTACAGAGAATGTTCCATTGAAGCCTAAGCATCATTTGCCTGTCTCGACAGCAGGAGTAGAGATGAACGACTATGCTATGACTATAGGTTTTCCAGGCTCAACAAGCCGTTACCTCTCTTCATGGGGTATTGAGGAGACGATGAATATTGTAAATGCATCGCGTATTCTTCCTCGTGAGACGAAGCAGAATATCTGGCAAGAAGATATGCAGGCTAGCGAGAAGGTAAAGATTCAGTATGCTTCAAAATATGCTCGTAGTTCAAATTACTGGAAGAACTCTATTGGTATGAATCGCGGACTTAACCGCCTCCATATTTTGGATAAGAAACGTGCTATAGAATCGGACTTTGCAAAGTATGCTGAGAGTCATGCCGAGTATAAGCCAGTGTTAAGCTTGCTCGCAAAAAAATATTCTGAGCGTGCTGCAGATTACAAGGCATTCTACTATTTGCGAGAGTGTGTTGGTAGCGTTGAGATATTCTCTTCTAATGCATCTCCAATAAATTATCTGATACGTATTCTGGAATCGGGCAAAGAGGTTACAGCAGCTGATAAAGAGCGAGTTGTAAACGCGTATCGCAGTATATACAAAGATTATAGCGCATCTACCGACGAGAAAGTCTGTGCTGCTTTATTGGATTTCTATGCCAAGAGCGTAGCACCTGAATATCTTCCAGCCTTCTACCAGACAATAGCCAAGAAGTACAAGAACGATTACAAGGCATACGCAGCCAAGGTATTCAAGACCTCTATACTTACAGACAGTACAAAGCTCTTTAAGATGATAGAGAAGCCAAACCTCAAGGAGTTGAATAAGGATATGGCTATTCAGGCAGCTAAAGATCTTCAGGCAAAGTATCAGCAGTTGCGTGCAGCCATTCTTCCAAATGTGACAGAGGTAGATAATGCTGAGCGTATGTTCCTCAAGGGTCTTATGGAGATGAACCCTGACAAGAAATTCTACTCGGATGCTAACTTTACAATGCGACTGTCATACGGAACAGTGGGCGATTATGAAGCAGCAGACGCAGTCCACTATAAGCACTACACCACACTCAAGGGTGTAATGGAAAAAGAGAAGCCAGGCGACTGGGAGTTTGATGTTCCTGCGAAGTTGAAGACACTTTACGAGACAAAGAACTATGGTCGCTATGCCGACAAAGATGGTGAGATGCATGTCTGCTTTACAACCAATAACGATATCACGGGCGGAAACTCAGGCAGTCCGGTTATCAACGGCAAGGGTCAACTTATAGGTCTTGCTTTTGATGGCAACTGGGAGGCTATGAGTGGTGATATTGCTTTTGAGTCAGAGCTACAAAAGTGTATCTGTGTGGATATTCGTTATGTACTCTTCATTATAGAGAAATATGGAGAGGCAAAAAATTTAATTGACGAATTAACATTCGCAGAATAAAAGAAGTAGTGACAAAATATAGTCAATTTACACGAAAGGCGTTCATAATGCCCCTCTTAGCCCTAATAGGCTTTGGGGGGCAAAGTGGCGTTTTAGCACAAATAGATACCCTCTCTCTACATTATCCTATCCATGACACCCCGGCGCATGGCGAACAGATGCCATCTTCGCCCATTGATCTTGATGAGCCAGAGAATGCATCCTACTCTGCGATGTACGATGCTCTGTCGGGTACGGTAACCATATATCGTAAGATTGGCGGCATGAATGTGCGCCTACCTTACACCATGACTCTCGAGGAGTACCAGAACGACCGTACGCGTCGCTCTATGCTCGAGTATTGGCTCAAGAGGTCCAACGAAAACTCCTTGGCTAAAAAATCTCTAGGTGAGAATGGCGAATCAGCTGAAGACAACAAAAACTCTATACTTAACTCAAAATGGCGAATCAATTCTGACTTATTCGCCAGCATATTTGGTTCTAACCAGATAACAATGAAGTTGCAAGGTCAGGCTAAAGTCTCTATCGGCGTTCAGGTTAACAAGATAGATAACCCTACAATGCAGGAGAGAATGAGAAAGACATCGTCATTCGATTTCAACCAGTCGGTTCAGATGAACCTGAATTCACAGATTGGCGAGCGAATGAAGTTGGCCATCAACTACAATACAGAAGCTACGTTCGACTTCGAAAATGAGGTCAAACTCGACTATACAGGTACCGAGGATGATATTATCCAAGATATTGAGGCTGGTAATATTACCTGGTCACTGCCTGGTACCCTTATTCAAGGTTCGCAGTCCCTCTTCGGTATGAAGATGGATATGAAGTTTGGAAAGTTGAAAGTATCCACTGTTTTCTCGCAGAAAAAAGGCGAAACACAGTCGCTCACTATTCAGGGCGGTGCCACAAAAAAAGATTTTGATATTGACATTACAAACTACGAACGTAACAGGCACTTCTTCCTGTCGCACTATTTCAAAGATATGTACGACAACGCGTTGCGCTCGTTACCTAATGTAAATTCTCCTATTACGATTACCAAACTTGAGGTTTGGGTGACCAACCGCACTGGTAGTTACAATAATACGAGAAATATTCTTGCCTTTACCGACTTGGCGGAGCAGAGTGCTCAAGATATGCAGACACCTACCGAGTGGCAATCGGCCAATAAGAATGTGCCTTCGAATGAAGCCAATACACTCTATGAGCGTTTGACAGGTACTATATTGCCATCCCGCTCCATCAACGAATTTACGGCAGCCATGAAGGCATTCCCTAATCTCAGAGCAGCGCGAGACTACGAAAAGATGGAGAATGCCCGTATGCTCTCATCCAGTGAGTATACTCTGAATGAGCGACTTGGCTATATCTCTCTTGCTCAGCCACTGAACAATAACGAGGTATTGGCTGTAGCATTCCAGTATACATATAGAGGTCAGACATATAAGGTAGGTGAACTTACAACAGATGGTGTTGATGCTCCGCAATGCTTGGTACTTAAGATGTTGAGGGGTACTGTCCTCACACCTAAGTATGCTGCTTGGGATTTGATGATGAAAAACATCTATAGTCTGGGTTCGTACGATATCGAGCAGAAAGACTTTGATCTCAATATTGTATATTGCTCAGACTCAACATCCAACTATCTCAATTACTTCTCCGAAGGCCCTCGCCCAATGAATGGAGGTCATAATGGCGAAACATACCTTCAGATACTTGGATTAGATAGGTTGAACTCTCAGAATGATGTGACGCCAGATGGAAAGTACGACTTTATAGAAGGTATTACTATAGATAAAGCTAAGGGTAGAGTAATATTCCCAGTGAGAGAACCATTTGGCAGTGCTCTGGAAAATAAGATAGGCGACCGTCGTTTGTCTGAAAAATATACTTTCCATGCACTCTACGATTCTACGCAGGTCTTTGCCAAGCAACAGACTAGCAAGAATAAATTCCGTCTACGAGGAACATATTCATCTTCTTCGTCGTCGGATATCTCCCTTAATGCTTTCAATATTGCCAAGGGTTCGGTATCTGTTACTGCCGGTGGTCAGCAATTAGTAGAAAATGTCGACTATTCAGTTGACTACCAGTTAGGTAGAGTACGAATCCTCAACCAAAGTATCCTTAATTCAGGGCAAGCTATCAACGTCAAGTACGAGAATGAGAGTGCTATAACGACCCAGACGCAGACCATGGTAGGAGCTCACTTGGATTATGAGATGAATAAGAATTGGAATATAGGTGCTACTGTTATACACATGAAGGAGCGCCCATTGACCAATAAGGTGGCTTATGGAGATGAGAGTATCTCCAATACTATGCTTGGCTTGAATACCGAATTCAAGCACGACCTACCTTTCATAACCTCTGCCCTTGATGCTTTGCCTATGCTATCTACAAAAGAGATGTCGACAATCACCTTTGAGGCTGAGATGGCAAAACTGATAGCAGGTCATACCAAGACTATCAATGCTTCGTATATTGATGATTTTGAGGGATATAGTATAACATACGATATTAAGAACTGGACTTCATGGCATTTGGCGTCTAAACCTCAAGGTCAGCCAGATCTGCTTCCTAAGGCAGATTTGACCAACGATCTTTCGCAGGGCTTCGACCGAGCTAAGTTGGCTTGGTACACCATCGACCCACTTTTCTTGAGAGGTATGACAACCACCCCTCGACATATCAGAAACGACCCCGAGCAGCAGTCGTCGCATTACGTTCGTGAGGTTTACGAGGAAGAGCTCTATCCAAATAAGGAGAGTGCATACGGAGAATCGACAAATATCTCTGTGCTCAATTTGGCGTACTATCCTAATGAGCGCGGTTCATATAACTTTACGACAGACCTTGATAAAGACGGTCACCTTACAGATCCTGCAACCAAATGGGCTGGCATACAGAGAAAATTGGAGACAACCGACTTCGAGTCGGCAAATATTGAGTATATCCAGTTCTGGATGCTCGATCCATTTATATATACTGCCGACCGTCCAAATGTGGGAGGTGATCTCTATTTCAATATCGGTAATATCTCAGAAGATGTCTTGAAAGACTCCCGCAAGTCGTTCGAGCACGGTTTGCCTGTGCCAGGAGAGGAGTGGGATGTGGATTCAACTATGTGGGGTATAGTTCCGACAAACAATTCGTTGGTAAATGCATTTAATACCGATCCTGCCTCTATGCGAGCTCAGGATGTCGGTCTGAACGGTATGTCCTCTGAGCGAGAGCGTACATTCTATGATACCCCAAGTTACCCTTATATATCACGTATCAAGGAGATGCATGCGCGAGGTGAACTATCGGATGCTGCATACGATAATATTATGGCCGACCCTGCTGCCGATGATTACCATTACTATCGTGGTGGCGACTACGATGAGCAGAAGGTATCGATTCTCGACCGATATAAGAAATTCAACAATACAGAGGGTAACTCATGTCCTACGGAGTATTCTCCCGAGACATATTCTACGGCTGCTTGGTCTCGTCCTGATAATGAGGACTTGAATGCCGATTATACTTTGAGCGAAACAGAGAATTACTATCAATACCGTGTCTCTATCCATCCTGACTCAATGGTAGTAGGACATAACCATATTACAGATGTAATGGAGACATCGGTAAAATTGCGTAACGGCAGAACAGAGAAAGTTCACTGGTATCAGTTCAAGATTCCTGTTTCAAATCCAGAACGTGTAGTAGGTGATATTACAGATATGTCATCTATGCAGTTTATGCGTATGTTCTTGACAGGTTTTGCGGATACTTGTATTATGCGTTTTGCTACCCTCGACCTCGTCAAGAGCGAATGGCGTAAGTTCTCGGATAATCTGTATGAGGAGTCTTCTAATCCAGTGGCTCAGACACAATTTATTACGTCCACTGTCAATATTGAAGAGAACGACCGTCGCGTGCCAGTTAATTATGTTCTTCCTCCAGGTATAGACCGAACAGTAGACCCATCCAACCCACAGCTCCGCCAGTTGAACGAACAGGCGTACTCTCTTAAGGTCGTTGATCTGGGAAATGCTGATGCACGTGCAGTATATAAGGTTCTCAATATGGACCTTCGCCAGTATCGCAAGTTGAAGATGTTTGTTCATGCTGAGGCTATAGACGGATATCCATTGGAGAACAATCAGATGTCACTCTTCGTTCGTCTTGGCTCCGATTATGTGGACAACTATTATGAGTACGAAATCCCGTTGACGCTCACTCCTCATGGCACCTACCAGAGCCGCAACGAGAGCGATCGTTATATGGTTTGGCCTGAGAGTAATGAGCTTGATATCCCTCTCGACCTCTTTACAAAATGTAAACTTGCTCGTAATGAGGCTCGTAAGTCAAATAATATTACCCTGCAGGACATCTACTCTATGTCTGATCCTAGCAAGGTAAATAACCGAGTGCGAATCAAGGGTAACCCTTCATTGGGTAATGTTGTTACCATGATGATGGGTGTCCGTGCACATGGCGCAGGCTTGAAATCGGCTGAAGTATGGGTTAATGAGTTGCGCTTGACCGATTTTAACGAAGATGGTGGTTGGGCTGCAAGAGGTCGAACAACAATCAAGTTGGCCGACCTAGGTTCTATTTCTGCCTCAGGTCAGTACGCCTCAGTAGGCTTTGGTTCTATAGATCAGAGTGTACAGGAGCGTTTGATGGAGGAGAATGCGCAGTTTGATGTTATGGCCAATCTCGAGTTGGGTAAGCTCTTCGGACAGAAATCACGTATGTCTATCCCATTCTATGCAGGCTATTCTCGTAAGGTAGCTACACCTGAGTACTCTCCATATGATAGCGATGTCAAGTTACGCACCGCCCTTGATGTGGCAGACTCAAAAGCTGAGCGAGACAGTATAAAACTGATATCTCAGACTACTGAGACAACCCGAAGCATAAATGTCACAAATATGCGTCTCAAGCCTGCAACAGGGCTTAACGCAAAGAAGACAACCATTATTTCTCCAACCAATTTGTCTGCTACATACGCATATAACGAGGTTAAGAAGACTGATCCAGAGACGGAATACGATCTTGAAAAAGATGTAAATGCCCAGTTGGCATATAATTACTCAACATCTGCAAAACCAGTTGAGCCATTCAAGCGAACTAAGCTGAATGCCAAGACGTTTGGTTTATTGAAAGATCTTGCCTTCTATACGCAGCCTTCGTTGTTGGCATACCGTTGGGAGGTACAGCGGGACTATCAAGAAATTCAGAAACGTAATGTAAATAACCCTGAGTATCTGGTACCTATATCTGTATCTCGTGACTTCAGCTTCAGCCGTTATCTCGATTTTAAGTATAATTTGACGCGCAACTTACGTTTCTCCCTCAATACAGCTATAAATGCTCGTGTTGACGAGCCTGATGTCGCAGTTAATAAGGAGAGATTCCCCGAGGAGTATAAGCATTGGAGAGACTCTACATGGCACAACCTCCTTCATTTTGGTCGCGCTACCGATTATCAACATTCTGCAGATGTCAATTGGACTATCCCTATCAATAAGTTGCCTTACCTCGATTTCGTATCGGCTACAGCACAGTACAAGGGTACATTCATCTGGCGAGCAGAGAATCTCAATACAGGATACAATTGGGGTAATATTATAAACAACCGTCAGACGGAGCAGTTGACAGGTATGCTCAACCTCCAGACATTGTACCAAAAGTCTAATAGGCTGAAGGATATCTACCAAAAGTACAACTTCTCGTCTAGCAACCGTCAGCAGAATAAGCAGACTTCTGGTACCCGTACGGAGAGATATGTTGAGAATAATGTCAAGATCGAGAAGGGTAAGCCAGTAGTTCTTAAGCATAATCTCGGAACTACTGACGTGACAGTCAGAGTATTCGATGCTAACGGTCGTGCTGTCAAGGGAACCCTCACCCCAGTGGATGAGAAGACGGCAAGATTCTTAGCTACAACTAACGTCGACAAGGCACGAATAGTACTTGTAGGTACTATAACCGATAAAAAATCAGCAGCACAGGTAATAAAGGATGTTGCTCTCCAGGTACTTACTATAGTTAAGAGCCTGTCCGTCAGCTATTCTGAGAACAACTCTACAACATTGCCTGGTTATATGCCTGGGGCCCATTTCGCTGGCCTTGAGAACTATAACGGTCAGAAGGCCCCTGGATTCGCGTTTGTTGCTGGTATCCAGGATCGCGACTTTGCATTGAAGGCAGTACGTAACGGTTGGGTAACTAGCGATACTACTCTCAATGAGCCATACCTTATGAAGCATAATGCAAATTTGCAGATAAGGACCTCTCTCGACCTGTTCAAGGCATTGAAAGTCGAACTCAATGCTCAGCGCTCAAGAGACAAAAACTTGTCAGAGTATTATGTATTCAATGCTGGAGGCTTTGATGGAGTATACAATACCCTCGTAAATGGTACTTACTCAATGTCTATCAATGCACTTGGTACAGCATTTAAGACACCGAAGAAGACAGGTGCTCTGGATGGTGACCTATACGACGACTTCAAGAGGGCTCGTGCAAATATTGCATCACGATACTCTTCATTAAGTAAACGTCAGGCAGCTTTGCAACGCGACAAGGCTGAAGGTTCGTCGGAGCCTGACACAGCTGTCGATGGCTATGGCGAGACCTCTCAGCAGGTACTTATACCTTCATTTATATCTGCCTATATGGGACAGAATACCAATAAGGTATGGTTGGATCTTATTCCTACAGCTAAGTATCTCCGTCCTAATTGGAGGGTAACCTTCAGCGGTCTGAACAATATCAAGGCTCTCCAGGAGTATGTGCGTAACATCGAGGTCTCTCATGCCTATACAGCTAAGTTCTCACTGGGTCAGTTCCAGACCAACCTCGATTGGGAGAATGTAGGAGGTGGCTTGTCTATAGTGCGCGACCTTCAGGGCAACTACATCCCTCAGTACGCAGTCTCTACTGTTACAATATCAGAGCAGCTTAACCCATTTATCCAGTTGAGTGCTACATTGGTTAATAATATGACAACCTCGTTCGCTATCAATAAACAACGTACCTTGGCATTGTCTTTGGCCAATAACCAGATTACTGAGTCGTACTCCAACGATTGGAACCTCTCTCTAGGTTATCGTTTCGACAATGTGCCATTGTTCATTGGTAAGGATGAGGATTCTAAGAAGTTCAACAACAGCCTCAACTTGACGTTTACTCTTTCTCAGCGAGATTCTTATACAATACTCCGCCGTATAGAGGAGCAGAGTAGCGAGTTGGCCTCGGGAACCAAGACTACTAATGTCAAGTTCTCTGCCGATTACGCACTTACCCGTAGATTCAGCATGGAGTTCTATTACGATCAGGCAATAGCTCGTCCTTATGTCTCTACAAGTTACCCTACAAGCAACGTCAATGTGGGTATAAGTTTCCAACTTTCATTGTCTGAATAATATCTCTGATTATGATATACACGGCAAATACGGTACAGGATCTGGATAATGTAGCATCCCAGATTATCAATGACCTTGGTGATGTCAGAGTAGTAGCCTTCGATGCTCCTATGGGTGCAGGTAAGACTACTCTTATTGCTGCACTCTCAAAGGCGTTGGGTACATTGTCTGTAGTTAATTCGCCTACTTTTGCCATAGTAAATGATTATGATATGGCTGATGTCAATGGCGCAATATACCATTTCGACCTGTATCGACTGAAGTCTATGGGCGAAGTTATGGATATCGGATTCGAGGATTATGTCTCTTCTGGTAATTATTGTTTCGTTGAGTGGCCAGAATTGGCTCTCGATCTGATGCCCGATAATTACGCTACCATCAGTATCTCGGTCAATCCAGATACTTTGGCTCGCACCATAGAATTGTCGTTTGTAAGTTAACTTAAGTATAGTAGTTGATATGTTGTTTTCTGATATAGTAGGACAGAAGTCAACCAAGGAGCGCTTGGTACAGATGTATCATAGTGGCCGTATGCCTCACGCCATGCTTTTCCTAGGGCAGGAGGGTAACGGTTCTTTGCCCTTGGCCATCGCCTATGCTCAATATGTCAACTGTACTGACCCGAATAAACATGATGGCGAGGCGTGCGGCAAGTGCCCTTCGTGTGTCAAGTATAACCGACTGACCCACCCCGACCTCCATTTCATATTCCCTATAATCAAGAAGGATAAAGACCAGTCAGTATACTCAGATACTTATATCAACGAGTGGCGTAGTCGCAATTACGAGGGGCACTATTTCTCTCTCTCTCAGTGGATGTCGTGTATCGGAGGTGATAAACAAGCCCTGATATCCAAGGATGATGCCGTGGCTATCCACCAGAAACTAGGGCAGAAGTCTGTCGAGGCCGAATATAAGGTCCTTATCATGTGGTGCCCCGAGCTGATGAACGAAACAGCATCCAACCGCATCCTCAAAATATTGGAGGAGCCTCCTGCTAAGACTATCTTTATCCTGGTCTCTGATAATGAGGCAGATATATTGCCTACAATACTTAGCCGTACCCAACGCTTCAATATTCCTCCTATAGCCGACGAGGATATGGCTTACCACCTTAAGCGCCTCCATCCATCGTTGTCCGAGGAAATGGTAACCCGTATGGTCCACATGGCTTCGGGGAGCATGGTGCGCCTATTGCAAGTTACCAATCCTGACGAGGATTCTAAAGATAATCTCGAATTCTTCATCTCTCTCATGCGTATCAGCTACCAGCGAAATATAGTCATGATGACAGATTTCGTAGAGAGCAATGTCAAAAAACTCTCACGCGAGACACTGAAGGCGCGACTGAACTACGCTATCCACATGGTACGTGAGAGTTTGGTGTATAATCTCCAAAACCCACAGTTGTCAACGCTTACCAGCGCAGAGGAGAAGTTCTTGTCTAAATTTGCTGTTTTTGTACATCATAATAATGTATTCAAAATAACAGAATTGCTCAATGAGGCTTATCTCCATGTCGAACGCAATGGCAGCGCCGGAATGATATTCTTCGACGTGCTTATGCAACTGGCAGCACTCTTGAAGGTTAAGCCTTGATATTGAGATTTTTTTACTAAATTCGTGCAATAATATCTACACATATATATATCATATACGATTCACATGAACGAAGATAATCCAAATATACCCCAGGAGGAACAAAATCCTCTTGAGCCTCAAATACCTCAAGAACTCGAAATCATCCAGCGACTGATCAATAGTCAGAAGGAGGAGCAGTCGGAAGAGGAGCCTAAGGAGGATGATTTCATCCCTGAGGATGATAACGATGACTCGTCCGACGATTCTGTAGAGGGCTTTAAGTCTGCTTTTAAGCCTGCCGATTCTGTAGATGACGACGAGGAAGAGGAGGAACAGAAACCACAGGAGAAAAAGTCGGCATTCGATCAGCCTGTAGCAGAGATACTTGCAGGATTGAAGCCTGCCACACCTAGCTGCTGTGGTACTTGCTCGGTGCGTGGAGGAAAACTTCATGTGTACGACTGGCTGGATGATCTCCCAGAGCCTCCTAATGCTTCTGATCTTGTCGAGGTACAGTTCAAGAATACACGTAAGTCTTATTACCGCAACCAGTCGGGAGTTCAACTTCACAAGGGCGATATCGTAGCTGTAGAGTCTTCTCCAGGACATGATATCGGTGAGGTTACCCTCGTAGGTCGTCTGGTATACCTCCAGATGCATAAGTATCACATCAATCCTGCTACTTACGAGTTCAAGAAGGTTTACCGCATAGCTCGTCCTACCGATATCGAGAAGTGGGAGGAGGCTAAGAGCCTTGAGCATGCTACAATGCTCGAAAGCCGCCAGATTGCTGAGCGTCTTAAATTGAATATGAAGATAGGCGACGTCGAATATCAGGGCGACCGCACAAAGGCTATATTCTATTATATTGCTGATGAGCGTGTCGACTTCCGCGAACTTATCAAGGTCCTCGCTGATAGATTCCACGTCCGAATCGAGATGAAGCAGATCGGTGCCCGTCAGGAGGCTGGCCGTATAGGTGGTATTGGTCCTTGCGGTCGCGAACTTTGCTGCGCATCTTGGATGACCAACTTCGTGTCCGTAACTACTCATTCTGCTCGCGTACAGGATCTGTCTCTCAATCCATTGAAACTTGCAGGCCAGTGCGGTAAGTTGAAGTGTTGCCTCAATTATGAGTTGGATATTTACCTCGACGCTATCCAGTCATTCCCTCCTACAGATAAACCTTTGGAGACAGCCGACGGTACATTCTACTTCTTTAAGTACGATATCTTCAAACATCTCATGTGGTACTCTCCTCAAAAGGATACTCCAGTGAATATCGTCGCAGTCGATGCCGACCATGTTCGCGAAATCCAGGAGATGAACGCCAATGGTATCAAGCCTAAGGAGCTCGGCAGCTCAGAGCAGGTAGCCGTACAGGAGGATACAGGCTATAATAATGTAGTGGAACTTGACGACTTGACCCGTTTCGATAACAAGAACCGCCGTGGTGGTAACCGTAATAATCGCGGAAACAATAACAACCGTGGTGGCGGAAATCGAGATGGCAGAGCACGAGATAATCGCGACAACCGTGGCGGAGATAACCGTGGTCGCGATAACCGTGGTCCTAGAGATAATAACCGCGATTCTCAGCAGGGTCAGGACCGTCGCCGAAATAATCAGGGAGGTAACAACAACCGCCAGTTTAATCGCAACGGCAATCGCCCTAACAATAACCAAGGTGGCAGCCAAGGCAATAACAACGCCCCTGCACAGAATAATGAGCCACAGCAATGAAAATTGTGAGATATATAACATTGTTGCTCGTAGCCGTACTGACTTTCGCGTCGTGCCGCAATAGCCGTGATGTATATAACGAGTATATAGCTTTGCCTAACGTCGGATGGAATGTCGACTCTTTAGCTGTATTCCATCCAGAGATGGATAACTTAGGTGAACATTACGACGTATGGCTCCAGTTGCGCAATCAGAGCTTTTATGCCTACTCCAACCTATGGCTGTTCGTAGATATCATAGCTCCCGATGGCAAAAGCGTTCGCGATACCATCGACTGCCAGTTGGCTATGCCCGATGGTAAATGGATAGGCAACGGGTGGGGTAGTCTCTACTCTTTGCAAATCCCTCTCATGAGAAATGTCTCTTTCAACCAGACGGGAACATATACCTATAAGTTCTGTCAGGCTATGCGCGAACAGGATCTCGAGGGTATCCATAGCATCGGCTTGAGAATCGAGAAATCCAAATAATTATACCGAGTGAATAAACTTGAGAAATTCGCCCAGATGGACACATATTCTAATGTGTTTCAGGCGGCCGACTTCCTTGAACTGCAGAAAACCCCATTCGCTATGCGCGGTAATTGGGGTAAGACATATTTCAAGAACAGTAACCCTATAGTCCTCGAACTTGGTTGCGGTAAGGGTGAGTATACCGTAGGATTGGCTAAACTTTATCCTAATCTCAACTTCATCGGTATCGATATCAAGGGCGCCCGTATGCATACAGGTGCTACTCAGGCTCTCGAGCAAAATATCCCTAACGCAGCTTTCTTGCGTACCCATATCGAGTTCCTCGACCGTATCTTCGCCCCTGATGAGGTGTCCGAGGTATGGATTACCTTCCCCGACCCTCAGATGCACAAGCCTCGTAAGCGTCTCATTGGTACTTTTATGCTGTGCCGCTATCGCGAGTTCTTGAAGGCTGGTGGCTTGGTACACCTCAAGACCGATAGCCAGTTCTTGTTCGACTATACATCAGCTATGCTGAAGGAGAATAATATCAAGCCTGCAGTGGTAACATCCGATCTCTACGCTCAGGATTCCCCCATCGCCTCTAATGACCCTCTGCTTACTATTCAGACCTACTACGAGCAGAAGTGGATCGGGCACGGCCTCTCTATAAAGTATTTCCGCTTCTCATGCCCAGGAAAGGAGAAGGCTCTTGTCGAACCTGATGTAGAAATCGAACTGGACAACTACCATTCAGTGGGTCGCGGAGTCCAATTGATTCATAGAGATAAATAATATTATCCCCTAAAAATAATAGACGCTGTCGCAATCCTCATGCAACAGCGTCCTGTTTTATATAGGTATTCCCTACAATCCTTTTGCCAATTTGTCAGCCAATTCAGCAAAAGCCTTGCCTGTAGGAGAGTCAACATCCAACGCAGCTGGTGTTCCCGTGTCGCCGTTCTCTCTGATCGACTGTACCAGTGGTACTTGACCAAGGAATGGAACCGCAAGCCTCTCTGCTAACTCCTTGGCCCCGTCTTGACCAAAGATATAGTACTTGTTGTTTGGCAACTCTGCTGGCGTAAAATAAGCCATGTTCTCAATAATGCCCAAGATAGGTACATTTATCTTGTCATTCTGGAACATGTTGATACCCTTGATGGCATCAGCTAACGCTACCTTTTGTGGGGTAGATACAATAATGGCGCCCGTCAGACTTACAATTTGTACTATAGATATATGAATGTCACTCGTGCCAGGAGGCATGTCAATGAGCAAATAGTCCAATTCTCCCCACGCAGTCTCCGTTATCAACTGCTTGAGCGCATTGCAGGCCATGCTACCTCGCCATACTACCGCACTGTCAGGGTCTACAAAGTAACCGATGCTCAACATCTTAATGCCATATTTCTCAATTGGCTCTATAAGTTGCTTCGCCTCAGTGGATTCTTCCGAAAGTACAGGACGCTCTTCTACAGTGTCAAACATAATAGGTACCGAAGGGCCAAAAATATCAGCATCCAAAAGTCCTACTTTATAGCCTTTCTTCGCAAGGGCAACCGCAAGGTTGGCTGTAACAGTAGATTTGCCAACTCCTCCTTTACCCGAAGCTACAGCTATAACGTGCTTAACCCCAGGAAGTACAGGCTCTGCTTGTGGCTCTTCTTTCTTGCGTATCTTCACAAAAATATTGCCCTCTATCTCACACTCTTCTCCAAGATATGTCTTGATAGCTTGCGTAGCCATCTTCTTGATAGTGGATACCATAGGGTCATTGGGTCGGTCAAAAAGTAGACTGAACGATACCCTGTTCCCATTTATGCGGATGTCATCTTCTACCATGTTGAGAGCAACTATGTCTTGCTTCTTCTCAGGATGTATGACGGTCTTTAGCGCATCTATTACTAGTTGTGGATAATATGCCATCGTATTCTCTTTTTCTTGTTAGTGCATCGTGTGACCGATAATGTTGAAAAACTCTTCACGCGTAGCAAGATTATTGGCAAAGGCACCAGTAAAATCGCTGGTCGTAGTGAAGGAGTGCTGCTTTTGTACCCCTCGCATCTGCATACACATGTGCTGAGCCTCTATTACTACCGCAACACCTAGTGGGTTTAGCGTGTCCTGAATACACTCCTTAATCTGAGTGGTCAAACGCTCTTGTACCTGCAAACGACGGGCATACGCCTCCACAATGCGGGGTATCTTGCTCAGCCCAGTTATATAGTTGCGTGGAATATAGCCAATGTGCGCCTTCCCAATAAATGGTAGCATGTGGTGCTCACACATTGAGTATATCTCAATGTCCTTTACAACTACCATCTGGTGATATGGCTCGTTGAACATCGCACTCTTCAGTATCTCTTTAGGGTCATCTTTGTAGCCCTTGGTGAGAAATTGCATAGCCTTAGCTACACGTACAGGGGTCTTGAGGAGACCTTCTCTCTCTGGGTCTTCTCCCAATAGCTCAAGAATGGCTTTGTAGTGCTCTGCCAACTTGGCTGTCTTCTCCTCGTCATATATGTTGCGCTCGTCTTGTAATTCCGATGCGCTCTTCACCAATGCCATATACGTAAGATTTTTTATTGTTGAACCGCAAAGTTAATACTTTGTGGCTAAGTATCCCATTTTATAAAGGTTATATATTGTTATAGATGGGTGTTTGCTCTTTAGGTTGTATCGCATTAACTTGTGTAGACCTACGTAGAGCAACTTGAATCCCCACACTATATGCATTTTTTTTAGTTTGAGGTATAACCGCAAAAGCTTACTTTGTTGCTCTGCTGTATCTCTATGCTCTAAAAGACTGTCTATTGCAAGTCGCGTCTTCTCTAGATATACCTCGTTCGAGTCTGTGTCATCATGATATACTGGCGCGTCTATATGATATATTGGAATGCCGACTTCCCGTAAGTCTATCCCAAATTTCGTGTCTTCATGACCGTAACTGCAGTACGACTCGTCAAATGATATGGCGTTGAACGACTTTTTGTCTATCAAAAAAGCACACGAGGTAAAGGCATCGTATGGCGATAAATTGCGGGTAGCCGCATCCTTTTGCTCGCGAGTTACCCCATATTTATACCTCAGTGTCCCAATTTGCGGCGTCTTGCGGTACATGAGCCCCCCTACAACTACTCCTTCTTCAGCTCGCGAGGTCATCTCTTGTAAGTAGCTGCCTCTAACAGGGAATAGGTCATTGTCTAGAAATAGCAGGTGACTGCCTTGCGCTTGTTGGGCTAATAGATTCCTGATCTTTGAACGCCCCACATTTTCCCCTAGGTGTATATATGTTACCCCCTCAATGGCTGGTGTCTCATGTTCCGAGGCATCGTCCATCACTATTATCTCCACTTCGTGCGACGTCAACCCCTCGGCTTGTCTCAGTAGTTCTTTCGCCAGAGGGGTCCAGTCATGATTGTATGTCGGAATAAGTATCGAAAGGTACATCTTTATCTCATCGCAGAGAATTCTTTAATGGCCAACTTCACCAGTTGCTCTACCGTAATGTCTGGGTTCGATTTCATCAATTTGTCTATATCCTTCTGCGCCGCCTCTTTCTTGAACCCTAATACTTCCAACGCCGCTAAAGCCTCAGCACGTACTGGCGATACACTAGGAGCCGCAAAGAGCGTACCCATATCCCCACTGCCTTGCATGTCCAACTTGGCGGCTTTGTCTTTCAATTCTATGATTATCTTCTGCGCCGTCTTGGGACCAATACCTTTAATACCCTTGATGAGGTTGACGTCTTCTGTCATAATGGCCCTCTGTATCTCAATGGGCTGATAGGCCGAGAGTATCACACGTGCAGTGTTCGCACCTACTCCTGATACTAGTATCAGGAGCCTGAACAACTCCCTCTCTTCCTTGGTGTTGAACCCATAAAGGCTGAAGGCGTCTTCTTTTATGGCTTCATGTATATATAGCTGACACTCTGTCTTGCCTTGCAGTTGCGCAAAGGTGCTGAGGGATATATTGAGGTAATACCCCACACCATGACAGTCCACCACCGCGTACGTAGGTGTGGCTTCTGTCAGATGTCCATGTACGTATTCTAACATATTTTCGCTCTTTTATTTCTGAAATGCTTTCCACCCTTGCGCTTGGATGTCTACCTCTTGATGCGCCCCCGAGGTTATAAGCCTCCTGCCTTTGTCTTTTGGCGTTATATAGCCAATGGCATAAATATTCGGTCCTGGCTTGGATTGGAACTTCTCGTAGTCCTTGGTCGATATGGTAAAGAGCAATTCATAATCTTCACCACCATTAAGCGCCGCAACAGAAGGATTCAATGATAGCTCTTCTGCCATATTCCTCGTCACATGGTCTATAGGTATCTTCTCTTCATAAACAAGGCAACCACAGTCCGACTCTTCGCAGATATGTAGCAATTCGGATGATAAACCGTCCGAAATGTCCATCATAGCCGTAGGTTTAACGCCTATCTCGTCAAGAAATTGTACCACATCGGCTCTTGGCTCTGGCTTTAGCTGCCTCTCTAGGATATAGTCATAGCCGTCAAATTGTGGCTGATTGTACGAATTGTCTTTCAATACTCTCTTCTCGCGCTCTAGCAACTGTAGTCCCATATATGCCGCACCTAAGTCGCCCGAAACGCAAATAATATCGTTCTCTTTCGCACCACTACGGTAGGCTAGCTTTTCTGGAAGTGCCTCGCCTATAGCGGTGATGCTGATAGTCAAGCCAGTGAGCGATGTGCTGGTGTCTCCTCCTACTAGGTCTACTCCATATCTCTCACAGGCTAGCAACATGCCATTGTATAGGTCATCAACGGCTTTGAGCGATAGCTTGTTGCTGATGCCTAGCGAAACGGTTATCTGCTTCGGAGTGGCATTCATGGCATATACGTCGGATAGATTGACAGCTACCGCCTTGTACCCTAAGTGCTTTAGCGGACAGTATGTCAGGTCAAAGTGTATACCTTCTAGCAATAGGTCTGTAGTGACCACCGTCTGCTTGCCTTTCGTTGGGGCTATCACAGCACAGTCGTCACCTATTCCCTTAATGGTGGTGTCGTTTTGTATAGTCACAGCCTCTGATATTCTCTTTATGAGGCCAAATTCTCCTAGGTCTTGTATTTCCATTGTTCTGTATATGTTGCGCTTGTCGCTGATTTTACAATATTACAATTTTTCAAGTATGCACTTCAGACTGTCCGAATACTGGATATATCTGTCAAAATTATCGTTCGAGACAGGCTCTACTGGCGGTGCTTCCATCTTCAGCGGGTCAATGGGCTGACCGTTCATGTATACACGAAAATCTAAGTGAGGCCCCGTAGCTAGCCCAGTGGCTCCCACATATCCTATCACGTCTCCTTGCATTACCCTCGCGCCTCGCTTCAGATCTTTGGCAAAGCCTCTCAGGTGCATGTAGACAGTGGTGTATACACTGTTGTGCCTTATCTTCACGTAGTTGCCGCCGCCTTTCTTGTCATACCCCTTTTCTATTACAGTGCCGTCGCCTATACTTTGTACAGGCGTGCCCGATGGCGCAGCATAGTCTACTCCATGGTGCGCCCTCCTCTTCTTGAGCACAGGGTGCATACGCGAATTGGAGAATCTCGACGAGATGCGCGAATATCTCAAAGGCGCCTTCAGAAAGGCTTTCCTCAGACTGTTGCCTTGTAAATCATAATACCCCTGAGTGCTGTCGTTTTCAAACAGAAAGGCGTATGTCTTGCTGCTCCCACTCTCAAATATCGCCCCCTTAATGTCTCGTATGCCTATCGAGGTGGTGTCGTCCACAAATTCTTCTGTGAAAAGTACCCTGAACTTGTCTCCTTTTTCAATGCCGAAAAAGTCAACCGACCAAGCGTATATCTCTGAGAGATTGAGCGTAATCTCGTAGGGCAACTTCGCATCTTTTACAGCGTTCCATAGACTGGTCTGTATCTCTACCTCCGCAAGCCTCTCTTTTATCATTATGTCTTGCTTGCATAACTCAGCGTATGTCTCGTCTCCCTTAATGTTGCATTTCACATACTCGCTGTTCGATACTATGTACACAAAGTGCTTGAGCTGCCTGAGCGAGTCGGCTGAGTAGAATAGGGTATACCTGTTGCCGGCCTTTATGTGCCTTATGTCGTATGCCTTGTTTATGGCATTGGCGGCCTTGAGCGACTCGGAGTATTGCAGACCGGCTTCCGTGAGTATCTTGGTGATGGTCTGATTGCGCTTTACCGTCCCGTCTTCCAACTCTATGCTGTCAAGGTATATGCCGTACAACTGGTCCCTCTCTATTATGGGTAGCGAGTCAGCAAGCTCCACAAGTTCTTCTGCCTCAGTGTGCTCTTTCTCATGCTGCCTCTGCAGATAGTATCCCACCACTAGCGAAACACAGAAGAGTATTATTATAGCTGTCAGGACCCATTTGGTCCATTGTTTCATCGTCATTTATCAATACCTTTTATCCAATCACAAAGATAATTATTTCAAATTTGTTTTCACGGCGTTTTATCATTACATTTGTGGACAAATTATTAATTAACCAAACAAGTCATAATGTCATGATTCAGGAAGAGATAGATGCTATCGCACTCGGCTTCATCAAGGGCGTCGGCCACCGTATCGCTCGCAAGATTACTAACGTAGTTCCTTCAATTTCCGATCTGTTCCTAATGTCCGAAAAGGAACTGGTCAACGATGTGCAACTTTCACAGTCTCTCGCACAGGAGATATTGTCTTCTCGCAATTCTGCCCGACAGGAGGCTGAGAAGGAGGTGGAGTGGACGGAGAAATATGGGGTTAATATCCTGACTTTCAACTCTCCGCGATATCCTTCGCGCCTGCGTTCTTGCGACGATTCTCCGGCTGTCTTGTATGCCCATGGTAATGCTGATTATAATGCCCGAAGGGTCCTTAGCGTAGTGGGTACAAGACGTCCTTCTGCCTACGGGCGACAGTGGTGTAGCGACGTGCTCACCGAACTGGCTTCTCGCAATCCCGATCTGCTCATCGTCAGCGGCTTGGCTTATGGCATCGATGTTACTTCTCATATTTCTGCCTTGGATAACAACCTCCCTACCGTTGGCGTAGTGGCTCATGGCTTGGATCTTATCTATCCTTCTCAGCATAAGGAGATCGCTCGCCGTATGGTGCTCCAGAACGGGGCAGTGCTGACTGAGTTCCGACGTGGGGTGCAGCCCGAAGCGGCTAACTTCGTCATGCGCAATCGTATCGTCGCTGGTATGGCGGATGCAACATTGGTGGTGGAGAGTGGCTCTAAGGGTGGTTCGTTGATTACGGCTGCTAAGGCTTATGAGTACAACCGTAAGGTGCTCGCCCTCCCAGGTTCTCCCGCAGCTGAAATGAGCGCTGGCCCTAATATGTTGATCAGGGATCATAGGGCTGAACTGGTTACTTCTGCCGAGGATATCGAGACTTTTATGCACTGGGGTGCTAATGCTTCGCAAGGTCAACATCCTCAGGGTGCTTTGTTCGCTTCGCCCGACTTGGAGCTGGATCCTGTTCAGTCTAGGGTGTGCCAATTGCTGGGGGAGGGTGAGCTGACCGTGGATGAACTTTCACGGGCTTTGTCTATGCCTCTTAGCGACTTGTCGCCTCGCTTGCTCGAAATGGAGTTCCAGGGCTTGATTTCTTCCCTCCCGGGTAATAGATTTAAGTCGCAACTCTTCTAGTGGATAATTGAAAAACTGCGAGCAACCTTATGGTTCTCTTATATCAGCATATACCCTCTAACTGCCTAGTCTCTAGGTTTTAATCAAAAAAATCAAATTTTTTTCGCAATAGGTAAACGTTTGGCACATGTGGCGCTTATATTTGCACCCGGTGTCAATACCCAAACACATTAACCCTATATTATGGCAATAGTACAAATCAAACACAAGTGCATTTCAATCGCTCGCGATTATGCTCGTAAAAACTCAGACGCCCGTCATACAGGCCGCTCTATCTTTATCAAGCGCTGCTATGGCTCGTACCGTATCATCGCTGTCGAGGTCTCTGCTTCTCAGCGTTCGTGCCGCGATATCTTCGCCGAGGCTCAGAAATTGGCTTCTCGCGAATTGAAAAAGTGGAACCGCCATCGCTTCTGGTCTCGTCAGGCAAAACATCACAACATCAAGGGGGCTCACCGTATGGCGGTCTCTTATTTCTATCGACTCTTGAAGTGCCCTTCGCAGAGTGTCGATGGGTCGCTTCGGGTTGTTCATAACTCGTTGAAAACCAATACGTCAAGTTCCATGATTGCTCTCCTCCAAAAACCAAGGCACGCGTCGACTCTTCGTCGCATTCCTGTCTCGCATTGTCCCTCGCAGGGGTGCCCCGTAGTGCCTGTCTCGCATGGCCCCTCTTCACCCTCACAAATACTTAGTTATTACGATGAAATAGTCGCATAAATCAAGTTTTTCAGTGTAGCCTTCGTCTTATTATTCTTATAAGCGAAATACATATTATTCCTTCACGACATGATGCAAAAAAAATGTGTCGCGACTGGCTGTTTTTGTCCTTATTTTTCTGCAAAATATCTACGACTGTGGGTCTTAAACCGACTTTTTAACACATTTTCTCCCGTTTTGCAGATAAATATCCGCAAGCCACTGCTGATTATCAATGACTTGTCCAAACACCGAAATTGACCAAATAACGACAATCAATAATTCTAATTTCCTGAAACATAAATAGATACAAAACAGGTCTAGTCCAACCCAGATTTCCTCAAATTACGCCCTACTCAAGCATCAAATGGCTCAAAAGCCACATACGGGAAAAAGTTGAGATTTTTTTGTTAAAATCAATGATTTGGCGTAACAAATGTAGTATTCGTCCGTATAAACGACATTATGTGTCTGGCTATGCCTAGACACACAAAGATAGTAAAAATTATCAAAAGATACTAATACCTATATGGGAAAAAATACATATATGCATTCACATTGCCAATTCATCATGCATGACTTGACAAACCTCATAACGTCGAATGTCCACAAAATAGTGTCGATATTCGCCGCCTTCATCATCATGTCCATAGCCTCCCTCCAGGCCTTCGCACAGACTTCTCCAGGAACCATCGTTACTGGTACAGGCTGTCCAGGCGAGGGCGTGATTATCCTGAATAATCCTGTGGCGGGTGTGATTTATGGCGTTAGTAAGAAGGATTATAGTGGTGCAAGTGGCGGCTTTTCGCCAGTTGATTTAACTCGCTATCCATTTAATGGCTCTACTTGGGAGATTGAGTGTACGGCGTCAGGAACTCCAATGGAATTCCATGTCTCTGAACCTGGCGAGTATACGATATGGTATAGAGATCCTAATGGTATAATTAGTGCGGGTAGTAGGGTCGATCGAAGGGTTCTTATCAATCCCAATAGCGTCTACTCTGTAGAAGGTATCAGCAAACTTACAAGTATCGGAGCAAAAACGTACTGTACAGGCTCAGTCTCTAAGTTGCCTGTCATGAATGCAGAAAAGGGTGTTACTTATACTCTCTATGGTAGTAATGGGTTGCCTGTGCCAGGTGCATCTATTACTTGTAATAATAATAACGAAAAAACGGAATTCAATGTATCCGGTTTAGTTGCGGGCGATTATCATGTCAGGGCATCTAGGGTTGGTTGCTCAACGGCACCCGAAGTAATCGATGGTAGTCTCAAATTAATGGGCTCCGGTGGGGCAGGGCGCGCAGGTTGGGAAGCAGCAACTTCTGCCAGCGGAGCGATTGTCCCATATAGGGTATGGGTTAACCCTGTTGAAGCTGGAGTTACATATACACTGATCCGTCTCCATAATGGAGTTACCACAGAAGTGAGCACATTAGGCCCGCTCGATTCGAAAAAGAATGCTCAAACATATTTCCCTGAAGCAGTTAAAGATCCAGGTGTCTACTCTATCCGTACAGATGTCCCATGCGTTACTGTAAATAATACAGTTACCATGGAGATAACCGAGAATCAGGTTCCTGATGTCACTACCGATGCCGAGGGTGGCGTAATCTGCGCAACGGGTGGTAGCGCAACTATCACTCTTACAAACCCTACGCCTGGTGCAACTTATACTTGGTATAAGGGCGCTGACACCAGAGGTACAACAATTACTGGAGGGCAATTTACGGTTACAGAGACAGGTACGTACTACGTAAGTGCAAGATCAGCTAGTGGCATTGTGACCCCTAAGGGCAAAGCTATCGAGGTGGTTATGAGACCTAGCCAGGATTTCCGCCTCAATGGTACTAATACTAAGTGTAGTACAGAACTTACTATCGACGCCACAGGTACTACTCGTACCGAAACAGATGTAATATACGAAGTATATAAGGTAGTCAGTGGAGTAGAAACCCTCTTGGGTACTTCTAACGGTAATAATACAAATAAACTTTCCTTCGGTATAGTCTCGGCCGATGATGAGGATGTTACATACTACGCTCGCGCTAAGTCTAGGTATAACCCCGATTGCTACGTCTACCTCGAAGGCCAAGTCCTCGTGGAGGCTAGACCTAAGACGCCTACCGTCCAGACTACTCCTTTCTATTATTGCGCTAACGATAATAACGAGGGCGCCGTAGTAACTATCACAGGTTGTAGCCCTAATGCTAAATATACTCTCGTCAACCGCGCCGACCCTACTAAGACTTACGAACGTACAGTCAAGAGCGGCGATGGTACAACATTGACTTTCAGCCAGGCCGATGGCTCAGGTATTCCTGCAGGTAACTATAATATTATAGCAGAAAACGCTCAGGGATGCCAGTCTACTGCTTCCGCCGAAGTGCGCGTCGTAAAGGTGCAGAACGAACCTGAACTGAGTTCTAATATCCCTAACCATTTCTGCGTCTCCGATAAGGGCGCAGAGAGATACCCAGTAACTATCCGTTACCAGGTGGATAAACATTCTAGATACACGTTCAAAATCCAAATCGTTGGTAATGGCGTAGAAAAATATGTCGATAGTACCGACCCTAAGGTTACTGCCCTCAACGATTATACATTTACTTTCGACTTCGCCGCTAACGACTATAATCTTACTACCGGCGATGTGACTATCTCTGTAATCACAGATAACCCCGCTCTCCCAGCTTGTTCTTCTGATACAGAGGAGTTTAGTATCGAATCTTCTCCTAATGCCCCTACAGTAAGTATCGGTAACTCTAGCGAGGGCTTGTCTACTATCGTCTGCGAGGGCGAGGAAATAACGCTTACCGCTCGCTCGGCTGGCGCTACAACAAACCTCCAGTACTATTGGTACTCTTCTAATAACTTGCTCGAGGCGGATCTTCTCAACAAGGGCGCCGACTATACCTTCTCAGCTCAGATTCCTGAGAATATGCGTAACCCTGCCAACTACGACGCTAATGGTAATTATCAATACAAATACTATGTCGTAGCTAAGGATGCTACTAGCGCAGAGTCTTGTACTTCTACCGTCACAGAGTATACGCTTAATATACGCCCTAATTCTACAAAACTTAAAATAGAACAGAACGATCCTGCTTGGTCTATCTGTGAGGATAGCGACCCAGTCCTTCTCCGTGAGTTCTTTAGCCCAGGTGATGGTAAATATTATATCGTGGGCGAAAACCAAAACGACTTGTGCGAGATTACTCTCAAACAGAGTGGTTCTACCATATTCGACCCAAGATATTTTACTCCTGATGGTATTTCTGCCGAGTATCTCGCAGCTAATTGCCAAGGCTTTAGGCCTGCTATTACTCACGCTAACGCAAATAGTGCAACTTACCAGGTGCGCTTCAAATCAGTAATGTGTCCTGAGGTCTTCTGGGTAGATGGCTATTTCACTGTTAATAAAAAACGCGATATCAACGAGTACCGTATCGATGCTGCCGATTGCTATTGTACCAACGACTATATTACTATCCGCGGTATACCTGATCACTGGACCGAGGGCGGTTACGGTAAGTTGCTCGTCGAAGGTGTAATGTACGAGGATGACCCAGTAGATGATGGTCAAACTTCTGTATATACATTCTCTCCACTCCTCCACCATCGTTGGAATGCTAACGGTAAAACTGTAGAGTGGACATACGAATATAAGGATGGTCTCACAGGTTGTGTGTACGAGGTTAAGAAGGAGTCTAAACTCTTCCAGCCTGTGGCCGATGAGATCTTCTTCGAGTTCAAGGGCCTTACCGATGGCTTCCAGGGCGGATTCTCCGAGGACTTCCTTTGCCCTACGGATGCTAATGAGTACGAACTCGTACCTTATGTTTACCAGTACCAATTTTACGATAACGGCGACCCAGTGCTCACGTACGACTCTCCAACGTCAGGAAATCGAGTTGATTATGTTAAGCCAAAGTCATTCGATAAAGTATTCGGCATCGGAACTGTTCCTGTAGGTTACGCGGGCATAGTCTCTCGTAAACAGAGCTTTATAGGTTTGATCGCTAATAATAACGAGGTCTCAGTGACTACCGATTGGGGTACAAATCATACTTTCAGCGTATCTTGTCCTAACGGCATTCCTGTTACAATTACAGTAGAATACGCTTACGCTCCAGTAGCTGGCGCTTCCGAAACCTTCTCTATTACAGAGGATTCGTACTATACATTCACAGATGGCGACATAATCGCTGGTTCGCAGATGACACAGGCTGCGATTAATGATCATAACGCATTCAGCTATAAGAAGCCATACCAACTCAGCGACTACACTAAGCCAGATGTCAACGACTACTATTATACATTCAATGGTGTCGGCGTCTACGCAGTAGATAACACTGGTGCTCAAACAACAGATCCTAATAATGTCCACCACTACGTATTCGTACCTTCTCTGGTGGGCAACAATAATACAACTTCTATCAACCTCCACGTTGATAACGGCGCCGAGTGTCGTAACAACCAAAACGATCAGTGCCGCGCCGACTACTCTCGTACAATAAAAATTCTTCGTGACTTGGCTCACAACATGAAGAAGAGTTATTGTACTATGACTAACGAGACTTCTGTTCGTGTACTCCTCAACTACCCAAGCCGTTCCCTCGCAGCTGACGATCCTCATATAAATAAGGACGCCGCTCCTGCTAGAGAGTGGGTGACATTCAAGGATTACGACTTTAATTATGAGGGAGTTGCCGGTAGAAGTACCGTGGTGATTAACAAAATCAGAGGGTACAACTCTGATGGTACTCCTATCATCGACCCTACAGCAACTAACTATCCTAAGACTGTTACTCTGAACGATGCTTCAAAAACAGCTATACCTTATATAAGGTATGACGGTAATGCTATCGGTATCATAGGTAACGCTGATTCGGATGACACGTCGAAGAATCTTACCGACCAGATCGGTTGGGACTGGACTGACGATGGAGTTAGACAACCTTCGTTCGTATGGACTTACGAAGCTAACACCGAAGGTCACTACCTCTTCGAGTGGACTTTCGTCGCTGAGAAGGATCGTTGTACCATGACAAAATCTTGGGAGGTGTTCCTCACAAATAACGCCGACCCATTCTCTATCATCTATGGTGAAGACTCTTGGGACAATTCAACAATGGCCGAAGGTAAGTTCCCAACATCTTCAAGTGATCCACGTGATCCTAACGATGACCCAGATCATACATGGTATAATGCCGATGGTAAGTTGATCTCAAATGTTACTCCTGCCCTCACTCTCTGTTGGAGTACAAACTACCTCGACGTCTTCGATAAGTCTAATAAGTTGTACTTCAATCCTCAGACTTTGATAGATGGCGAAGTGCCAGGCGAATTCTATATCCAGAAACTTCTTAACCCTGATGGCTCGGAGCGTGATATACCAACTACACCAGTGGATGGTCAGGACGGATTGATCAAAATCAATAGTACCAACTTCCCTGTCGCAGATGGATGGTACATATCTGATTACGCAATCTATACTTCGTCTCTGCAACCAGGCGACTATCGAGTATTGTACTATGTCGGATGTGGTTTCCCATTCGCTCGTCGTATACATATTGAGGATGGTTCTTCTGTAACCATCGACCTCAACGAGGAAATATGTACAACTAAGGAGGAGCTGAATGCCGACGGATATACAACATTCTTGAAAAACGACTATGTCCTCTTCCATGCTAAGGGTAACGCTATTACTCATGGTAAGTTCTCTTTGGGTGAGACGGGTTACGATGGCCTCCTCATCTGGGACGAGGATGGTGATGGTAATATGACATTGAGTGATGGTAATGTGATAACATATAACTTGGCTGATGGTGTCGGAGCTCTTCTCGATCTTAAAGAATATGTTAAGTCTATTAAGAGCGTCGACCGTGCATACCTTAGTGTCAACTTCGATTACCAGGCGGGTGAGTGTTCGTACCGAGTTACTAAGCGCTTCTACCTCAACGACTTCGCAAATGTCCAGTTCAACGTGAAGGATATTTCTGGTGCAACCGAGGAGCCTCGCGCTTTCTGTACCGCAGCTCCAGGTAGCTATAAATTGGAGACTAGTCATCCTGACTTGACTTCTACTCAGACCGTCCCTGGTGCCGGTTGGTTCGAGGTGGTTCTACAAAATTCTTCAACGGGTAAAAACTTCGGACTCGAGTTCATCCCAGAGAATGATATCTTGGCAGCCGACGGAGTAACTGTCTTGTATCCAGCGAATACAGTAGTGACAAATATTCCTACTGATGGTTCTCTTAATGACGAACTTGGTACATTCTACTTCAACCCAGAACGTTTGTCTCCAGGTGTGTATAGTATCAACTATATATTCAAGTCAACTGATGATTACGGTGGATGTTCTCAGTCGGTAATGAAGCAGTACTATGTAGCTCCTAAGCACGAAGTGCTTGAGAATAAGACTATTATGTATTGCTCTCTCTACCCTGATGCCACCGGAGCGCTCCAGGTTAACTGGGTAAATAACCCAGCTGCAGGTTATGACTTGCTTACACCAGAACTTAAGTTCCCTAAGCAGAATCTCGATCAGGGTAAGTACGGTTACTACACATTCAAGATTGCTCACGCAACCGACGGAGCTATTGCTTACGATCTTAAACTCAATACAGGTGCAGCTACAACCGACGCAGCAATCAATTATACTGTTGATGACAATGCAACTCATAAGATACAACAAACAGCAAATCCTAACGATGGTTGGGTAATCAAATCTTCTTTGCCAGTTACATATTATGTAGATAAGGATAAGAAGTATGTTTATGTTCTTGATAAGGATGGTAATGAACTTTATAGTAGAAGTGGAGGGCTGACTGATGCAAAGGCAACAGGTACTAAGGGCATTGTCGACTGTACTACAGATATCATGAAAATCTGGCCATTGACTCAGCCAGACTATTCCGTAGATGTCGCCGTAGATGATGCTTGTACTGGTCAGGACAATGGACGACTCGAAATTACGAAGATTTACAAGGATGGTGTAGAGGTAGTAAATCCTAACTTTACTTCAGATTATTCTTATCAGTGGTACTCTGTGGCTACAGGTGCTACAAACATATCTACTGCCACTACCGCAACAACAGGTCAGGGTACCGATAAGATAGTATATTCTGGCGTAGGTGCAGGCAACTATATAGTACGTATCACGGATAATGCTACTGGTTGCTACTTTAAGAGCGCTCCATATAAAGTAAAGGAAATACAGCCTATCGACTTTATAGTAAAGGTTACCGAAGAGTATGTATGTGATACTCAGGGCGCTTCTAATACTATGGGCTCTGCAGCTGTAGAATTTACAGGTGCTGCTCCTGCTTCATATACCGTAATATGGTCTAAGAAGACTGGTGAGAAACTTGATGCTACGGGTACTACCGTCAGCGGTCTAGAGCCTGGTATATACTCTGTTCGTATCGTCTCTGGCGATAACGACGCATGTTACAAAACAGTAGAGTTTACTATCACTCCTCTCCCTGATATCACATTCTCTTATACAGAGACTCCTGTAACTTGTAAGGGTGAGTCCGATGGTAAGGTAGCTATCAAAATCACAGGTCTCGCTTCTAAGGTTGCTTCTGCTGCTACCGATAATCCTCAGTACTTGGCTTTCGATCCAGATTTCCACTTTATCATCGTAAAGAAGTCTGCCTCTGTAGTTAATGAGGACGCTACAGGTTGGGTACAATTGTCTACTTTGTCTACAACAGCTAAGAAGTACAAACTTGCTGAGGATAACGAGGTAGACTTGACATACAAATCGACTGATGATGCCAACGATGTTGCTCAGGATGGTCAGAAGCTGATTGTCAAGACTCTCAATGTCGATGGCTTGCTTGCCGGCGACTATACTATATATGTAAGATATGGTAAGAACCCTGGCAACTATAAGGGTTGTCTCTACTTGACTGATTTCACTGTCACCGAGCCAACCGACGCTATCTCTATCGAGCGAATAGCTGTCACAGATATCTCATGTAATGGCTCTTCTGATGGTGTACTTGAGGTTACAGCTATGAAGGGTGGTAATGTTACCGACTTCGGTACATTATCTAACTATTTCTATAGATTAACCGATAAGGATGGAGCTAACCTTACAGGTGCACTTGCTACCTATAGCACATATAGCAACACATACAAATTCGATAAGTTGCCCGCTGATACATATAGATTATATGCAAGCGATAAGGCAACTGATGGTTGTGAGACATTTGAGTACCGTACTATATATGAGCCTGGTATAATCAACCTCGCTTATCCTGTATTCGATGCTTGTAACGCTACTATCCGTGCTAACGTCAACGGTAGCTGGGCATTGACAGATGCTAAAGATAATGGTCACATGCATGTCTCTAAATTTGAGATGTCTGTATGGGATGGCGCCGATAAAGCTACTGCTTCAATGGTTACCGATTGGGCTGAGGTTGCCCCAGGCGTCGACCATCTCTTCGGTATCGATCTAAGCGCTGTCACAACTGCTACTACATACTACGTCCACTATCGTGTAACATGGATCAACGACGGTACTCTTACCGCCGATGGTAACCCTATTACTTATGAGTGTTCTGGTAGTAAAGCGGTCAAAGTCGAACCATCAATCTCAGCAGAGATAACCGCTACTGTGGATTACCTCTGTGCCGATAATACTTTCGAGAATAGTACAAACAAAAAGTCTGTAGCTACAATTTCTGCTAAGGCTTTGTACGGTGGCGCAACTACTCATGTCTATAAGCTCTTTAAGCTGACCGACATGTCTCAGATAGTCTACGAGTATGAGGCTGATGGCGTAACAGTAAAACTTGATGCCAACGGCGACCCTATCTCTCATGAGGTGACAACTACAGTTGAAACTCTCAAGCAGTCTGCAACTAAGACTGTAGGTGCAGATGGTTCAACAACTGCTGAGTTTACCTTGCAAAGCGGTGACCCAGGTAGATATGTAATATATGTATACCCTGGCTCTGATCAGGCTTCTTGTAAGGCTACCACAGCTATCGTAGAAATTACTCAGCCTAAGGATCTTATCGTTTTGGCTAAGGATATTACTCCAGATAATGGCCAGCACGTAGGTGCCATCGAACTCTACCCAATGGAGGGTGGTAACTCCAACTTGGACGCTTCTGGTAATAAGTATACTTGGACATGGTTCGAAAATAATGATCCTGAGTCAGAAACTGCTAATATTGGTACTACTCAGTTGGGTACCCCAAATGACAATCCAATAACTGGCTTGCATGTTCAGGGCGAGAAGTTCTCTTGGTTCTGGATCCATGTAGTCGATGGTAAGGCGTGTTGGTTGGATAAGGAGTTTAAGGTGATGGGTAATTCCCTCCAGGTGGATGCAACCCCAACTTACAACCCTTGCGCAGGCGAGGAAAATGGTGCTATCACATTGACTATCCATGGTGAACCTAACTACGATGTGTGGTTGGGTAGCACTAAGATGAACGAAAATCCTATTACCCCTGACGCTCCTACAGGTCAGAACGCTACCTATATTATACCTAACCTCGCCGCAGGTAAGTATACAGTTACAGTTAAGGATGCTAATGGCGTTTCTCAGACTATTACCGACATCGAAATCAAGGATGTCAGCAACATGGTCAAGGTGGGCGAGGCTAAGCACATGCTTTGCGCCGAGGGTGAGGGCGAAATTCTCGCTACTCTTACAGGTGGCGCTGTAAAGGCTGATAAGGTCAACTACCATTGGTACTTATATAAGGATGGCGCTAAGGATGCTCATCGCCAGGGCGTAGTAGATACTCAGGATGCTACATCTAAGGAGTCTCAGATTTCTATAGATAAGTTGTCCGAGGGTAGCTATATGCTCGAGGTGTACGACTACAACTCTATAGAGGCTGGTGCTACCGATGCTAATACTTGTCATATTACATACGGTCCTATCGTTCTTACTCAGCTGAAGGTCGACTTGAATATTGTTCAGCCTGACTGCCCAGATGGTATCAAGGGCTCTCTCGAGGTAAAGACCGAGAACGCTATCGGTACTTTGACATACGCTTGGGATGTGCTCGACGATAAGGGTACTGTCGATACTTCTGATGATGTATGGACCCCATATACTGGACCTAATAATACATCAAGTAAAATCGATAACCTTACTCCTGGTACATATCAGGTAAGAGTTAAGGATGCTGCTCGTACTGTTTCTTTGGCTTCTACTGACGTCTGCGAGTTGCCAGCATCAGCAGTGCTCGAGTATCAGAGAGTAGTGACTTTCGATGATGTTAAGCCAACTGTCGAAAAGTGCGCAGGCGACGGTAATCTTGTTCACGTGTTGGTAAGTATCAACGGATTTACTGATACAGAGGTTCAAGAACTTACATTTACATACGATGGTTACAATGGCTTCCATCAGACAACATCTATCGATCGCTCATCAGGTAAGACAAACCAGTATTACTTGAAGGATGTCGTATTGCCAACAGCTCTCGATGCTAATGGCGATCCTATGGAGGTTGAATATACATTGTCAGTATATCACCCAATAACAGGATGTACATACACAAAGACAATCCCAGTAGAGGGTATCAAGCCTATCGATTTCGAATTCGATATCACAGATTACTGCTCTGCCCCAGATCGTAAACTCGAAATTAAGAACTTTACCTACGCAGGTAATGAGGCTAATTACTATTTCACATGGAGCGGTGACTCTATCCCTCAAGGTGTACCAGTCAATAACCTCTCTTTGGAGAAGATTCCTAACGGTGGTACATATAGATTGACTGTTACCGATAAGGTCAACTCGTTGTGCTCAACAACTAAGTCTATCTTCCTCCCATCCGATATCTATATCAATACCAAGAATATTACCTTGGTAGAGTGTGAGGGCGATAACAATGGTTCTATCACAGTAGACGCTAAGCCAACTTATTCGGAGTACGGCTATAAGTACTCTTGGCAGTACGCCGCAGGTACTGAGGATACAGAACCAGCTGATGCCGCATTCGCAGCACTCCCTGCTAACGCAAGTAGCCATACAACAACACCTTATATAGTAACCGGTCCTGCTGGTTGGTATATGGTGACTGTCACAAATAATAATGTTAAATACCCTTGCTCAGAGACAAAGAAGATCTACCTCCCAGAGCATAAGATCACTGCCGAGATATCTCACGTGGATATCGTAAGTTGTGCAGATATGTCTCTCAATGGTAAGATTAAGGTTCGTCCTTCTGGCGGTACCGCTCCTTATAAAGTGGTGGTTAAGGTGGGTACAGCTACTTCTTCTAATGTCGCAGCTCAGATAACAAATGTAAGGGAGAATAATCTCGTCGAGTTCGATAATCTCGCAGCTGGTGAGTACGCTGTCATTATTACAGATAAGAATGGTTGCGAGAAGTCTTATACACAGACTATCCTCCAGACTCCTCCTATCGAGGTCAACCTTGTAGAGTTCGCTTTGCTCCAAGGCTCTGCCACAGGTACAGCATCTATCAAGGTTACTGGCGGTAAACCAACAGCAACCGATAGCTATGCCTACGAAATACGTCTCGTAAATAATACTACAGGTACTTCTACCGTTAAGACATACAAGACTGGTGATGCAACCAATCCTATCGCAGCTGATGGTATCATCAACCTCACAGCACTCGCAGCAGGTATATACCAACTCGAGGTTACTGATGCCAACCCCGAGAGCGATGCCGCTTCTTGTCGCGCTTCAATGTATTTCGGCCTCAATGTGCTGGAGTCTCACGTGGCTCCATCGTGCGCTACCGATGAGGATGGTCTTATCGAACTGGCTGTTACTGGTCAGACAGATAACCAGAAGATTACTTACGCTCTGACAGCTACTGATCTTAGCAACAGTCCTCTTACTGTAGCGGATGAAAATATTATTAAGTCTACAGGTAAGGTTCGTTATCAAAACCTCAAACCTGGTAAATATAGCATCGTAGTCTCAGATGACGAGGATATCAATAAGGGTACTTATACTCTTAAGGAGATTACTCTATCTTACCAAAAGGCACTCTCTATAAGCATAGCTTCCCATAAGGATGCTACATGTAACGGTAGTACAGATGGCCAAATCGAGGTTAACGCTGTAACAACTGGCTTGACAGGCGGCGCTAACTATACTTGGTATAAGGTTACTAACCCAGAAGAGACTAATTTAGCAAACTATATCTTCAACGAGGTGGCAGCTACTGAGTGGCGACGCAACGGTGCTACCTTCACTGGTTTCTCAGCAGGTATATATAAGGTACGTATCTACGAGGGCACCGATAAGGATGGCTGCTATGCTGAGTCAGAAACAGTGAAACTGGAGGAGGACCCTTACGTCGATTTCGTACTGCAGGTTGAAGATGCTTGTGATGTCGATAACCGTACCGTCGATGTATATGTACTCTCAGAGTTGGTTAGCGACCCTAAGTATAGTACCTATACATTCAACTGGAGCGGTGACGCATACAATAATAATAACGGCTTCGTATACACTGCTGCTACTACTCCAACTGATGGCACAGGTACTTTGTCTACTTATAAGAAGGTCGGTTCAGTAAGCGGAATCCTCAATGGTGGTCTCCTTACTCTCGAACTCCAGGCTGCTAGTGGTTGTAAGAACGTAGTTTCAAAGACAGTTAAGTACAACGATAAGTTGACTATCGTTCTCGATCATATCGAGCCTATCGGTCACGCATCTAATGCCGAAATAGTAGCTAAGGCCGCTGGCGGTAACGGCATAGGTTCTTATACCTACGAATGGTACAAGAAAGATGGTGCTACATATCCTGCTACTCCTTCAGCTACAACTCGCGAGCCAATTTACGACAACCTTCAGGCTGGTACCTATAAGGTAGTAGTAAAGGATGGCGATTGTGAGGCTGAATTGGTAGATATTGTGGTTAATCCATATCAGGGCTTGAGTGTTACCGCTTCTGCTACAGAGGTATCTTGTAACGGTCAGTCCGACGCTACTATCACAGCTCAGGCTACTGGCGGTAATGGTAACTATAGGTACCAGTGGTATAAGGCTGATGCTAGCGATAACTTGGTTCTCCTAGCTGGCCGCACAGAGAGCCAGTTGAAGAATGCTTCCGCAGGTAGCTATAAGGTAGTGGTAACTGATACTGATGGCGCTCTCAACGAGACTTCTGTCGTAGTTGTAGAGCCAGTGTCAATAGCATTCTCTCTCCAGAAGACTAAGGATGTAAATAACATCGGTAAAGAGGGCGCATTGAAGATTGTATTCGATGACGTCGATCTTCGTCGTGCATCTACTCTTACTGTAGCTAACACTGATGGGGAAATAGCTACATGGGATGCAACGAAGAGATTCCTCAATGTTAAATACTATAAGAATAGCGTACTTAGCGATATTACTATCGAGATCGCTTGGTCAGGTACTCTTACAAATACTACAAATGCTTTAACTCAGACAGGTCTTGTAAGTGGTAGCTACTCCGCTACTGCTACCGTAGTTTCTGCTAGTGGCGCTAAGAACTGCCCAGAAACACGAACTGTAACATTCGTTCAGCCAATGTCAATGGCTTATTCATCTACCAACTCAACTTGTTTGGGTCGTAATACTGGTAGCGTGACTATCACAATGTCTGGTGGTTCGGGTGATTACCGTTTCGTATGGAAGGATCTTCACGGAGATATCACAACTCCTGAAAACTTTACAGCCCTAAATGCACGTAACAACCTCGCCGCAGGTACATACTATGTAAGAGTTGTCGATATCCACCCAAGAAATATCGATGGCGACGCTAATACTGCTGACGAGTATTGCTTCTACCCATCTGCAACTGGTTGGGAGGAGATAACAATCGCTGATAACCGTCCATTCTCAGTCGCAGGTACCTCAGCTGATGTTGAGTGCTACGGCGCTCAGACTGGTACAATCAGTATGGCTGTACAGGGTGGTTCTGGCATATACAATTATGCATGGAGTGGTACAGGTGAGGGCCTCGATAAGGGTACTTCTGTTAGCAACCAGACAAGCCTCTCTGCTGGTACATACCGCGTAGTCGTAACTGATAAGACTTACGGCTGTACCGCTGATATGGAATTCGTTATCAAGGGCCCAGAAAACCCTATGGAGGTAACAACAGTGGTAAGTGACGCTACATGCTACGGCGAAAGCAATGGCTCTATCAAAGTTGAAGTTGCTGGTGGTACTTTGGCTACAGGTAGTTCGTACCAATACCGTATAAAGGGCGTTCAGGATACAGATATCGATATTCCTGCCAGTGGCGTGATATCTGGTCTTAAGTCAGGCAACTATATCTTGACTATTTCTGACGACAATAAGAAGTGCGAGCAGAGTATACCTGTCGCTATCGCACAGCCTGAGAAGTTGACTATCGACTTTACAGCATACGACGTGTCTGTAGAGGGTGAGAATAACGGTAAGATTAGTATCGATGAAATTACTGGCGGAACAAAACCTTATAAACTCTATTGGAATACTTCTCTTGATGTTAATGGCGACGTGGAGTCTGATGTTACGAACCAGGATCTCTATCTGAGAACTGGTCTTGCCGTCGGAACTTATTATGTCCAAGTCGTAGATGCTAATGGTTGTAAGTCTGATGCTGTACCTATCTCTATCGGCTCTAATGGCGCTTTGGCTGTAAACGTTACTCCAGAGAATGTAAAGTGTTTCGGTGACAACTCTGGAAAGTTGAATATCATGATATCCAACGGTAAGCGCCCATTCAAGGTGTACGTGGATGATATCCTAAAGGCTGATGACTTTACTGGCAACTCATTGCTCGTCCTAGATGGATATGGTGTAGGTGAGTATCGTATCAGAATCGAGGATCGTGATGGCGGTATCTGGGAACAGACTCGTCTGATAGGTTATGAGAATGGTGTCGTTAAGTCTCTCTCTGTAACCGCTGTCTCTAACGACAAGATTTGTTTCGGCGCAACCGATGGCCAGATTAAGGTAGAAATAGATGGAGGTTACTATGTAAACGACAAGTATAAGTCTATCTCTTTGTCCCCAAGTGCTAAGAAACTTACAGATGCTCCTGCATCTTATACATTTGGTGATGGTGATAATCTTGAGTTGCCAGCAGGACCATATATTGTAACTGTTGTCGATTACAACGATTGTCAGGTTTCTACCGAAGTCGTAATATCTCAGTACGATGAAATACTTATAGATAACATCGTTGTTACAGATGTTACTTGTAAGGATGCTAATAACGGACGTATTACTACTACTGTGTCTGGTGGTAGCGGTAGCCTCGAATATAAGTGGGAGGAGGAGTCTGCTCCTGGTAGCGAAGTTTGGATCCCTATTACTAATGCATCCCTCGAGGCGAATAAACCAAATCTTGGTGATCCCGTAAGTGGTGGTTTGCATGGTGGTAAGTATAGATTGACTGTTACCGATAATGTCAGCAACTGTACTGTTAAGAAGGTAATCTCTGTTAATGAGCCTGTCGCTCTCTCTTACACAATTTCTCATCAGGATGTGATGAGCTGCGACGAGAGCGATAAAACAGGTATCATTACTCTCCAGATTATCGGAGGTACAAAACCTTATACTATTTCTCTCGATGGCGCAGAACCTGTAACAACAACAGGTTACTACCGCTTCGAAAATGTAGCAGTAGGCGAGCGCTTGATAAAGGTTAACGATGCTAATGGTTGTATTATCCCTGATGATGCAAATGATACTAAACTCTCTAACGGTATCATTAAGCAGGAGATTAAGGCATACAGAGCTACAACCCTCAATTTGGGTACCTATGTAATGGATGATGCTGAGACCGGTACAGGTGAAGTCCACTTCACAATCGCTGATGGCGTAATCGATCGTAATAGCTCTGTTAAATTTGAGGTTATCCTTTCTAGTGATGACGTTGTCGGATTTAACTCTCGATCTATGTACTTGACATCGCCAGCAACATATACAGGCGATAGCGGTAATTCAATCGCAACATGGGTTGATGATACAACTCCTGCCGACCAAGACCACTTCGATGCAACATTCAAAGGCCTTGCACCTGGTACTTATACCATATTTGTTAGAGACTTGAACGCTAATGTTTCTACATGCGAGGCTTCTGTAGGATTCAAGTTGAATAAACTTCAAATTGTTTCCGAAAGCGTTAAGAATCCTGATTGTTTGGGTATCAACAATGGTTCTATCATGATTAATGTCGATGGCGCCAACAATAAGATTTCTTACAAGTGGTATAAACTGAATGTCGTTTCAAATAACTACGAATCCATAGATGGCGAGATATCAAATACTTTGCTCAACCTCGATGAGGGAAAATATAAGGTAATCGTTGTTGACGGAGCCCTTGATGAAACTGGTGTCGACTCCGACAATAACCACAAAATCAATTACCTCGAAAGAGTGTTCGATATTAAGTACGATAGAGTATACACTGTTAATCGCGTCGTAACTCCAGAATTGTGTTATGGCGAGAATAATGGTGCTATATCTGTAGTGGTAGATGGCGAAATGGCCGACAAGCCATTGTCTTATTTCTGGAGTGGCCCTGCTGGATTCGTTTCTAATAGTCCAAATATTAGTCACCTCGCTCCAGGTTTCTACTCTTTGCAGGTTGTCGATGAAGATGGTTGTACTGCAACTTATATGGAGGAGGATTCTAATAATCCTGGCGTATATGTTACTAGTGCTATCGAGGTTAAGAGCGCTAGTAAGATAGAATTCGAAATCGGTGTAGTCGATGGTTCTGTCGATTGTGAGACTAATACCCGAAAGTTCGAATTCATAAAGCTTTCGTCTGGAGAGTTCGTTAAGGGTGGTAAGCCATTCAATAATGCTAGCGTAGGCGACTATTATCGTTACGATATTACAGGTCCTACAAATCTCCACATAAATGCTCCTGATGACTTAAAGAATACTGCATTCGATCAGAGTGGTACTTATGTGATGACTGTAACTGATGCTAATGGTTGTGCTGCTAGCCAAAACTTTATTGTTCCTGATGATATCGATCTTATCAAGATCCCACCTACAATCGGGAACGTAACTTGCTATGGCGGTTCTGATGGTTTCATTACTGTCGATGTTACAGGCGTAGTTAACCCTCGCTATGAGTGGTATAAGCAGAATGCAGATAAATCGTGGCCTTCTGATCCAATCGCACTGACTGCTAATTCTACTGCTACGTCCAACTCCCTCGAGGGTATCTCAGAGGGTCGATATATGGTCAAGATCTATCGTATGGATGAAGCCACTAATAGGGAGTGCGTTAAGACATTCGGCGAAAATGAGGCCGATGGATTCTATGTGGCTCAGCCTAAGCCAATGCTCTTCAAGGCTAGCCCTATCGATGAGGTGGGCTGCTCTGATGAGCCAAGCGGTAAGATTAATGTCCATGTCAACGGCGGTAATGCTCCATACACTATTAAGTTGTATGGTAATGGTAATGAAGCAATAGATTTCAATACTACCTCAGGTGATTATACTATTACTGAACTTCGTGGTAGTTCCGCAGGTAATGGTAATATCTACCAGATTCAGGTCGCTGACGCTAGCGGATGTTTAGCTAAGTTGGATGGTGGTTCAGCTGATGAGAATATCCAGACTATCTATGTTAAGCGTCCAGAGGCATTGCAAATTGAATCTCGTACTTCAGGTGTCGAGATTAGCATAGCTGATGGCGATAAGGGATATATTACATTCGAACTGGTAGGCGGTTTGGCTAATTCTACAGGATATAATAAGTATCGTGTAAATGTTACATCGTCTAATTATGCTAAGCTCTTCGATGTATCTTACTCTACTGGTGCAGGTCGTCAAGCAGAAATGTCACAAGCTGTTGATAAAGTATCTCTCGATGGTAAGACTATCAAGATTAGTGGATTGAAAGCTGGTATATATCAGATCGACGTCCTTGATATCAATTCGTTGCCAACTAGCTGTACTGCAACTGAGTCTATTACTGTAAGCCAGATTAGCGTAGATGTAGAAAAGGGTGAACCTTCTTGCGAATCGTTGGCTAATGGTTATATCAACCTTAACGTACAGGGTGCAACAGGTGACGAGTTGACTTATACATGGTTCTATGACGCTACTAATTACCCAGTGCCTGACTTTACAGATGCAAGCAATACATCATATAAGTCTTTGAGAGAAATTCAGACTACAGATCCATCTTATCCTGCTTATCTCGCAGCTCAGAAGATGTATCTAACCGACGTAGCAGGTACAAATCTCAAGGCAGGCTTCTACACTGTAGTTGTAAATGACCTGAAGAATAATGTACTTGTAGCTCAGACTAAGGTCAATATCCGTTTGAGATATGAAAAGAATATTACTATTCTCCCTCATGTCGATAACGAACAGTGCTATGGTGCAAATGATGGTAGCATCAGCGTTACAGTATTGAACAACGGAGCCCCTTCTTATGCAAATTATAAATATGAGTGGAGTGGTTCTGAAGCAACTCTCGAAAATACTCCTATGATCAAGGACCTTGCTCCTGGTGAGTACTTCGTGACCGTAACTGATGACGAGGGCTGTAGCTATACTTATGTCGATGCTACAACTAATGGTGGTATCATCGTTAAACCTGCAACCGAGCTCGACTTCTCTCTCGAGAATCTCAAGGCTATCGATTGCGAGAACTATACTCGAGCTATCAAGATAAAGACAGCTAAGGGCGCAGAGCCTAATTATGGTACTAATCCACTTGGCGGCGTAGAGCCATATAGGTTTACATGGAGTGGTCCTTCTCCTGTAACTAAGGCTATGTCAGATATCAGCGAGATCGAGATCGATACAGAGTCTGGTCCACAGACTTTCAGAATTTATGCTCTCGATGACGCTACAAATGCAACCCCATTGACATTGCATCCTGGTGATGCATATAACCTCAAGAAGGGTGGTCTTTACCGCGTTACTATGACGGATGCAAATGGTTGTAAGTTGTCTAAGGAGATCACAATCCCTGTAGAGATCGAGATTGATCATATCAACTACACTCCGGTAAGTTGTTGGGGTGGTGATTATACCGAGAAAGATAGAGAGGGTAATGTGCTGACAGATGGTAGTGGTAATCCTATCGTAACTCATGAGGCAGGATCTCAGGATGGTGGTATCGAGGTTGTCCTTGTCGAGGGTAACGAAACTGTAAGTTACGCTTGGTACAAGAACAAAGTAGTTTCTGGTAGGAATGTTGCCGATGAATCCGATATTCTATCTACTAAGAGTTCTATCGGAGGTCAGTTGGCAGGCTTGTACTGGTTGCATGTCGAGGCTGGTAGTTGCGATAAGTGGTTCGGCCCACTCGAGATTACTCAGGCTAAGGAGCCTCTGAGGTTGACAGCTACTCCTACAAATATTACCTCGTGCGTAAATACATCAACAGGTAAGATTACCGTAAATGTAACTGGTGGTACCGCTCCATACGAGATTTACTTCATCGATGGTAAGGATAATACTACACATATCTCTTACAATGGTTACTATCTGTTCACAGGTTTGCGCGCCGAGCGTGGCCTCTATCGTCTCCGCGTTACAGATGCTATGGGTTGTACATACCCAACTGATGGCGGATTTGTCGAGGTGGATGTCCTCCAGCCTGGTGCTCTGGATATTAATCTCAATCGCTTCCAGATGAATAGCGTCTCTGGTAAGGCAGAGGTTGACTTCTACATCACAGGTGGTGTGGAACGCGAGGCTACTTGCAAAAAGCATGGCGATGGAAGCAATAATACACTTGATGGTGCAAATACTGTTGCACTATTGAACCAGAATGCTAACTATCGCTACTACCAGATCGTCCTTACTGGTGAGGGTACCGCATCATACAAGACAGCTGTCATGTATTCTTGGATCGGCACTGCAGCAGGTGATCATAAGGAGGATGGTTCTGCTGTAGAACCTAATTCTGAAAAGGGTGAGTTGGTTCAGTGGAACGACCTTAAGCCTGGTAAGTACCTCCTTACTGTTTCGGATTACAACTCTGATGGTTACTGTTCTATCCAGAGAGAGTTCGAAATAAAGGATCTCGAAATCGAAACAGTAGAGAAGAAGGATCCATCATGCGCTAGTAACGCTGCAGATGGTAGAATCGTAATCTCTGCAACTGGCAACTCTGGTAAGCTCAACTATAAGTGGTATCATTACCCAACTAAGGGCGATGACACAGATATGAAGTACGGTGATTGGTCAAATTTGAGCACTGATGCAGAGTTGGCTGCGTACTATAAGTCTGCTTACGACAATAAGGTTACATTGACAAACCTTTCTGTAGGTTACTACAAGGTACGTGTAATCGATGAAGGTACAGACCTTAAGGGTGGTAAGGTTGTTGACTATAATTATAAGGATGTCAACTTCTACCTCGATAATAGCCAAAGTATCGATGCAAATCCTAGCAGATGGACTATAAAGGATCAAACATGTTATGGCAATGTTTATGATGGCGCTATTTCGCCTGTTGTAGTAGCAGAGGATGATTCTAAACTTACTTTCTCATGGAGCGGTCCTGCAGGATTTACATCTTCTGATATGAATATCAAGGATTTGCGTCCTGGCACATACTACCTCACCGTTACTGACGAGAACGGTTGTTCAGAACGTCAGTACGCAGAGGTTAAGGCTGCTACTCAGATCCAGTTCTACCTCAAACCGGCTGGCGATATCAGTGATGTCGAAAAACGTACAATGGAGGTTCATTATAAGGATGCAACTGGTACTGAGCAATCTGGCGTTACGGGTGGAGCAAAGCCTGTAACCGATTATCGTTTCGATTGGACTGGTCCTAGCCAGGTTAAGTGGCTCGATAATAGCACAGGTATCAATCCTGCTGCTTCTGGCTATATTGCTGGCGGATTCATAGAGGGAGGTGTATATACTCTCGATGTTTATGACGCAAATATGTGTCGTTCTTCAGCTTCAACTCTCGAGTTGCATTCAGCAGTAGAGATAGTTGCCGACGTACAGAACGTATCATGTAACGCCGGAAGCAATGGTATGATCGATCCTACTATCAGCAAGGGTCTTGGTAACTACAAGTACCACTGGTATAAGGTTAACGAGAATACTGATTTGGAGACATTGTTGCCTTCAAGTCAAAATCCCAAAGGTTTCGCTGCCGTTACCTCTTATGAATTGAAGAATGCTAATAATGATGTCGTAACTACAAGGGTGGCTTCAGAATTAGTAGCTGGTTGGTACTATCTTGTTGTTACCGACTTCGAGAACTCAGATTATACTGGTGCACATCATAACTATTACAAGAAGTGGCATATTACTGAGCCAGATAAACTTACCGTAACCGCAACTCCTGTTCCAACAGAGTGCTATGGTGAGTACTCTGGTAAAGTTACCGTAGATGTCACAGGTGGTGTCGCTCCATATTCGTACGACTGGAACCTCGGTACACATAAGGTTACTACTACGGTTCCAAAACTCGATGGAGTTAAGGCAGGAACATATTTCGTAGTAGTTACCGATGCTAATGGTTGTAGCGCACAGCAGGCAGCCGTAGTCAAGGATGCAAGTTCTCTCGAATTCAAACTTGATATCGTCAAGGATGTCGATTGTGATGGTAAGAATGCTGAATTGAAGATCGTATTCGATGACGCGACAGTTGTTCCAGGCACAGCGGGTGTGAATGTCTACTGGAACGGCCCAGCTATTGCTGCAGCTAATTCTAAGGATAAAATCTCGCAGACAGGTTTGACCTCAGGATTGTACACTGTTACAGCAACTCGAAATGGTGGCTGTAATGTTAGCCGTACAGTTTCATTTGTCGACCCAATGAGAATTGACGATAACGTCTCGATCTCAAATAACCGTTGTACAGGTAGCCGCACAGGCGGAATCTCTATCTCCGTATCAGGTGGTTCTGGTAGGTACTCGTATGAGTGGACTGCTTATGAGGATAAGGATTGTACAACCCCAATAGATCACTCGGGTCTTAATAACCAGAATGGTGCATTCCAGGCTGGACTCGTATCTGGATACTACAAGGTTAAGGTGACAGATACTGAGAGAACCGATGCAAACGGTAGTTGTACAGTCGAGAATACTGAGCCATACTATGTAAGTGATATTATGCAACTCTCAATTATCGCTACAGATGGCGTTGAAACTTGTGTTGGCGCAAACAATGGTAGCATCCATGTAAGTGTTACTGGTGGCTCTGGCGGATATACTTATAAGTGGCTCGGAGATGGCACTGGTATCATCGATGGCGATAAGGATCAAAACCAGTTGAGCGCTGGTAATTATCAGGTTATCGTTACCGACGTTAATAATGGTTGTACCGTTACCGCATCTGCTAAGGTTGATGGTTCTAAAGAGCCTCTCGCTATTAGCGCTATCAATGTCACAGATGTCGATTGCTATGGCAAGGCTACTGGTGCTATCGCTATTACTATTGAGGGTGGTACTCCATTTAGTGATACAGATGACACTGCTGACGACTACTTCAATGTTGAGTGGACAAGTGAGGCTTCTATATTGAAAGCTACTGGTCGAAAGTCACAAACTAAAGATCTGAAGGCAGGTACATACCACGTTACAGTACGTGATAAGTTCGATTGCCCTGTCGAGGCTTATATAGAAGTTAAGCAAGCTGATGAGATAACATCTTCTTATACCGTAACGCATATTGAGAAGGTTGGTGCTGAAACAGGCACTATCCGTATCTCTGCTATCGATGGCGGTAAATATCCATATAAGATAAAGTGGTTCACAGACGAAGACCAGTCAAATCCTTTCGCAAGTGACGTGCTCGAGGTACGTGATAAGCCTGCAGGCAAGTATTGGTATGTCATTACTGATGCTAGCGCTTCTGGATGTGAGCATAAGAAACCAGTGTATATTAATGATAATGGTGCTCTTGATGTCATTATTAAGGATCCTAAGGATGTACTTTGTTATGGCGAGGCATCAGGTTCTATCGATGTCGAGATATACAATGGTAAGGCTCCTTACGTGATTACAGTTAATGGTCAGCTGGCTAAGGAGGTTAATGAGCCTGGTATACACCAGTTGTCCGACCTCGTCGCTGGTGTCTACACCGTAGTCGTTGTAGATAACAATGGTGTTGAGTTCCGTAAAAAACTCGAAATCAGTCAGCCAAATGCTCGCCTTGAAATGTATGCAACAGAGACTAATATTCAATGCGCTCATACTAATAATGGTACTATCCATATAGATATCGAGGGCGGCGAACCTCTTAAGGCTACAGTAGATGATGGCGGTATTGCAGTGGGTGATTACTACTACGATGTATTCATGAACGGCTCTATCAAGGTGAAGGCTGACGTTACTCTTGATGCAAATGGAAAGATTACGACAGCTAAGGCTACTCACGATATTACCGGTTTGCGTACAGGTAGCTACATGGTGGCTGTTGAGGATAGAAACGGTTGCTCTCGTTCTCAGCAAATAAGCATTACTGAGATGCCTGAGATTATTATCACTCTCATCGAGAAGGTAGATGTTATGTGCCACGGAAGTGCTACCGGTTCTATCGAGGTTAAGGAGTCTGGTACAGCTAAGCCTGAATATAAATGGACTTCTGAAAAACTTGATGGTACAGATACTGAGCCTACAGATGTATCGGCCGTTACCTCGCCTAAACTTGTAAACTTGACAGCTGGTAAGTACACTGTCACTGTATCTACTAAGTATGGCGATTACGCAGGCGCAACATGTACAAGTCAGGAGACCTTTATTGTCGAGGAACCAGATATTATGGAGGTCAATTTGACTCCTAAGCATATCACAACGTGTAATGGTGCTGCCGATGGTCAGATTTCTGTATACGCTAAGGGCGGTGTTCGTCCATATACTGTTCGCTTCTATGATAGTATGAAGCCTTCTTCTGCCGAGGTGGTTGTTATGTCTACTGGTTACTATACATTCAAGAATCTTGAGGGTGATAGAACATACAAGGTTGAGGTGACTGATGCTAACGGGTGCCTCTATATGGTTGAAGAGACAGGAAAAGATCCTGAGATCCCTGAAATCAAGATAGAGCAACCTGCCGAGTTGATTCTGAACAACCTGAAGTCTTCAATTTCTTGTGAGGGTAATAATGGCGTAGTTTCCTTCTATATTACTGGTGGTAATGTAAATGCAGGAAAGAACAACTACCTTGTAGCTCTTACAGGTACTGAGAATAGAGCATCTAAGGCATACGAGGTGGCAGAAACAGATGACGCTGCAGCTCGTGAAGTTAAGTTCGAAAACTTGCCAGAGGGTACATATAAGTTGACAGTTTCAGATCTTAACTCAACAGCTCTCAATAGATGCGCTATCGAGGAGATAATCACCATCTCTAATCTCCATGTGGCTTCCGAAATCAAGCATCCTTCTTGTCTCGGTATCAATGATGGCGCAGTGACAATAAAGGTTACTGGCAACGATGGCACTTTGGAGTACAAGTGGGAAACTAAGAATGGTGATACATGGTCTGAGTTCGAATTCGGTAAGGATCTCCAAAATGCTACAGCTCTCGGCGAAGGTACTTATCGTGTTCAGATTACTGATAAGGGTAAGAATTGTAGTATTACTAAAGAGTTTACTCTTAAGTATATAACAACTCTCGGCTTGTCGGCTTCTGTAACTCACGAACAGTGCGCTGGCGCGGCTGATGGCGCAATTACTAATATACGTCTCGACGGATTCTCTGATGCTAATAATGTTAAGTTCCAGTGGACTGGTATAAGTGTTGACGCTAATAACTATAATGCTGCAGAGTTGCACAACCTTATTCCTGGTACTTATACTCTTACCGCAACAGATAACGCTAACCAGTGTATGATTCAGGAGACATTCATTGTTGAACAGGCTAACGACGCAATGGATGTTGAATTGACCGACACTGAGAATGATTGTCATTTCAGGCATACAATCACAGCTAAGGTTTATGGTGGTACAGGCGTTTATAAGTATTTGGCTAGCGGTCCATTGTCACGTGTAGTATTCGACGCAGCTCCAACTACTGGTAATGACAACGATGGTAAGGGCGACTATGTGTTGTATACATTGAGCAATGTAACTCGCGGTGGTGAGTACTCATTCACATTCACCGATTCGCACAATTGTTCAGTGACTAAGACTATCGAGTTGCCTACAGAGTTGGCATTCGTCCAGAATGATATCAATATCACTCATGTAACATGTAGTGATGGCGATAATGGCGCTATAAATATTGGAGTGACAGGTGGTTCTGGTAAGTACACCTATTCTTGGTCTGGACCTGACTCATACTCAGCTAATACTCCAGGTATATCAACCCTGAAGCCTGGAACATACAAGGTTGTTGTATCTGATGGTAAATGCTCTATAAATAAGGAGTTCCAAGTAACAGCTCCACCTGCTATCGACATACAGTTGAATAGCCGCGATATTACTTGTTATGGTGATGCCGACGGTTCTATTACAGCTATGGTAACAGGTGGCGTTGCACCATATGCTTATTCATGGAGCAATAACGCTACTTCTCGTAGCATCGACAACTTGAAGCAAGGCACTTATACTCTTACAGTGACAGATGCTAATGGTTGTCAGGCTTCAAAGGCTAAGGTTATCGAAGAGCCAAAGGAAATCTCATTCGATCTGGTTATGGTTAAGGATGTAGATTGCAAGACTGGAACTGGTGGCGCTCTCAAGATAGAGAATGTCAAGGGTGGTTGGAAGCCTAATGCTGACGGAGTAGGAACCCTAAGTTACTTGTGGTCTGGTGAGGCTGTTGATGAGGATGGCTTCAAGGATAAGACCGAGGTCGATAATTTGACAAGTAAGCATAGTGGTGTTTACACGGTTACTGTTATCGATGCTTCTGCTGGACGCAGCAAGTGCGCTCTTACTAAGACGTTCGAGTTCGCTACTCCTCTTCAAATAACAGCAGTGCCTCATGCAGAGACTTGCGAGGGTCAGATGGATGGTAGTATCGATGTTATCGTAACAGGTGGCGTTAAGCCATACAACTATCAGTGGGTAGCTACAGATGGTGGCCGAGGTCATGCCGAGACTTCTGCTAGTCAATCAGGTTTGACTGCAGGTACATATACATTGACAGTAACTGATAGTCGCGTAGATGCTAACGGTGATGCAAATGCTTGTTCTGTTGAAACAACAATCGCTCTTGGCCGTCAGTACAATCTCATCGTTGACGCTAATATCGAGGATGTCAAGTGCTATGGAATGCCTTCTGGTAAGATTGAACTTGTAGTGAATGGCGGTTCGGGCGATTATTCATATGTATGGACGGGTCCAGCTACTAACCTCGTTCCAGGTTCTCCAATCCAGAAGAACTTGATGCAGGGTGATTACACAGTTGTCATTACTGATAATGTTTACGGTTGTAGCGTAACACGTAGCTATAGTATAAAGAATCCTGATTCTGCTCTTAGAGTTACTAAGATTGAGGTTGAGGATGTTAAGTGCTATGGTGAGCCTACAGGTAAGATCTCTGTTACAGTTGAGGGTGGTACACCTGATGCTAATGGCAAGTATACATACTACTGGGCAGGTTCTAATGCCGAATTCAATAATGCTCCTGTCGCAGATAAATTGTATGCTGGTGTATATAGCCTTGTCATAAACGACGTTAATGGATGCCCAGTTGAGGTTAAGGATGTAGAAATCCTTCAGCCTTCTGAACCTTTAAGTGTCGCCGTTAAGAATGTTAAGCATGTAACTGTTAATGGCGAAAAGACAGGCGAGATTACAGTGGCTGTTTCTGGTGGCTACGGAAACTATCATTATAAGTGGTATAGCAGTGAAGATAGTTTCACAGCTCCAATAGCAACCGATAAGACACATATCTCAGGCCTTGGTTTCGGCTCTTATAGAGTAGAAGTTACTGATGAGAATAATTGTGTGGTTAAGTCCGACTTGATCCATGTCCATCAGCCAAGTGAGCCTCTTAAGGCGTACGTCGTAGCAACTAATATTATTCCATGTAATGGCGATAATAATGGTATGATTGATATCGACGTTACAGGTGGTACCATCCCATACTCAATCGAGTGCTACAACGAGAATGGTTATGTGGTAGGTGCTGAGTCTGGTAAGTCTTCGCTTAACGTCACAGGTTTGGCTCCTGGTTATTATACTATTAAGGTTGTCGATGCAAATAGGGCTGAGGCTAATTACTTCGTCTATAATTCTGCGACAAACCTCTACGATAATACTAATAAGGTCAAGATTACTCAGCCATCTGAGTTGAAGCTTATTAAGACTTCTCGTGCAAATATCTCATGCTACGATGGTACTACAGGTACATTCTCAATCAAGGTTGAGGGTGGCGTGCCAAATAATGGCAACTATAGTATCGAGGTAACAGGTCCAAACAACTTTAAGTCGGAAACTAAGAGTTCTGCTGAGACATATTCTTCTTTGAAGGCTGGCGTCTATACTATTCGTGTGACAGATGATAGCAAGATGGATGGTGAATTCAACTACAACAACGATTGTTGGTTGACTGATACCGTAATCTTATATCAGCCAGAAGCTCATGTGGAATTGAGCCGAGTTTCTACAGATGATAATTACTACATCTGCGAAGGCGATAATGCTGAGTTGAAACTTGTGACAACAAACTGGAATTTGACTAAGCGTCCACTTAAGGTTAGAATCCGTCGCGATAACGATCCTAATAAGGATGTTGTTATTGATGTTAAGGAGACTCCTTATGTAATAACGGAGTTTAAGCCAGAGAAGAGCGCATTGTACTCTATCGTGTCTCTCTATGAGGATGATGAGTCATGTGGTAGAGGTACATTTAATACAAATGCAGTCTCTGTTCCAGTGCGTCCTCGTCCAACTTCATATATCTATGGCAACAGGGATGTATGTTATGGAGAATCTGCTGATGTGACAATCGATTTGACTCCTACAACTGGAGCACCTTGGAATTTCGTAGTGTCTGATGGTCATAACAACTTCAACATCGAAACAGATGAGACTCCATATACATTCGTATATACTCCTGAGGCTCCAGGTACATACAAGCTTAGCGTAATATCAGTTGCCGATCGTTATTGCTCTAGCATCGAAGCTGATAGAGTAGGTGAAGTTGAGATTGTCGCTCACGATCTGCCCGTTGTGACAATGTCAGGTAGCGAGACTATCTGTCAAGGCAACTCCGCTCAATTGACATTCACAGTTAAGGGTGGTACAGCGCCATATTCATTGACATACAACTTCGTCGGTGATGATGGTATTAAGCATGTTAGAACTATCGCTAAGATTGAAGACGCCTCACAGACTGGTGTATATAAGGCCGAGGTTACAGTATCTCCAAATGTAACTACCGTATATACATTTGAATCTGTAGAGGATGCTAATGGTTGTCATTTCTCTTCCGATGAGTTGAGCTCAACAATCGCGGTAATGCCATTGACATTGAAACCTATGGCTATCAAGGGTAACGATGTTGTATGTCAGGGCCAGAAGGGTGTTCAGTACTCTGTAGCCGCTGTAGACAACGCGCTCAACTATGATTGGGAGTTGCCTAAGGATGACCAAGGTAACGAAATGATGAGAATTGTTTCTGGCGAAGGTTCTCGTAATATTATGATCGATGTCGACAACGCATTCGAGGGTGGTATACTTAGAGTACGTGCTGTCAACGATTGTGGAGAAAGTGAATGGCAGGAGATGTTGATTTCTGTAAATCGACTCCCTGTTAAGCCAGGCGATATCGAAACTACAGAGTCGTTCTGTCAGGGCGATAATAATGTTTCGGTTAGAGTACCTGTCATTAAGTACGCTACAACATACGATTGGGTATTGCCTTCTGGTATGCAAATCGTCTCTGGTGAGGGTACTGCGTCTATCTTGGTTCGTGTCGATGATACTCAGTCATATTTGAAGGGTGTTATAAAGGTTCGTGGATATAACTCTTGTGGTTATGGCGAATGGTCAGAGGCTGTTCCTGTAACTATATATGAGTTGCCAACATTCACCGTGGGTCCTACACAGAATATTTGTGGTCCTGATACGAAGTTGACCGCAACATTGCCTGCAGGTACAACTGGTAAGTGGGATATCGCACAGGGTGCTGCCGACTTCAGCGATATGACTAGCCCTTCAGCAACATTGACTCATGTAGCACAGGGTGAGAATATCTTCACATGGACAGTTACTACTACACAAGGTGGTTGTTCATTGACTAAGAAAGTTGTTGTAAATAACAATAAGTATATTGTCGATGCTCACGTAGTATCATCTTATATCTGTGATGGTGAGACTGAAATCGAGGGTACCCCTATACCAGAGGGTGCTACAGGTTTGTGGTCTGTAACTAATGGTCACGGAGATATCGAGAACGCTAACACTTATCATACAGTTGTTAGTAATCTCGATCAGGGTGATGGTAATACATTGGTATGGACTATCTCAAAGAACAATTGTGAGAGTACAGCTACAATCAAAGTTGATAACCATGAGCCAGATCCAGTTGTTGTAACAATCGTTGATGGTAATAATAAGGTCGATGTTATACCTTCTATGATGACTCAGCAGTTGGAGAACAATGTATCGGCTTATCGTTACGTAGTCTGCGGTACTTCAATCACGTTGGAGGGTAATGAGTGGAAGAATAATATCCATGCCGATCAGTTCGGATCTTGGGAGCGTATCACAGGTGGGGCAACAATCAATCCTTCTATGAGAACTCTCACAATCCAGGATTTGACCAAGGGCGATAACATCTTCCGCTATACTATTAAGAACGGTGCTTGTAGCAGAAGCGTAACAGTAAATATCTTCAATGCTCAACTGACAGTTTATGCTGGCCCAGATGATACATCGTGCGATGGTACTTACAAGTTCAACGCTTCTCGAGTTCCAGAAGGTTGCGAGGGATATTGGGAGTATGATAGGTCTGTAGCAAATCAGACTGCTTCAATCGATAATATGACTTATGCAACAACAACTGTAACAGATCTCCGTCAGGGTGAGAATAAGTTCACTTGGTCAATTGTTCAGGAGGGTTGTGTAAGTAGCGATGAAATAATCATTACCAACAATGCAGTGACACCTGCAACTGTAGAGGCTGATCAGATTGTTTGTGATGGCGAGACTACCTTGACTGGTAATCCAATCAACCCTCTCTTTGAACATGCTACATGGAGAGTTCTTGAGGGCCATGCAGATATCGATGACCTCACAGATCCTAAGTCTCCTGCTAAGAACTTCGGCAGAGGTAAGAATGTCCTCCGTTGGACAATCATGAGCAACGAGGGTGGTTGTTCTTCTTATGCCGACCTTGTAATTTCTAATAATGGATTCGAGGTCGATGCTGGTAAGGACTTCCCAATTTGTTCTTCTCAGACAGAGTTGAGGGCAAAGGAACCTAATGTCCAAGGTTTGTGGACTGGTGAGTGGACTGGCGTCGCTGGTAAGGGCGAATTTACATTCAGTAATCCAAATAGTCCTGTTACTAATGTCGGCGGTCTCCGTCATGGCGACAACTATATGGTTTGGTCTGTAACTATTAATAATGGTATGTGCGTTGCTCGTGATACAATCATAGTAACAAACAATACTCCTAAGTTCGTTACAGATTACACCAACGAGATTGCCGGCCAGGATCAGACAGATCTTACAGATAACCACACTAAGATGACAGCTATCGAAGTAGCACCTGGATTCGGTGAAGGTACATGGTCTCTCGTTGATGGTGGTGGTACATTCGACCTTGACAAACTCCATGACCATGATGCTGAGGTCAAGGATCTCGCACAGGGTACTTCAACGTTCCGTTGGACAGTGAGGAATAAGGGTTGTGAGATTTCTGATGAGGTCAAGATAACCTTCGGTAGTGTAACTGCTGCCGAGGCAGGTGATAATAAGTACGACCTCTGCGGTAATACATACAAGCTTAGTGCTAATGGCCCATTCAACGGTATCGGTCGTTGGAGAGTTGCTGAGGGTGGCGGTCAGTTCGATGATGTATCTGATCCTCGTACAACTATCCGAGGCTTGAAACCAGGTAAGAATGTATTGGAGTGGTCTATCACTTACAATAGTGGTGTCATGGTTGACTTCGTCGAGATATGGAACCTTTCGGTAACTCAGGCTTACGCTGGTGAGGACCGTGTGGGTGATCGCGCTATCTGTTCTTACGAATTCGATCTCCAGGGTAACGAGCCTAAGGAGAAGGTTTACGAAATCCATAAGATCAATGGCGATATCCAACGTGTTCAGAGTTCTGTCGAGTGGAGATTGATTTCTGGTGCTTGTGACTTCTCTTATGAGGGTGTTCCAAATGGCGTGGATCCTCACAATGTTCGATGCCCTGTTGTAACTAACCTCATGCAGGGTGAGAACTCATTCTTGTATACTATTACTAATGGTGTATGTTCAAGCTCCGATACAATCACCGTTAAGAACGATATGGCTGATAAGGCTTGGGCTTGCGGTCAGGATAATGAATGTGGTACCCTCTATACTTGTGATGGTACTCTCCAACTTAATCCTAACTCGCCAACATACGGTAATGGTTACTGGAAGGTAGCAAGCGGTGGTTCGGCTAAGTTCATTGATAACTACGTATATGACCTCGGTCAGGGTGAGAATACTCTTATCTGGCGTATCGAAACAGAGAAGGGTGGCTTGTGTAACTCTGAGTCTCAGGTTACTGTTATCAACAACAAGCCTACTGAGGCTGATGCTGGCCCTGATAATCCATTCACAGTCTGTGGTTCTACAAGTATCTTGTCTGGTAATAAGCCTATGTACTTTACCGAGGCTTACTGGGAGCTTATCGAGGGTGGCGGCCAGTTCGTCAATCCAAACCCAGCAGGCCCAGATGACGAACTCGTAGATCGTATCACTTTGTATCGTAACGATGGTACAGAGAACCAGACAGTAACAGTTTCTGGTTTGGCATTCGGTCACAACAGATTCCGTTGGGTTATCAAGAATGGTGAATGTACAACATCCGATGAGACTGTTTTGAATAACATATTCATTAAGTCCGAGGCCGGTGATGTGGCTCCTCTCTGTGCTGATAGCGTACAGTTGACAGCTAATAACCCTAATCCAGGTATCGGCCGCTGGTCTATTAAGGCTGGTAGCGGACGTGGCGCATTCGATGATCCAACAGATCCTCATACTACGGTTCGTAACCTTGGTAATGGTCGAAATGTCCTCCTTTGGACAGTCAACTACCTCGAGTGTCCATCTGTCGATTCTGTGATTATCATCAACAACTCGGCTACCGAGGCCCGAATCTCAGGCGGTATGCAGCAGTTGTGCGATAATAATGCTACTATCTTGTCGGCATCTGAATTGGCAATAGACGAGACGGGCGACTTTATCGAACGTGGTCACTGGGATGTTGCCGAGGGTGGTGGTACAATCCTCTTCCCTGATCAGGCTTCAACTCCGGTTCGCGATATACCATTCAATAAGGATGGTAACAGATACCGTTGGACTGTTACTCGTATCTATAAACAGGCTGTGACTTGCGTCTCTACTGCAGATGTGATAGTAGAATACAATAGGGTTAACGCATACGCTGGTGAAGATCAGCAGATTTGCGACGATAAGACTATGCTTCAGGCTAGTGACCCAGGCGATGCTCACGGTAGCTGGAGTATCGTGGGTGGTGCTAGTGCCGGCTTGTTCTCTGATATGAATAATCCTAACTCTCTCATATCTCACCTCGCTCGTGGTAAGAATATCTTGAGATGGACTACTTCATTCAAGGGTTGTACAGATTACGATGAGGTTACTGTCGTGAATGGTAAGCCTAGCGTTCCTCACGCCGGTGGCTTGCAGACTCTTTGCCAGGATTACACAACTCTCGAGGCTTACAAACCTGAAGTAGGTGTCGGTGAATGGGAGGTAATCAATGGTAAGGCTGAGTTCAAGGATAAGTTCAATCCTCGCTCATTCGTCGACCTTGGTAAGGGCGATAACGTATTCCGTTGGAAGGTTACTCAGAAGACACCTATATATAAGGGTATCGATGAGAATGGTACAGAGCATGTCGATACATTGACTTGTATCCTCTCCGACGATGTACATATCTTGAATAATAAGCCTGATACTCCAAAGGCAGGTACAGATGAGGCTGTATGTTCTAATGAATTTGAACTCAAGGCGTTGACTCCTACCTATGGTCAGGGTATATGGACTATCGTCGACGAGGGTGGTGGTAAGATAGAAAACCCAACATCTCCTCGTACCAAGATTACCAACTTGGCTTATGGCCGCACAACCCTCGAATGGAAGGTTAGCGTAAATGGTATGTGTACCGAGAGCGATCGCATAACATTGACTAACTTTACTCCTACTAGGTCGGATGCAGGTCCTGACGATAAGGATTGCTCAGATTGTCGTGTCCTCGATGCTAATGTGCCAATTATCGGTAAGGGCCACTGGGAGACAGTTTCTGGTACTCTCAACGATGAGGCTGGCAACTTGTCATTCGATAACCCTCTCGATCCTAAGACTCAGGTATGTAACCTTATCTTTGGCGAGAATAAGTTCCTCTGGGTAATCGACAATATCGGTACCTACGATGGCGAGACATTCAAGTGTCAGAGCATCGATACCGTAAGCGTCTGGAACCAGATACCTGATATGGCTAAGGCGGGTGACGATATGATCCGTTGTAAGGATAATACATTCATGAATGCTAATATCCCTAGCATCGGTGAGGGTAGATGGCGTCTCCTCCAAGGTTGGGGTGAACTTGTAGATACAACTGATGCTAAGAGTGAGGTTATCAACCTCGGATACGGCGAGAATATCTTCCGCTGGTCTATCAGCTATGGCAACTGCGTAACTGAGAGCGACGTGGTAATCTATTGCCAGAAGGCTGACCCTTATGCAGGTGAGAATGATGTAACCTACGAGGATCAGTACCACCTCAACGCTGGTAACCCTGGTAGATTGCCTGGATACTGGACTTACCTCGGTTCGTCTAAGACTATCCACTTCGCGGATACTACCGATTACCATACAATGGTTACAGGTCTTAGCCGTGGCGTGAATACATTCCGTTGGACTATCAAGACCGACGATTGTGAGGTCTTCGATGAGGTAAGTATCGTATACAAGACAGTTCCAATCTCTGGATTTACAATGGACGTAACAGAGGGCTGTTACCCATTGACAGTCCGCTTCTCGGATGAGTCTCAGGATGCTACTGAATACCATTGGGATTTCGGCGATGGTACTACATCTACCATCCGTAACCCAACCCATACGTATATCTTCCCAGGTACATACGAGGTAACTCTCCGAGTTCCTGGCCCAGATGGCAAGGTGTCCGTTTCGTCGGCATTCCTCAATGCTTACGATCATCCAAAGGCTAGCTTCGATGCAGCTCCTCAGTTGCTCTACTTGCCTGACGATAAGGTATACTTCGTCAACCATAGTGTGGGCGCTACCGATTACGAGTGGTCATTCGGTGATGGCTCAATAAGTACCGAGAAGAACCCATCTTACCAGTACTTGCACCCTGGTTCATATACCGTATCTCTCAAGGTATGGAATGAATATGGTTGTGAGAACGATACAACTAAGGAGAATTTCGTGGAAGCACGACGCGGTGGATTTATCGTATTCCCTAATACTTTCGCTCCGCGCGAAGATATTTCAGGAAATAATAGTATCTTTAGCGTCAACGCAACGTTCCGTCCGGTTTACCAGGATGTCGAAACGTTCCACCTTGAAATCTTCAACCGTTGGGGCCAGAAGGTATTCGAAACCGACGATATCAATGCCGGCTGGGATGGTAAATTCAATGGAGATGTCGTACCGCAGGGCTTGTACGTCTGGGTCGCTAAGGGTCAGTTCTCTAGTGGTAAGGGCTACGATAAGTCTGGTCAAGTAATGGTTGTTAAGTAACGGGAGGGACGATGATGAACACAATGAGAAGTTATATAGCAACGATAATTATACTGTTGAGTATCGGAACATCCAGAGCTTTTGCTCAGGATGTCTCCTACTCGCAGACTTATGAGGCGCCATTGTACGTCAGCCCATCTTTCACAGGCTTGACCAATGGTACCCGTATAGGTCTTAACTATCGTAATCAGTGGCCAGGTATCGGTACCGCATTCCAGAACTATGCTATATCGGTGGATAATTTCTTCGAGAACTTCAATAGCGGTCTCGGCCTCATGTGGCAATGCGATAACGAGGGTAAGGGTCTCCTAGTCGATCACGAAATTTCACTCCTCTATGCTTATGAGTTCACCTTGAATCAGGATATCTTTATCCGTCCAGGTCTCTCGTTTAAGTTCGGAGAGCGCAAGATCGACCAGAGTAAGATGATTACTTATACCGATATTACCGCCGATGGCCATTTCGTTACAGGTGGCTCTAGTATAGAGTTTGAACGTACCAAGAAGGCACGTATCGATGCCTCAACTGGCGTAATGGTTTATAACGACGATTTCTGGGGCGGTGTGGCTTTCGATCACTTGATGCAGCCAAATACATCATTTACCGACGTAAAGCATAATATCGGCTTCAAAACGACAGTTTACGCTGGTTATCGTTTTACTTACGAACCTTCATACCGAGGTAGCGACCCTAAAACAGTTACTTTGGCAATGAATTTCGTTCATCAGTACGATTTCAACCAACTTGAGTTGGGCGCTTATTGGTACTATTCGCCTATCGAAATCGGAGTCTCTTACCGCGGACTTTTCTTCAGAGTGGCTGGTGAGCTCGATAATAAGGATGCAGTTATCCCTACAGTGGGCTTGAATATAGGCCCTCTTAGAATGGGTTACTCGTACGACTTGAATATCAGCGATCTTTCGTCTTTCGGTAACGGCGCTCACGAAATATCGATGATATACCGTATCATCCCTCCAAACGTGAAGAAGCGTTCTTACAAGATGAAGCCAGTTCCTTGTTCAGAGCCTATCATGGGTTATAGCTATAGCAATAAGACCAAGAAACACGCTAAGCGTAAGGGCGTAGGAAGATAAAGTTCAATAACCTGTCATAACAAAAAGAGATGTAACATTATTTGTCGCATCTCTTTATTGTTTTAGTCCATCATTAATAGCTAATATATATCAAACACATGAAAACCATAAACTAAATATCTCTCGAGCTCTATATGAGCTCTATATACGCTCTATATAGACAGTATATAGGCAGACGCTAATCACACTGGTTTAGAAAATCATAATACCCAACTAACGCAATATTCACCATGTCAATTACCCACCACGGAGAGCCTCCAATATCCCATAACTCTCTCAGTTCCGATATCTTTGAGCAACATCCTCGTAGTCTATATAAAAAGAACGGGGTAAAACCCAAAGGCTTTACCCCGCTTTATCAGTAGTTGTGGATTTACTTTTTCTTCTTTAAGCCTCCGAGCAGACCCTTAAGTTTGTCAGTTGCTTTCTGTGCTTGCTCATTGTCCTTGAGTTTGTCTTTGAGGGCGTCTACAGCTTTGTCTACTACCTCTTGACCCTTCTCCTCAAGCTTGGCCTTAGCCTCGCCTAAAATGGCCTTCTTAGCAGCATCAAGGTCAACTGCTACGTCAGGAGATGTAAGCATACCCTTAATGGCAATGCCTAGAGGAATATCCTCGCCCTCAGCCCATGAAGCTGCACTGCCAAGACCAGTCTTCTTCAAGATATTGGCAATATCCTTTCTTGCAGTAGGTATCTGAAGCAAGTATGCCATTGTCTGATCAAGACCTTGCTGGCCACTGAATACTGCCTGCTTGCCAAACATCTTGAGCTTGAATGGATCTACAACAATGTTGCCATCCTTGATATCGAACTTAAGCGAGAAGTCTTTCAACGTAAAGTCTTTCCACTTGTCATCGTAGAGGAGCTTAGAGAGCTTAGTCTGAATATCAGATTCTTTGATGCCCAAAGATTCTGATGCCATCACACCCTTACCGTTAATGCTCTTTATTACTGGCGACATTGTTTCATCAATATCGGATACAATATCAAGACCAATGGTAACTTTACCATGAGCTTTCTTGGCAATAGGAAGGAGGGAGTCGATTGTCGAGAACGAATTGGTCAATTTATTGATGTCTACTTCGTTCATGTCAATCTTCATGTCAATGAATGGGTGGCTCTCCTTGGCTGTATTGTAGCGACCGTTAAGACCAATGCTACCGTCGCACATATCCAAGAATAGATTGTTCAAGTCAGCTATACCGTCTTTAACGGCTACGCCACCACGTACATTCTTGATCGTCAACTTGTCGTAGTATACAGTGCCAACTTCAGCGTTGAAATTGAAGTTGATGTTCTTTGGTACTAAAATTACCGAAGCTGTGGTGTCTACTGTAGCAGTTGTGGCTGTGGTGTCAGGACCAGTCATCGCCATCAGCTCGTTGGCATCAATAAGATTACTCTTAAGAGTGAATTTACCCTTAATAGTGCCATCTTTCAAAACGTAAGGGAGATAATCCTGTACGTAACCATTGAGGCTGAAGTCGCTCTTGCCCAATTTTACAGCGAGAGGATCGAGAACCAACTGCTCTGGAGAGAATGCCAATTTAGCTTTCTCTACATCTACTCCATTTGGAAGAGCAGAACCCTCAAAGTGGAACTGGTTAAGTTCAACAGTACCCTTGGCAATAATCTTCTCGTAATTCTGGTCTTCAATAGACTTCATGTCGGAAGCAACATTGAGGTTGGCATTTACCAAACCAGTAATACTCATACTGTCGAGAGGAATAGCCTCCTTGAGTGAGTTGAGGTCGATTTTTCCATCAAGTGTGGCGTTGAATGTTGGGTTTGACATAGGCTTAACAAGTTTAAGCGCTGCATCAAATGGGTTTTCGCCCAACTCGAAGTGGAATTTATTGACATCAACTGTGGTGAGGTCGGCATCTCCACTAGGGTTATGTACAGTGACATCAACATTGATGTTGTTAAGTGTCTTAGGTAGATCAGGGTACTTGACGCTAGCATTAGTAATCTTAAGTGCTGCGTCAACAGCTGGAAGGTGTTCCATATCCCTATATACACCTTTAGCTATAGCATAAAGTTCAAATGCACCCTTTGTCTGTAATCCCTCGACGCTCTTCACGATGCTCTCAGGGATAAGTGCCCATACTGTGCTGAACTGAGTACCCAATGCTTGCAACTTTATATCTGTCTCTATAGCTGTACTGTCAAGCAACTGAACATAACCATCGAAAGCCAATGGTATACCAGCAAAGTTCAACGTATTCTCTTTGAATGTGTACTTGTTATTACCCATGTCTGCCTCAAGTTTAGCGTCAAAATCTACCGACGCGTTCTTAAGTAGTGTAGTGTTGTCCATCCAAAAACTTACGCTATTGATATCAAGAGCCAGTACTAAGTCGGCAATCTCTTTTTTGAAGTTGCCGCTCAACTCCAAGTCTAAGTCTTTGATATGAGCTGCCATTGGTGCTGTGTGGTCAATATAGGCTAGGTCGGCATCATGGATTCTTATTCGTTTGAGGTTAAGGTCTAGTGGTGCTGATGTTGTATCGACAGGCTCCTCGACAGCAGCTGTGTCGGCAGCGACAACATCCCAGTTAGGAATACTATCCTTACCGATGATGCCTCGTGCGATAGGGTTGTCAAGGATCAATTCGTTAACCTTGATCTTTCCGTCGATTGCTTGCCATACATCAATATCAGCCTTGAATTTCTTGACATATAATAATGTGTCTGTCTCGAAATTACCCTTGGTCTTGACAAGTAAGCTACCAAGGCTAGCTCGCAAGTCAGGGAAACTGCTGAAGATAGAGAGAGAAAAATCGTCCCAATCGACATCAATCTTGTTTTGCGTGAAATTGCCGATTTCTTCTTTTGCGATTTTCTCTAGCTGGCCACTGAAGGCCATAGGAACGATAACAATAATTGCTACAATGCCTAGTAGGATGCCACCTACAATTTTGAGTAACTTTTTCATAGTTAATAGTTGCTTGAAATTATTTCATAAAGTTGCATTTGTCTAAATTGATAACCTGTTGAAGCTTGTTCTCAGGGACAAACTTCCAGTTGTTCAGTGTAGGGATCTCCAATTTGTCTGATGCTTTGAGAGCCTCCACCATAAGTTCGCGCAAATCTGTCATAATAGATTCCACGTGTCTTTCGTTTATTTGCTCTTTAGTCAGTCCGACACCGGATTCCAGGTGGTTGCCTCCGCCATTGAATCTATAGCTATTGATGGCTACCTTGTACATCTTTTGGCTATTAAAAGGTGAGCCATTCATCATGGACTGGATAGCTACTCGCTCGCCATAAGGCTTGTATGGGTTGACGGTATAGCGAATACCCGCTGCAGAGTCGAAATTGAAATACTGATTCTTGATTTTGCCCTCTTCATCCAGCAGAAGCAGGTGTCCAGTTTCGTCGGGATTGGATATCCAGCTATCGTAGCTATATTCAAGGTAACGTCTGACTTCATCGCCTGTGAGGTTCATCACGTTCAGCGTGTTCTCGTATTTGTACAGCTTGAACATGTCGCCAATAGTCAGTTTGCCCTTTTCGATTGTAGTGAACAATCTCAGTGGGGCAGTAAAGCTGATATCTGCGCCAGTGCGGTCGAGCATTACTCTTTGGACAAAATCTACGAATTTGCTGCTGCCGAAAAGAGACTCATTAGCGACTATCTCCTCGCTGAGTTCGCCAACTATTCTCTGGGAGTAGGCTTTGACTGCCTCGTTTTGAGAATTGAAAAGAGCCATATACTCCTCCGAAGGCTTTACATCTTCCACTGAAACAAGGCGGTTGGTGACCTTAGGGTGGTCGCCGCCATCAAAATTGATAGTCAGGTGACCAATCTTGTGTGCTGCTGTGCCTGCGTCGCACAAAGGTATTTTTCGTCCCGATGGGGTAGTAATCATAGGAGTGACGTACTTATGGTCGTGGCCGATAAGTATGCAGTCGAATCCTTCAACCCTTTCACCCACCAATGTAGATGCATTCTCGTTCATAGGCTCATCAGGCGATGTGTTACCATACGTATGGTCGTATCCGGCGTGGAAAAGACCGATAATAGCATCAGGATTCTCTTTAGCCTTGACGATGTCGACCCATTTCTGCGCTGAGACTATCATGTCCTCGAATACCATTCCCTTCCAGTAATCCTCGTGGAGCCAATGGGGGATGTGAGGAGTGATGAGACCTATAATTGCTATCTTTTTGTTGCCCCTTTTTAGTATAGTATAAGGTTTGAAATAAGGTGTGCCATCTGAAGTTTTCACTGCATTGGCGCACAATACTGGCATATTCAGTTCCGAAACCAATCTGTCGTATACGGCGTGGCCCGCTTCTATATCGTGATTACCTATAGTAACGGCGTCGTATTTCATATAATTATATATGTCGGAGATGACGTGAGAAGATGTGGTATCGATATAATTATAGTAATATACCATTGGGGTACCTTGCAACATATCTCCTGCTTCGAGCAAGATGACGTTCTCGGCAGTATCTCGGACCTGCTGTACGTATGAAGCTACCTGTGCCAGACTATGATTTGTAGGACTATCAGTTATATAGTCGTATGGGAATAACGAACCATGAACGTCGGTACTATATATCAGTTCTATAGTTGTAGTCTCCTTTGTGCACGAGCACAAGACGAGCCCGATAGAGACCAGTATGGGGATTATGCCCTTAGATATATTCTTCATTTTTGACATCATGCTACGAAATCATCTTTACCTTTTACGATATCGCAAAGAAGTATGTTACAATTAGGGCAATAAAAAAGGCTACGTTTCCCAACGCAGCCTTCACGCGAATATTTAGTTAGTCTATGCACACAACTATTGTTGTTACTGATGCAAAGTTCGTTATAATATTGTTAACAGGCTTTCTCGTTCGTTACAAATACATTTTTATTTGTGTCAAAAAACGAATTCTAGGGACGGCTGATTTGTAAAATTTTCATTTTTCGAGCATTGTAAAATGTTGTTATACAATGATTTGCAGCGTTATGTTACGAGGAGAAAAGTTTTGATTTGCGTATTTTTGACGTAGTTTTTAAGATACTGCGTGCGTTTTTGCCGGCTGTGGGAAGAGAAAAATAAAAAAGGACATCCTAGTGGGATGTCCTATGATTTATCTCTATAGGGATTGTATTATTCCTTGTAGCGAGAGTTCAAGATATCTACTACCTCGTTTGTGATATCAACACCAGGTGCGCTCCAAAGAACATTGTCGCCCATGTTGTTTGAAAGGATGAGGCTGTAGCGGCTTGTTGCGTACTCCTTGAGGAAGTTTTGGAGAGTGTCCTGAAGTTGCTTGCTGAGGTCAGCCTGCTCCTTCATGAGCTCGTTTGTCAAGCGCTCGTTCAACTCCTGAAGCTCCTGCTCCTTTTTCTGGAGGCGAGCCTGCTCCTGCTGAGCGCGCTCCATAGAAAGGAATGCGTTGTTCTGCACTTTACGCTGGAACTCTGTAGCGTCCTGCTGGAAGACGCGCATCTTCTGGTTGAAATCTGCGCGAGCAGCTTCCTCCTTACCCATGATTCTTTCAGTAAGCTTCTGTGCCAACTTATAGTTGAGCATCAAGCTATCTGTGTTGATGAAAGCTACTGTTTGTGCTGCAGCGTTTGTAGGGGCAGCAACTGTTTGTTGTGGAGCTTGGTTTGCGCAAGAAGCCATGAAAAGGCCTGCAGCAAGGCAAAGTCCGATTGTCTTTACGATATTCTTCATTATTAATGCATTATTTACGTAATGATCGGATTCCGTTTGATAGAAAGAGTCCGAAAAACGGACACAAAGGTAGTAAATATACTTTAACAATACCTATATATGTATGGTTTTTTCTTGTTGAAGGTATATCCCTATATATATAGTATGCAAATACGTGGGAAGTCGGTTGCTGCATATAGTCGGTATAGAGCGAGATATAAGGTTGCTCGCAGTTTTTTTATTATTGCAAGAAATAGAAGAGGGGGTGAGGTGGGGTGAGAAGGCGTAGTGGGGTTGTACGTTTTTAACATTTTGACATATTTATGTGCTAAAATGTATGTTGCTTTTAGTCGAAAAAGCAAGAGGATCCAGAGACAAATATTAGAAGATTGTTGGCAAGAGAAGAAAGGAGATTTGTTTGTGTGTATCATGATAGTGGCAACTATTGATATATAGGAGTGAAATAGTGAACTTTTGTGCGCATATTTTTTGTATTGCGTAACAAATAATTTTTTACTCGTTACATTTAGCTTTTTTAATGGGCTGGTTTATAGTCATTTGAGAAAGGCTGTTCCAGAAGCGTTTGATGGGTGGTGAAAATTCACATTAGTTAACGAATAGAAAACAAATGGTAACGAGCGTGAAAGTGCATTATGCAGAAAGTTGCGAAATTTGCACACGTAATAACGTGTCTTCACCCTAAAAGGAAATTTAAAGCGAATATGTAGTAGATACGAACAAACAAAAAAACAGAAAAAAGCCTACGGTCTTGAGTGTAAAAGGGGTTTCACTTAGGTATTCGAAGGTCAGGAACACAAATCTTTTACTAAAACCTCTGCAAATCATCAAACAAAAACTATGCAAAGACTAAATGAAGGATGGCTTAGCTCTATCTGTCGTCGACTTGCTGCATTTGTTGTAGTAGCCTTTGGGGTTGCTGCGGTAGCAATGGCACAGGATAAAGTGACCATCAAAGGAACGGTAGTCGATGAGACGGGAGCTCCACTCCCTGGTGTATCAGTTGCTGTTAGCGGTACTACTACAGGTACTGTTACAGATTTCGATGGTAACTACACGCTATCAGTTCCAGCAGGTTCGCAGCTTGTTTATTCGTTTATTGGTTTTGACAACCAAAACGTAACGGTAGCAGCTGGAAAAAATGTCTACAACGTAACGATGGTTGACTCTTCGCAAGACATTGAAGAGATTGTAGTCGTTGGTTATGGACAACAGAAGAAAGAGAGTATTGTAGGTGCCATCACGCAGACTACTGGTGAGGTACTTGAGCGTGCTGCTGGTATTACAAACGTAGGACAGGCCCTCACAGGTAACCTTCCTGGTGTAGTAACAGTATCTTCATCTGGTATGCCAGGTGAGGAGACTCCACAAATCTTCATTCGTGGTTCACAGAACCAGCCTCTTGTGCTTGTAGATGGAGTAGAGCGTGAGATGACATCAGTTGATATGTCATCAGTAGAGAGTCTCTCGGTATTGAAGGATGCTTCTGCAACAGCAGTATTCGGTGTGAAAGGTGCTAACGGTGTAATCCTTATTACTACTCGTCGTGGTAAGGAAGGAAGGGCACAAGTTAACGTACAGTTCAACGCTATCATGAAGACTGTATCGAAGTTGCCAAACAAGCTTGATTCATACGATGCGCTTGTAGCACGTAACGTTGCTATTGAGCATGAGTTGAATATTGCAGACTCTTGGTCGAGATATCGTCCAATGTCCTTCATTGAGAACTATCGTAATCAGGGAGACAAGCGTGATGAGCTTGGCAACTTGATCAGAGAGCGTTATCCAAATGTAGATTGGCAAGATGCACTTTTCAAGAAGCGTGCGATGTCGTACAATGCCAATGTCAATGTAGCAGGTGGTTCGTCGTTTGTTCGTTACTTCGCATCACTTGACTATGTAAACGAAGGTGATATGTTTAAGGTATATGAGAACAACCGTGGATATGAGTCGGGTTATTCATACAACCGTATCGGTACACGTTCGAACCTTGACTTCAACTTGACATCATCTACAGTGTTGAAGATCGGTATTGCAGGATCAATGGGTATGCGTAAGTGTCCAGCAGCCAATGATGGTGATGAGTGGCAGATGGCTCAGCGTTGGGCTGGTGCATACAACATTTCTCCAGACTGTTTCTTGCCAACATACTCAGACGGATCGTGGGGTTATCTTCCAGGTTCGACAAACGTAACAAACTCTGCACAGAACTTGGCATTGTCGGGTACACAGCAGAAGACAACTACAACAATTACAACAGACTTTACACTTGAGCAGAAGCTTGATTTCCTTGTAGAAGGTTTGAACTTCCGTGGTACAGTATCTTGGGATAACAGCTTCCTTGAGGCTGGTCGTGGTGTAAGTGATATGTATAAGAGTGATCCTATCATCAACTGGATTGATCCTGATACAGGTGAGAAGTCGTTGAAGACACCTTATCATGCATATCACAAGTTTGACACACAAGAAGGTCTTCCTGCTTGGGACTTGAGCAATGGTTCGGTACAAGACTGGATGACAAGACGTCGTCTCAACTATCAGTTGCAGGTTAACTACAACCATAAGTTTGCTGACATGCACAATGTTGGTGCTATGGGTGTATTCCAGCGTGACGAGTTTGCGCAAGGTTCAATGATTCCATCATTGCGTGAGAACTGGGTATTCCGTGCTACATACGACTTTATGGGCAAGTACTTTGCTGAGTACAACGGTGCATACAACGGTTCAGAGAAGTATAGCTCTGACAAGCGTTTCGTATTCTTTAGTTCGGGAGCTCTTGGTTGGACAATCTCAGAGGAGTCGTTCATGCAGAACCTTAAGGACAACAAGATTGTTGATATGTTGAAGCTTCGTGGATCAATTGGTCAGATTGGTGATGACTCTAAGGGTAACCGTTTTGCATACATGTCGGAATGGGCATTTGGTGGTGCTACAAACGGTTTGGCTGATACAGATCCAAATGCAGGTTCTACATACGAGTGGTATCGTGAGTCTACAGTAGGTAACCCAGATCTTCAGTGGGAGACAGTAACAAAGATGAATGTTGGTCTTGACTATGCATTCCTTGACGGTCTTTTGGCTGGTAACGTAGAGTTCTTTAAGGACAAGCGTAAGGACATGGTGATGACACCAGCTACACCTAGCTACTACGGTCAGAATGCTGCATCTATCAACTATGGTGAGATGACAACAAAGGGTTATGAGATTGAGCTCCGCGTCAGCAAGAACCTTTTGAACGGTATGCGAGTTTGGGGTAACTTCAACATGACTCATGCAGAAAATGTAATGGACAAGGTTACAGAGCCAAGTCTCTATCCTGCATATCGCAAGCAGGTAGGTTATGCTTCAGGTCAGACTCGTTCATATATTGACTGTGGTTTCATCAACTCATACGATGAGATGTATGGTTCTACAAAGTATTCTTCGAACGACAGCCAGAAGCTTCTTGGAGACTACCATGTAATGGACTTTAACGGTAATGGTCAGATTGATGACAACGATTCAGCTCCTTACGGATATACCAGCAATCCAGAGAATACATACAATGCGACTGTAGGTGTAGATTGGAAGGGATGGAACTTCTTCCTTCAGTTCTATGGTGTAACAAACGTAACACGTGATGTAACTATGGAGTCATTTGGTAATAAGTTGAACACTGTATTTGATATGGGTTCATGGTGGTCGGCAGAGCATGCAAATGCGGAATACCTGACACCACGTTACAATTCGACACCATCGTACTACAATTGTACACAGTTCCTTGAGGATGCGTCATACATTCGTTTGAAGAATGTTGAGCTTGGTTATACATTCGATAAGAGCAAGGATTTCATGAAGAAGATCCACTTCTCTAGCCTTAAGCTCTTCGTCAGCGGTAACAACCTCTGGGTATGGTCACGCATGCCTGATGACCGTGAGTCGAACTTTGCAGGTGGCGCTGGTCAGGGTGCATACCCAACAGTTAAGCGTATCAACTTTGGTCTTAAGTTCTCTCTCTAATAAACCGTTAGAAAATGAAGAAATTTAAATATATAGCATATTGTGCGCTTGGTCTTGCTTCTACGCTTGGTCTTGCTTCGTGTGAGGATTATCTTGACAAGGAGCCAGATACAGATGTAAAGCCAGAGACAGCGTTCCTAAACTTCCGTAACTTTCAGGGATACGTAGAAGAAATCTACAACTGTATTCCAAATAAGGAGAGTTGCTATTGGACAACAACATTCAACTGGGGTGAGGATGAGATCCTCAATACTGGTTTGGGTGATGGGCACCTAACTCGTCAGTTTGACCTTGGCAACTATAAGGCATGGTACAATCAGGTACAATCTTGGCTTTGCGCTAGTGCATCTGTAGTTGGTGGTGGTAACCGAAATCCAAATCCAACAAGTACAGATAAGTTTGCTCATTCATTGGTAGACCATGCATGGTATTGTATCCGTAAGGCAAACTTAGGTCTTCAGAACATTGACAAGATTACAGCGACACGTGAAGAGAAGAACCTTATTGCAGGTCAGCTTTACTTCTTCCGTGGTTGGTGGTATGAAGAGATGATGGCATTCTTTGGTGGTCTTCCATATATGACAGAGCCTATTGATGCTTCGCAGTTTAATCTTCCACGTATGTCGTATCGTGAGTGTGCAGACTTAGCGGCTGCAGATTTCCGTAAGGCAGCAGATCTTCTTCCAATGGATTGGGATGAGACAACAGTAGGTAAGGTTAATAAAGGTAAGAACTCAAACCGTATTACTAAGGCAGCAGCTCTTGGTTATCTTGGCAAGGTACTCCTTTATGCAGCATCTCCACTTCATGAGAAGGGTGCGCAGGTAGGTGCTTCGAAGAACGGCAACACATACGCATACAACCAAGAGTATGCGAAGAAGTCGGCTGAGGCATTAGGTGAGCTCCTCAATCTTGTTGAGACAACATCTACAAAGTATGCTCTTGCAAAATTTGTTGGTGTATATGATGAGGAAGGTGCAAGTATTTACAACCATTCAGATAAGAATGGCAAGACACCTATCGACTGTTACTCATCGCTCTTCTATACAGAAGGTTTCAACTGGCGTCAGCCTGGTGGCACAGAGGCTATCATGCGTGGTCCTGCTACAGAGGTTAACGGTTCGAACTGGAACTTTGCTAAACTTTGGGGTACAAAGACAGCAGGTATTGTAGAGCACGATGCTTTGATTCACCAGCCAACAGCCAACTATGTTGATTATGCATACGGTATGGCTAACGGTCTTCCTATCACAGACCCTGAGTCGGGCTATGATCCAACACACCCATTCTTGAACCGTGACCCACGTTTCTACCATGATATTGTATTTGATGGTTTCAAGTACATCAAGGAGAAGGTAGGTGCTGATTCGGACAAGAAGCCATATGAGTACTGCCAGATGTACACAGGTGGTAACCTTCGTATTGATAATGACCAGGCTTCGCGCACAGGTTATTACACACAGAAGCTTGCTCCACACACTGCCAATGTAATTGATGGTGTATACAACTGGGGTTCATCATTGTCATGTTACCTTTCATATATGCGTCTAGCAGAAGTGTACTTGTTGTATGCTGAGGCTGGTGCAGCTGCCGGAGGTGCTAGCTACAAGAGTTCAAATTACTCTAAGACAGCTGAAGATGCTATCAATACTATCCGTGATCGTGTTGGTGCTGCGCATGTAAATGCTAAGTACACAGCAGACAAGAACTTGTTCATGGATGAGGTTCGTCGTGAGCGTGCTTGCGAGCTTTCGTTTGAGGGTCATCGTTGGAACGACTTGCAGCGTTGGTTGCTTCTTACAGAGTATCCTTATACCATTAAGCAATCTGCAGAGTTCTCTCGTAAGGAATCTGATGAGTTCTACACACAGAACGACCCACGTGAGGCAGAGGTTGCAGGTTACGGATATAAGACAATACTTGAGCGTTCGTACGATTCTAAGCACTATTTCCTCCCATTCAAGGAGGCTGATGTAAACCTATATCAGGGCTTTACTCAGAACCCAGGTTGGTAACCGGAAGTCTTAACTGGTAATTGAAAAAAGATAAAAAAATGAACAAGCAAAATAATAAACAGAATAAGCACTTGCCTATGCGTCTCTGGACATTGCTCGTGAGCGTGCTCTGTTTTGGCAGCTTCGCATTTGCCCAGACTACGGTATTCACTGGCAAGGTAGTAGACGAGACAAGTTCTCCTATGGCGGGTGTTAACGTCACAGCTAAGGGTACTACTGCTGCTACTATCACCAATTTTGATGGTGAGTACACGTTGTCGGTAGAGGCTCCAGCAGTACTTTCGTTCGCATTTGTAGGCTACGATACAGAAACTGTTGCTGTTTTGGCTACAAATACAGTGAACAATGTGACTATGCATCCAACAGCTCCAGAAATGGTAGAGGTAGCATTCCGCAAGTTGGATTCGCAAGATATCCTTGGTGGTATTGAAACTTTGAATGTTGCAGAAGTAATCGAGAACAACTATTTCTTGGGTGGTCTTGATAATATGCAGGCATATTTCAGCGGTTTCAATGGAAGTTCAGTTTGGGGCTTCGATTCTCGTCTTGTAGTTATTGATGGTGTTGCTGGTCGTGATGCCAACAATATTAAGCCAGATGAGATTGAGTCGATTACAATTCTCAAGGGTGCGCAGGCAGTTCTTCTCTATGGTTCGCATGCTGCTAAGGGTGCGATTTTGATTACAACAAAGCGTGGTCAGCAGAGCGATATCTGTATTGATGCACGTGCCAACACAGGTTGGAATGTATTCAAGGCATATCCAGAGTACACAAGTGCAGCTGAGTATATGATTCTTTACAACCAGGCTCGTAAGAACGATGGTGATGCTGAGACATACTCTGCAGAAGATATCTATTTGACAAATGAGGGTAAGAATCCAACACGTTATCCAGATTTGAACCTCTACTCTTCGGATTATATAAAGAAGGCATACAACCGTTGGGATGTAACTGCTGAGATTTATGGTGGTAGTGATCGTGCTACATACTATTCAAATGTAAGTTACTATCGTGTTGGTACACCATTCAAGTTTGGTAATGCTAAGAACAACTACATCGATCGACTCAGTGCTCGTGGTAATGTAGATATGTTCCTTGGTGATATTGTAACAGCATTTGCTAATGCAACTGCATCGTTCTACAATAACAAGCAGGCAAATGGTTCATCTGACTTCTGGGAGATGGCTTCACAGACTCGTCCAAACAAGATTCAGCCATTTATTCCAATTGATATGTTGGATACTTCGGTACCTGCAGTAGCTAATTATTTGGCAACTGCACGTCGTGTTAATGGTAAATATATCCTTGGTGGTGTGACTAACCAGCAGGAGACAAATACTATTGCGGACATGTATGTAGGTGGTGAGAGTACATTTACTAGCCGAGTAATGCAGTTTGATACAGGTGTTAAGATTGATCTTGAAGGTTTGACAAAAGGTTTGTCTTTGACAGCTGTTTATGGCCTTGACTACAGTACATCATACTCTGTATCGATGTCTGATGAGTATGCTACATTTGAGCCATCGTGGTCGAAGTACAATGGTAAGATGCTTATTACGGGTCTTACTAAGGGTACAAAGAATGATAAGCACTCAGGTGCAAAGAATATTGGTGGATCGACATCAAATATGATTATGTCTGCTAATGTTCACTTCGATTACAATCGTTCATTTGACGATCACAATGTCAATGCTATCGTCCTTGTTAATGGTGATCAGAGAACAGTTTCTGGTGAGTACCACTCAGAGAGCGAGGCTAACTTTGGTGCACAGGTTAATTACAATTTTGCGCACAAGTACTATGCAAACGTAGGTATCTCAATGATTCATACAGCTCGTTTGGCTGAAGAGAACAGAAATCATTTGAGCAAATCTATTGAACTTGGTTGGGATGCAGCTAAGGAGAGCTTCCTTGATGGTGGCATCTTCAACAAGTTGCTTATCAGTGCAGCGTTGTCGCAAATTAAGACAGACCTCAATGTAGAAGGCTTTTATCCATATGCATCAATCATTCAAAAAGAAGGTTGGTGGGGCTATGGTGACGAAGCAGGTGGTGAGTCTAACTCAGTTAAGCAAGGTGAGAACCCAGATCTTGATCCACAGTCACGTGATGAGATTTCAGTTAACTTGAAGGCAGAGTTGCTGGACCGTGCTTTGAAGATTGACGCTTCATTCTACACAAACAAGTACAAGGGTGGTATTATCAGAGCTACCAGCAAATTGCCTAGCTACATGTCACTTGGTTATCCAAACACATCGTTCGTATATAATATGAACTACGATGAGGATAAGCGTACTGGTTTTGATGCTAGTGTTAGATACAATACTAAGATAGGTTCTGTAGATCTCGGTGTAGGAGTATTTGGTTCATACTATACAACAGAGGCAACAAAGCGTGATGAGACAACAGTTGAGTATGACTATCAGAAGCGTCAGGGTCGTGACCTTGATGGCAACTGGGGTTATGAGTGCCTTGGCTTCTTCCAGAGCGAGGAAGACATTGCAAACTCACCTTCTCAGACAGCTCTTTCAACAAACATCAAGCCAGGTGACTTGAAGTACAAGGATCAGAATGGTGATGGTGTTATTGACAACAAGGACCAGGTATTCCTTTCACGAGGTGGTTGGTATGGTGCTCCAACAACGATTGGTACAAATATCACTGCTAAGTATAAAGGCTTCACGCTCCTCGTAATCGGCACAGGTGATTTTGGCGGAACAGCATATAAGAGCGGTTCATACTGGCGTCCAAGCGGTGAGCAGCGTTATTCTGCAGAGCAGCGTAATGCGTGGACACCTGCTACAGCGTCTACTGCTACATTGCCACGTTTGACAGCTACAGCGAACGGTAACAACAACCAGACATCTACATTCTGGGAGTACAAGACCAACCGTTTCAATATCGCTAAGGTTCAGCTCACATACGACTTTGCTAGTTCACTCTTCGAGGGTACACCAATTAAGGGTGCGCAGGTATATGTTAGCGGCTTTGACTTGTTGACAATTTCTAAGGAGAGGAAGTGGATGGAAACGACAGTTAACTATATGCCACAGTCGCGTTTCTACAACCTAGGTGTTAAAGTGTCATTCTAAATCATAGCGTAAAAGATGAATAAATTTTTGAAACATACGACATGGGCTGTCGCTACAGCGGCTGCGTTGACACTCGCTTCTTGTGATGATGTCTTTGAGCCTGCGGTAGAGCTCCAGCTTGATATTAACTCAGTGTTCTCTCGTCCAGAGAATGCGTGGAACTTTTTGGGTAATGCGTATATCCTCCTGCCATTCCAGCAGATGCCACAGAGTGACCTCGCAACAGATGATTGCGTAAGCAACGATGAAGGTAATCAATGGCGTAGGATGGGTGCCAGCTGGAGAAAGGACCAAGATCCTACAACACAATGGCAGCAGCGCTTTGGTGCTATTCAGTACATCAATATTTTCCTTGAGCATGTAGATGACGTTAAGTTTGCTCTTACAGACGAGGTTCGCAATCAGATGTTTGCTGACCATGCTAAGGGTGAGGCATACGGTATGCGTGCGCTCAACTACTATCATCTTCTCCGTGCGCATACAGGACCTGTAGGTGGTAAGATTCTTGGTGTACCTATCCATGAGGCATCAGAGGACGGTTCTTCTGATTTCAATCAGTCGCGTCCAGAATTGAGAGCATGTATTGATTTCGTTTTGTCGGATATTGAGAAGTGCTTGTCGTACCTCCCAGATGAGAATGGAGATGTAGACAATATTAATGCTAATCCATTCATCAAGAAGTATGCAGCAATGTATGGTAACGATGGTGAGGCAGCATTGTTCTCGTACAACCAAGCATTTGGTGAGTCACAGATTGGTAAGATGTGTGGTCGCTATGCAAAGGCAATCCGTGCTCAGCTTATGTTGTGGGCTGCGTCTCCAGCATACTCTGCGGCATCTGGTGTTACATGGGAAGATGCAGCTAAGTATTGTGCTGAGGTTATCGGTGACAAGAAGATAGCAGGTATGGACCAAATGGGCCACAACTGGTTTACAAATTATGAGTGGCTTGATGCTCTTGGTAACGGTATGATGACAGATGAGTTTATCTGGCGTTCAGGTAAGGGTCAGTCATCAGATCGTGAGTCAGACAACTTCCCTAAGTCGGCATACGGTAACGGTCGTGTAAACCCAACACAGAACTTGGTAGATGCGTTCCCAATGGCGAATGGTTATCCTATCACAGATTCACGAAGCGGATATAATGCTGAGAAGCCATATGAAGGTCGTGACCCACGTCTTTCGGATGCTGTTCTTGTAAACGGTGAGAAGTTTGGTGAGATAACAATTTGTACTGGTACATATGACACAAAGACAGATGGTATTGACCTTAAGTCGGGTGAGTCTACACGTACAGGTTATTTCCTCAAGAAGTTCCTCCGTTCGGATGTTAACCTTGGTGAGCCAAAGGTAGAGAAGTACCATACATGGGCATACATTCGTATGACAGAGTTCTACCTTGGATATGCAGAAGCTGCTAATGAGGCATGGGGTCCTGATGGTTCGGGAAGCTATGGTATGTCGGCAGTTGATGTTCTCACAGCAATCCGTCAGCGTGCTGGTGTAGAGACCGATTATATCAAGGAGGTAGCTGCAGCAGGTAAAGATGCGATGCGTGAGTTTATCCACAACGAGCGTCGTATTGAGCTCTGCTTTGAGAACCATCGTTTGTTTGACCTTCGCCGTTGGAAAGACCTTGATCACTTGAGAGAGATGCCACGTGCAATTGAGTTCAGTAGTGAGACCAATTTTGTAATTCGTGACGTACGTAACGAGGCTCGTGACTACAAGGATTATATGATTTATGGTCCAATTCCACACTCAGAGTGCATGAAGTTCTCTAACCTCCAGCAGAATGATGGTTGGAATTAATCAGTCCCCAATAAAAACACAGAAAAGAATATGAATAAGTTTAAAAATATAGTACTTGCAACTGCTACGACAGCAGTTGCTGTACTAACAGGTTGTGAAAACGCAGATAAGACCTTCCCTGATTACGAAGGTGGCATTAGCGTTTACTTCCCATACCAGGCGCCTGTTCGTACTCTTATCATGGGTTCAGACGAGTATGAGCAAGCTACTGCACTTGACCGTGAGCATAAGTGCAAGATCATGGCTACAATGGGTGGTGCTTACAAGGGTAAGAATATCACTATTGATTTCATTGTAGACAACTCACTTGTTGATCCAGTTAATGAGGTTAAGGCTATGCCTTCAGAGTATTACAACCTTGCAAGCAACCAGATTAAGTTTAACGGCAATCCTAACGGTGGTGTTGAGGTACAGCTTACAGATGCATTCTTTGCAGATCCTGAGGCTGTGAAGACAACATATGTTATTCCATTGATTATGACAACTGTTAAGGGTGCTAATAGCATAATCACAGGTAAGCCTAACATTGATGGTACATGGCCATTGCGAGTAGATGCTGAGGCATGGGCTGTACAACCACAGGACTATGTGCTATATGCTGTTAAGTACATTAATAAGTATCATGGTAGCTGGTTGCGTATGCGTGACTGTGAAGGCGTTGCTGATGGCAAGAGAGTTACAGACAACTCATTGGGCAGAGAGATTGACCAAAAAACACCTACTGTAAATATTACTACTGTAAGTCTAACAGAGGCACAGTACGAAGTAGACGTTGAGGGTAACAAGTGTGTTCTTGACTTAGCATTTGACGGTTCTGAGAACTGTACAGTTTCTACTAAGTCTGAGGGTTGGACAGTTTCTAATGCGAGTGGCAAGTTCACAAGCAAGGGTGCTAAGTATGCATGGGGTCAGAAAGATCGTGACCTTATTGAGCTCAGCTATACTATTGAGAATACAAATGGTGTTAAGTTGACATCAAAGGAGAGACTTGTATGGCAGAAGCATGGTATTGCGATGCCTGAGGAATTTTCTTTTACAATCAATAAATAAAGCAGAGTAGACAATGAATAAGATATGTAAATTAATCGCAGGTATTGGCGTTGCGGCTCTCTTTACAGCATGTGCCGATGAGGACATTGCATTTGTAAACGTGAATCGTCCAGGCGGTCTAGATACCTATACATACCTCGATCAGTACGATGTATTGAAGTCGTATGTAAATAAGCAGAAGAGTCCTAACTTCAAGTTGGGTGTTGCTCTCTCGGCAGCAGATTACAACAACAGACAGACAGTGTTTGCATTAGCGAATACAAACTTTGATGAGATTGTAGCTGGTAACGAGATGAAGTTTGCTTCCTGTGTTGATGACAAGGGAGTTATGGACTTTGGCACAGTTGAGTCGTTTGTTGATGCTGCAGAGGAAGCAGGTGTGACTATTTATGGTCATACACTTGTATGGCACTCACAGCAGAGACCAAAGTGGTTGAACTCGATTGCATCGGCTTCGGGCGGTGTTGCAGGTGGTGGTTCAGCTGTTAAGGAAGATCCAATATTGGTATCATACAACTTTGATGATGACAAGAAGTTTGTAGGAAACGGTGAAGGTGAGTATAAGTACGTTGCTGAAGGTCGTGATGGTTCGAACTGTTTCAAGTTGGATTGTACAGGCTTTAACTCAGGCAACCCATGGGATGCTCAGTTGCAGGTTTCTGCAGATTTCAAGGCAGGTGTCAAGTATGCTGTAGAGATGGATGTTAAGGGTACAGTAGATGCTGGCCTTGGCATGTCACACGAGGGCATTGGCAATCCAAACTGGGGTGCAGGTGGTTATAATGTCACAACAGAGTGGCAGACTGTAACAGTTGTATATTCACCTTCTGAGGATGGTGGTAGATTCCACTTCAACTTGGGTGGATATGCTGGTACCATCTGGATTGACAACTTCAAGGTTTATAACAAGGACGTTTATGACAAGCAGCAGCCTGTTGAGAAGATTGACGCTGAGTATAAATTTGATGATGACAAGCAGTTTGTAGGTAACGGCGCAGATTCATATCAGCTTGTAGCTGAGGGTCCAGACGACTCTAAGTGCTTTAAGTTGGATTGTACAGGCTTCAACTCAGGTAACCCATGGGATGCACAGTTGCAAGTTGGCGCTGAATATGTAACAGGTACAGAGTACACAATCTCTATGAAGGTTAAGGGTACAGTAGATGCTGGCCTTGGCATGTCACATGAGGGTATTGGCAATCCAAACTGGGGTGCAGGAAGCTACAATGTTACAACAGAGTGGAGTGATGTTTCATTTAAGTTCAAGCCAGCAGAAGATGGTGGTAGATTCCACTTTAACTTGGGTGCTTATGCAGGTACTATCTGGATTGACAATTTCAAGATTTCTCATATGGAAGAGCCTAGTGCTGCTCCAGCTCCAGCACCTAGCCGTCCTACAGAGGAGGTAATTACAGTAGTTGAGGCTGCATCATACGATTTCGAGAATGGTGTTAACTTCGTAGGTAACGGTTCTGATTCATATCAGATTGTTGCAGAAGGTCCAGAAGGTTCGAACTGTTTCAAGTTGGATTGTACAGGCTTTAACTCGGGCAACCCATGGGATGCTCAGTTGCAGGTAGCATACGATTATGTAACAGGCACACCTTATACTATCTCTATGAAGGTTAAGGGTACATCTGATGCAGGTCTTGGTATGTCACACGAAGGTATTTCAAATCCAAACTGGGGTGCAGCAAGTTACAATGTTACCACAGAGTGGAGTGATGTTTCAATGAAGTACACTCCAGCAGAAGATGGTGGTAAGTTCCAGTTTAACTTGGGTGGTTATGCAGGTACTATCTGGATTGACGACTTCAAGATTACATGTGAGACCAAGGAGATAGTTGGCGGTGGTCCAGCATCACCAGAGGCTGCTAAGGATACATTGACATGGGCACTTGACCGCTTTATTGGTGGCATGATGAAGGCAACACGTGGTAAGGTTGTTGCTTGGGATCTTGCTAACGAGACAGTTGACGGTGTTGATAATGATGGTGATGGTATTTACGATCAGCGTTCATTGGCGACAGCAGGGGATGATGACTTTATCTGGCAGGCATATCTTGGCGATGTTGACTTTGTAGTTATCGCAGAGAAGTTGGCACGTCAGCACTTTGCAGCTAACGGTGGCAAGCCAGAAGATATGAAGCTCTTCATCAATGACTTCAACCTTGAGTCGTGGTGGGATGGCAACAAGAAGTGTGCATCTCTCATAGAGTGGATTAAGAAGTGGGAGGCAGCTGGTGCTAAGATTGATGGTATTGGTACGCAGATGCACGTTTCTTACATTGCAAATTCTGACGATCAGAAGGCACAGGAGGCAGCTATCGTTAACATGTTCAAGATGATGGCAGCAACAGGCAAGCTCGTTCGTGTATCAGAGCTTGACATGGGTTACTGTGAGAAGGCATTTGCAGATGGCAAGAAGACATCGGAATTGACATTTGAGCAAGAGAAGCAGATGTCGGACTTCTACAAGTTTATTGTTAAGGCATACTTGGAGAATGTACCAGCTGCTCAGCAATATGGTATTACGCAGTGGTGTATCACAGACGCACCTGATAACAGTGGCTGGAGAGGCGGCGAGCCAGTTGGTCTCTGGACACAAGGTTACGAGCGTAAGCCTGCTTATGCTGGTTTTGCAGATGGCTTGCAGGGCAAGTAATCCTGTAGCACTCAGAAACGCGGTATAGATTGTAAAGATCTTTTTTCTGTGATTCCCGCGCTAGCCGAAGGGAGGTATCTCCCTTCCGAGCTAGCGCGGTTTTTTGTTGCCCGTAAGTATTGTAGTGGTATGTGAGAGGGCAGATGAGAGGTAGGAAAACAAATTAACCCCCGCCGGTACTATACCGACGGGGGTTATGCTGTATATCTTAGTTCTTTCTAATAAGGTCAATCTAGCTGACTAGTATTGTAGATTCATCCCTCCTTTCAACGAACTTATGATACTCTAGATGATGAACGTGGGGGATTACTCCTCCTCGTTACGACGGAGAGCTGCTACGTAAACTGCCTTCTCGTGAGCGATACGCTTTGTTACAGACTCCTTTGTGAATGCTTGACGGTTACGAAGCTCACGCATTACACCTGTCTTCTCGAACTTCTTCTTAAACTTCTTGAGAGCGCGTTCGATGTTCTCGCCCTCCTTAATAGGTACTACAATCATGATTTTGTTTTACTTGTTGTTTTTTTATTTCGAAATGTGCTTTTAAGCGGGTGCAAATGTAAGGCATATTCTGCAGACGACCAAATAAATAGTCGTTATTGTCGTGCTAATTTTTGTATAATAACCTCACTTTGTAGTAATTGCGAGGGCAATAATGAGATATTGCTAGCTCGAGAAGGGCAGATATCGATGCCGCCTCGGCGGGTGTAGATGCAAGATACGCACAACTCAGACGGGTTGAATATACGTTGTAGTCGCACGTAAATCATTTCGCATATCTCCTCATGGAAGTGATTCTCGCCGCGTAGGGAGACGATATATTTGAGGAGAGAGGCGGGCGTAGGTGCTTTGCCATCCTCGTTTGGGCGGAAATGGATAAAGACAGAACCCCAATCGGGTTGGTGTGTAATTTTGCAATTAGACCTCAGCAAGTGGGAAGCATATTTAAGTACGCTATCCGTTGATGGTGAGGCGGGAGAGAGGGTATTTGAAGCCGTCAAGACATCAGGGTCTTCGGTATAAGTATCCGTTGTGATATTCTGGCACTCGGGCAGCTCCTCCAATACGGTATATCCCTGGAAAGGAGAAGGAGCGTTAATGTATGCGTTGTGAGAATGTATATGTACGGATACTGGGGCGCCGACTGTCTGGGATAAATCTCGGCAGACGGTCTCCTGTATTTCGGTCACGCCATTATCGCCACACACTTGGGTGCGATGCATATTAAAAGAGTTGAGGTAGAGTTTAAGGCTCTTACTCTCCACTATGCAAGGAGAAGAAGCGTCGTACACCAATTTAAGTACGCCTACGACAGGTATTCCCCTATGGTTGAGCCAGCTTATTTCATAAGCGTGCCAAGCGTCTGCTCCGCTAAAGGGTAGTTGTTGCTCGCAAATTTTTAAACTATTGCGATTAAGTTGACGTGGTACGGCCACCAAGATTTCAGGAGAATAATGCTGAGGATACTCGGTGCGCTTACCAAGCAAGGTAGCCTCTATGGGTTGGCTATTATTAGTCATTTAAGTACGTTCTTTATTATTCCACAAATCCACGTGCAAGCGTGGGGTATATCTCCAGCCATTCTTTACAGCCAATTGTGCTGCTATAGGGGCGGTACGTTGCAGTTCCTCCCTTGAGGCACCCATAGGCATGAGTAAGACATCGTTGTGAGGATTGAAGCGAGAACAAAGCGTGAGGCACTTGCTATCCACCAAGTTGACAAAAGAAGAAATACGTTCATCATCAGACAACTCAGAGACCACGAACTTAAGTTGTACGTCGCGCCCCATATTCATGTGCAAGTGGTTGATATTCTCCGCAATTATTTCGGCATACTCTTCATCGGGCATAGATACCATTCCAAGTTTAGGCGATATACTAAGCAAGTCGGTAGAGTACATTATTTTAGGGCAGAAAGTCGTGCTATTAGTCTCCAAAGAAGTATGCAAGCAATAGAAATGTAGAAGACGAAGCAATTCCTCGGTAGCGCTCTCCTGCATCAAAGGTTCTCCACCGGTGACCACGATGTGGCGGATATGAGAAGATTCGCACTGATGGTAGATATTATTGACGATTTCCTTTATGTCGGCGCTAAAGCCTCCATCGGCAGCCCAAGTATGAGCGGTATCGCAAGGGACAGATATGCCCGAGTCGTTTTTCCACGAGCAACGCAAGTTACATCCCTGAGTACGTATGAAAATAGAAGGGACGCCACACAACTTACCCTCACCCTGGATAGTACCAGGGAAAGGCCAGCCAGTGGCGGCGATGCCATTGCTCTCCACTAGAGGGAAGACGCCTTCACGTGAAAGATTAATAGTCATGGTCGAGCGATATACTCAAAAATAAAAAAATAATGCTTCAAGGAAGAGGCTATTGAGCATTGAGGCTAGTATCCTCCACGCCAGCCTCTGCGAAAGCCTTAGCTCGGAGAAGACAACTATCGCAAGTGCCGCAAGGGCGCAATCCGCCGCGGTAGCAACTCCAAGTAAGAGAGAAATCGACGCCAAGCTTTACGCCCAATTGGATTTCCTCAGCCTTAGTCATGAACATGAAAGGCGCGTGGATTTTGATACGTTTATTCTGTTCGGCGCCCATTACGGTACCCTGATTTATGGCCTCCTCCATAGCATCGATGAAGACCTTTCGGCAATCGACGTATCCAGAGTAATCGACTTGGCTTACACCTATATATATATGTTGTGCGCCGAGAGCCTCAGCCATAGAAGCTGCTACAGAAAGGAATACCATGTTGCGGGCGGGGACGTAGGTAAGAGGAATATCCGTACGATTTACGTCGCCATCCTCGATAGTCATATTCTTATCGGTTAAAGAAGAGCCACCCCACTGAGCCAAGTTGAGAGAAACCACCTGATGAGACGCCACCCCCACTTTCTCTGCTACGCGGCGAGCAGATTCCAATTCGCGGCTATGACGCTGGTCATAATCGAACGAAATAGCATGAACTTCGTGACCCTCGCTTTTAGCGAGATACAATGCTGTGGTGGAGTCCAACCCACCAGAAAGAAGGACTACTGCTTTTGAATTCACGGTTAGTTTTGTTTTACGACAGGATTTTGCGAACTGTCGGGTTATACCAAAATGTGGATGCAAAGGTAGTATTATTCTGTAATAAAGCATTACCTTTGGTACACGTTATGAGCAAAGTATTACTGATAGACATAGGTAACAGTTCCACCAAGGTCAGTTGGTCTGAAGGCGGAATACTAGGAGAGCAAGTTGTGATCCCCTTGGGAGAAGAATGTGGGGAGCTCTCGGCGTTATTAGAACCCTATGTGAGATATAAGGGAGATATAAGAGAGAATAGCGGTTGCTCGCAAAAAATTAAAATAATGATCTCCTCGGTATCCAAGAGGCTTGATGATATTTTGCCTGTATTTGAGGGATTTGATACCTATATACTGAGAGGCACAGACAAGTTGCCCTTCAAGATATCGTACAAGACCAAAGAGACGTTAGGGCCAGACAGGGTAGCTGCCATAGCTGGGGCTATAGCCATGTATGGGAAGCGGCATATGCTAGTTGTAGATATGGGGACGGCCATTACACTTGATTATTATGATGCGGACAGCAATACATTCAAGGGTGGGAATATATCTCCAGGTATAAGATTGAGGTTTTCGGCGTTGCACGATTACACCTCAAAACTGCCATTAGTAGAGCTGGGAAGTGCATATAAATGTAAAAAAATAGCTCTAGGAACAAATACTCAGCAGGCGATTCTAGAAGGTGTTATGCAAGGTGTAAGGCTTGAGATAGAGGGATATAGGAGAGAACTGGAAGAGAAGACCGGGAAAGATATTTTGTTAGTTTTGACAGGAGGAGATAGTAAATATTTTCATAGTTCAACAAAAAATTGCACTTTTGCACTCGAAAACTTAGTGTTGAAAGGTTTGGCGTATATAGGCACTTGGAATACTAGACATGTCTGAAGCAGTTTGGCACGGTTTTTGGGTTTGTTTTTAATACAAATAACTAGAGTAATAATCAGTAAACGAAGATAGTGATGAAAAAGAGCATTTTGATGGTATGTGGTATGCTTGCGATGGCGGCGACTACTGCATTCGGACAAAAGGGCGTCGATGATGGTTCACGTTATGGCCACGGAGAGGATAGCGTTCGTGCTGTTTTGGCGAGCGTTCGTTATTCAGACGCAATGAAGTTGAAGAATTATGCTGAGGCATATCCTGATTGGCTCACATTGTTTAATGAGGCTCCACTTTTCTATGGTACAAAGTCAAACCTCTACAGTCAGGGTGTGACAATGTTGAAGGCACTCCTCAAGGCAGAGAAGGATGCAGCTAAGAAGGCTGAGTACTACGGCATGCTTTTGAGAGCTTATGACCAGCGTATGAAGTACTATGGCAACAATAAGAACTATCCTGCAACATACCTTAAGGGTATGCGAGCATTGGATATGCTTGCATTCAAGGATGATCTTGAGGCAAAGAAAGAGGCATTTGAGTTGTTGGCAGCATCATTGAAGGGTGCACCTGCTACAGTACAGGCAGCTTTCCCAGCTAAGCACATTGAGGTTGCTGTTGATCTTTACAAGGCAAAAGCATTTGATGCTGAGCGAGTAGTTAAGGCATACTTGGCATCATCGGATGCTATGAAGGAGCTTGAGAAGATTCAGACAGATAAGAATGCGCAGCAGATTGCAGATACAAAGGCACAGGTAGAGCAGCGTTTTGCTTCATCAGGTGCAGCAGACTGTGAGACAATCATAAAGATTTTCGGTGCGCAGCTTGACGAGAATAAGTCAAACCTTGATTGGTTGAAGCTCATCAACAAGTTGCTCGACAAGGCAGACTGCACAGAGTCGGATCTCTACTATGCGACATCTGAGTATATGCATGCTATTGAGCCAGCTGCTGGTTCGGCACGTGGTCTTGCTCGTATGTACATGAAGAAGAATGATACAGAGAAGTCTGTAGCATACTACAATCAGGCTATTGAGCTTGCAGACAATGATGAGGACAAGGCTAAGTACTACATTGAGCTTTCGACAGTATACTTCTCAGTTAGCCAGTTCTCCGCTGCTAAGGCTGCTGCATATTCAGCTGCTAAGCTCAGAGACAATTGGGGCGACCCATACTTGATGCTTGGCCGTATTTATGCTGCTGGTTCTAAGCTCGTAGGTTCAGAAGACTGGGAGAAGAGAGCAGGATACTGGGCTGCTTGCGATAAGTTTGCAAAGGCTAAGGCTGTAGACTCAAGCGAGCGTGTACAGAAGGAGGCATCAGACCTTATCCGTCAGTACTCACAGTACTTCCCTAACAAAGAAGACCTCTTCATGCACGGTGTGCAGGTTGGTCAGTCATACACGGTTGGCGGTTTCATTGGTGAGTCGACAAGTGTAAGAGCACATTAATACTAGAAATAGTACAATTATCATAAGAGAGGCGTGCAGAAATGTGCGCCTCTTTTTATTTGTTTTTACGTGAAGTTTTCTTTTCTTTGCATATATGAATAATAGGATTTGTGATGCAATAGGAGAAAATGTAAAGCGATTGATGCGAATAGTAGTAATGCTAGTCGTATTTTCGCAGGCAGTGTATGCTCAAGACAGGTTTGTAGACAAGAACACAATTACCAATCTTGGCATGCGAGAAGGTTTGCATGGCAGTTATGTTGATGCTTTATGCAAAGACTCGTATGGTTTTGTATGGGTGGCGACAGAAGGAGGAGGTGTAGCCCGTTATGATGGTTATTCATTTAGGACTATAGATGTTCAGTCCAATTCGGTAAAGAGTAATTTCATGCGTCAGGTTGTACCCGATTTGCTAGGTAGAGTTTGGGTATTAAGTGACATGGGAGTTGAGGTTGTCGACGCATTAAGTATGCGGTCGTTGACAGAAGAACTCTTTGGAGAAAAAGAAAAAGAGCAATTGTCGGTTGATGCGACACTGGCGAAGACATCATCAGATGGTGCAGTGTTATGGTATTCATCGTTCAGCAATCTGTATGCAATAGAGAATATTGATGCTCGTGACGGTGCGACACTTGAGATTAAGTCGGTAGGGCTTGATGACAATATAACTGCGCTTGGGATTGTAGACAATAAGCTATATGTGGCTACGGGCAGTAACTTAAGTATTGCTACTATTGAAAGCGGAGAGATAAAAGTAGTGCCGGTAGACCTTGCAAACGGTCCGAGGGACAATAACGACATAACGGTATTGTTTCAGGATCAGAATGAATTGTGGATAGGTACATTGTGGGGTATATACAGAGTTAATCTCAAAAATGCCAATACGAATAAGCTGTATAGGGCAGTGCCAGGAGATGCGACATCGTTATCACAAGACAGGATAACAGATATAGTTAAGACAGCATCGGGCAGAGTGATTGTCTCGACATTGAGAGGTATCAATGTTTATAATCCGTATACTGATACATTTGAGCAGGTATTGTCGCAGCCAAGTGGCAGTGGGAATATGGAAGAGACTACTGTATTGTCGTCGGACTTTATCAACTGTATGATGGTAGACGGCAACTCTATATGGTTGGGAACAGAAATTTGTGGTATTGACATTATTACTCCACTTGAGTTGTCGGTGCGCAACTATACCTCCTCGTTGGCTAAGGGTGGGCTTCCTCCATATCCTGTAAATGCGATAACCGAGGACAAGAATGGAAATCTTTGGGTAGGCGTTATTGAAGGCGGTTTGAATAGAAAGAATCCGACCTCGAATAGATTTGATAATTTCACAGTTGGGAATCATGGGTTGCCACACAATGCTGTAAGTGCGCTTGAAGTCGACGGTAATGGCATGTTGTGGGTTGGTACCTGGGGTGGTGGCGTATGCGTAATAGACCCCAGCAGTCAGAATGCGCCTATAGTTGCAAGATACAGTTTCGATAATGCATTTGTGGGAGCGCTCAAATACGACCCCATTAATGAAGGCATGTGGATAGGCACTGTAGAGAATATACGATTTGTAAAGAATGGGGAAGTTTTTGCTCCATTTGAGGGGAATGCTGTTATGGAGCATCTGGCTGGTTCTTTGGGTGCTATGATAGACAGCAAGAATAATTTATGGCTTGGAACATCAGAAGGACTTTTGATAGCCGATTTGAGAACATACGCTAGCGGTGACTTGAAATATGAGTTCATTACTCATAAGCTAGACGACAAGAATTCGAATCTTAAGCCAAGAGTCAGCTACATTATGGAGACATCAGATGGTGTCATATACGTAGGAACCAATGGGTATGGTCTGATGAAAGTAACACGGACTGCCGAGGGGTATGAGTATAAGGCATATACTACCGCTGACGGTTTGTGCAACAATAGTGTGAGGGGCATCCTGGAAGACAAAGAAGGCGGTCAGTTGTGGCTGTCTACCAATTTCGGCTTGTCGGTTTTCGATCCAGAAACAGAAATATTCAATAACTACACAAAGGAGCAAGGGTTATTGTCCGATACATATTACTGGAATGCCGCATATAAAAGCGTACGAGACGGCAGTATGTATTTCGGTACACCTAATGGGATGAGCCAGATAAGGCAGTCGGGCTCTTTGCGTTCGGAAGAGGGTGTTGTTCATCCTCCTATTGTTACTGATATTCTAGTCAGTGGAGAAAATCTTATGGCAGTTGAGCCTATACGTAATGGCATTACAATTCATGAGAATGCCAAATCGATAGAGATAATGTTCTCCGCTTTGCAGTATTTCAAAAAAGATGCAGTTCAATATCAGTACAGATTAGAGGGATTTGATTCGCGATGGAATACGCTGACCGCTGATAGACACTCAGCAATGTACACCAATCTTTCGGCAGGCGACTATAAGTTGAGAGTTAGATGTACCAATGGAAAATCACGTTGGAGTGATGATACGGTACTCGAAATAGAAGTTTTACCTCCATTTTACAAGACATGGTGGTTTACGACAATTGCCTTGGTGTTGGCTGGATTATTGATACACGCCATATATCGTATCAGAACGAAAACTCTTAATGAGCAGAAAAAGTTGCTCAATAAGATGGTAGAGCAGAGAACTTCTGAGTTGGCCAACCAGAATATAGTGCTGGCAGATCAGAATAATCAGATACTATATCAGAATAAACAGTTGCAAGATATGTCGGCTCGTATAGAGAGACTGTCTCAGGATAAATTGCAATTCTTTACTAACGTCAGTCACGAGCTTCGTACCCCAATTACTCTGATAATGGGACCTATACAAAAGGCTCTCAAGTTGTCGACTAACCCGCAGGTTATAGAGCAGTTGAATTACTGTGACAGAAATTCACGCTATCTCTTGCAGTTGGTCAACCAGCTCATGGATTTCAGAAAAGTAGAGAGTGGCGATATAGAACTCAATCCTAAGTCGACTCGCATTCAGCCATTCTTACACGATTTGGTAACACCATTTACAGTATATGCTTCTGATAGAGGTATAACGCTCAATAGCCATATCCATATAAATGCAGATGTTGTAAAGTTTGACAACGATGCTATGAGTAAGGTCTTGACCAATCTCCTAGGAAATGCGGTAAAATATACGCACGAAGGTGGCGTAGTGAATTTCTTCCTGGCTATGGTGTCCGAAAAGGTGTTCATCTCTGTCGAGGATAATGGTGACGGTATCCCAGAAGGAGAGATAGATAATATTTTCGAGAGGTTCTATCAGGCCGAAAATCATACCCAATATCCAATATACGGTCAGTCGGGAACAGGTATAGGTCTCTATGTCTGCAAACGTCTGGTAGATGCTCAGGGTGGTAATATAATGGCAAAGAATAACCACCGAGGGGGTTGTACCATGCGCGTTATATTGCCTGTTGAGACAATGCAGAATACGGACGATGATGAGTTGGATTCATACGACAACACCGAACTCCTTTACGATGAGGATGCCGAGATGGAGTCGTCTAAGTTCACTATCCTCATAGTCGAGGATAACAAAGATATGCGAAAGTATATCCGCTCAATCGTAGAAGACCATTACAATGTCGTAGAAGCAGGAGATGGATTGGATGGCTTGGCTCAGCTGACTAAAGTCGATGTCGATTTTATCATCTGCGACCTCATGATGCCTATCATGGATGGTCTGGAGTTTATCAATAAGGTTAAGCACAATTTCGCATATTCTCATATTCCTATCCTTGTCCTCACAGCCCAGGTAAGCGACGAATATAGAACCAAGAGTTATCAGATAGGCGTAGAGAGCTACCTCCAGAAGCCTTTTGATGAGGATATGCTGATGGCCCGAATTACTGGTATTCTTGATTCTCGTAGAAAAGATCAGAAGAAATTTATCAATACTTTGGACCCTAATGACCTGAATATCGTACAAGAGTCTGATACCGATCAATTCGTTCGTCGCGCATTAGAGCTTATTCGCAATAATTATAGCGATGCCGACTACCTGATAGATAATCTCGCAAGAGATCTGGCATGCAGTAAGTCGATGCTCAATAAAAAAATGCAGGATGTTATCGGATATACACCGGGAACGATTTTAAGGACATACCGTCTAAATGTCGCAAAGAAGATGCTCTTGGCCTGCAAGGACAAAAAGTACCTCAATGTCGCACATATAGCGTATGAAGTGGGATTTAATGATCCTAAATATTTTACCCGATGCTTTACTAAGTTCTACGGATGCACTCCTACGAACTTCTTCGAGCAGGGTCACGATATAGATACACAACCCAAAGAGAAGTTCGCTACCGATAATCTCGATGCCGATATAGAGCGTCTCTTTGCATCAGATAATAACAATACGAATTAAACAGACATAATACTATGGAGAAAGTCGAATACACAATGGAGGAGATAGAGGCTCAGGAGGAGGCTCTGAAGAATAATAAGAAATTGAGCAAGCGCATTCTCACCGCTTTATTTGATAGAATGGGCAAGGAGGCTAACTATAAGGAGATAGCAGACGAACTTGAGATAACTGATAAAACTGAGCGTGTAAATGTTCAGAATATACTTTTGGCTTTGGCCGAAAGAGGCAAAATAGAACAACCAACTCCAGGTTTGTTCAAATATGTGACTCGCGACAATATTGCTGAGGATGCTATCCTAGGTACTTTTTCTGCAACATCCAAGGGTTACGCTTTCGTTACCCGTGAGAATCAGAGCGCGAAGGAGGAGGATGTCTTTATTCCTCATGATGCTTGTGGCTTCGCGCTCGACCATGATGTGGTGGAAATAGTCCTTACTAAGAAGGGGCGCAATGGTAAAGGAGCCGAGGGTAAGGTCGTAAGGGTAGTAAAACGTGCCCATGAACAATTCGTAGGTCTCGTCGAGGTTCATACTAGTGGCGCATATCTCATCGTGGATTCCAAAGCACTCGCAGGTAAGAATATGTTCATCCCTCTCAATAAACTCAAGGAGGCTAAGGACGGACAGAAGGCTGTGGCTCGAATTGTCAAGTGGTCCGACCCCGAGGAGCTTCCAGAGGGAGAGATCATTGATGTCCTCGGTGATGCAGGTAATAACATGACCGAGATGCACGCAATCTTGGCTCAGTTCGATCTGCCATATAAATATCCCGAGGAACTTACGCTCTTGGCCGAGAAAATCGATGCAGGTATCACTCCCGAGGAGATCGCAAAGCGCGAGGATATGCGCGGCGTGACCACATTTACTATCGACCCTGCCGATGCTAAGGATTTCGACGACGCATTGTCTATCCGCCAGATAAAGAAGAATAGATACGAGGTGGGTGTGCATATTGCCGACGTAACTCATTATGTTCAGCCTGGAACTAAGATCGATGAGGAGGGTTATAACAGAGCAACCTCTGTCTACCTTGTAGATAGAACTATCCCTATGTTGCCTGAGCGTCTGTCCAACTTCCTTTGTTCTTTGCGCCCCAATGAGGAGAAACTTACCTATTCTGTTATCTTCGATATCAATGACGAGGCCGAAATATTGGATTATAGAATCACAAAGGCTGTCATATGTTCCGATAGACGTTTTACTTACGAGGAGGCTCAGGCTCGTATCGAGGGCGAGGATGGCGACTTCAAGAGTGAATTGCTCCAACTTAATGATTTGGCTCAGAAGCTACGCGCCAAGAGATTCGCGGCTGGTGCTATCGGCTTCGAACGCCAGGAGGTCCGATTCAATATCGACGAGACAGGTAAGCCTATAAGCATCTATTTCAAGGAGGCTAAGGAGTCAAATATGCTCGTAGAGGAGTTCATGCTTTTGGCTAATAGAACTGTAGCTCAGCATATTGGAATGGATAAAATCAATTCTAGCGGCCGTAAGCGCTCTCCTAAGACGTTCGTTTATCGTGTGCACGATGAGCCTAATGAGGAGAAGTACCGTAAGTTCGCTAAGTTCGTCAAGAAATTCGGCTACGAGGCAATGCCTAAAAAGGGCGAGGAGATCTATAATGCAGTGAACCGAGTACTCCACGAGGTTAAGGGTAAGGGCGAACAGGATATGGTCGAGACATTGGCTGTGCGTACAATGGCCAAGGCTATATATACCACACATAATATAGGTCACTACGGTTTGGCGTTCGACTATTATACTCATTTCACTTCGCCTATCAGACGTTACCCCGATATGATGGTTCACCGCCTCCTTCATTCGTACCTTAATAGCGGCCGTAGCGTTAGCGCCGATAGATACGAGGAGATGTGTAAGCATTGTTCCGACCAGGAGGTTATGGCTGCCGATGCCGAACGTGAGTCTATCAAGTACAAGCAGGTGGAGTTTATGCTCGACCGCGTGGGCGAGGATTTCGTCGGAACTATCACAGGCGCTACCGAGTGGGGTATTTATGTCGAGATCGATGAGACTAAGTGCGAGGGCATGATCTCTATCCACGAAATGGATGATGATCAGTATTTCTTCGACGACGAGAACTATTGCGTCATCGGCAAGAATACTAAAAAGAAATACCAGATCGGCCAGAAGGTCAATATCCGTATCGCTAATGCCAACTTGCAGAAGAAGCAGTTGGATTTCGTATTCGCTGGTTCCCCTCTTCGCGATATAGAGTTGCAGAATAAGAAGGCTAAGGACGCAGGCCTGCCTCTGCCTTGCAATATGCGTCACGTAGTCTATTCCGACGAGGAGTCGTTGAGCCACAAGAAGCGCGGCGCCCGTCGCGGTAGCGCTATCCCTCCTAAGAGCGTCATGAAGAAGTCCAAGGGCTCTAAGTCCGGTAAGGGCAAGGGCGCTAAGAACGCTAAGGGCAAACACGGCGGCTCTCGTAAGGGAAGAAGAAGATAATTCAATTTACGTCACTTAGTGCGACGTCTGTACGGATATTTACTGTGCAGACGTCGCTGTTTTTTATAGCCCTGTTTAATGCGCATAATTAAAAAAACTGCGAGCAACAACTAGGCTCTCTTATATCAGCGAGTATCTTCCCCGTGCTCACCACCTGATTCCTAATAGGCTAAAATGGTCATACTCAGTATTATTTTCAGTGGACTGTTAAATCTTCTTAATATTAGAAAACTGATTTGGTTTCTTGAGTTTTCTGGCATACATTTGTATCGCTTTATTAGTGGTAAAAAAGACTAATGGAATTATACAATTCGATAATAGAACAGGCATCAGATTTGTTCCTTCATAGAGGGCTTAAGGCTGTGTCAATGGATGACATCGCTAAGGCTGTAGGCATTTCTAAGAGGACTCTTTACGAGAATTTCAACTCTAAGGATGAATTGTTGTCAGATTGTATATCATACATGGAGTCTAAACGCAAAGAACGATTAAGCGAACTCTGCAAGGAGGCTAAGGATGTAATAGATATATTGCTGACGGTTACTCACGATATGGCTACAAATTTGAGCACTATCAGCCCATTGTTCCTCCAGGATCTCAATCTTTATCACTTCCGTCTCGCAAATGATCTTTTCAATAAGCAGAGAGACGAACAGCTCGAAGGAATAAAGAAAATGTTGAGCAAGGGTAAGGCAGAGGGTTACTTCGTCAAGGAGGTCAATGAGGGTCTAGTCGGCGAACTTATGATGGTTACTCAACGAGCATCAATGAGTATCGTCTCAAGCGGCAGATATGCCTACGATACAATCCTTAAACATATAGTTCTTTGTTTTATCCGCGGTATAGCTACCGAAAAAGGGCGCGTTCGCATAGATGAAGAGTTTATGAAACTAAACTGACAAGGTAGATTCGGTTACAAACAACAGACAATTTCTCAAGTAAACAAAAAGATGACACATAATACAATGAAAAAAATTACTATCGCAGCACTCTCTCTAGTATGTTCAGTAATGAGCATGGCTCAGCAGACTGCAAGTACACAAGGTAGCGAAAAGATGCAGATATCGCTGCTACAAGCTGTGGAGCAGGCGCTTCAGTTCAGCAAGACCCTCCAGAACTCTAAAACAGATTTAGAGATTTATCAGGAGAAAATCAAAGAGGCTCGCTCTAATTTACTCCCACAGGCAAGCGGCTCGGTTAGAGGCCAGACTTACTTCGGTAAGGAGATGAACTTCGGCGGAATGCCTATTAAGATGGAGAACTCCCTCACAATCGGCGCTTCTGTTAGCGAGACTTTCGCTATGCAGGCTATCAAGGGTTATCAGATCCAGAAGCTGGCAGCCAACCTTATGGAGGTGCAGCATCAGAACGATATCCTTACTGCTAAGAAAAATGTCATAGATACTTACTATGCAATTCTCGTTTATGAGCATAATAGGGAGATTATCAAAAAGAATCTTACCGAAATGAAGGAGATCCGTCGCCAGACTACCAACCTCTTCAAGCAGGGCTATGTAGAAAAGATGGATACAATGCAGTTGTCGGTAAACGTGATGAACCTCGAGAATGCAATTATCTCTCTCGATAGAAATGTCGAGGTCACAAAGCGACTCCTCGTCCTTCAGATGGGGTTGCCTATCTCTACTCAGTTGGAGTGCCAGGATAAGATAGGCGACTATATTACCGAAAGCGCAATATCTTCTATGCGTCAGGCAGTGTCCGACGGTTCTAAATTGAGTTTCGAAAATAGCCTCGATTATAAACTCGTCCAGAAGAATATCGAGATAAGCGACGAGTCTATCAAATTGCAAAAGTTTGGTTGGATTCCTACCGTTACAGCATCATACCAGTATTCTAACGCTGTCAAGGGTGGATTCATGAACTTCGACCACGTAGGCGTGTTGACATTGAATATCCCTATCTTCGATGGCGGCTCAAAGGGTTCTAAGATCCGTCAGGCTAAGTTGGACGCAGTCAAGGCTCGCACAAATCTCGCTCTCGTAGAGGACAATCTCATGCAGAACGAGGAGCAGTACAAGTACGAACTTAAGTCGTCTTTGGATGCTTACCAGCTCCAGTCTACAAATCTCGAGGTCGCTACCGAGGTCTTGAAGCAGTACAAGATTAAGTACGACGCAGGTAAGCTTTCAAGTCTCGACCTCACACAGGCCAACATGAACTACCTCTCGGCTGAGACATCTTACGCCGAGGCTTGCATGAATCTAGTAATGGCACAGACTAAGCTCTTGAAGCTTTACAATGCCCTTTAATCAATTTGTTAATAATAAATAGTCATATAAACAATGAAAAAGAATCTCATTTACTCGACACTAGCAGCAATGGTGCTTTTCGCATCTTGTACTAGCACAGAGGAAAAGACAGAAGACACTCGCACCAAGGTACGTGTTTCTACAATAGAAAAGCAGATGGTGTCTAAGGATTTGACCTATAACGCAAATCTTCAGGCTAACGAGACTGTTGCAGTATCTCCTACACTTCAGGGCGCACGTGTCAAGAAACTCTATGTAGAGGTGGGCGACCGCATCGTAAAGGGTCAGAAACTTGTAGAACTCGACCCTAACAATCTTCAGCAGACTCAGCTTCAGTTGAAGAATCTCGAGACTGAATATAATCGTGCTCTCAAACTCAAGGAGACTGAGAGTATCAGCCAGCAGGCTTTCGACCAAATCGAGACACAGTATAAGGTTATGAAGACAGCTATCGCTACTCTTCTCGAGAATACTACAATGCTTGCTCCTTTCAATGGCTATGTTACAGCACGTAATATGGATGAGGGCGAGCTTTATATGGGTTCTCCTATCTATACTGTAGAGCAGATCAGCACTGTTAAGGCTAAGGTAAATGTTGCAGAGCAGTACTATACCCTTATCAAGAAGGGTATGAAGGTTCAGATGTCAAGCGATGTTTATGCCGATCGTAAGTTCGATGGCGTGGTTTCTATCGTAGCTCCTTCTATTGATGTCAGAAGCCGTACTTTCGAGGTGGAGATTACTTTCAACAACTCCGATGAGGCTCTTCGTCCAGGTATGTATGGTACTATCTACTTCTCTCTTGGTGAGGAGAACCGTATTGTAGTCCCTTCAATTGCTATTCTTAAGGTTCAGGGTTCTAACGAGCGTTACCTCTTCGTTGAGCGCGATGGCAAGTCGGTACGTGTCGGTGTAAAAGTCGTAAAGCGTTTCGAGGACAAGGTTGCTGTTGAGCCATACGCTGGTCAGACACTTCAGGAGGGCGATAAGCTTATTTCTGTTGGTCAGGCCAACTGTGTAGACGGTGGCGAAGTAATAGTCGTAGAATAATTTTCTCATCCGTAAAGCAATAACAAAATGAGTATATTTTCATCAGCAGTAGAAAAGCCGATTTCAACCATGATGGTCTTCTTGGCTGTCGTAGTTATCGGTGTATACTCGTATATCACGCTGCCTGTTGACCAGTATCCTAAGATTGACCCTCCTTATATTACGGTCATGACTACGTATCCTGGTGCCAACGCGTCGGATATTGAGCAGAATATTACAAAGCATCTCGAGAACAGCCTCAACTCAGTTGATGACCTCGACGAGATGACATCAACATCTTCAGATAACCTCTCGGTAGTAACACTTAAGTTTGAGTGGGGTATCAATCTCGATAACGCTTCAAACGATGTACGTGATGCCGTAGATAAGACAATGGATATGCTCCCTGATGATGTAGACCGCCCAACTATCATGCGTATGTCTACTTCTATGATGCCTATCCTTGTATATGCTGTTACAGCTGAAGAGTCGTATACAGGTCTTTACAAGATTCTTGACGATAAGGTCGTAATGGGTCTTAACCGTGTAGATGGTGTGGCTTCTGCGTATGTAGCAGGTATGCCAGAGCGTGTAGTCTACATCGACCTGGATCCAAATAAACTTGATGCATACGGTCTTTCTATTGATCGTATTGGTAATACGCTTCTTGCAGAAAACCGTGATGTGCCAGGTGGTAATATTAAGGTAGGTCTTGAGGATTACTCAATCCGTGTAGAGGGTGAATTTGAGGAGTCGGAAGAGATTGGAAATGTAGTTCTTTCTGTAGGTAACGGTCAGACTGTCAGAATCAAGGATATTGCGGATGTGCGAGATACACTCCGAGATATTACACTTGAGCAGCAGGTTAACCGTAGGAATGGTGCTATTCTTCTTGTGACCAAGACATCTGATGCTAATGCAGTACAGGTTGCAACTGATTCTAAGACGGTTATTGATGATGCTGTTAAGTTCCTTCCTTCGGATATCAAGTTCCAGATGATTACGGATAACTCCGACTTTATCATCAAGGCTATGAATAACCTTAAGGAGACACTTGCTTATGCACTTCTCTCCGTTATTATCGTGGTGTTCGTTTTCCTTGGTCGTTGGAGATCTACATTCATCATTGCGATGACAATTCCTATCTCTCTTGTCGTTGCATTTATCTATCTTGCAGTAACAGATGGTTCTATCAATACTATCTCTTTGATGTCTCTCTCTATTGCCATCGGTATGGTGGTGGATGATGCGATTGTGGTATTGGAGAACGTTACCAAGCACGTCGACCGTGGTTCTCGTCCTAAGGAGGCTGCTAAGTATGGTACAAATGAGGTGTGGACATCGGTTATTGTTACAACACTTGTAACAATTGCGGTATTCTTCCCATTGACATTGTTGCCTGGTATGATGGGTATCTTCTTCAAGCCTCTTGGCTGGATTATCTGTGTGAGTGTTACTACCTCTACGATTACGGCTATTTCACTTACGCCTATGCTTTGTTCGAAGATTCTTCGTCTTCGTGAGAAGGATCAGGACAAGGGAAAGAAGTACTCGTTCTACAATTGGTCGCAACGCAACTTGGCACGTTTGGACAACTTCTACGAGCGTATTGTTAAGTGGGTACTTAACAACAAGGCAGTGACAATTATCTCCATGACGGTATTGTTCATAGCGTCGTTGTTCCTTGCTAAGTTGATATCGACAGAGTTCTTCCCACAGAATGATACATGTAATATCAGTGTTTATGCCAAGATGCAGCAAGGTCAGCGTGTAGAAGAGACCAAGCGTATTGCTATGGATATTGATGCCAAGATACGAGCTCATCTTGAGGAGACAAAGGAACTTAAGATCCTTACTACTTCATACGGTTCTGAGGAGTCGGCTTCATTTGCATCAATGATGTCTACAACAGGTTCGAACGTTATGAATATGCGTGTTCGTGTTGTTGATATCAAGGATCGTAAGCGTTCGGTATTCCAGATTGGTGATGATGTTCGTAAGATTCTTAAGGAGTATCCTGAGGTACTTGAGTATCGTGTACAGTTTGGTCAGAATGGTTCAACTGGCAATACAGTAGACCTTGAGATTTTTGGTCACGACTTTGATGCTACAGCGAACTTTGCTATTGAGGCTGCAAATGAGCTCAAGAAGATTCCTGGTGCAGAGGATGTGATTATCTCTCGTGGTGATGATAAGACAGAGCTTCATATTGAGCTTGACCGAGAGAAACTTGCTCGTCATGGTCTTACAACTGCTGGTGTAGGTTCTATGATTCGTACATCTATCTATGGTTACCGTAACTCTAAGTACAAAGAGGAAGGTGAGGAGTATGATATTATTGTACGACTCAAGGAAGAGTTCCGTCATTCTATTACAGAGGTTGAGAACTTCATCATAACAGATGGTTATGGTCAGAAGGTACGACTCAAGGAGCTTGGTAATGTTGTCGAGGGATATTCTCCACCATCAATTACTCGTAAGTCAAAGCAGCGTTATGTTACTATTACTGTAACACCTAACGATGATGTTACAATGGGTGATATTGCTGATGGTATCAAGGAGTATGTTGATCGAGTTAAGCTTCCACAAGGAATTACTTCGGTATATGTAGGTGGTACATACGAGGATCAGCAGGAGTCGTTCCAGGGTATTATCATGCTCTTCATTCTTGCTATGCTTTTGGTATACATCGTTATGGCGGCTGAGTTTGAGAGTTTCAAGATGCCATTTATCATCTTGCTTGCTATTCCATTTGCATTTACTGGTGTATTGCTCTCATTGGTTATTACGCGAGTAACGCTTTCGATTGTGGCGGCTCTTGGATGTTTGATGCTTGTAGGTATTGTAACGAAGAACGGTATTGTGCTCATTGACTATATCAACCTTATGCGTGAGCGAGGGTACAAGCTATATGATGCTATATCGATGGCATGTCGTTCGCGTCTTCGTCCAGTATTGATGACATCCCTTACTACTATTTTGGGTATGCTTCCAATGGCTATATCTATGGGTGAGGGTGCAGAGACATGGCGTCCGATGGGTATTTCGGTAATTGGAGGTATGGTATTCTCGACTATTGTGACCCTTATCATTACGCCTGCGGTATATGCTGCGACAGACAAGAGTGGTAGTCGTGACAAGCTCTCGCAAGAGCGTAAGCAGTACCGATTCATGGATGGCTTTGATGAGAGTGAGCTTCCAGAGAAGATTCAGTAATAACACGGGGGGATGGCCCTCATCCCCCATATTATTAACCTAGAAAAACATTGAGGCTTTATGAAAGCAGTAATGATAGTATTCAACCAGGCGCTTACGGAGCGTGTGGACTTTATCTTCTCGCAGTTGAAGATTAAAGGTTTCACACAGTTTCCACTAGTTTATGGTGCTGGTTCAAAAGGAGGAGAGCCACGTATGGGTTCGCATGCTTGGCCAGAGATGAACTCTTCGTACCTCACGATAGTACAAGATGAGGTAGTAGATGTGTTGCTCAAGTATGTAGAGAAGCTTGACCATGTGAATGAAGAAAATGGTATCCGTGCGTTTGTGTGGGATATCACAAAGATGTACTAGCAAACGGTGCAGAAATAGTAAAGATGGGTGTCGTACGGTAGGTATGGCACCCATTTTTTATTTATTGATTACGGTTGTTCTATACAAGAGGAGATGGGATGGGGTATAGGAAGATGTAAAATGTTTTATAAGTCTACAATTATTTTGTAATTTTGAGCGTACAAATAACAGCAAAAGCGAAAGTAAAATGAAGCGTGAAGGTTTCAATAGTAAGATAGGGGCTATAGCGGCGGCTGCTGGATCGGCGGTTGGTCTTGGCAATATTTGGCGTTTTCCATACGTTACGGGAGAGAATGGGGGAGCTGCGTTTTTGTTATTGTATTTGATATTCATGATACTTATTGCACTACCGGTATTGATGTCGGAGTTTTCGATAGGACGTATGACCGGCAAGCCAGTTACAGATGCGTTCAGGCAGATTTCGCCCAAGGGGCATTGGTATTTGATAGGATTTTCGGGAGTAGTATGTGCGTTTGTCATCATGTCGTTTTACAATGTAGTTGCTGGATGGACGATGTACTATGTATATCTTTCGGTGACTGGCAAGTTGCAAGATTTGACGACGGCGGAAGTATCTCAGACATTTCACAACACTGTATCTGACCCTACGATAAGTATATTCTGGATGGTCATAATGCTCAGCCTTACTGGTTATGTTGTAGCCAGGGGGGTATCTGGCGGTATTGAGAAGTACAGTAAGATATTGATGCCAGTATTACTATTGTTGATAATTGTGGTATGTATCAGATCCATTACGTTGGATACAGAATGCAAGGGCATAAGTTTTTTATTAGCTCCCGACTTCAGCAAGCTCAGTATTAAGTCGGTACTTGAGGCCTTAGGTCAAGCCTTTTTCTCGTTGAGTCTAGGTATGGGTACGATGACCACGTATGGATCGTACATTTCGAAGAAGCAGAATTTGCCGAAGAGTGCGGTAAGTGTTGCTATGATAGACTTTTTCATAGCCTTTTTAGCTGGACTTATGATATTTCCATGTGCGTTTGCGTGTGGTGTAAATCCTGGAAGCGGTCCAGGGTTGGTATTTGAGACGTTACCAAATGTTTTCAATCAGATGCCGATGGGCTGGGTTATCAGCGTAGTATTCTTTCTGTTGTTGGTAGTAGCCGCTGTAACGTCGTCCATATCCATGTTGGAAGTACTAGTAGACTTTTTGTTGTCGAAGTACAACATGAAGAGGCCAAGAGCTACTGTTTTTGCTATTACGCTTACGATAATACTAGGTATAGGCTGTGCGACCTTCTCGCCGATGCTTGATTTCTTTGACAATCTTTCGGCCAATGTGATGTTGCCATTAGGCGGATTCTTCATCATACTCAGTGTTCCTGTATGTATAGGAGCCAAGAAGATGAGAGCTGAGATGGAAGCGCACGGAGGGAAGTTCAAGTTGTTCCCCGTATTTTATTTCCTAGCCAAATATATAGCGCCCTGGGCGATACTGTTCATATTTGTCTCCAAGATGCTATCGTGGTTTGGGATAGAGCTATTTGATTAACCGATAAAAAAAGAAAGCTACTAAACAGATGAAATTTGAGCCACTCTTCAAGACCACGATAAACAACTGGCTCACTATAATAGTCATAGCGCTATTGAGCCTTGTTGTGTGGCGGGTACTTAAGCCAAGTACTATGTCGATGGAAGGAATCTCCATTGAGGTAGGAGAAGATTCTGTTGCGGAGGCGGTTGTGACCGATACTCTGCACGTTAATTATGCCAATGTGACACAGCTGTCGGCATTTGGCTTCAAGTCTGCGCTGATAGTCAACATACTCAAGTACAGAGATGCGGGAGGGTGGATACGAGATAAAGAGCACCTATTGCGGATGAGGGGGATAGACAGTGCATTGGTAGAGCGCAAATCAGAATTACTGATATATGACGTTCCCGTTAAAGGAGGGAAGTATGCAGATTATTCGTTACCCAAAGAAAAGACGAAGCGCAAGGCTATGAAGGTAAGTCTATATTACACCTCGGCAGATACGCTAATGAAGTTGGGCATCTCCCAACCGATAATAGACTCACTACTAGAATATCGAGAAAAGTATATAGTAAGAGGCAGCATGGCGGTAGACACGTTACGTGCGGTAACGCCAGATATATTCTCGTATGTTATGGCGCCACATATTTCAGAACGTATAGTCTGGCGAAGAGACACACTGAGCAAGAGCAAGGAGAAGGAAGTAATATTGGTAGACATCAACGCGGCAGATATGGAGCAGCTATGCAAGGTAAGGGGGATAGGCGAGAAGACAGCCAAGCGAATTATAGAGAAGAGGACGGTATTGGGAGGGTTTATTGATATTGAGCAAATAAAAGAGATAGCCACGATAGACACAGCCAGGTACAATCAGATAGCACCCCAGTTGACAATAGGCAAAGCAAGCATAAAGCACATAAAGATAAACGAGGTAACACAAGAAGAGCTATTAGCGCATCCCTATATGCGAAAAGAGTTAGGGAGGGCGTTATTGAGATTACGTTACAGACACAAGAAGCTTACTAGGGAGATGGCAGAACCACTATTCACAGACAGTAAGAAAGACAAGTATATGTTGGAATATATACAATTCTAGTTTCAGGGGAGATCAGGCATCCTTAGAGAAGCCTATCTGGGTAGTCTGTGATAAGAGAGAGATATAAGGTTGCTCGCAGTTTTTTAATAAGAAAGTCAGTTGCTATGTATATAGAGAGTAGTTGGAGCATAGTTGTTGCTCGCAGTTTTTTTATTAAGGGCACAAAAAAGAGAAAGCGAAACCACACGTAATAGAAGTCCAGAGACCCGTCTCAGACAAGCTATGAGCAGGGCGTACGTTCAAGTCGGCGAACATTTTGAGGCCATAATTAGGGCGAGCTCTAAAGGTAATAGAAGCACCCGTTCCGAAGCCGAAGCCATGGTCGTGAGGCACGACAGTGCCGTTGTTTTTCATAGTAGGGTAAGCGACGTAATCGCCCAACAATTTACCACCCAACAGCCATCTATTCCCCAAGCTCTTTGAGACATACAAGCCAGGAGAGAAAGACAAGGAGTAGTACATACAATCAGAGAAAGACATGAAGTAGTAGAGCAGATCCGCCTCCACGTTGTTGGGGTCTGTGCCTACGGCTCTAGTAGAAGAGACAGAGAATCGGGCACCTGCGCCTATATACCTATTAAAGAAGTAAGCACCCTCGATGCCCATAGCAGTACCCGAAGAGAAGCCGAAGGGGGTATCCTGATTTATGGGGTATCCACTAAGAGGTATATTCTTACCGAAGAAGATAGAAAAGAAGCTAGGCCTAGAAAGGTCGTTGAAGAGATAATTATCAGGTATATTAAGACCCTTCTCTTTGAATATAGCATCAGCAATCAGGTAGCCTATTTCGGTAGAGAGGATACCTATGCCTGCGCCCATGATGACATCGCGAATCCAGTGACGGTTGTTGGCCATTCGCATGACGCCAGTAGAAGTAGCAATAGAATAAGCACCCGCGGTCAGCCAAGGAGATATATAGCCATACTCCTTAGCGAACATTGAAGCCATCATGAAAGCGTTGGCGGTATGGCCAGAAGGGAAAGAATTAGGTCCCCCCAGATCCGGTCTCCAGTAAGTATAATTGTTCTTTACCATATTGACGCTAGAAAGTTCGAGCGACAAAGCCAAGGCATCCGAGACGATCAATCTTCCCCAGCTACTACGGCTCTTTACGCCAGCCATTTTCATGCCAGCCAAAGCCAGCATTGGGGTATACAAGAGATAATCGTCGATATGAGTAGAAAAATTGGGGGTGTACTGATTACGCAGAGCGCGGAATTTATCGTTAGTTTTTTCGTTCAATGCTGCAATACCCAGCAAAGGGGCGCCAGAGATGACAGAGAGGAAGACCTTATTATCGCCCACTCTATTCAGCCAATGTTTCTTTGGGGTCACGTACAACGAATCCTGAGCATAAGAATTACTCATGCTACATATAGTCAGTATTAAGACTACAGCCGAACGCAATATGTAAGATACAGACCGATACACTAAAAATATGCTGTTACAGATCCATTCTAAGCGAACATATCAGTCCCCCTGGTATGGTTAGAGTCATATTAGGGCCGCGGTCGCCCATGTTACAACCCTCCAAGTTTTGTGGGACCATATACTCTATGAGTACGTTGCCATAGTCCCAAGAGTTATAATAGTATATGCTAGCTCTTGTTGGGTGTCCACTCCACGTCCAGTTGAAATGAGCAGAAACATCGAAATTGAATATAGCGCTCTCTCTGCATCCGAAGTTGCCATCGGTAGGATTGATACCACGGCTACGAGTAGGCAAGAAAGCCTGTTGCTGGTATGTCCCAGAAGCAGTCGACACGTCGGACGACACTATATGGATAGGCGAGAAAGGCTGTCCATCGGTCCATTTGAACATATAATTGAAAGAGAGCCAGTTGCACACGTTATATCCCAGTGAGACCCTTGCCACGTAAGCCTTATCCTGGTCGACTCTACCCACGCCTGGGTATTTGCCGTTGCGGTTTTCGGTAACGATATGTGTATTAGGGTTAGCTGTAGATTCATCCAGTACGCCTATATCGTTTGCGGCGGGGCCTACGCCAAGAGCGCTAGGGCTAGCACCCATCATAGACTGCCAAGAGACGCTCACTAAGATTTTTTCGCCCTTATAAGAATAGCGTCCGATATGGCCGATAAAGAAAGGCAAGCTACCCATGAGGTTGTGAGGCATGTACCCTATGTTGTATTGGCATTCACCTGGGTTAGGGTAGAATACGCCATCAATGAAGCGTCCATTATCCGATATATTACCAAGGAAGGCAGTCATCCAAGGGTGGATATATTTCTTCAAGACCAGATAATTCATGAACTCATGGCGTTTGTAAGAAAAAGTAAAGGGGATATTAAGGGCGAACAAAGAAGGCTGAGCCAATCCCTTTTTTTCAAGCTTATGGTAAGCTCCGCCAGTAGTGTAAGCCAAGTCTTGAGACTCGCCGAAGTAAGCCCTACCATTCAGGTAGTCGTCGCTCAAGAACCGCAAATGCTCCATGGTATATGTCAGTCGTTCGTATCCGACATTTACGGATGCGCTAAACCAAGAAGAAGGGTGGATATTGACAGCTACAGAAGACTGCCAATGAGGCAAGATGTGGCTTTTGTTCTTCAGCAAGAATCCATCCAATGTCAGATCCAAAGAAGATTTGATATCGCACCAGTTGCACACCCTATGATACCAATCGACCCCCAGGAAGTTTTCGAGCAATCCAGCGATAAAAGAATGGCTCTGCCAATCGATGGTATAAAGATTAGTGCGGGTATCAGACTCCGGGTGCTGTTGGTAGACGACAGAAGTCCAATGCTCGCTATCGGTTGCGATAGAGAAGAAGCTATTATACCCCTCGGCGTGAAAGTTCAGCGAAGGGGAAAGAGAATGTTCGTAATTGACATAGAGAGAATACTCATGAGACGAAGCATCTGGGGACCAAGGGTACAGAGACTCGCCATCCTGGTCGACGATATTACGTTCGAAATTCAGTTTTTTATGTTTCTGTTTATTCCAGGCATACGTTGTGCCTACGGTCAGTCCCTTGCGGTTGGCATAAACAGATGCGCTCAAGGTAGAGAGGTCCGATAATTCGTCCCTATTCAAATAATGAGCGCTACCGTAGCTACTATTAGAACCGAAGTGGAACAAATATCCCAGTTGGTTGAAGAAAATCTGGCGGCAAGGCAATTCGCCGTCCAACTGAGCGGTAAAATAATCGGCTCTATACAGAGGCTCCTCGCGGACGAGACCAGTATGGTTGATATTAGGTATCATACGTTGCCCATACGTAGCGTAGATATGCTGTCGCAATCCATGCGAAGAATTGCTATGGACAGAAAATTCAGATTCGACTTTACCGGCGCCTTTAGTATGCTGTCGCTCATTGATAAGATCCTTATGGTAAGCCCCCTCTATGCCGGTACCGTGGAACCAATGGACTATATGAGCAGAAGAAGGCGAGACGTCGCTAAGCCCCCCTATGTTGCCAGAGAACTGAATATAATTGTTTGCCAAGCTATCGTGTTCGAAGTAAAGACGCGAATTCCTATAGTTGATAAGCAAGTTATGCGACTCCATATTAGGGCGGAAGAGGGTAGAGCCAGGATTGAAGCGGTCGTCCACTCTCATTCCATTGATATAGAACTTGTTATTGCGGTAGCTATTACCCTGGATAGAAAAAATAAGAGGGTCGCCATCGGACCATTGACCCTGGTATACACCCTGATAGACAGTATAGCTATTCTCCTGCTCCAAGTATCGAGCCAGGTCGCCGTAGTGCAAGAATCTATGGATAACAGAAGCAGAAACGGTATCGACAGTCTGAGCGAAAGAGGAGCTATTCAGGCAAAACAGCAAGCAGATTATTATAGATGATACCGGGGTACTCTTACGCATAGTTATACAGGCACTCTAGAAAGAGTGTGTTCAAAATTGACTATCTTTGGGCCTCAAAATTAAGAAATTATAGCAGATGTTGCTTATAAGAGATAAAAGAAAGTACGGTATTGTTGTCATTCTGCTAATGTTATTTACCAGCATGATCCATTCGCAGACGCCGTTGGTACCCTATTCGTGGAAATTGACATCTCAGATATCGCCATATTATTTTGGGCCCTGTGCTTTTCCTGTGCCAGAGATGATAGATGGGAGTACGCAAGAAGACATCAGTATAGAGCTTACCAGCAATGGTTTTATAGGGTATCAAGGAGATTACACATTAAGTTTTCGTCCCCAATACACTATGCCGCTATATACGCCCAGGGTAAATATTTCGCTTTGGGGGCATATGGTAGAGTGGTATAAGAATTCCGACAAGCGACTAGAAGTCTGCAGGTTGGACACATTAGTCCTGACCAATACCAAGGCGCGGAAGGGTGTCATGGTAGGAGATGTATATGTATCCACCAATATACACGTGATGTTAGAAGGAGAGTACAAGCCAGACATTACTCTTAGGGCGGTACTCAAGACTGCGTCGGGCAATGGGTATGACATAGCGCGTTTTTATGATGCGGCGGGATATTTCTTTGATGTCACTGCCGGCAAGAGCAAGCAGATAGGAGAGCACCAGTTGAGGGCTGCTTTATCGGGAGGATTTTTGTGTTGGCAGACCAGTGCTGGCAGGCAGAATGATGCCATGATGTATGGCATGCTATTATCTTGGAGGTACAAGAAGCTATATTTATCATACTCGTTAAGTGGGTATAGCGGATGGGAGAACAGGGACTGCATACCTGCGGAGCTAGCGAGAGACCAACCCATAGAGATGAAGACACAGTTGCGCTACCGGCTAAGTCAATGGGAGGTGATAGCTGGGTATCAGAAAGGGTTGCGTGACTATCCGTTCCATCAGATACAAGTAGGCGCCGCCTATCATATAGAGCTCAGCAAGTAGGGGGAAAATAAAAAGGCAAGCCAAGAAGCTTGCCTTTGATTTTATGCTATATAAGGGATGATTACATCATACCGCCCATACCGCCCATGCCCTGTGGCATTGCTGGTGCTGGAGCGTCGGACTTCTCCTCGGCGATAGTGCACTCGGTAGTAAGGATCATGCTAGCGATAGAAGCTGCGTTTTCGAGAGCTACGCGAGTAACCTTAGCTGGGTCGATGACGCCAGTAGAGAAGAGGTTCTCGAAAGTATCTGTACGAGCGTTGTAACCGTAATCGCCCTTGCCATTCTTCACGCGTTGTACGATGACAGCGCCCTCGAGGCCAGCGTTGAATACGATTTGGCGGAGAGGCTCCTCGATAGCGCGACGGATGATCTGGATACCAGTTGTCTCGTCGGCGTTATCGCCCTTAAGGTTATCGAGTACCTTAGTAGCGCGGATGTAAGCTACGCCACCACCAGGAACGATACCCTCCTCTACTGCAGCACGAGTAGCGCAAAGAGCGTCGTCTACACGATCCTTCTTCTCCTTCATCTCAACCTCTGTGGCTGCACCTACGTAGAGGACTGCTACGCCGCCTGCGATCTTAGCGAGACGCTCCTGGAGTTTCTCACGATCGTAATCAGACTTAGTATTAGCGATCTGAGCCTTGATTTGAGCTGCGCGCTCTGCGATAGTTGCCTTATCGCCTGCGCCATTAACGATAGTTGTATTATCCTTATTGATAGAAACCTTCTCAGCCTGGCCGAGCATTTCGAGGGTAGTCATTTCGAGGTTAAGGCCTGTCTCCTCAGAGATAACCACGCCACCTGTGAGGACAGCGATATCCTGAAGCATCTCCTTACGGCGATCGCCGAAGCCAGGAGCCTTAACAGCAGCCACCTTGAGGGAGCCACGGAGGCGGTTAACAACGAGAGTAGCGAGAGCCTCGCCATCGACATCCTCTGCGATGATAAGGAGAGGGCGGCCAGTCTGAGCTGTTTTCTCGAGAACTGGGAGCATATCCTTCATTGTAGAGATTTTCTTATCGTAGATGAGGATGAAAGGAGAATCGAGTTCAGCCTCCATCTTCTCTGTATTAGTTACGAAGTAAGGAGAGATATAACCGCGGTCGAACTGCATACCCTCAACCACCTCTACGGTTGTCTCGGTACCCTTAGCCTCCTCGACGGTAATAACGCCCTCTTTGCCGACCTTACCCATAGCCTCGGCGATGAGAGTACCTATTTCGCTATCGTTGTTAGCAGATATTGTAGCAACCTGCTTAATTTTCTCGTTAGAATTGTCGACCTCCTGAGCCTGCTCCTTGATGTTAGCCACAACCTTAGCGACAGCCTTATCGATACCGCGCTTAAGGTCCATTGGGTTAGCGCCAGCTGTTACGTTCTTGATGCCAGCTGTTACGATAGCCTGAGCGAGGACAGTAGCTGTTGTTGTACCATCACCTGCGTCGTCGCCAGTCTTAGAAGCGACCTCCTTAACCATCTGAGCGCCCATGTTCTCGAATGGGTCGGCGAGTTCAACCTCCTTAGCTACTGATACGCCATCCTTAGTGATATGAGGAGCGCCGAACTTCTTCTCGATAACTACGTTACGGCCCTTAGGACCGAGAGTTACCTTAACTGCGTTAGCGAGTTGGTCTACGCCATTTTTAAGAAGCTCGCGAGCCTCTGTATTGAATTTAATATTCTTTGCCATGATAAAAATCTTTTACAAGTTGATGATTAGATGATGTAGAGAACATCAGACTGGTTGATGAGGAGATACTTCTCGCCATCGATTTCGAGTTCAGTACCAGCGTACTTACCATAGAGGACTACGTCGCCAGCTTTTACCTCAACTGTCTCGTCCTTTTTAGCTGCTCCGACGAGGACTACTTCGCCGCGGAGAGGTTTCTCTTTAGCTGAATCAGGGATGATGATACCGCCTACGGTTTTAGTCTCTGCCTCCTGAGGCTTAACGAGCACTTTACCAGCGAGGATTTTGCCTTTAACTTGTGCCATTGTTGTATGTTTTTTTAATTGTTATTCTATTAAACGGTCGTTGTTTAATATCAGCGACGCTTTGAGTATATCAACAGCTGTGCCAAAGTTGTTTTTTGTCATAAAAGTGACATTTTGGCAGAACGTAAAGAAGATATAGCTGACAAACGGGCAGATAGAGGCAAGCTTTTTGTCGTATTGGCAGATAGTATTGAGCTTTTTTGTCTAATTTTGTAATTGTGAACGAGCGAAAGAAAATAGAGTTTAGATACATGAGGCTAGTGCTAGGGATTCTGGTACTAGCTTTATTATGTTCGTGTCGTTCGACGAAGTATGTACAAGAAGGGGAGTATCTGTTGGACAAGGTTCGCATACAAGGCGACAAGGGTCGGTTCAGTCACGATGAGGTTATGGACTATGTGAGGCAGCGTCCGAATGTGAGGGTACTTGGTTTATGGAGGTTGAACCTTGGGTTATACAATCTATCCAATCCAAAGAAAGATAACGGGTGGAACAACTGGTTGAGGCGCATTGGCAGTGAGCCAGTGATATATGATGAGCAGTTGCAGAAAAAAAGCAAAGAACAGATAGCGCTATTTTTGAAGAGCAAAGGATACTTCAGGGCATCGGTAGTAGACTCAGTGAAGATTACGGGAGAGAAGACCTGTGAAGTATACTATATAATAAATGCCGGTCCGCTGTATACGATAGGCAACATAGCGTTGAATGTTGAAGATGACTCCATAAGGGCGTTAGTAGAAGCCGACACGGTGTACACTCTACTAAAGAGAGGAGATCCCTTTGACTCGAATGTACAAGATCAAGAGCGAGAGAGGGTAACGAGGGACCTAAACAACAATGGGTATTACAAATTCAACAAAGACTACATATACTATATAGCAGACAGTACTAGGCAGCGTTTGGTGGTAGATGACAGTATGTTGGTATTAGCGCCATTAGAGGGGCTACACCACAAGCGGTACTATATAGACACGGTAGAATATACGATAAACGGCAAGTCGGTTGACGAAGGCAGTATTTTTCGTCCCTCGTTATTGAAGAACAACTGTTTTGTCAAATCCGGTGAGATGTATAAGCTCAGTGATGTAGAGTTGACGAATTCGCGTCTTCGGTCGTTGGCCATTATCAATACTGTATCCACCAGGTTTACGGAGAAGGTAGACACGACGGGGGCAGACGATTACGGCAAGCTATATGCGAAAGTCAACATTAACACAATAAAGCAGCAAGACTATTCGGTAGACGTAGAAGGGACGAACTCCTCGGGCAACCTAGGAGGGGCGTTATCGCTTACGTACAGGCACTTGAATCTATTCAGTGGAGCAGAGACGCTGAATACCAGGGTAAGGTTTGCGTTGCAAAACCAGTTTGCCCGAGATGGCAAAGAGCGATTTATGACTATGGAATTTGGGGCATCGGCAGACTTATCGTTTCCAAAACTCTTTTTCCCCTATGTGACCGAGACATTTCACAAGAGGAGGAATCCGCATACGGTCTTCAATCTATCCTATGACTATCAGAGGCGACCAGACTTCACGAAGTCGCTTGTTACAGCCTATATGAGGTATACGTTCCATGGGTCGCAATATGTGTTGCACACGGTGACGCCTGTGGAGTTTAATGTAGTGAAGATTCCAGCCATTAGTGACAACTTCAAGAATTACATATCAAAATCCTATTTACAGTACTCATATCAAGACCACTTTATATTTTCGGCCAACTATTCGTTTTTATTCAACCAGCAGTTGACGAAGAAGCTAGGTACCACATGGTATGTGAGGGCAGGACTTGAGACCGCTGGCAATGTACTGAGTGCTTTAAAAAACGAGATGACCGAGGTAAAGAATGAAGACGGATCGTACAATACCTTATGGGGAATACGATATGCGCAGTATATAAAGACAGACTTTGAGCTCAGGTGTCAGGCTACGGACTTATGGATGAATGCCTGGGTATACAGGTTTTTTGCGGGTATAGGTGTTCCGTATGGGAACTCCAAGATGCTACCATTTGAGAAGAGTTACTTTGTAGGAGGAGCGAACAGTATTCGTGCCTGGCCTATCAGGGGATTAGGTCCAGGTACTGCCAAGGCAGATAAAGATGTGAGGTATCACAACCAGATGGGAGATATGCGACTTGAGGCCAATATAGAGTATCGATTCCACATTATTTCAGCATTAGAGGGTGCAGTATTTGTGGATGCTGGCAATATATGGTCGCTAGACAAATCGACGAATGACCACGATGCCAAGATCAGCAAAGAGTTTTATAAAGAATTGGCACTTGGAGGAGGTTTAGGCATACGACTGAATTTTGATTTCTTTATAGTCAGGTTAGATGGAGCGGTGAAGCTACATGACCCGACGACACTTGACAGCAAGAATGGGTGGATAATAGCTGACAAGTCGTTTAGTGCCAAGGATATTAATTTGAATTTTGCTATTGGCTATCCATTCTGATGAAGGTCACTGAGAGGTGGCATGATGCAGTGTTTGTGGGGCCTTTGTGGGTATGGGCTGATATAAGGCTGATATAAGGTTGCTCGCAGTTTTTTTATTTTGTTCGCAGTCCTTTGATTTTGGTTGTGGCTTCCCAGAGGACCATTCCGGTAGTTACGCTTACGTTCATAGAATGTTTAGAGCCGAACTGAGGAAGTTCGATACATAGATCGGAAGCGTCGACTACGGACTGTTGGACTCCGTGGACCTCGTTACCCATTATGATGGCATACTTGCCATTCTTGGAGAAGGGGAAATTTTGGAGAGGGGTACTATTTTGGGTCTGTTCTATGCTTATGATGGTATAGCCCTCGGCTTTCAGGTCGTGGATAGCGGAGAGGGTATCCTCGTAGTATTTCCAAGGTACAGAATCCTCGGCTCCGAGGGCGGTCTTGTGCATTTCGGGGCTAGGGGGGGTAGACGATATGCCGCAAAGTATGACACGTTCGACATCCATTGCATCGGAGGTACGGAAAACCGAGCCTATATTATTGAGGCTACGTACGTTATCCAAGACGACGGTCAAGTGTTCGTGCTGGGCCACTTTATTTTCGGCGATAGATATACGTCCCAGTTCCTCGATACGCAATTTGCGGTGTTCAGTCATATGAAAAAGGATTTTACGGGTGCAAAGGTACATAAAAAAAGAGTCCACCTGAAAGGCAGACTCCTTTTATGTTTGCAGGCAAGAATTACTTTGTCTTATAGATGACGAGAGCGGAATAGTTGCTCACACCGAGAACAGAGTGTCCCTCGTACTTAACATCTACTATATCATCAGCAGTAAGGTTTTCTGCCTTGAGGAAATCGTTAATCTGGATATCTACTGGGATATCGAAATCGTCGTTACCAGAGTATTGGAACTGTTTTGTTAGTATTTTAGCCATTATCGTGGAATTTAACGTTGTTTATGACCTAGTATACTTGTTGACCCCATTTTTTGTTTGCTTTTTGGCGAAGAAAAATGAGACAAATTAACGTTGGAACGATAGCCAAGTCAAGAATTCGGCGTAATCGGCCTCATGATTTTCGACCCAATTGCGAGACAAGTCGGGGTTAAGAGAAGTGCAGATGAGGTATAAGAACGGCTGTTCGAATCCAGCTTCGCGGATAGAGACGAAGAAATCGGCGTATACTATCTGCCACCAATCGAGGTTGGACGACTGATTGAGTTGCAAGTACTCAAGCAATAGGGGCATCATGCACAGCAATCGAGGAGAATCCTTGGGGCAATTTATGGTTCTATTCCAATTAGAGATATGATCCTCCACGGCATTGGTTGCAGGAGAGACATATGGGAGGTGGGACAAATGCAGTTGGCGCACCATATCCGAATTTGAGCTCCACAGCGACTCCAGGGTACGGGCGTTGGTGCGGATATCGGCGGTATCGTTGGGCAGCAACAAAGAGTACATAAGAGGGAGCATAGCCAAGTAACGTTGGCCGTTATCGATAAGGATTTGAGCCAGGAGAACGTGGGCGTCGACATTAGCCTTATTAAGTCGGATAGATTTCTGGAGGAGGTCGACAGCCATATTATTATGTCCGCTACGGTGCTGCATAAGGGCGAAGTAGAAAGCGGCATCGGCGTTACCTTTTTTGACCAACTTATTGTATTTGAGGCGAGCTATTCGTTTGAGGCCCTGAGCGTCGCGGATGCGAGCTACAAGAAGATGGGCATCATCGGACAAGATGCTCTCGTGGTTGATAAGCTCCTTGCAAATTTCGATAGAAGCGTGATATTCGCCGAGGGAATATCGGGTGAGAGCCATTTCGTATCGGCCCAAGTCGCCGCCCGCCTCGGTAAAGTACCGCATAGCCTCGACCTCCATTCGGGCGTTGCGAAGGGCGCGACCCATGTGGATAAGAGAATCTCGGCGAGCATTCTGTGCGAAGGCAGACAATGACAACAGAGACAAGAAGATGATGATGACGTGTTTCATGGTTATTGTTGTTTTTCTATATCTGAACGTTTTTTACTTTGAGTTACGACATATACGCCTGCGAATACCAAGGCGATAGCTATACCCTTGGTGAGGCCGAAAGTAGCCACGCCCCATACGAGGGAGATGGTAGTAGAGACGACAGGTTGTACATAATTATACATTGACACGACGGTAGGGCGCAGACGTTTCTGGCCGACGGTAATAAGCAAGAAGGTGAAAAAAGTAGCCACGAAGACGGTATAAGCGATCTCGGAATATATTTTCAGAGGCATTTCGCTCCAAGGCACCTTGATAAGGAACGGGAGTACGAAAGGTGTGGCTGTGATGGCAGAGAAGGTAAACATCCACTTCATGAGAGTAGCTCCTGAGTATTTGCCTATTACACTTTTGAAGAAAACCAAGTAGCAAGCGAAAGAGACCTGGGCGGTAAAGCACATGAGGTCGCCTATTATATGATCTCGATCCATGTGAAGGCCCTGTCCGTCGCCCAGCACCAGCAGCAAAGCGCCAGACATGCCCACCAATACGCCGATAGCCTTGAGGTGGGTGAGCGGTTCCTTGAGGACTATGGCTGCCAGGATCATGGTAACGATAGGCAACATGGTAGTGACTACGCTAGCATCGATAGGCGAAGTAAACGATATGCCAGTGATGAACAAGCACTGATTGAACGCGATAGAGAACATACCTGCGCCGAAGAGCTGCTTCTTATCAGCCTTAGCCACAGGCTCTTTGGGAAGAAACAATGAGAGCACCCAGAAAGCGAATGTAGCTCCGAGGATTCGCAGAGAAGGCAAGACCACGGGATTGATGCTGTTGGTAGCGAAGAAATTGAGAGTATCCTTACTGATAGGAGCCATGAGGCCCCACAGCATATTAGATACTATCATGGCTATATGGCCGGGAATGGTATTGTTCTTCATTTACAATCAGTTATCTTCGGCGGAACTCAGAAAGGACTACTGCGGTAGCAGCGGCAACATTGAGGCTTTCGCTAGTTAAGACAGCGTTGGCAGGGTAAGAAGGTATGAGGAGGCGGTGAGTCAAGGCATTCAAGACATCGTGAGAAAGACCATGACCCTCGTTGCCCATTAGTACAACACCATTTTGGGACAAGTGAGCGCTATAAATATTCTCGCCTTCGAGGACTGTGCCATAGATAGGGACGTTGTTGTTAAGCGATTTAAAGAAATCGACCAGATTGGTCTGGGTAATCTCTGCGCGAGCTATGGCGCCCATAGAAGCCTGTACTGTTTTCGGTCCGAAGGGGTCGGCGCAAGTAGGCGAGAGCAAGATATTATGTATTCCGAACCAATCGGCGATACGAATGATGGTACCCATATTACCTGGGTCCTGTATGTCGTCGAGGGCTAGGACCAAAGTATCGGTAGGGCCGTTCAGTATTTGTGTCAGATAATCAGGCTCGATGAGGTTATCCGCCGGTTTATGGAGGATTGCCAGTACGGAAGTAGGGTGGGTCATTTCTGAAAACTCCTTCATTTCCGGTTCATCTGCCAAGGTAATATTAGAAGAAGACGATATGCCAAAGTCCGACAAATCGCTGATGCCCCGTTCGGTGCAGAACAATGTATGAGGTTTGATACCCTTGTGGAGCATATCCGCCACGATTTTAGCGCCCTCGGCAATGAAAAGAGCCGAAGAATCGCGATATTTTTTCATACGCAGTTGGCGGATCAGTTTCTTTTGGTTGTTAGAAATCATGATACAAAGGTAAATTAAAACTCAAGAACATTAAAAGACATTGATCGGGCGTCGAAGACAAGCAATCTATTGGTGAGCAGCTGCCCCAGGTTGAGTATATACTTGATAGCCTCGGTAGCCTGGATGGTACCTATGATACCAGGGACTACGCCCAGTATACCCAAGATGGCGCAAGAGTGGCACTCTGCGTTATCCTCGGCATTAGGGAAGAGGTCGCGATAGGTGCGAGAGCCAGGGATGCAAGTAATAGTCTGGCCTCTATACTGCTGCACTCCGCCGATGCTAAAAGGCTTATTGATTTTGGAGCAAGTATCGTTGATGAGGTATTTAGACTCAAAATGGTCGGTAGCCTCGATGATGAAATCGTATTTAGACAATATATCGGAGGCGTTATCGGGTGTCAAGAAAGAGTTGTGGCACTCCACACTGACGTGAGGGTTGAGTTCGGCTATACGTTGGCGAGCCGATTCCGTTTTAGGAGTACCCACGGAAGAAGAAGAATGGATGATTTGGCGTTGGAGGTTGCTCAAGTCGACATTATCGCCATCGACTATACCTATACGACCCACGCCTGCAGCTGCCAGGTACAAGAGGACTGGGGAGCCCAAGCCTCCGGCGCCTACGACGCAAACGCTAGCCTCTTTCAGTTTGCGCTGACCCGTAGGACCTACGCCCTCGAGATCGATATGACGGAGGTATCGTTTGATCTCCTCGTCAGAGAAATAAGCCTTTTTATCCATCTGTTTAAAATCTATGCCAATGCAAATTTAAGGAATATATGACATTATCAATGAATTAACATTATCTTTGCAGTTGCAATATAAACGACAGATAACACCGTTAACTAGTAAAATACGTAGCATATGCTTAGAATATATAACTCGCTCACGCGTATTGTAGAGCCATTAAAGCCTATAAATGAAGGAAGAGTAGGAATGTATGTATGTGGTCCGACTGTATACGGAGACGGACACCTTGGACATGCGCGTCCTGCCATTACCTTTGATGTGCTCTACAGATATTTGCTTCATTTAGGATACAAGGTAAGATATGTCAGGAATATTACTGATGTAGGACACCTTGAGCATGATGCCGATGAAGGAGAAGACAAGATAGCAAAGAAGGCAAGGCTTGAGCAGCTAGAGCCTATGGAGGTGGTACAGCACTATCTGACACGATACCACAGGGCGATGGAGAAGTTGAATGTGCTACCACCTACTATTGAGCCACATGCATCTGGTCATATTATTGAGCAGATAGAGTTTGTGAAGAAGATTCTTGATTCGGGATATGCGTATGTATCTAATGGTTCGGTATATTTTGACGTTGAGAAATACAATAAGGACTACAGGTATGGCAAACTCTCGGGCAGAAATGTAGAAGAGTTGCTTGAGACTACCAGAGAGCTAGACGGTCAGTCGGAGAAGAGAAAGGCATGTGACTTTGCGTTGTGGAAGAAAGCGCAGCCAGAGCATATTATGCATTGGCCATCACCTTGGAGTGAAGGTTTCCCTGGTTGGCACCTTGAGTGTTCGGCTATGGGTACGAAGTATCTAGGAGAAGAATTTGACATTCACGGTGGAGGTATAGACCTTATGTTTCCACACCATGAGTGTGAGATAGCACAGTCGACAGCTGCGCTTGGCAAGGAGACTGTCCACTACTGGATGCACAACAATATGATTACCATTGCGGGCAAGAAGATGGGTAAGTCGTACAACAACTTCATCACCCTTGATGAGTTCTTTGAGGGTACGCATCCGCTTTTGACGCAGGCGTACTCTCCGATGACTATCCGTTTCTTCATATTGCAGGCGCACTATCGTTCGACGGTAGACTTCAGCAATGATGCTTTGCAGGCAGCAGAAAAAGGTTTTGAGCGTTTGACAGATGCCTATGCGCGATTGATGAAGATTAAGCCAAGTGCAGAATCGACAGTTGATGTCAAGGGATTGAGGACCAGGTGTGAGGAAGCTATGGAAGAAGATTTGAGTACTCCACTTGTGATAAGCAATCTTTTTGAGGCATCGAAGGCTATCAATGCCGTTACGGATGGCAAGGCTACCATTTCGGAAGAAGATTTGGCAGAAGTCAAGGATGTATTTAAGGTATTTGCCATTGATGTTCTAGGTCTTCAGTTGGAAGGCAATGGAGCAGGCGATGGTAATGATGCCAAGTACAAGCAAGCCGTTGACCTGTTGCTCCAGATCAGAATGCAAGCAAAGTCCAATAAAGATTGGGCTACATCGGACAAGATTCGTGATGAGCTCAAGAATATAGGGTTCAATGTAAAGGATACGAAAGACGGTTTTGAGTGGTCGCTATAATCAAAAGGAGCTTTGAGCAAGAAAGAGCGATATATTAGGATACTCATTGCGGTTGTATCGGGATTGCTGGTTATGCTTATACCGCCGGCATGGTATGGTATACCCGAGTTGAGTATTGTTGAGAGGCGCATGTTGGGCATTGTAGTTTATGCCATTATTATGTGGATAAGCGAAGCGGTGCCACTATGGACTACGTCGATCAGCATACTATTGATTATGCTCTTTCTAGTCTCCGATGCCGGGTTGCGAGTATTCACGCAAGGGTATGATGCCTATTCATTAGGATATTTAGTAAGGTACAGGAGCATTATGTCTACATTTGCGGACCCTGTGCTGATGCTATTTTTGGGAGGACTCTCGTTGGCTGCCGCGGCTACCAGTGTAGGGCTTGACGTAAGGTTGGCCAGGGCCATGCTAAGGCCATTAGGAGACAGGAGTGAGGGGGTGCTATTAGGATTTATGATAGTTACCGCTACGTTGTCGATGTTTATGAACAACACCGCCACCACTGCTCTTATGTTTTCGGTAGCGCTACCAATACTCAGGTCGCTTCCAGGCAAGAGCAAAGATAAATTACCTATTATTCTCAGCATACCAATTGCGGCGAATCTGGGAGGTATGGCTACGCCTATGGGTACGCCAGCCAATCTGTTGGCGCTCAACTTTTTGAATGACCCTAAAGGTATGGGGATGGATATGACCTATGGCGACTGGATATTTTATATGATGCCATTGACCATATTCCTTGTATTTGTGTCGTGGTTGCTATTGCTATGGCTATTCCCATTCCACCATAAGAATCTTTTTCTAGACATTAAGTCGACGACTGAGAACAAGCGTAGGCAGAAGATAGTGACTGCTACATTTTTTGTGACCATTATGTTGTGGATACTTGAGCCATACTTAGGGTCCAATACATATGTTACAGGTATATTCCCGTTGGCGGTGCTCACCATGACAGGTATTATAGGCAGGTTGGAGATCAGGCATATAAATTGGGAAGTGTTGTGGCTTGTAGCTGGAGGACTAGCTATAGGGGTAGGTATGGAAGAGACACATTTGGCCCACAGGTTGGTGAGGATGGTACCATTTTACAGTCTCAATCCGTGGGTATTGGCGCTATCAGCAGGATTTGTCTGTTTTTTGCTCTCGACATTTATCAGCAACACAGCTGCCACGAAGTTGCTCTTATCTATTCTGCCTATGGCATTGACCACCAACCCATCGATAAACGGGGATAAAGGATTGATGGTAATGGTTATCATGGGAGTTACGGCATCGGCCTCATTAGCCATGGCGTTACCTGTATCCACTGCGCCGAATGCCTTAGCCTATGCGTTTGAGGAAGTTGAGCAAAAGCAGATGGCCAAGGCGGGACTGATAATAGGTATAATGGGTATGTTGGTTACCTACTTGCTATTCAGCTATCTATCGTTTGCGAATTATATGTAAGAGACAGATGAGGTCTCCGTTGCTCCACATAATAAGATTCTATCAATTGGCCATATCTCCGCACACACCACCGGCGTGCAGGTATACCCCTACATGTTCGCAGTATGCCATAGACGCCATAAAGAAATATGGCAGTATCAAGGGTACATATTTAGCCACGAAGAGAATTTTGAGGTGTCATCCGTGGGGAGGCAGTGGATATGATCCTGTTCCATGAGAAATTAAGTCTTTTTTGCTTTTTTCTTTGAGTAGAACTGATTATTTTTGCATGCAATTTTAATAACAAACAACGTATTATGTCGTTCATTGAAGATAAAATTGCGTACAATGGCCTAACGTTTGATGACGTTCTATTGATTCCGGCCTACTCTGAAGTTCTTCCTCGTGAGGTATCACTTGCCTCAAAGTTTTCACGCAACATTACTATCAATACACCTATTGTATCTGCAGCGATGGATACTGTTACTGAGTCGCGTATGGCTATTGCTATTGCGCGAGAGGGTGGTATTGGAGTAATACACAAAAACATGACTATAGAGCAGCAGGCTAAGCAGGTAGAGACAGTTAAGCGCGCTGAGAATGGCATGATTTATGATCCAGTGTCTATTCAGAAAGAGAAGACGGTGGGTGATGCGTTGAGATTGATGAAGGAGTACAAGATTGGTGGTATACCTGTAGTTGACGAGTACAACTACCTAGTAGGTATTGTTACAAACCGCGACCTTCGTTTCCAGACAGAGATGAATCGTCCTATTTACGAGGTAATGACCAAGGACGACCTGATTACAACAGATCAGACTACAAATCTTGAGAAGGCTGGTGAGATTTTGGAGCATTACAAGATTGAGAAGTTGCCAGTAGTAGACAAGGACGGCAAGTTGCTTGGTCTTCTCACATACAAAGATATTACGAAGGCGAAAGATAAGCCAATGGCATGCAAGGACTCTAAGGGACGCTTGAGAGTTGCAGCAGGTATTGGTGTTACATACAATACATTTGAGCGTATTGACGCTGTAGTTAAGGCAGGTGTTGATGCTATCGTAATTGATACGGCGCACGGACATAGTCGTGGTGTTATTGAGACATTGAAAGAGGCTAGAAAGCGTTATCCTCAGATTGACATTGTAGTAGGTAATGTTGCTACAGGTGCGGCTGCTGTTGCGTTGGCAGAGGCTGGTGCTGATGCTGTAAAGGTAGGTATCGGTCCTGGTTCTATCTGTACTACACGTATTATTGCTGGTGTAGGTGTGCCACAGCTTTCGGCTATTTATGAGGTATCAAAGGCGTTGAAGGATGCTGGTTATGGTGATATTCCTGTAATTGCTGATGGTGGTCTACGTTACTCAGGTGACCTTGTCAAGGCTCTTGCTGCAGGTGGTTCGTGTGTAATGTGCGGTTCACTCTTTGCAGGTACAGAAGAGAGCCCTGGAGATACAATTCTTTACAACGGCAGAAAGTTCAAGTCGTACCGTGGTATGGGTTCCCTTGAGGCTATGCAGAAGGGTTCGAAGGACCGTTACTTCCAGGATACAGAAGATGATGTAAAGAAGCTCGTTCCAGAAGGTATTTCGGCTCGAGTACCATATAAGGGTTCGTTGTATGAGGTAATCTATCAATTGATAGGTGGTATTCGCAGCGGTATGGGTTATTGTGGTGCCAACTCTATAGAGAAGTTGCACGATGCTAAGTTTGTCCGCATTACAGCAAGCGGTATGAACGAGTCGCACCCACACGACGTAGCTATTACATCTGAGGCACCTAACTATTCTAGCAGAGGCTAAAATGAACAAGAAGCAACTTATAGACAATATCTTCCAGAAGAAGAGCTTTCTCTGTGTAGGTCTTGATACAGATGTCAAGAAGATTCCACAGCACCTGCTCAAGGAAGAAGATCCTATTTTGGCGTTTAACAAGGCCATTATAGATGCTACTGCGCCATACTGTGTAGCATATAAGCCAAACTTGGCGTTTTATGAGAGCCTTGGTGTTAAGGGATGGATTGCATTTGAGGAGACTATCAAGTACTTGAAGTCGAACTATCCAAACCACTTTATCATTGCAGATGCGAAGCGTGGTGATATAGGTAACACCAGTGCTATGTATGCGAGAAGTTTCTTTGGAGAGTTGGACATTGACTCATTGACGGTGGCTCCATACATGGGCGAAGACAGTGTGAGTCCATTCTTGACATACGAAGGCAAGTGGGTTATTCTTTTGGCATTGACATCGAACAAAGGTTCGCATGACTTCCAGTTGACATCAGATACAGAAGGAGAGCGACTTTTTGAGAAAGTTCTCCGTGTAAGTCAGGATTGGGGTAATGACGAAAACATGATGTATGTAGTAGGTGCTACACAAGGTAAGATGTTTGAGGACATCAGAAAAGTAGCTCCTAAGCATTTCCTTCTTGTTCCAGGTATTGGTGCTCAAGGTGGCAGTCTTGAAGAAGTTTGCAAGTATGGTATGACAAAAGAGTGTGGCCTTTTGGTTAACTCCAGTCGTGCTATTATCTATGCTGACAATACTGAGAAATTTGCAGAGGTAGCTGCGGCAGAGGCCAAGAAAGTTCAGGAGCAGATGGCTGCTGAATTGGCCAAGCTATAAGATTCATAATCAGACGATTAATATAGCCTACAGTTTTGCTTTGGCGGACTGTGGGCTTTTTTAAGCATATAGGCTAGACAAATATTATAGTGAGATGGTAGATTTACAATTTGACCGAGATCATATTTGGCATCCGTATACGTCGGCCATTGATCCGCTTCCATGTTATCCTGTGGCGAAGGCTGAGGGGGTATATATAGAATTGGAAGACGGCAAGCGCTTGATAGACGGTATGTCCAGTTGGTGGTGTGTGGTGCATGGGTATAACAATCCGCGCATAAATGCTGCTATAGAGAATCAGGTTAAAAAGATGTCTCACGTGATGTTTGGGGGTCTGACGCACGAGCCAGCGGTAGAGTTGGCCAAGAAGCTATTGAAGCTTATCCCATCGCAAGAGTGGGTATTTTTTTCAGACTCCGGTTCGGTAAGTGTAGAAGTCGCCCTCAAGATGGCCATACAATACCAAGCCTCGGTAGGGCATGCAGAAAAATGTCAGATTGCGACTATCAGGAGTGGGTATCATGGGGACACGTGGCATGCCATGAGTGTGTGTGATCCTGTGACCGGTATGCACAGTCTGTTTCAGCAGCAATTGCCGATTCAGCATTTTGCGCCAGCTCCGCAAGTAGGCTATTACGACCAATGGGACGATGCCGACTTTGCCCCTATGAGGCAATTACTTGACGAGCATGAGCAGACATTAGCCGCTGTGATATTAGAGCCGATTGTTCAAGGAGCTGGAGGTATGAGGTTTTATAATCCTCAGTATTTGAGGCTATTGCGAGAAGAGTGTACGCGAAGAGGGATATTACTTATATTTGACGAGATAGCTACTGGTTTTGGTAGGACAGGCAAGCTCTTTGCGTATGAGCATGCTGGGGTAACGCCAGACATTATGACTATAGGCAAGGCGTTGACTGCAGGATATATGTCGTTTGCTGCCACTCTGTGTACTAAGGGCGTGGCTGATGCTATCAGTAGGGGTGAAGCCAAATGCTTCATGCACGGACCGACATTTATGGGCAATCCGTTAGCCTGTGCGGTAGGGTGTGCCAGCATAGATTTGCTGCTAGAGCAAGATTGGCAGGGGAAGATAAAGGAGATAGAAGGGTGGCTTGGCAGAGAATTGAGTCCATTGCGAGGGGCAAAAGGGGTGAGAGATGTGAGAATATTGGGAGCTATAGGAGTAGTGGAGATGGAAGAGCCAGTAAATATGGCTAAATTGCAGAAGATATTTGTAGAACACGGAGTATGGATAAGGCCATTTGGCAGGTTGATATATGTGATGCCGCAATATATCATCACCGAAGAGCAAATGGTGAAATTATGTGAGGGACTGAAGGCAGGTGTTTATGCTTAGGAATATTAGTATAAGTCTGCCTATAGGCTGTATAGAGAGAGCGTATATAGAGTGTATATAGAAGTAGTATACTGCGTGCGATATTTTTATTTAGTAAAATAATAAGACAATGGCATTTTTACCTACTACGAAAAAAGAGGTCGAAGAACTAGGGTGGGATGAGTTGGACGTCATCCTATTCTCGGGAGATGCGTATATCGATCATCCCTCTATGGCCGCTGCTGTGGTAGGTAGGGTTATTGAATCTACGGGGCTAAGAATTGCCATTGTGCCTCAGCCCAACTGGCGAGACGACCTGAGAGACTTCAAGAAATTAGGTAAGCCACGTCTGTTTTTTGCTGTTTCCCCTGGGGCGATGGACTCCATGGTAAATCACTATACAGCAGCCAGGCGAAAAAGGAGTGATGATGCGTATACGCCAGAAGGCAGGGCAGGAGCCAGACCAGATTATCCATCGATAGTTTATACGCAGGTACTCAAGAAGTTGTACCCTGACATGCCCGTGGTAGTAGGAGGTATTGAGGCCTCGTTGCGTAGAGTTACGCATTATGACTATTGGCAAGACAAGCTTAGGCCATCCATTATAGTTGACTCTGGGGCTGATATGCTCATTTGGGGTATGGGTGAGCGTCCATTGGTAGAGATGTGTACCCTGTTGAAGAAAGGCGTACCCTTTAAGTCGCTCACCACAGTCAGGCAGACGGTACTATTGCAAGACGCAGACGCTCCGTTGCCAAAGAACAAGAACTGGGAGACCATAGAACTGGCATCGCATGAGACATGTCTAAGAGACAAGATAGAGTATGCCAAGAACTTCAAGATAGTAGAAGAGCAGAGCAACCTTTATGAAGGGGCGGCCAGACTGATACAGAAGGTGGGGGATAAAGTGGTGATAATCAATCCACAATATCCGGTACCTACGCAAAAAGAGGTGGATTTTGGCTTTGATTTGCCATACGAGAGGCTTCCTCATCCGAGGTATAAAGGCAAAGAGATACCTGCGTATGAGATGATTAAACACTCCGTGTGTATTCACAGAGGGTGTTTTGGCGGTTGTGCTTTCTGTACTATATCGGCGCACCAAGGAAAATTTATATCCAGTCGTTCTGAGCGCTCCATACTCAAAGAAGTAGAAGCCGTGACTAAGTTGCCATCGTGGAGAGGCAATCTCAGTGACCTTGGCGGGCCAAGTGCCAATATGTACCAGTTGGGCGGTCGTGATTTAAGTCGCTGTAAGATATGCCGGCGTCCGTCGTGCATTGCGCCCAGTATCTGTCCCAATTTGAATACTGATCATACTCCGCTGATAGAACTTTACAAGAAAGTAGCTAAGATAGAGGGGGTGAAGAAGATATTTATAGGTTCTGGGGTGCGATATGACATGCTTTTGAATGACAAAGCCACTGATGTGGAGAAAAAAAGTCATGTCTGCTATGCAGAAGAACTGATATCCAAGCATGTCTCTGGGCGTCTGAAAGTTGCCCCAGAGCACACAGAAGACGCAGTGCTCAGCATTATGCGCAAGCCATCGTTCTCGTTGTTCTATAAATTCAAGAAGATATTTGACGATGTGAACAAGAAACACGGGTTGAAGCAGCAGTTGATACCCTACTTCATATCGTCGCATCCAGGATGTATGGACTCAGACATGGCCGAGTTGGCTGTGAAGACCAAAGAGATGGACTTCAAGTTGGAGCAAGTCCAAGATTTTACGCCTACGCCGATGACGGTGTCGACGGAGATTTATTATTCAGGGGTTCATCCGTACACATTGAAACCCGTGTATACGGCCAAGACCCCAGAGCAGAAGCAGAGGCAGAGGATGTTTTTCTTCTGGTACAAGCCTGAGTTTAGGGCTCAGATAACTGGAGCATTGAAGAAGATGGGGAAATTTGGCTTGGTGGAGAAGTTGTTTGCCAGAGGTAGGCGGTAGTTGGTATTTGGGGTTGTTGCTGGTAGCTGTCTGGTTACTTGCTGGTGGTTTGTTGCTCGCAGTTTTTTTGTTTTTGGGTGTATAAAAAATAATTAGTTGATATAAATATTCACACTTGGGTGGGATGTTTATGTAGAATGCTATGAACACGGGGGATTTGCCCCTTTTTATTTTGGGTAGTTCATATATAAATCTTATCTTTGTATGCTAATGCAAGGGAGTCCGCGCTATGCTCTCCGGGACCCGAATGTGTGTAGTTGTAGAGTTAAAAAATCGTTTCCGCCTAAGTCTCAGTTGTTTACGAGAGGCTTGGGGAGTTGGAGTATTGTCAATATAGCAAAATAGCCTATGAAAGGTATCGTTTTAGCCGGTGGTAGTGGTACTAGATTGTATCCGATTACGAAGGGAGTAAGCAAGCAGATGTTGCCTGTTTATGACAAGCCGATGATTTATTATCCAGTATCGGTATTGATGTTGGCAGGTATCAGAGAGATTTTGATTATCTCCACGCCACATGATTTGCCTGGTTTTAAGAGATTGTTGGGTGACGGTTCCGATTATGGAGTGAAGTTTGAGTATGCTGAGCAGCCATCGCCAGACGGTTTGGCGCAAGCGTTCATTATAGGCGAGAAATTCATTGGCAATGATTCTGCATGTTTGGTATTGGGCGACAATATCTTCTATGGCGCAGGTTTTTCGGCCATGTTGAAAGAGTCGGTACGTACAGCAGAAGAAGACGGTAAGGCGACGGTATTTGGGTATTGGGTTAAAGATCCAGAGAGATATGGTGTAGCTGAATTTGACAAAGAAGGCAACTGTTTGTCGATAGAAGAGAAGCCTGCACAGCCAAGGAGCAACTATGCGGTAGTTGGTCTTTACTTTTACCCAAACAAAGTTGTAAATGTAGCAAAGAATATCAAGCCATCGGCGCGAGGAGAGTTGGAGATTACCACAGTCAATCAAGAATTTCTGAAGGTTGGAGAACTCAAGGTTCAGACATTAGGCAGAGGATTTGCTTGGTTGGACACAGGTACACACGATTCGTTGTCGGAGGCATCTACATTTATCGAGTGTATAGAGAAGAGACAAGGCCTTAAGGTTGCGTGTCTGGAAGGCATAGCATTCAGGAAGGGTTGGATTTCGGCAGATAAGATGCGTGAGTTGGCGCAGCCAATGATTAAGAACCAATACGGACAATACTTGTTGCAAGTTGTTGAAGAAGTAGAGCGTTCGAAGTAATGGAAGTAATAAAGACAGATATAGAAGGCGTTGTTATCATTGAGCCAAAAGTGTTCAAGGATGCAAGAGGATATTTCTTTGAATCATTTTCGCAAAGAGAATTTGATGAGAAGGTTCGCCCTATAAATTTTGTTCAAGACAACGAGTCGATGAGTTCGTATGGTGTTATGAGAGGGTTGCACTTTCAGAGGCCGCCATACACGCAATCGAAATTAGTCCGTTGTGTTAAGGGGGCAGTACTTGATGTAGCTGTTGACATTCGTAAGGGATCGCCTACATACGGCAAGCACGTATCGGTGTTGTTGACCGAAGAGAATCACAGGCAGTTTTTTGTGCCACGAGGATTTGCGCACGGTTTTGCTGTATTGAGTGATAAGGCTGTATTCCAGTACAAGTGTGACAATTTTTATGCGCCACAAGCAGATGGAGGTATCTCGATATTGGACAAATCGTTGGGAATCAACTGGCAGATACCTACAGAACAAGCGATATTGAGTGACAAAGACACTAAGCATGAGATGCTTAAGGACTTTGACTCGCCATTTGATATTAATATTCCGCTGTACTGATGAATATTTTAGTAACAGGAGCAAACGGTCAGCTTGGCAATGAGATGCGTATCATTGCAAAATCAAGCAGTGATTCGTATGTATTCACCGATGTGGTGGAGGTAGAGGGCAATCCTACGACTATATTGGACATTACAGACCTGAATGCTGTTAAGGCTATTGTCAAGGATAAGAAGATAGATGTCATAGTCAATTGTGCTGCTTATACTAATGTGGATAAAGCGGAGAGTGACGAGGCATTCTGTCGTATATTGAATGCTCAAGCACCAAAGAACCTTGCTGAGGCTATTAAGGAGGTCGACGGATTGCTGATACATGTCTCTACCGATTATGTATTCGGCGGCGATCCATACAATACACCTTGCAGGGAAGATCAGAAGGGTACGCCAACGGGGGTATATGGACAGACAAAGTTGGAAGGTGAGCAGAATATTCAGTCTGTAGGATGTAAGTATGCTATACTTCGTACTGCATGGTTGTATTCTGAGTTTGGCAAGAATTTTGTAAAGACAATGTTGAATCTGACGGCTACGAAGCCTCAGTTGAATGTTGTTTTTGATCAGGTGGGAACGCCTACATACGCGCTTGATTTAGCCAAGGCAATAGATACTATTGTAGCTGAATATAAAAAAGGCGAGTGGGGAAAGACTGGTATATACCATTTCTCGAATGAAGGCGTTTGTTCGTGGTTTGACTTCACAAAGATGATAGCTGCCTATGCAGGCAATACATCTTGCAGTGTACTACCATGTCACTCCGATGAATTCCCAAGTCCTGTGAAGAGACCAGCATTCTCGGTATTGGACAAGACGAAGATTAAGAATACGTTTAACCTTACGATACCTTATTGGACAGATTCGCTCAAGCAGTGTATGACCAATATGGGAGCAATAAAGAAATAATGGTAGCTATGAAGCGCAATATAGTAATAACAGGTGGTGCTGGATTTATAGGAAGTCACGTTGTACGACTTTTTGTGAACAAGTATCCTGAATATAATATCATCAACCTTGATAAGTTGACCTACGCAGGCAACCTTGCGAACTTGAAAGATGTAGAAGGTAAGTCCAACTACAAGTTTGTCAAGATGGACATCTGTGATTTTGATGCATTTTACAAATTGATGCAAGATGAGAAGATAGATGGTATTGTCCACTTGGCAGCCGAGTCGCATGTTGACCGTTCAATCAAAGACCCATTTACATTTGCCAAGACAAATGTGATGGGAACCTTGTCGCTACTTCAAGCCGCTAAGTTGTACTGGGAATCGCTCCCAGAAAAATATGAAGGTAAGCGTTTTTACCATATCTCGACAGATGAGGTTTATGGAGCTCTTGAGATGACCAATCCAGAAGGTGTTGAGCCTCCATTTACAACGAAGGCATCATCGGGTAAGCACCATGAGGCGTATGGTAAGGATTTCTTCTTAGAGACAACTAAGTATAATCCACACTCTCCATATTCTGCTTCGAAGGCATCGTCGGATCATTTTGTGAGAGCATTCCATGATACATACGGTATGCCTACCATAGTTACTAACTGTTCAAATAACTATGGACCTTATCAGTTCCCTGAGAAGTTGATACCACTATTTATCAACAATATCCGTCATCGCAAGCCACTGCCAGTATATGGAAAGGGTGAAAATGTGCGAGACTGGTTGTTTGTTGAGGACCATGCAAGAGCGATTGATGTTATTTTCCATAAAGGTAAGATTGCAGAGACCTATAATATAGGAGGCTTCAATGAGTGGAAGAATATTGATATCATTAAGGTTGTAATCAATACAGTAGATCGTCTTCTCGGTCGTAAAGAAGGAGAGGATATGGATCTCATCACATACGTTACTGACCGTCTGGGGCATGATGCCCGTTATGCCATTGACTCTCGAAAGTTACAGGCAGAACTTGGCTGGGAGCCATCGCTCCAGTTTGAGGAGGGTATAGAGAAGACCGTTAAGTGGTACTTAGAGAATCAAGAGTGGATGGACAACATCACCTCGGGAGAGTATGAGAAGTACTACGAGTCGATGTATGCAAATAGATAAGATATGAAGATTGCGGTAGCTGGAACAGGATATGTAGGGTTGTCGTTGGCGACTCTGCTTGCGCAGAAGAATGAAGTCGTAGCTGTGGACATTGTTCCAGAGCGAGTTGATATGGTGAATAAGCGTATTTCACCTATTCAAGACAATGAAATAGAAGAGTATTTTGCTATGCATGAGTTGAACCTTACGGCCACGCTAGATGCGAAGTCGGCTTATGGCGATGCAGAATTTGTGTTGATAGCTGCTCCTACAAATTATGATGCGCACAAGAACTTCTTTGATACATCGGCTGTTGAGGCAGTAATATCGCTTGTTAAAGAGTACAATCCGAATGCTATTATGGTCATCAAATCGACCATACCAGTAGGATATACCGAGTCGGTTCGTGAGAAGATGGGTACGGAAAATATTATTTTCGCGCCAGAATTCTTGAGAGAAAGTAAGGCTCTGTATGACAATTTGTATCCAAGCAGAATTATTGTCGGCTACGAGCAAGGCAATGTGAAGTTGGAAGCTGCAGCTCACAAGTATGCAGAACTAGTATATGAAGGTGCTATAAAGAAAGATGTACCTATATTATATATGGGGTCTACAGAGGCAGAGGCTGTCAAGCTATTTGCAAATACATATCTTGCACTTCGAGTAAGCTACTTCAATGAGCTTGATACTTACGCCGAGGTTAAGGGGTTGAATACCCAGCAGATTATAGAGGGTGTAGGTCTCGATCCACGAATTGGTACCCATTACAATAACCCATCGTTTGGTTATGGTGGTTATTGTTTGCCAAAGGACACTAAGCAATTGCTCGCAAATTACAATGAGGTACCACAGAATATGATGTCGGCTATTGTAGAGAGCAACAGAACCAGAAAAGACTTCATAGCTGACCAGGTATTGAAGATGGCTGGTTACTATGACTATTATAATAGAGGGGACTATTCTAAGGAGGCAGAGAAAGAGTGTGTGATAGGCGTGTTTAGGTTGACGATGAAGTCGAACTCGGACAATTTCAGACAGTCGTCTATTCAGGGTATTATGAAGAGAATCAAGGCTAAGGGGGCTTCGGTGGTGATTTATGAGCCTACTCTTGAGGATGGGACTACATTCTTTGGGTCGAAGGTGGTTAACAACCTTGATGAGTTCAAGCAGATGAGTCAGGCTATTATTGCTAATAGGTATGATTCTTGCTTGGATGATGTGAGAGGGAAGGTTTATACTCGAGATATTTTTAAGAGGGATTAGAGGAGGGGGAGTAGTCGGTCCTTATTTTTTAGTTAATATAGGTAGGACATGTTTAATATAGGGAAATTCATATCAGACCATGTGATTCGTAGATCACAGTCGATGTTCATAAATGATATTAATGCCAATAGGGATCTGCTAAAATCAGAGATAGAAGGCAAAAGTGTGTGTGTCATAGGAGGCGCAGGTAGTATTGGATCCTCATTTATTAAGGCAGTATTGCCATTTCGTCCGAGTAAACTTATTGTTGTTGACTTGAATGAGAATGGATTGGCAGAGTTGACTAGAGATTTGCGTTCGACGGATGGAATGTTTGTGCCAGACGAATATAGAGCGTATACGCTAAATTTTGCGGATCCGATTTTTGAGCGTATCTTCCGAGAAGAAAAGGGATTTGACATTGTGGCAAATTTTTCGGCTCATAAGCATGTCCGTAGTGAGAAGGATAAATATTCTGTTCAGGCCTTGATTGAGAATAATGATATTAAGGCGAAGAATCTGATGGAGCTTCTTCGAGTGTATCCGCCTAAGCATTTCTTTTGCGTTTCCACAGATAAAGCAGCAAATCCTGTTAATATAATGGGTGCTAGCAAGCGAATTATGGAAGATCTCGTAATGGCATATAATCAGCATTTTAAGGTCACTACTGCGAGATTTGCCAATGTAGCATTTTCCAATGGTTCATTACTTGATGGGTGGTTGCACCGAATTCAGAAAAAGCAGCCACTGGCAGCACCAAGTGACGTCAGAAGATATTTTGTTTCACCAGAAGAATCAGGTCAGATTTGTATGTTGGCTTGTATTCTAGGCAAGCCAGGTGAGATATTTTTCCCAAAGCTAGGTGAAGAACAGATGTTGACATTCTCTTCAATATGCGATAAGTTTATCAGTGAGGAAGGGTATTCAAAAAAAGAATTTTCAAAAGATGAAGACGCAAAAGTCTTTGCTGACAAAATGCCATACGATACTACGGACTATCCTGTTGTTTACTTCAAGAGCGATACGACAGGAGAAAAAGCGTATGAAGAGTTCTATGTGCCTGGAGAAAAGCTTAACATGAGTAGGTTTAGTTCTCTCGGTGTAATAGAGGAGAGTACACATCGTTCGATGGAAGAAGTAGATGCATTCTTTAATGAAATAGAGCAAATATTCAAGTGTCCTGATTTTTCCAAATCTCAGGTTGTAGTTGCTATTAAGCGTTTTATACCTAATTTTGAGCATGAAGAAAAGGGGAAGAATCTTGACCAAAAAATGTAATTAATCAAATTAGACGTGAAACTATCGATAGTCTCTCCTATATATAAAGGCGAAAAAATGCTAGACGAACTGGTTCGTCGCATTAGTGAAGCTGTGAAAACTATTACAGATGAGTATGAGATAATACTTGTAAATGACATGTCTCCAGATAACTCGTGGGACAGAATAACTGAGATTTGCGCTATAGACAATCACGTTAAGGGAATAGAACTATCTCGTAATTTTGGTCAGCATTATGCTATTTCCGCTGGATTGGCTCATGTTAGTGGAGACTGGATAGTTGTTATGGATTGTGATTTACAAGATAGACCAGAGGAGATACCAAATCTGTATGCAAAGGCTGTTGAAGGATATGACATAGTTTATGCGAGAAGAGCAGAACGTCAAGATTCCTTTTTTAAGAAATTGTCTTCGACAATGTTCTTTGCTATATACAATTGGATGAGTGGGTCAAATGAAGACAAAGCTATTGCTAATTTTGGTGTTTATAAGCGAAGTGTTATTGATGAATTCAACAAAATGCCTGAGTATACTAGGTCCTTTGGTAGTTTGATAAGATATGTTGGCTTCAAGATAGGAACTATTGATGTTCAGCATGATGAAAGGTTAGAAGGCTCTACTGGTTATACTCTTTTCAAATTGTTGAAGTTGAGTTTTGACGTTATAATATCAAATAGCAATAAACCTTTAAGATTGACAGTGAGTTTAGGCTTCATAATGTCAATGTTGTCGTTTATTCTTGCACTTTACAATATTATTGCTAAACTAGTTGGAATAATACAAGTACCAGGATTTACCGCTACTATATTTTCCATTTGGTTTGTTGGAGGCCTAATATTGTTTGTGTTAGGAATTATTGGATTATATGTGGGAAAAATATTTGATCAAGTTAAAGGTCGTCAGATATTTATAGTTAGGAGTAAACTTAATTTCTAAAGGCTACAATGATAGCTAAACACGTATTTATGCTTGTTTTTGTAAATATGCTTTACGCTTCAGTGACGTTATTTACGAAGTATGCCTCTCAGTGTATCCCTTTTTCATTGGGGTATATATTAGGCATAATTGGAGCAGTATGTGTTCTTGGATTATACGCTTTACTTTGGCAACAGATACTCAAGTATATTGAGTTGTCCGTGGCTTATATGTTCAAAGGTGTATCTATGGTCTTTGTTTTGCTTATATCAGCATTTGTTTTTGGTGAAGAGATGACTATGAACAATTTAATTGGAGCAGGGTTGGTAATTTCAGGCATAGTGTTATACTCATCTCAGTCTAATCAAGCTGCAGAGTAATGGTATATATTCTGTCTGTTTTTGCGGTATTTATAGCGTCCATATCGCAATTGTTACTTAAAGGGAGTTCTCGTGAAGATTATAAGTCGTTTTTTAGAGAGTACGTAAATATGAAAGTGATGTTGGGATATTCATTAATGGGAATCTCTTTGTTGATTAATATATACGCGATGCACCTAGGCTTGACCATCAAGGAATTGTCTGTAATAGAATCTCTCAACTACCTTGTTATTCCAGTCCTTTCATATATTGTTTTTCGTGAGTCTGTGAATATAAAGCAAATACTTGCAATAGTGTTGATTGTTGTAGGTATGATAATTTTCTTTCAATAAAGTATGAGTTGTGAAAGTTTAAAAGGTAAGAAACTCTTAATTCTTGCTGGTAATGATGTTCATATGAAATTAGTGACCGCAGCTCGTGAGCTCGGTGTATATACAATAGTTACTGATTATCTACCGGTTGAACAATCGCCTACCAAATTAATTGCTGACGAGTATTGGATGCTTAGTACAAATGACACGTCGGCAGTTGTTGAGAAATGTAAGCAGGAGAAAGTTGATGGGGTAATAGACTTCTGCATAGACACAGTTCAAAAGCATTATCAGCAAATTAGCGAATCATTGGGGACACCATGTTTCGCTTCTGCTGAATTGTTTGACATTTTCACAAACAAAAGAAAGTTTAAATCATATTGCAAAGAGTACGGAGTAGATGTTATTGAAGAGTATTCTGAAAGTGACCTTGTGAATGGCAAGGTTAAATTTCCCATATTGGTAAAACCTTCTGATAGTCGTGGTTCACGAGGTATAACAGTTTGTCATTCTCTGGCTGATGTCGAAAATGCGTTGTCTATTGCAAAAAGTGAATCGAAAGATGGCGTTGCACTTGTTGAACGTTATATGTATGGCAAAGACGACATGTCTGTTGTGTATATGGTAATAGGAGGAGAGCCGTATCTTGTTAAGTTAGGCGATCGTTATGTCGGAAAGGTAGAAGATGGGTTGCAGTGTCAGCAAATGGCGACAATGCTTCCATCAAAACATGCTGATCAATTTTTAAGGGATGTAGAACCAAACATAAAGAAAATGATAAAGTCAACAGGAGTTCAATTCGGCGTTTTCTTTATGCAAGGTTTTTGGGAAGATGGACGTGTATATATGTATGATCCAGGGTTAAGATTTCCAGGGTCTGATTTCGATATAGTAACAAAAGAAGTTACCGGTTTTGATAGCATGAAAGCATTTGTTGAGTATGCTGTTACTGGTAATGTAAAAGCATGTTATGGTAATCCCAAATCTGCGTTTGGATACAATGGTGGTATTTGTCTAATCCTTTCTATTTCATGTAGTCCAGGTATAATAGGAAGTTTTGAAGGTTTTGATATTGTCAAGAATGCGGCCGAAGTTAGATCTGCTCGTCAAATATATAAAGAAGGGGAATCAATTCCAGACACGAAAGATGTTAGACAAAGAGTAGCTGAATTCATTGCGTACTTCAAGGATAGAACAGATGCGTGTGATTTCGTAAAATGGGTATATAGTACCTTGCAAATCAAGAATGCGGATGGTGTTGACATGATTGTATCAAAAGTAAACATTAATAAATAAAATATATATATGGCAAGAGATTTAAGTTATTTGGCAAGTTGCCCAATTGCGGTGTTAGGTGCCGGTGCTGTGGGTATGACGTTGGCGGCTGATTGCAAATTAGCAGGTCGAGAGGTTCGTCTCTATTCTCGTTCTCCAAAATCTTTGGCATACATGGACAAAACAGGTATCCAGATGGACGGAATACAGCGTAATCTGTATGGCTTTGAACGTTCAGGACGTGCTCATATGGATATGTATACTACGGACATGGCTAAAGCAGTTAAGGGGGCAAAACTTATATTGATGAGTATTCCTGCCTTGGCGCATGAGGATTATCTCAGAACACTTGTTCCTCTACTTGAAGATGGCATGGTGATTCATACATATCCAGATAATTTTGCAAGTTTCTTGTTGCGTAAGTTTATGCGTGAAGCAGGATGTACTAAGGACGTTATTGTTGGCGGATGGGGATCAGCTCCATATGGTACACGTGTTGAAAAAGTTCAAGGTTTCTGGACCAATCACGTTGGAATCAAGTATCGTGCTATTTCTTTGCGTGGTGCAACATTACCAATGTGCGATATTGATGACTTCATTGAGAGTGCCAAATATCTTCCTTGTATGGATTCTGTTACTACAGGAAATGGATGTGACAGAGGAGATACAATGGTAGACATAGGATTCTCAAATATTAATCCTGTAATACATGTACCAGCTTCGTTACTCGGAGTTTCAAGTATGGAAAACTGGAGTTTAGTATATGGAAACGAGCCAGAATCTTATTCAATGTACAGTCATGGTTTGTGCCCTTCTATCTGTCGAGTTCAGTACAAGTTCTATATGGAGCAGGTTGAAATAGCAAAGGCGCTTGGCATTGATTATCCTAAGTACAAGTACGAGATGTTCTTTAGCCGTCGTTCTATATTGACACAGGAATATATGGGACTTGATGAGAATGGAAACGACAATGTTGTATTCCCTCTAGATAAGCCATGTGATGAAGGTAATACAGGCCCTAACAATATCAATCATAGATACATCACAGAAGATATTCCGGTAGGATGTAAGATATACCATGATTTAGGAGTTAAGTTCGGTGTTCCAACGCCCATTATTGATGCCATGATTACTATAGGTGGCGCTTTCCATGAGAAAAGTTTCTATGAAGATACAAAGTATAATCTTGAGTATCTTGGCATTGAGCATTTATCGAAGGAGCAACTTAGGGACTATCTCTATAATGGCAATTATGTAGAGAAATAGGAGGTTGTCTCAATACAATACATATCGCCTTACCTACTTCACACGTGATATAATGTAACTTACGCGTGTACCAAAGAGGTAGAGTAGGTTGATATGTAGTAGATTTTGCAAAGAATAAATATATTTTTATAAGCGCTAACTAGCTATTGGCGGTTCGTACGCAAAATATACCAACTATGATACCATTTAATAAACCTTACCTTACTGGTAAGGAGGCCCACTATATGTATGAGGCTGTTTACACTGGTAAGCTTTCTGGTAATGGAGTGTTCACAAAGAAGTGTCAAAAATTCTTTGAACAGAAATATGGGTTCAAGAAAACCCTTCTTACTACATCGTGTACAGATGCACTTGAAATGTGCGCTATCCTTTGCAATGTAGGACCAGGTGACGAAGTGATAGTACCTTCATATACATTTGTATCTTCTGCACTTGCTTTTGTTCGACAAGGATGCAAAGTTGTATTTGCCGATTCTATGGAGAGTAATCCAAATATAGACGCAGACAAGATAGAAGCATTAATTACTCCCAAAACAAAAGTGATAGTTCCTGTACATTATGCAGGTGTGGCTTGCGACATGGATAAGATTATGGATATTGCCAATCGACATAATCTCCTTGTTGTTGAGGATGCAGCGCAAGCAATAGATTCATTCTATAAAGGACGACCACTTGGCACTATTGGTCACCTTTCCGCTTTTTCATTCCATGAAACTAAGAATATTATAGCTGGCGAAGGCGGGCTTCTTGGTATTAATGATGAGCGATTTATTCGTCGTGCTGAAATTATATGGGAAAAGGGAACTAACCGATCTGAATTTTTCCGAGGTGAGGTTAATAAGTACGGATGGTGCGATACTGGTTCCTCATTTTTACCTTCTGAGGTGGTTTCCGCTTTTCTTTGGGCTCAATTAGAGAGTATGGATGATATTCAGACTAAGCGAAAAAAATTGTGGGAACAATATTTGGGGGGACTTCAGTTGTTAGCAGCCAAATGTGTTGTTCGTCTACCGCAGATACCCGACTATGCGACTAATAATGCGCATATGTTTTATCTAGTCTGTCGTAATTTGGATGAACGTAGTGGCTTGATTAAATATCTTAAGGACCATGATGTATTGAGTGTATTCCATTATCTTAGTTTGCATAAGAGTGAATATTACACTACACATTATGCAGATATTCCGACGCTTTCTAATTGTGACATGTATGCAGATTGTCTAGTTAGATTACCAATGTTCTACGAGTTGACACTTGAGCAAGTGGATTCAATAGTGGAGTTGATTAAAGAGTATTATTCGAAGTTATAGAATGATGAAGAAGTTTATTCTTCCATTACTATTTATTGCGCTTGCTACGATTTCCACGATTGTGGGAAGAGTAAGTTTCTTAGACTATCTGTTTTTCGTTGCTACGCAGATATTCTTGGTGTTCTGTCCAGGTGCTATGCTATACAGAGTTTTTGGATTTAAATCAAACAACCAGACAGAGTATTTATTTTCGTCCTATCTGTTGGGTTATGGCTTGTCTATTACTTTGTATATAGGATGCTTACTTCTAAAGTGTCAAGAGCTAGTTTTATACCCCAGTGTAATGTTATCAGTGGTTTCATTATTCTTTTTAATAAGGACGGGCGAATACAAAAGGGTTCAATGTGACGACAAAACTAGCATAATATTCAATGTCGTAGTTATTTCGCTTGCTTATGGAATCGGCTTAATAACATATACGTGCAATAATTTGTCGCCTGCAATTACTGGGTATACATTACAGAATCAAGACTATTTGTTTTGGATGAGAAATTGTGTGGCATGTACGATCGATTTCCCGGTTCATGATATGAGTGTTATGGGGAACAATTTGTACTATCACTATTTCTCAAGTATGCACATCGCCTATTTGCATTATGTGTCTAACATCGAAATATTTGATTTGTGTTTTGTTTATACGAGTCTGATAATAACTATATTGGTTTTCGGTGGGACGTATCTACTTGTAAATGTGATAATAAAAGATACATGGTTGTCAAAACTTGCTATGGTTATGTTGTTATTCACAACGTGCATTGAAAATGTGACATACCTATATTATACAAACCATATATACGTAGGAAGTATTGGACTCGCTGAAGGCTTAGGAATGTCTCTTTTCGCGTTGTCTTTGGCGATAAGATTATTGACAAACTTTGAGACAAATAATTTCAAATTATTACTAGCATTTTTGTTTGTGTTGGCTGTGGCAACAGGATTAAAAGCGCCATTGGCATTAGTAGTACTCGGGGGATTTGGAATTACTTGTTTTTGTATGTTGTTCCAAGTACAGCAAAGGTATAATGCGATCATAATAGGAGTTGCCTCTTTACTGGTTTTTGTAGGTGTATATTATTGCTTTATCATGAATCATGATAATAGTCTTGATTCATCTAATAGGTTGCCAGAATTTTCTTTTGTAGCAACTATTTTGAGGTCTCCATTTGAGAATAAGTTATTTAGTCTGTTTAATGGGATTGTTCATTCAGAAATATTATCGTCAATAATTGTTTTTATTGTGTATGTTGTTTTGGTACTTTTTTTGCCATTGACTATATTTTTTTTAATAAAAAAAGAGCGATGGAAGAACATAAAGTCCATTAGTATTGTTTTTTTGTTGTCTGTAGGACTAATTGGTTTTGTTTTGACAACGTTCTTCAGTCATGACGGAATGTCTCAAATGTACTATTGGTTTATAGGCTATCCTGCTATCATAGTAGGGTTGTCCTCTGTTATGGGTGAAGTGCAATCTTTACATGGTAAGGCAAAATATATGCTGTTGTCTGCTATTGGGTTTGGTATTGTTGGTTTATTGTCAACCATATATATCCCTACAAAGAACGGGTTGCGTAATTTGTTGCTACCACCGACTACAGTAGGAGTCATTAATGGATTTTCGCAGACAGCTGATGAATTAGCAGCTATGAGATGGCTGCGAGATAATACAGGACCAAGCTCGATTGTTGTATCCAATAAGGTGTTAGCAGAAGTGGGGGGGCACCGTTCGTTTATATTAAGTGCCTTTTCAGAAAGGCAGGCATATTTGGAGGGGTATGACTATTCTACGGTTAACGATGATATGTGCAAACATCGTTTAGGTCTTATTAAATCATTGTATTCGGGAGAAAAAGATTCTATCTCATTGATAAAAAGCGAAGGTGTAGACTATGTTGTTCTATTCAAAAATATTGGTAATAGTGCATTGAGTATAGATAATTGTGTTGTTTTTGAAAATGATGCAGTGATAATTTTTAAACTTTAAGCTGTTATGAATAGTTTTAATAATACAATAGAATTCATAAAACATATATATGGTAATCAGGAGTTTATACCTCTCTCAGTCCCTGTTTTTGTTGGAAATGAGAAAAAATATCTCAATGAATGTATTGATACGACATTTGTTTCAAGTGTAGGCAAATTTGTTGATCGTTTCGAGGAAGATATGGCTCGATACACCGGAGCAAAGAAGGCAGTAGTATGTGTTAGTGGAACAAATGCGTTGCATATGTCGCTGATGCTTGTCGGGGTTGAGCGTAATGATGAAGTTCTCACTCAGGCGCTGACTTTTATTGCTACGTGTAATGCGCTTTCATATATTGGTGCTCAGCCCGTATTTATAGACGTTGACCGTAGCACCATGGGATTGTCTCCTGATGCGCTGAAGGAGTGGCTAGTTAAGAATGCAGAAATCAAGGATAGTGAGTGTTTTAATAAGAATACTGGTCGTCGCATTAAGGCTTGCGTTCCTATGCATACCTTTGGCCATCCTGTTAGAATAGATGAAATCGCTGCGATTTGTGATGAATATCATATTGAGCTTATTGAGGATGCTGCCGAGAGTATCGGTAGTCTATACAAAGGCAAGCATACAGGAACATTTGGTAAGGTAGGTGCCATAAGTTTTAATGGCAATAAGACCATTACAACAGGCGGAGGAGGTATGATGCTTTTTAATGATGAAGAACTAGCCAAGTATGCAAAGCATATTACGACACAGGCTAAGGTTCCTCACCGTTGGGAATTCCGTCATGACCATATTGGGTACAATTATAGGATGCCAAACATAAATGCTGCGCTTGGATGTGCCCAACTAGAGAATCTTGATAGATATATAGAGAGTAAGCGCAAGGTTGCTGCAGAATACATCGATTTCTTTAAGAAGATTGATGATGTTGATTTTTTTATTGAGCCAGAGAATTGCTTTTCGAACTATTGGTTGAATGCGGTTATATTGAAGGACAAGGAATCTCAACAAGAATTCCTACAGCAGACAAACGATAATGGTGTAATGACCAGACCAATATGGGAACTCATGAACCGTCTGCCAATGTTTGAGAACTGTGAGAATGATGGGCTTAAGAATACTATATGGTTTGCTGACCGTGTTGTAAATATACCTAGTTCAGTACGCATTTAATGAAGAAGAAAGTCTGTATAGTTACTGCAGCTCGTTCTGAATATGGATTGCTTCGTTGGGTTATTGATTATATTCAGAAAGAGAAAGAATTAGACCTTCAACTTATTGTTGCAGGGGGGCATTTATCTGTAGAGCAGGGATTGACATATCAAGCCATTGAGTCGGATGGATATCCCATTGATGCGAAGGTTGAGATGTTGCTATCCAGTGATACCGAAACTGCACTTTGCAAATCAATGGGTTTGTGTTGTCTGTCAATCACTGAGCATTTTGAGAGGTTGAAGCCCGATGTTATTGTCGTATTAGGTGATCGTTATGAGTTGTTGCCAATATGTAGTACCGCAGTTGTAATGAACATTCCTATCGCACACATCAGTGGTGGAGATGTTACAGAGGGAGCTATAGATAATAAGGTCCGTAATGCCGTGACAATGCTGAGCACTTATCATTTTCCTGGTACAGAAGAGAGCGCTAGTCGCATAAAGAAGATGATTGGGACAGACAAGCATGTGTATGTCACAGGAGAGACAAATCTAGACAATTTTAGGTTGTTGCCAGCATTATCGAGAGAAACACTAGCAGGAGAATTAGGGCTAGATGCGAATAAGGAGTGGGTTCTCTGTACTTATCATGCCGAAACTCTACTCTCATTAGAAGATAATATCGAGAGAGTGAAGACAATCTACCGTTTATTTATAGAGCGGTTAGGAAACTTTGAGATAGTTATTTCCAAATCTAATGCAGATTATGGAGGAATTCAGATAAACATGATGACTCAAGAATTCTGCAAGGTGAACAAACATTGTCATTTGTTTGATTCTTTGGGATTGCATAGATATATAAGTATGCTTTCTCAAGTACGTTTTATGATAGGCAATTCGTCTAGTGGCATATTCGAGAGTCCTGTTGTCGGTACACCTGTGATAAATATTGGAGACAGGCAGAGAGGCCGATTGCTGACAGAAAATATACATAGTGCAAGTGGTACATATGATTCTATATTGGCTTGTGCCGAAGAAATATTAGATTCACCATTCAAAGCACATATTCCGGTGAAGAATCCATATGGAGATGGAAGGTCGTCGGAAAGGATAGTATCTATATTAAATGGTATATTAAATAATCAATGAGTATGAATAATATACTGTGCTGTAACGCAGGAAGAAGAGGTCGTTTCGTTCAAGATGTAAGAACAACGTTGAATGGTTCAGGGAAGGTTATTGCTACGGATAATTGGTCTGTAGCACCTGCAATTTTTATGGCAGATGTTCAATATGTTGTGCCAAAAATCAATGATCCGAACTACATTAATGAAGTATTGAATATCTGTCAGAAAGAGGATATTAAAGCAGTGTTGACATGCATTGATCCAGAAATTGAGTTGTTGGCTGCGAACAGAGAAAAGTTTATCAGCAAAGGAATTCTTCCACTATGTCCATCTCCTAAATCTGCGCATCTATGTTTCGATAAATATGAGATGTATAAGTATTTGCGAGATAACGGTATAAATACAGTCCTTACGTATTCAAATATGGAAGAATTTCTTTCGGGATATGAAAAAGGGGATATGGCATTTCCTGTATTTATCAAGCCTAGAAGTGGCAGCGGAAGTGTCGGTGCGCAGAAGATAATGACTATGGATGATTTGAAGTTGAAATTTGCTGAAGGCAAGTACGACTACATAATCCAAGAGTTTATGAATTGTGAGGACTTTGATGCTGATGCTTATATTGACTGCATCTCAAAGGAACTTATTGCCGTATTCTCGAAAAAGAAGATCGAGACACGAATAGGAGGCGCAAGTAAAACAATATCATTCAAAGATGAAAAATTATTTGATTTTGTGAAGAAGATTGTTCCATTGTTTGATTTCGCTGGTGCTGTTGATATGGATTTCTTCTATAAAGATGGCGTTTATTACTTATCTGAAATTAATCCAAGGTTTGGCGGCGCTTATTTACATGCATATGGTGCTGGGGTTGATTTTATTCAGTATATAGTCAATAACATAAACGGGAAAGCCAATACTCCTGAAATAGGCAATTATGAAGAAGGCGTGCTGATGTTGATGTATGATGATGTCGTCATCACAAAGGAGAAAGATTTGTTGCGTGATTTTCATGATTAACTACTAAGAAATGACATACCAAGATCTAGAAACTCCTTGTTTTATTCTTGACCGAAAAGAATTAGAAGATAGTTGTATAGGTTTCCGAACAGCCCTTGCCCCTTTTTTCAGAGAAGCAATTGTAGGGTATTCTGTGAAGACCAATTCATTGCCGTACAGCATGAAAGTTGCTTGTCAGAGTGCTTGTTACGCTGAGGTTGTGTCGTATGATGAATATCAATTGGCTTTGGCATGTGGTTTTGAAAAGAATCGGATAATATATAATGGCCCAATGAAATCGAAGGATACATTTCTAGATGCGATAAGGAATGGGGCCATTGTAAATATTGAGACATTCAGAGAAATTGAATGGCTTCGAGATTTGCCGCAAGGAGAGAGTTATGGAGTGGGCATTAGGATAAATGTAAATCTATCCAATGTTTCCCCGGATGATTCTAATCACGAAGATGATGACAGCCGGTTTGGTTTTTCCTATGAGTCAGGAGATCTTAGGAAAGCAGTTGAACAAATAAGCAGTGTTTCTTGTGTCAGGATTACAGGTGTTCATATTCACCGAACATCAAAAACGAGAAGTTTAGAATGCTATAAGAATATAATTAATTATGCGATGCCAATATTAAAAAAACTTGGTATTAGTGTAGATTATGTGGATGTCGGAGGTGGATATTTTGGGAAAATGCCAAATAAACCTTTGTATTCTGACTATGCCAATGTTATAAATGAAACATTGGCAAGATATATAGACCCCCAAAACACAACAATCATAGTTGAACCTGGTAACGCATTAGTCGCTGGGCCATATAGTTATCTCATTTCTGTATTCGATGTGAAGCAACATGATGGACAATATTATGTCACGACGGATGGAACACGAAATGATGTAGATCCATTCTTTAGAAAGACTACATATTTTTATGAGGTAGAAGGCCCTATTTCTGTGCAGCGTGTATCAAAACAGATAGTTTCTGGTTGTACATGTTTAGAGAATGACCGATTGTTTGACGTAGAGAATACACCGCTTTTGACTACGTCTAATAGACTCTACTTCAAGTGGGTGGGGGCATATACAATGACATTGTCTCCTATGTTTATCAGATTTTTGCCTAATGTATATGTGAAAGAAGATAATGAATATACCTTAGTCAGATCAAGATGGACGGCGGAACAGCAAATGAATAATAGTATTCTATGAGTAAACGTGTATATATAATAGCAGAAGCTGGAGTTAATCATAACGGAAGGTTAGATCTTGCATTGAAATTGTGCGATGCTGCGAAAGAAGCAGGAGTAGATGCTGTGAAATTCCAGACGTGGAAGACGGAGAAGATTGTTACCAGAACGGCAGAGCTAGCTACTTATCAGCATGAGAATATTTCAGATAAAGAACAGAGCCAATATGACATGCTGAAGGCTTTAGAATTATCGTATAATAACTTCAGAATAATAAAGCAATACTGTGACGAAATCGGAATACAGTTTTTGTCCACACCAGATGAAGAGGAAAGTTTAGATTTTTTGATAAGTTTGGGGATCCCTTTTATAAAATTAGGTTCTGGAGACGTAACAAATATTCCGTTTTTAAGGATAGTTGGCAGCAGAAAGATGGACGTTATACTATCCACAGGAATGAGTTATCTGTCTGATGTTGATTTGGCGTACCGTACGTTAATTGAAGCAGGTGCCAAGACTGTTGCGATATTGCATTGCACTACTAATTATCCATGCCCGATGGAAGAAGTTAACTTGGCTGCTATGAATACGCTTCAAAGTTTAGGATGCAAGATAGGTTATTCTGATCATACGATGGGAATTGAGGTGCCAGTTGCTGCGGTTGCACGAGGTGCAGAGATAATAGAAAAGCATTTTACTCTTGACAAAACAATGGATGGTCCTGATCATAAGGCTTCGTTAGAACCTCAAGAGTTGAAAGCTATGGTCGATTCTATTAGAAACCTAGAAAAAGCATTGGGTGATGGGGTAAAGAGACCGAATAAGAGTGAAAGAGAGATTTCAAAGATAGTATTGAAACGTCTTGTCGCATCTAGAGAGATAAAGAAGGGAGATACGTTAAGTGCTGATAATATGGATTTGAAACGTGTGGACAGGGGAATTAGTGCAATACATTGGGATTTAGTATCTGGAACAGCTGCAATTAAAGACTTTGAACAAGACGAACCGATAGTATTGTCAATATGATGACAGAAAACATATTAGTTATAATTCCAGCAAGAGGAGGAAGTAAGGGTATCCCAGGAAAGAATGTCAAGTTGTTAAATGGGAAGCCTCTGATATACTATGCAATAGATGCGGCTCGTTCAATTGTTGATGATTCTCATATTTGTGTTACAACGGATAGTGATGCTATTATCCAAGCGGTAGAGTCATATGGGTTGGTAGTCCCTTTCAAGCGACCAGATGAATTAGCAACTGACACTGCTGGCACATATGAAGTTTTGCTCCATGCATTGAATTATTATGAAGCAAAAGGAGAGATAATAGATGTTGTTGTATTATTACAAGCAACATCACCATTTAGAACCGCTTTTCATGTAAAAGAAGCATTGTCATTATACCAAGAAACATTGGATATGGTAGTCAGTGTGTGTCCAAGTTCGTCAAATCCATATTATGATAGTTATGAAGACGATGCTAATGGTATGCTTCAGATCTCCAAGGGAGATGACAGTTATATAAGAAGGCAAGATTGTCCCCCAGTGTATGATTATAATGGGGCGATTTATGTAATTAATCCCAAAAGCCTCAAAGAAAAGCCGATGGGAAAATTTACAAAGAAAAAGAAATATGTAATGGATAGGGAGCACTCGGTTGATTTAGATACAATGATGGATTGGATGATTGCTGAGTATATGATAGAAAACAAAATTGTAGAGATATGATAGCACTTACACAGCAATGTGTGTTTCATACAGACACAATCATAGATGCACTAGCCAAACTTGACACGTTGTCAGGTGGTACTATGGTGTTATTTGTTCTTGGAAACAATGGGGAAGTTATAGGTACAGTGACTGATGGAGATGTTAGACGAGCATTGATAAAGGGCTCTCAACAATCTACATCTGTACTTGAAGTAATGAATAGTAAATTTGCATACCTAAAGGAAGGTGAGAAGGATTATACAAATTGTATTGCAGAGTATAAGAAACGAAAGATAAAAGTTGTCCCACTTTTGGATGATGATGGGCATCTTGTACGAGTGTATAATCTTAATGAGCTTCATTCATTACTACCAATAGATGCAGTGCTCATGGCAGGAGGAAAAGGAGAGAGACTTCGCCCATTGACAGAGAAGACGCCGAAACCATTGTTGCCAGTCGCAGGAAAGGCAATTATAGATTACAATATAGAGAGATTAATTTTGTTTGGCGTAGAGCATATTTCTGTAACGGTAAATTATTTAAAAGATCAGCTTGAAAATCATTTTGCTGAGCCAAAGAATGGTATTCAAGTGAAGACTGTAAGTGAGCCAAAATTCTTGGGAACAATGGGCTCCATTCAATATGTAGAAGATTTCTATAATGATACAGTGCTAGTCATGAATAGTGATTTATTTACTGATATTGACTACGAGGACTTCTTCCTTCATTTCAAGGAGCATGATGCCGACATGAGTATTGCAGCAGTACCGTACACCATCTCAGTGCCTTATGGAATTTTCGAGTTGGATGGTCGCAACGTTAAGGGCATATTGGAAAAGCCAACCTACAACTATTACGCCAATGCTGGCATCTATCTCATCAAGCGTAAACTTCTTAATCTTATCCCTGAAGGTGAGTTCTTCAATGCCACCGACTTCATGGATTTACTCATAAAGAAGGGCTACAATGTTATACGCTTCCCTCTTAATGGTACCTGGATAGATATAGGCAGTCCTCAAGAATATCAGAAAGCGAAAGAATTGGTTAAACATATAAAGTAAATATGTTGTTTTTTGTACGACTTTACTTTTTTGTAGCATATAAAATAAATCGTTTCTTTTCAAAATACAAGAAACAATATTATACTAATTGTGCGAGAAAAATTGCAGTTTGTTGCGGTAAGGATTTACGCGTCAATGATAAATGCGTGTTTGGAGGGAGGATATATTTTGGAGATAATTGCAACTTTAATGGGATGCAGGTGCTTGGTGAAGGTTCCGTTAAGTTCGGAAATAACTTCCATTCTGGAACAGAATGTTTGATTTTGACACAGAACCATAATTATGATGGGGGAAGCGCTATACCTTACGATGACACTTATGTGCAGAAGCATATAGTAATTGAAGATAATGTGTGGTTTGGAAATAGAGTAACGGTAGTTGGTAATATTGTAATTGGAGAAGGGGCAATTATTGCTGCAGGTTCTGTGGTGTGCAATGACATCCCTAGGTGTGCTATAGTTGGCGGCAACCCAGCGAAAGTAATTAAATATAGAAATATAGAGCATTACGAAAATCTAAAAGCAGAAGGAAAATTCATGTAGTTGTTTCCCACTAATGAGTGAAAACAAAACAATAATAAAAAACGGACTATTATTTAGTATTGCTCCATTTGTGCCTAAAATAGTGAGTTTCGCATTGTTGCCGATCATGACGATGTACCTCACTGACGTAGATTTTGGTATATCTGGCACAATTACAGCGTATTCTCAGTCAATAGGTGCATTTGCAACTTTGGGACTTGCCATAGTTGTAATGAATAGCTTTTTCAAAGATCCAGAGAACTATAGAGAAACTTGGAGAAAGATCTATGGGTTCCTGAATTGTTGGATGATATTTTATGCGCTGTGTCAAGCTGTCCTGCTCTATTTTTGTATCCCAGATGAGGCGATAGAATACAGGTGGTGGATTATATTTCTCACGAATTTTTCCACAGTATTCTTTGGCCCAACGGCCATTATAGGAAATGCCTATTATGTCTATACCAAGCAGTCTGTTCCTGTAGTTTGGAGAAGTGTTGCTGCTGGTGTCATTACACTTCTCGCTAATTTTGTTTTGATAGTGTATTTGAACATGGGATACATGGGATGGTATATTGGAGGATTTATTGGTACATTTTTTACAAACGCATCCTATTGGCCAGTAGTAAACCTATCATTAAAAATAAAGCCTACGTTGAAATTCACATTGAGTGAAATAAAGCATTATCTGTCGGTATCAATTCCGACCATACCACACTATTACACAATGTATATGTTGGAAGGCTCAGGTCGAGCTGTTCTTGACATGAATGGTTCTTCTCAGGCCGAAATAGGTCGATTGAGTATATCTCAACAAATGGTAGATATTTATCAAACGGGAATTGCTGGTGTGAATAATGCTTTACAGCCTTATTTTATGCAATCGATTAAAGATGGCAATAGTGAACGATATAAGAACTTAAGTCTGTTTTATATTGGAATCATCTTCGTTTCCGCATTTATGATTGCACTATGGAGTAAAGAGATATTTGGGCTGATGTTGTCAAACGAATCATTGGCTTCTTCGTATCCGTATTTCATTCTTTATATAATGGCAATCTGTTATAGACCTATGTACGTAGTTGCTTCTAACTATTATTTCTTCTACGAGAAGACAAAGCAACTGCTAATGATAACGTTTGCTTCTGGCTGCATATCAATGTTTATATATCTTTTATTCGTTCCAAAGTTCGGTGTTTGGGCATTCCTTGTCGGACATTATATTGCTTGTCTATATTATGGATATTCGGGTTTTTTATTCAGTTGCTATAAAGAACACAAGCTGTGTAGCATGCCTATTCTGCTAATTTTCTTGTTACATATAGTATTAACAGCTGTTGCATATTATGTTGTTGATTTTCTGATGATAAAGTCGATAATATCAATATTTGCTATCCTGTTTGGTGGTTTTTGTATTATTAAGTTATATAAGAAACAATGAGTACTGCTGCTTTTTTTATACAGACACCATTTGAGATGATATGCGCCATTAATGCATTACATCATTATAATATTTCGAACTATAAGTTTTATATAATAAAAGACGACCAGGGAAGATTGCCTCAATTAATAGGTATTGCGGACCAATACGGCATAGAGTATGAAGTGGTACCCTTTGAGTTTATATTAAGAGGAGGCTTAAAAAGGGCAGTCACAGAATCGTTGTTATTTACAAATGGGAATTATGATATGGTATTTACAGGAGACTTTAGAGCGGCTCTTACGGATATTTATATCATGCCTTTTATAAGGAAGCGAGGTAAGCTGGTAAAGCTAGATGATGGAAACTGTACAATTGATATGCTTAATAATAATATTAGCGTGCTTTCTAGTGATATTAAGCGTAATCGATGGTGGCTATCGTTGTTATGTAGTGTCAAGAAGATAGAAGTGATTTATTATACTGTCTTTGACAAAATTCCAAACGACAAGTACCAATTGGAAATCAATGACATGAAATATTTGCAGACACAAATGGGGGATAATGCATCATCAGATGAGATAATGTTTATTGGAACCGTGCCAGATTCGTATATTCAGGATATACACATAAGTATAAACGATTATTACTCGTTCCTTCGTAATGTGTTTTCATTGTTGAAAGATAAAGGTAAGCCTGTAAAATACATTCTCCATGGTCGAGATAAAAATCTCAAAACTATTGAAATGTGCGAAGAATTTGGATTTGAATATTTCAAACCGCAAGAGAGTATAGAGTCATATATTATTAGAAACGGATATTGTCCTCAATATATATCTGGTTTAACTTCAACAGCATTGTTTTCTTTGAAGAAGTTACTTCCCAAATCTGAATTTACAAATATAGTTCCCAAATTAGATCCAACAGTAGCGCAAAGTTTGTATGCAATAAGTGATTACTATGTGGCTAATGAAATAGAGATGATAAAACTAGGCATAACTAAGAACTAAGTAGTACTGATTAATATCTAGTACAGAATGTAGAAGATGAAAGTTTTGTATATTGTCAATAGTACAGTTATGGGGGGAGCCACAATATCTTTTTTCAATATGGTATTGGGACTAATGAAGTTTGGGGTCAGTCCTGTTGTAATTGGTCCAGGAGAGAAAGAGGGAGATGGGCGAGAATTATTTTTTGACACACTTGAGAAGAATGGGATCAAGTATTACGAATCAGAGGTGCCACTGCAGATATGGCCAATGGTTTGTTCTTATAGAAGTTTTCTAGGATTCCCAGTCTTACTTGTTAAATTCCTATTCAATAACTTTCTGACGCGACGAAGGATAAATAGAATAGTGTCAAAAGAGAACCCCGATCTAATTCACACAAATGTTGGAGCCTTGCAGGTAGGTTTTGAGGTTTCTGAACGATTGAATATTCCGCATATATGGCATATCAGAGAGTATCAAGATGAGGATTTTAAGTGGAAAATATTTCCATCAAAAAAACGGTTGATATCTAAATTTAAACGCAGTTCTTCTGTGGTTGCAATAACAAAAGATCTATTACGCCATTTTGAATTAAGCGAAAATAGTGTTGCAACGTGTATTTATAATGGGATATTGAGTAGAAAAGATTTGTCGTATATGCCGCACAAAAAGAGTTATTTTCTTTGTGCAAGTAGAATTGATGAGTCAAAAGGGCACAAAGACGTAATTATTGCCTTTTCTTCCTTTGTAAAACGGCACCCCGATTATGAGTTGGTTATTCTTGGGTTCGGGTCAGACAAACTTATGACATCATTAAAACAATTAGCTAGAGATTTAGGCTGTAGTGAGAATATTCGGTGGGAAGGATACAAAGAGAATGTGACTGATTATATGAAAGAAGCGACAGCGTTATTGGTTGGGTCATATTCAGAAGGATTTGGCAGAATGACAGCAGAAGCATGTATGTTAGGGTGTATTCCTATAGGACGTAATACAGCGGGAACTAAAGAGATTATTCAGACAGTTGGAGGCTTTTGTTTTGAAACTAATGAAGATCTTGCAGATTGTATGGATAAAGTAGCATCTATGGATGAAAAGACATACGCAAATGTGGCATTGCCGATTCAGCGGAAAGCTATTGATTTATTTTCAATTGAGGCGAATGTTGACCAAATATATGATGCATACAGAAATGTATTGGATTCAAAGAGAACGGTTTGAATGAGTGAAATGAAAGACTTTCGCTAATTATTAATCATATGCACTCTAGTATTCTAAGTATTTTTAAATGTTTTCGTTTCGCCATAGGTGGTGAAAAAAATGTAGAACGAATCAGATGTATTTTCTATAAGGTTTGTTCATATTGGAGGTGTGCGTCTTTACATGATTGTAATTATTTGGTATTGTTTAGGTCTGTAAAATCATTGATCGGACCAGAGTGTATATCCATAGGCAATCATACTGCTTTTGGAGATGAATTGTATCTCACTGCGTGGACAAGTTTTGGGGATCAAACGTTTTCTCCTGAGATAATAATTGGTGATAATTGTAACTTTGGTGCTTACAATCACATTACAGCTGTTAATAAGATTATTATCGGAGATGGATGTCTTACCGGCAAATGGGTGACTATTTCGGATAATAATCATGGGACTACAAATGTTGAGGATTTGAAAGAATTACCATTGAAAAGAAAAATTTATAGTAAAGGACCAGTAATAATAGGTAAAAACGTTTGGATAGGAGATAAGGCGACCATATTGGGAGGAATTACTATAGGTGATAGCGTTGTCGTTGCTGCGAATGCGGTAGTTACAAAAGATGTTCCCTCATATAGCGTGGTTGCGGGTAATCCTGCAGTAGTAATAAAGACGAGTATGTTATGAAACATAGAATAATAGCCATAAATCTTCCACAGTTTCATCCATTTAAAGAGAATGATGAGTGGTGGGGAAAGGGATTCACGGAGTGGACAAATGTTACCAAGGCTAAACCTAGGTTTCATGGCCACTACCAGCCACATCTTCCAACGGAGACGGGTTTTTATGATTTAAGGCTTCCTGAGGCTCGTCAAATGCAAGCAGATATGGCCAGAGAAGCAGGGATATACGGTTTCTGTTATTATCATTATTGGTTTAATGGTCATCAACTTATGGAGCGACCATTAGAAGAGATTTTGAAAACAGGAGAGCCCGACTTTCCATTCATGCTATGTTGGGCAAATGAAAATTGGTCACGTAATTGGGATGGCGGGTTTTCAAAGATTTTGATAGAACAACATTATTCTGCAGAAGATGATATAAATCATATGCGTTTTCTGTGTGAACATTACTTTCAAGATCCACGATACATGAGGGTTAATAACAAACCTATGTTTGTGGTATATAAGCCGGATCTTATTCCTAATGTTCGAGATTGTATTGATAGATGGAGAAATGTTGCTGCAGAGTATGGGTTGGAATTATATTTAGCATATATGACAAGAACTGATGATGACTATATTTGCAAAGGGTTTGATTGTGCTATAGATTTTCAGCCACATAGTCGTCCATATCTGCATGATAGCATTGTGAAACAAATCCTTCATTTTAGAAGTTCTAATTTTTTTTTCAGGTTGTATAAGCATTTTGTTTCAAATGACCATATACCTTTCAATATGAATTTTCAGTATTCTGATTATTATAGATATATGCTTGATCAGACAACGCAACTAAGCAAGAAATATCCTTCAGTAACGCCAATGTGGGACAATGCTTCAAGAAGAAAGGGGTGGTTTTTTATGCTTAAGAAAAGTACTCCAGCATTATATAAAGAGTGGCTGAAACAAACTATATTGAAATTTATTCCATATAGTAATGAAGAAAATTTTGTGTTCATTAATGCATGGAATGAATGGGCAGAGGGAAATCATTTGGAGCCTGATATCAAATGGGGTAAGTCATATTTGACTGCTACTAAAGAGGCTATTGACGAGTGTAATATTTTGTGATGTATGAAATCTAGAATGGTATTGTTTCTTACGTCGTGTATCAATCCTCAAGGAATGTCTTACACTGTACTTCAGGATATTGATGAGCGGTTAAGACAATACAAAAATGCGCTTCAATGGTATTTGGAGAATACAGACTTTCGCATTTTGTTTGTAGAAAATAGCAATTATGATATATCTCCCTTGTTCAAAGAGTATATAGATAATGGTCGGTTAGAAGTCTTATTTTTTGATGGAAATAATTATGACAAATCGTTAGGAAAAGGATATGGCGAGGCTTTAATAATAGAACGAGGAATTAGAGATTCAAGAATAATTCAGCCAGACTCAACCATAATTAAGGTAACAGGAAGATTGATAGCTCATGGAATTAACCGCATTGTTAGTAGTGTGAATCTTAATGGAAAGCGTGTATACGCAGATTGGATACAAGACTTGCAGAGCAAAGACGTGATTGCTGGTAGTCAAATGATAGTTGCCCATGTCCAATTCTTCAAGGAGTATTTTTTGCCTAAAATTTCTATGCTTAATGACTCTAATGGGTATTATTTTGAGCACCTTCTAAGAGACGCTATAGGGAATTGGAAACGAGATGGCCATCAGTTTAAGGAATTTCCATTTAGTCCACAATTTGAAGGAGTAGGAGGAACTCGAGGTGATGAGTTTAGGCCATCGATGAAGAATGAATTTGTTCACGTAGTACGTAGGTATATTTTACATCCATTGGGGTATTATGGAACAATTGATTTAGGGAGAGCATGGCACTGTAATAATAAGTAATTTGTATTAGCGTGGCTTAATGTCAATTAACTAAGTAAGGGTGAAGATTTTTAGGTTTAATTTGCCAAAAGTTGTTTTATGGGGACTGTCAATACATAGGTACTTGGATTTTGTCATAATGACAATTATTGTGACGTTAAATCTAAGGAAAATTAACATTAAGATAATTGGCGCTTTGGTTTTGGTAGCATTGGCGTCTGTGTGCCAAATATCATATGTTGGTTATTCATTCGGGAAATTTATACAACAATATGTTTTGTTGTCTATAACTATTTTGGGATGTGATATATTGTTCAAATCATACGTGAAAGACGTTGAGGCTTTTTTCATGAAGTATGTGTCTTTAGTTCGCTTATTAGCAATTATTGGACTTATTCAGTTTATTATTTACGCTATAACTAATGTAGATATATTGGCATTTACAGCGGTAACACAGATATCATTAAGAATTCGTGGATGGTTAGCAGAGCCTGGTTGGTATGCTGCTTTTTTAACACCTGCTGTCGCGTATTACTTGTATGACCGAGAGTATAGAAAAAAGAATAAATGGTATTTTAGGGCAACAATGTTGTCATACCTGTTGTCTTTATCTGCGTTGGCATACTTTGCGTTATTTCTGATGTTTATAATGTATCTATATAATAGAATGGCAAAAGCATTGCGCATCATTATGATGGCAGTAGTAATTTGCAGCGTTTTATGGATAGTAAGTTTGTCTGCACAAGTGGGGAGAACATACGAGTATGATAATGATGATTTTATGGGGACTATCGAAATGAAGATTGTTCAATCGTTTTCTGTATTTAATTTCTTCAAGCCTGAATACTTTGAAAAGATGAATGCCAGTACATATGCAACGATGACTAATTTATGGGTTGCATGTAATGCACCAATGAGGGTAATCGGCACAGGATTGGGTACGCACGAATTGAATTATGAGAGCGAATATAGAAATACTTCGTATTATTTATATGGATTAAACAAAGAAGATGCTTATTCGTTGTTTACAAGAATATTCTCAGAATTTGGTGTAGTAGGTGTAATAGCATTGTTTTTGTGTTTGTTTTTATTCTATAATAGAAAATCGGCAATAAATAGGGCTATTTTTATATATTATATGTCAATGCTGATAAGGGGTGGTTCTTATACTATGTATGGCATAGTATTATTCGCGTTTATGTATTATTATACTGGATGTAAGAAAATAGAGAAAGGTAGGTAAGATAAGATGAAACGGATAACTATTATTGTTGCGACGTATAACGCTGAGAAAACTATAGCTAGGTGCTTAGATAGTATTGTCAAACAAAAGGGTGATATTGTAGAGTTAGTCGTTGTTGATGGTGCTTCGAAAGATAGAACAATAGAAATCCTAGAGCATTATAAAGATTCAATAGATGTGATTATTTCGGAACCAGATAAGGGACTATATGATGCGTGGAATAAGGGTGTTAAATCCTCGACAGGGGAGTGGATCATGTTTGTTGGGGCTGACGACATGCTGACAGATGATGCGATAGAATCGTATCATGTTTATTTGAATTCAATAAATACTGAGGGTATTGATTTGATTACGGCAAAGTCTGACGTAGTTGATGAAAAAGGGAACTTATTGTATAAGTTAGGTAGGCCTTATGTTTGGAACGAATTTAGGAAGGTCTTCAAATTGTCACATGGGAGTTCTTTGCATAATAGATTGTTGTTTGAGCAAGTAGGCTTGTTTGATATATCATATAAGATATGTGCAGACTATGAGTTGTTATTACGAAAAAAGTTGAATACACTCTTTCTTGACAAGAAGGTCTTCATAATGCAGGATGGAGGGATGAGCACTACGTTAAAAGCACTTGATGAGGCATATAGAGCAAAGATGCAGCATAATGCACAGTCATTTATTGGTGCTAATTATTTGAGAATAAGAGGACGGATAGGCATGAGATTGAGGACATTATTTCCTATTCTAAAGAAATTGAAGTAATGGTCAAGAATGTAATAATAGTCTCTGATTTTGCCAATATTAATGGTGGCGCTGCAAAAGTTGCGGTTTCCTCTGCCATAGGGTTGGCTTCTCGAGGCTTAAATGTAGTTTTCGTATCGGCAACTCTCCCGATTTGTAATGAGCTATATGATAGTGGCGTTTCAGTGGTATGTTTAGATCAATATTCTATTTTGGAAGATCCTAATCGAATTAGAGCTGTTACGCAGGGGGTGTGGAATAGGAAAGCGTACAAGGTGTTGGGAGAACTTATTGAAAATTATGCGAGGGAAGAAACGGTAGTTCATATTCATGGATGGATAAAATCTTTATCTGTTTCTGTTATTGCTGTTGCGATAAAAAAAAACGTGAAAGTGTATATTACACTACACGATTTCTTTTTGTATTGTCCCAATGGGGGGCTTTATAATTACAAGCAGAATGAGATATGTGATAAACGTCCAATGAGTATAGGGTGTTTGATGTGTAATTGTGATTCGAGAAGTTATTTACAAAAGCTATGGAGAGTAGCTAGGCAATTTATACAGGACAAGAGCATAGCATCAAATCTGGGAAAAATTTGTTTTGTGACAATAAGTGAATTGTCGGAGAGATTGTTGGTGAAGTACATGGGGAATGATGTGAGATATGTCCGTGTGAATAATATGGTGGAGGTGGTGCCTAGTATAGATTATTCTACAGATAGGGACGCCTATATCTTTATGGCAAGATTATCTCCTGAAAAAGGGTTGGATCTTTTTTGTGAGGTCATTACTGAGCTAGGACTCAAAGGAATAGTTTGTGGTGATGGATATTTGTTGGAAGAATATAGAGCTAAGTACAAGAATATTTTATTTACTGGTTGGGTTTCAGATCAGCAGAAGAAGGAATTTTTATCTAGGTCAAAGTGTTGTATATTTCCATCAAAGTGGTATGAAACATTTGGTCTTACAGTTGCTGAAATGGTGTCGATAGGAATGCCTTGTATTGTGGCTAGACAGAATGCAGCTGCCGAGTTGATAATAGAAGGACAAAACGGATTATTGTTTGAGATAGGGAATAAAGAGAGCTTGAGTACTACTATAAAGATGTTTGAGTCAGATCAGCAATCTTTCTCGGTGCCAAACGTGAAAAATGCGATAGATGTTGCTCGCTATTCAATGAATAATCATGTAAAACGTCTCGAACATATGTACAATTCGTTATGAAGAAACTTATTGTGGCAGTCACATTAATGTTTTTCCCAACGAACATATCTAGGTTGCTATTTAGAATGTTCGGTTGTAATCGAATAAAGATAGGGAAGGGATGCAAGATAGGTTTCTCTCTAATAATTGCAGACCATATAGACCTATGTACAGGGACTAAGATAGGTCATCTTAACGTATTTAGGGTAAAGAAGTTGGATTTGGCAGATGGTGCATATATAAAGCATCTAAACATCTTCAATGGAGGATTTGTGGTTAGATTGATGGAAGGGGCGTGGATTCATAGTATGAATAAATTTTCAGGGCAGACTATTCATCATTATCAAGAATCAGTTTTCCTTATGAAGGAAGGAAGTTCAATAATGATGAAGAATGAGATAGATTTGTCTGATAATATTACGATAGGTGAGCATGCAATTATAGCTGGGGCTGGCAGCCAGATTTGGACTCATGCGTTTTATCAAACACGAAAACGTGTAGTGAGAGTTGATGGGGATGTAGAGATAGGTGATTATTGTTATGTTGGGTCCAATGCAGTGATATGTTCTGGAGTGCACATATGTGCCGATAGTTATATAGGAGCAAACGCCACAGTAGCAAAAGATATAACGGTACCTGGATTATACGTTAGTCAGCCATTGCGTTATATAGATTTTAATCCTGAAGTAGCTATAGATAATCTTGAAGGGGAAGTAGTGCCTGGGACAGTCTATAAAAAGAAAAAAGTAAAATAAATTGCATAATCAGACTATTTTATATTAGTACGTACTATATAGAACATATTTTGTACATTCGCACATTATGAGAGTCGCTATTATACAAGACTGGTTGGTAACAGTTGGTGGGTCCGATAAGGTTGTTAAGGCAATGCTTGATGTATTTCCCCAAGCTGACATATATACACTCGTAGCGAAAAAGAGTGTATGTGAAGAGTTGGGTATTCCATGGGAGAAAGTACATACCTCTTTTATTCAGAAAATGCCGTTTGGAACAAAGAAACATCGGGCATATTTACCGTTGTTCCCCTTCGCGATAGAGCAGTTCGATCTCCGTGGTTATGACATTGTCATTTCGTCTTCGCATTGTGTTGCTAAGGGAGTGTTGACAAAAGCTGAACAATTACATGTAAGTTATGTTCATAGTCCTATTAGGTATTGTTGGGATATGTATAATGAATACCTTGAGGAATCAGGCTTATATAGAGGAATCAAGAGCTGGTTGGTACGTAGGATGTTGCATACTGTTCGTAAATGGGATGCAATTACAGGTAATAGAGTAGATTACTTTATTAGTAATTCAGATTATGTCGGGCAACGTGTCCGAAAAACCTATCGTCGTGAATGTAAGACGATTCACCCCAACATAGATATTTCTAGCTTTGAACTGTGTGAAGACAAGCAAGAATATTATTTGGCAAGTAGCCGCTTGGTTTCTTACAAGAAGATTGACATTATTATAGAGGCATTTAATCGGATGAAGGACAAGAAACTTATCGTTATTGGTGGGGGACCGAACTTTTCTGCGTATAAAAAAATGGCTGGTCCAAACATACAGGTGATGGGTTATCAGCCATTTGACGTGTTAAAGGAAAAAATGCAGCATGCAAAGGCATTTGTCTTCGCTGCTGATGAGGATTTTGGAATGATACCAATTGAAGCAGAAAGCTGTGGAACTCCGGTTATAGCATATGGACATGGAGGTTCTTTAGAGACTGTTTGTAAGGATAAGACTGGGCTCTTTTTTTATGAGCAAACGCCAGATGCGATTGTAAATGCAGTTAATGAATTTGAGGCAATGGGTAACGCGCCTTTTGACTATAAGGAGTGTCGTAAATGGGCTGAGAAATTTTCAGAAGAGCGATTTAAGCGAGAATTAAAAGAATTTGTTGACTCTAAGTATGTTGAGTTTAAAAATAATGGGGTGCCTTTATAACTTGTAATAGTGAATAAGTAGTAATATGAATTATATAATCTTTGGAGCTACAGGGTTTATTGGAACTCATTTGGGGAAGTTTCTAAGAGAGCAGTATCCTGATGTTGATATTTGGAATCTAGATGTCGTAACTCCAAACAATATCGAAAAGGCCATGAATGATAAGGAAGCGTCATGGGCTACCGTAAAGGATTATAAACCTGCACTTAGGACGAATGAAAAACATCAAGCGCAATACGTTTATTGTGATGTTCGAAATTCTATCGAGGTCCCATTCGAGGTCTCTCCGGATGACATAGTCTTCAATTTCGCAGCTATCCATCGTACCCCAGGTCATCCAGATGAAGACTATTTTGATACTAATGTTAGAGGTGCGGAGAATGTTTGCGCATTCGCGGAAAAACATGGAATAAAGAAAATCGTATTCACTTCGTCTATAGCACCTTACGGCGCAGCAGAAGAATTGAAAGAAGAAACAACGCTTCCTACACCTAATACTGCATATGGAATCTCAAAGTTAGTAGCAGAAAAGATTCATATGGTGTGGAAGGCTAAGTCGCCAGATAGACAACTCACTATCGTTCGTCCAGGTGTGGTGTTCGGTAAGGGTGAGAATGGTAATTTCACTAGACTATACTGGGGAATAAGAAAACATACATTTGCTTATCCGGGCAGAAAAGATACTGTAAAAGCTTGTATTTATGTAAAAGAGCTTGTTCGTTTTATGCTCTGGCGTCTTGACAATTATAAAAATGACGGCACCCCAGAATCGGATATTTTCAATTGTACTTTTGAGCCAGCATATACTATAGAGCAGATAGTAAACTCTATGAAAAAGGTGACGGGCATGACTCAATGGGTTCCGTATGTGCCAAATTGGATCATAATGCCTATTGCTACAATTGCTAAATTGTGTGGTAGTCCTATGGGGATTTGTCCAGCTCGAGTAAAGAAACTTCAGATTTCGACTAATATCAGTGGAAGGAAGCTCAAAGAAAGCGGATATCAATTTAAGTGGTCTTTTGAAGAAGCGTTGAGGGATTGGTATGCTGATAATGATTATAAGTGTTTGGAATAAGTAATGCCAATTAAGGCAACATTTATCATACCACCATCTTTTGATGGTAAAGTTCCCGCAGACCGCTCTGCAGGGTGTACAAGAGTTGTTTATCCTGTGCCCAATATATATGAATTGCAGTCTGCAGCCGTTTTGGAGCAGGTTGGTGTGAGTGTTCGCTATTTCGATTTTTCGGGGAATAGCAAGCGCGAATATTGCGATTTTGTTGAAAATGATGACTCAGATTGTTATTTGCTATGGGTAGTCAATTTGTCAATTAAGACAGACTTAGAGGCTATTCGACATATACTTGCCAAAAGGCATGTGAAGTATGTGCTGCTATTAGGACCTGGTGCGACATATTTTTCGGATAAATGCGCAATTGATGAGAAGGTGATAGTGGTTAGGGGAGAACCTGAAAATACGTTGTACGAATTATTTTCATTAATTAACGAAGGAGAGGATATATCTGATGTTGATGGAATAACGATTGTCAGGAATGGAATTATACATAATAATAAAGCTCGTGAAGCAATTAAAGACTTAGATGTGTTGCCATTCCCATCTAGACATTTGCTAGGAAGTCGGCATTTTCACAATCCTAAGTTAAAGACTGGTCCATATACCGCAATGATTACATCTAGGAGTTGCCCTTATCAGTGTATTTATTGTGTTCCAAGTTCATTGACTTTTTCAAAAGAGATAGAGAGTAGGAGACTATCGGGGAGAAAACCATTGATAGGCTTTCGCAGTGTTGAGAATGTTGAAAAAGAGTTGGACTTGCTTAAGACCCAAGGGTATAAAGCTGTTGGCTTTATGGACGATAATTTTATTTGGAACGAAAAGAGAACAGTTGAGTTGGCGCAAGCACTTTCGAAGCGAGGATTCGTGTGGGGATGTCAGGCTCGGGTGGACTCGATTACGGAGCCAATTGCTAAGGTCCTTGGAAATACTGGATGTAGGTATGTTGATCTTGGTGTAGAGTCATTTAATGACGATATCCTGAAATACATAAACAAGAATATTACAGTTAATCAAATATACAACGCGATTGACCTGCTTAAGCGATACAAGGTTCCGGTTAAACTAAATGTGCTAATTGGTAGTTCTCCGTTGGAGACAAAGGAAACTGTTCTTCATACATTGCACGAGGTCAAGCGTTTAGACGTCGATCAGGTGATGTTTAACATCGTTTCACCGTTTCCTGGCACAGAATACTATGACATATGCAAGGAAAATGGCTGGCTTATTAATGGGGAATATACTCCGACAGATGTTCAACGTGAGTCAATCGTAAATTTGCCTAATCTGTCGGCTAAGGATATGGAGCAATTACTGTTCTGGAATAATATAAGATATTATTTGTCGCCAACTTTTATTATAAAGCAACTACGTCGATTTGATAATATCACGGAGTTTAGTTCCGCATTTAGTGCTGTTAGAAGGAAGCTGTTTGGATGAAGAGGTTGTCGATAGTCATACTAACATGTAATCAGAAAAATATTACATTAGAATGCTTGCGAAATTTGCATCCTTTGATAGAACATGGCGATTTTGAGGTAATAGTTGTAGATAATGGGTCGCGAGATGGAACAGTACAAGAGATTATTTCATTATATCCAACCATCAAAGTCATTTGTAATGAGCGCAACCTCGGGGTCTCTAGAGGTAGAAATCAAGGTTATCGCAAAGCGTCTTCAGAGTTTATTCTGCAATTAGACAATGATACGATACCTTCAGTTGAAGCTATTATGAGTATGCTTACATATGCTGAAAATAATGATGAGGTGGGTATTGTGACCTGTAGAATGGTAGATGACAAAGGCATTGTTCAGAATAATTGTCGTCCATTCCCTGGTGTCTTGGAGAAACTGAAAAGTATTCTGCATTTGAATGACAAAGATTATTCTCTTGTAGATTTTAATAATGTGTTAGAGTCTGACGGAAGTTATATAATAGGGGCTTGCCAATTGTTGCGTAGAGTTGTTCTTGAAAAGGTCGGCTACTTGGATGAACGTATATTTTACGGTCCAGAGGATGCCGACATATGTATTAGGACGGCTAGAGCAGGATACTGTATGAAATATCTTTCGGGAGTATCAATTGTGCATTATTATGCGAGAATAACCAAAAATAGACCTTATTCACGATTGGCGTTTAATCATTTGAAGGCCTTGATATATTTTTACCATAAATATTCACGATGGGTGTAAGATATTATTCTTAATTTTGCCCATTGAAATAGATTTTTTTGAGAAACAACATACAAAATATGTCCCAAAATATAGCACTCATCACCGGCGTAACAGGCCAGGATGGCTCATACTTGAGCGAGTTTTTGTTGGAAAAAGGTTATGAAGTACACGGTATTATCCGTCGTTCATCAGTAGATTTCCGTGAGCGTATTGCTCATCTTGAGGGTAAGCCAGGCTTTCACCTTCACTTTGGTGACCTTGGCGACTCAATGTCTCTCGTGAAGGTTATCGGTCAGGTTAAGCCAACAGAGATATACAACCTTGCTGCTCAGAGTCATGTCCAGGTGTCGTTCGACTCGCCAGAGTTCACAGCCGACGTAGACGCCACAGGTGTACTCCGTGTTCTTGAAGCTGTTAGAGCATGCGGGTTGGAAAAGACCTGCCGTATTTACCAAGCTTCTACATCAGAGCTTTATGGCAAGGTAGAGGAGGTCCCACAAAACGAGAATACTCCATTCCACCCATATTCGCCATACGCCGTAGCTAAGCTCTATGGCTTCTGGATTGTGAAGGAGTACCGTGAGGCATACAATATGTACTGCTGCTCAGGTATTTTGTTCAACCATGAGTCGGAGCGCCGTGGAGAGACATTTGTAACACGTAAGATTACACTCGCTGCGGCACGTATTGCGCAGGGTAAGCAGGATAAGCTCTTCCTAGGCAACCTCGACTCACTCCGCGACTGGGGCTATGCAAAGGATTATGTAGAGTGTATGTGGCTCATCCTTCAACAAGAGAAGCCAGAGGACTTCGTTATTGCTACAGGTGTTCAGCACTCAGTAAGAGAGTTCACACAACTAGCATTCAAGCATGCAGGTATCGAGCTCGAGTTCAAGGGTGAAGGTATGAACGAGAAAGGCTACGACAAAGCAACAGGCAAGTGCCTCGTGGAAGTTTCAGAGGACTTCTACCGTCCAACAGATGTAGTAAACCTCTGGGGTGACCCAACAAAAGCAAAGGCAAAACTCGGTTGGAACCCATCCAAGACAAGTTTCGAGGAGTTGGTTAAGTTGATGGTTGAAAGTGACATGGCAAAGGTTGCAGTAGAGCGAGAGTCGGAGCGAGTTCGCACAAACCTTGCAGCTTACCTCGAGAAGGGTATCGTAAAATAAATCACATGCTAGATAAATCAGCAAAGATATTCGTAGCAGGCCATCATGGGTTGGTAGGCTCTGCCATTTGGAATAACCTTAAGGCCCGCGGTTACAATAATCTTGTAGGTAAAAGACATAAGGAGCTAGACCTTACCGACCAATATGCAGTCCGTAAGTTCTTCGATGATGAAAAGCCAGATGCTGTCGTTTTGGCAGCTGCCCATGTAGGTGGTATTATGGCAAATTCGCTCTACAGAGCCGATTTCATCATGGAGAATATGAAAATCCAGTGCAATGTTATCGGCGAGGCTTACAAGCACGGCGTCCAGCGTTTGCTTTTCTTGGGTTCTACTTGTATCTACCCAAAGAATGCTCCACAACCAATGACAGAGGATTGTCTACTCACATCACCATTGGAGTATACAAACGAGGAGTATGCTATAGCAAAGATAGCAGGTCTTAAGATGTGTGAGAGCTACAACTTGCAATATGGTACAAACTATATTGCAGTTATGCCTACAAACCTATATGGTCCAAATGACAATTTTCATCTGGAGAATTCCCATGTTATGCCAGCAATGATGCGTAAGATTTATTTGGCAAAATTGCTTAATGACAATAACTGGGATGCTATTCGTATAGATATGAATAAGCGACCAGTAGAGGGAGTAAATGGCTCTGCGTCAGAGGATGATATCAAAAAGGTCTTGTCGAAATACGGAATCGAGACAAATAAAGTGACACTTTGGGGTACAGGTACACCGCTCAGGGAGTTCCTCTGGTCGGAGGAGATGGCAGATGCTTCGGTTCACGTACTTCTTAACGTCAATTTCTCTGATATCATCGGTATCGAGAAATATTCATCAGTCCACATGGGAGCGTCAGCAAGCGGTTCTACCGATAGAAATACCAATGCTGGTCGTGGTGGAGCTATTCCATCTCTTGGCGAAATTCGCAACTGTCATATCAATGTTGGCACGGGCAAGGAATTGACTATCAAGGAATTGTCACAACTTATAGTCAAGACAGTCGGCTTCACAGGAGAAGTATTCTTTGATTCGTCAAAGCCAGATGGTACAATGCGTAAACTTATAGATGTCTCAAAACTCCATTCTTTGGGTTGGCATCACAAGGTCGAGATCGATGAAGGAGTACAACGTCTCTTCGATTGGTACCAAGGGAGTTTGAAGTAAGATTTGAATACGCCTAAATATGAAGCCCGAGCAGAATAACGCCTCCGCCCGGGCTTTTTTATTTTTTGATGCAACCAAAAATCTAATTTTTAGTAAACTGTTTGGCACATATATTGATAGACTAAGGATACACTAATAACTTAGATTATGAATAAATTCGCAATCATCGCATTAGCACTATTAAGTGTAGCCGTCGCGGCGTATAGTGTAGTAACAAAAATCAAAAATAATCCCACAGATATGACTACAGAGCAACTATGGAAATCTCTCGAGGAAGCCCGAGACAACCGCCTCCCTCAGACAGCAAAGCCTCTTATCAAGGAACTTCGTAAACGAATCGTCAATAAACAAGATACCCCCTCTATGTTCCGACTACTGGAAATAGAGTGTCAAGTGCGCGAACATTGTTACGGCGAGTTCGATGATAAAGTCTATTCTGACGAAGAGTGGCGCGAAAAATCCATTAAGGAGGCTCGCGAATTGTGGACCCCTGTGCGCGAAGTCCTCTTGGCAGGTCTATATCAGTCCGATAAGGATGACGTAACGCTTCAAGAAATACTTGTTGATCATGAGGATGAATTGACAGCAATGCCTTTGGATGCATATATCAGCGAAAATGATAATGAGGTAAAAGACGTAACTCTCTGGGATGCAACAATATTGTCCCTTCCTCGCACATATAGTCTGGAAAATTCTATCTTGAACATATGGCAGAGCCACATAGAAAAAACAGGTAGTGATGTGTCTGCCAATCTTCTGTCAATCAGGAAAATAGATTATACATATTCAGCGATAGAGAGAGAATTGGCAGTTATGAAGCATCGTTCGAAGAGTGAGACAGCTCGCATGCTTACAGCCTACGTAGAAGGTGTTTATTCAGTTAATCAAGCTATAGCACTCAAATGCGCAGACGACAAGGAGATTGCAGAATGCAAGTCTTTGATATCCCATGCAATAGAGATTCTTACACCAATCTCTCAAAAAAATGACAACCTCTCTCTTAGAGTAGCACAGACATCCAAGGATATAATTAATCGACTCACAACGTCTCACGTAACTATTGGTGTACGTAGCGAAGTTGTAGATCCTCGACTCATGGCTATCCCAGTCAAACTAGGATTCTACAATATCGAGAGTGTCGATTTTGTTCTGTATCCCAATGATAAAGTCAATAACGAGGCATTCCTCAGCGCAAGTCGCTCAAGTTTAGCATCTTGCGCGTTTAAGTCGTGGAATGACCAAAAACTTACCACTAAAGGTAGCCCAATTAAGAAATTGTCGCAGGAATTTTCATTGCCTCTTAATGAACTTATCCCAAGTGGTGAATATTGTCTTGCCGCATATTCGGGCGAGTCTCTTTTGTCTTCCTCCTCTTTCCCTGTGTCTCAGTTGTCTGTTTCGGGAGTTAATGGAGCTGGCAAATCAGCGGTAATTGTAGCTGATGCATTGAATGGCGCACCTAAAGTCGGCGCATCAGTAGCCGATACTAAGACCGATAAAGATGGAATTGCCATTGTCGAAAAAGGTCAACGTAACAATCGTCTCTTGGTAAGTGATGGAAATGAGTCACTTAAGTGGTCGTTCTATAACTATTACTATGGTCGCGACCGCCGTAAGCAGCAAACTTTTCACGAATTGGTAACCGATCGTGCAATATACCGCCCTGGGCAGACAATATATTTCAAGTTGTGGTCCTACAATTCTCTCAATGGCGATATGTCTCCAGTGCTGGATGAAAAATTGAAAATATCTTTGATGACCGCCGATAGCAAGAGGACAGTAGTGGCTACAGTTACTACTAACGCGTGGGGTACAGCTAGTGGAGAGTTCACTATTCCCGAGGATGTTTATTGTGGGCATGCTACCATAATAGTCAATAACGATTTTGTTGGTCATATTCAGATAGATGAGTATAAGCGTACCGGCATCAATATCACATTCCCTACCATCCAGTCTGTCATTAAGGTTGGCGAGAAGGCTGTCGTAAAGGGTATTGCAACCCAAGTCAATGGTAATCCTGTCGCAAATGCCAATGTCGTATGGTCACTCATGGGTAGCGAGGAGGGAAATACTACAACCGACAATAATGGTGAATTCTCTATGGAGTTCAATGTCGGAGGTCATTACTCATATAATATTAATGTTAAGGTTACCGACCTCAAGGGCGAAACGTGCGAATCAAGCACCACAGTCAATTGCACTCAGGAGGGAAGTCACCTCTCTGTCGATTTTCTCAGCAATGTTCTCGTGCAGGGCGAGGATCTCAACTACTCATACTCACTGAAGAATGATAATAATGGCGATTGGTCAGGCAATGTTACTGTCACAGTTAATATGTTGTCTGAAGGCAACTTAGCCGATGTCGTTTCAACGCAGACAAAAACAGTCACTGGTACAAGCAATGTGGTGTGCAAAACTGATGATATGACACCTGGAGCCTACCGTATCTCGTTTAAGACTACTCTAGCCAACGGTTCAGAGTATGATACTTATCGTGATATCGTGGTAATCTCTAAGGCAGATTCTAAGCAATCAGGGCTTCCTAAATCGTGGAACAGAATACAGCGCACAGCTATAGTAGGGGAGAGTGTCCAACTCCGTGTGGCTTCATCTTTCAAGGAATCAATGGTTTACGCCATCATCTATGCCGATGGTCAATACCAGTCAGTCTCTCGTGTCCCATTGTCGAGAGAGTCTAAGACCATCTCTGTTGCTATGCCAAATAAGATGCCTCTCGAGGGTGAGGCTCACCTGTTCTTATTTACTATTGGGCAGGGTGAGACTCTCAATGAGGAGATAGTAATACAACTCAAATCCGCAAAACCTAAGTTGCCTTTATCCCTCACTACTTTCCGTGATACATCTTCACCTAAATCTCACGAAAAGTGGACTCTCAAGTTGGGTAACTCTATTGTAGTGGCACCGCAGGCGGAGGTTGTATTGTCTATGTACGATGCCCGTTTGGATAATTTTGCCCACAATCTATGGGATAATATTTATTTCAATGAAAATAGATATTCTTTCCCCGCATCTTCTTTCGCTTCCACTCCTGTTGTAAATAATGAGTATAATCAACACGATTATTTCAGTGATATGTATTCACTATATATCAACCAGGATATCTTCCCTCGCGTCAAGCATCTGAATATCAAGCAGGTGCAACAAACGATGCTATATTCTCTCGCTGCAGGAGGTATGATGAAACAGCGCGCAATGAGTATGGCCGAAGAAGAATGTTTTGATATAGAAGCGGAGATGATGCCTATGGCTGTAGCCGAAAAAAATGCTGCTATGGACGAGGCGTCTCAAGAACCTATGCCAGAGCCAGCGCCTGATCAACAGGATATTCCACGTGAGAATTTTGCAGAAACAGTTTTCTTCTATCCTCATCTTACTACAGATAATGATGGTTCGGTAGTGTTCGAATTCGATCTCCCTGATAATATAACTTCATACAACTTCCAGGCGTTTGCTCACACCAAGGATATGCAGCATTCATATATGACACAGAAACTCAATGTGCGCAAGGAACTTTCTGTTACAATGGGTGCTCCTCGTTTCGCGGTGGAGGGTGATGTCATAACTCTCACCGCTTTGCTGGAAAGCTATGACAAGTCTCTGTCTCAGGTAGAGTGTACTATTCAGGTGAAGGATGCCGAAGGTAAGGAGTATGCCTCGAAAACAGAGATGGTCCCTCTTAATGGGGCGACTTCTGCGCAGACAGCTCTTAAGGTAACCGTTCCTTCTGGAGTTGACAACCTCACTTTGTCTGTCTCAGCAAAAGGCAATAACCATCAGGATACTGAAATTACTACAATGCAGGTTACAAAGCGTTGCGTCGAAACTCACGAGAGCCTGCCATTCGTAGTTATAGGTAAAAAATACAGCAACAATTACGAGAATGAGGCCGAACGTCTTGATAGACAGAAAAAATACGGCAACAACAACCTTACATTTAAGTACAATTCCAATGCTTTCGTCGAGGTTGTAGATGCCCTCCCATATCTTGACGAGGAGTGGTCCAAGAGTGCTGATACGTATCTTGGTAGGGTAGAGTCTTCTGCTATCGCACTCCTTATCAAGTCTCGCCCAGATGTTCAGAAGGCTATCTGTGGAGCATACAAACTTCCTCGCCTAGATGATGAGGGATACAATACACCATGGCATAGCGCGGCACTCCACATGGATAAACATACTGCGGATATTCGTAAGGTTCTCTCTGGTAATGAGGCAGAACGAACCCTTAAGTTGTCTTTGCGCAAACTCCACGAGCTCCAGAAAAATAACGGCTCTATTGCTTGGTTCCCAGGTATGGAGGGCTCTGATTATATGACGGTAGCCGTAGCTGAAATGTTGGGACGAATGATTCAGATGGGGCTGATATCTGGTAGCGAGGATCATGTATCAGGCCTTTGTAATGGCGCTAAGCGCTATATGGATAACCTTATATCTAAGGAGGCTGATGAAATGCGCAAACATAAGTCGGAGTATGTCGGCTCTTGGACTGTCGACCTCTTGTATGCCCGCGCTCTGATGCCAGGAAAATTGTCTGCCGATGCCGAGTATATCATCAGTATTCTCAAAAAACATGCTCAAAAGGAGATGTCAGAGTCTTACCGCATAGCAGTAGCTACTCTATATAACCAAATTGGGGCTAAGGAGGAGTGTCAACTTATAGTACGCTCTCTCATAGAGAACCTTCAGCATGCTAAGCTAGGCTTGGCTTCTGTTCACGTGGGACGATTCTTCTATCCTACCTACGCCGAGATATACTCACAGTCTCTCCTCACTATCCTCCTCGGTCGTATGGATGCCATGGGCTGGAATGGACAGAATGATAACCTTATCGAGGTGCGTAACCAACTCCTCAACTGGCTAATATTCCAAAAGCGGTCTACCTATTGGCGCGACAGACAGTCAACTTCCATAGCTGTTCTCGCCGTCATGGGAGCTAATGCTGATATGACTTCTACCGATGAGGTTCAGGTGGGTGCCGATTCGTATACCTGTACCATCGAGGAACCTCAATTGCTCATGCCTCGAAAGTCTATTGAGTCTGTCAAGATTTCTAAGTCGCAGGAGTATCCTTCTTGGGGCGCATGGCAGTGGACCGAGACTACACCTCAGGATGAACTTGTAGCCACTGGCTGCGATGAACTTACGGTAACTCGTGCCATATTTGTTCAGCGTAATGGTAAATTCGAAAAACTTAAAGGCAATCTCAAGGTGGGTGATGTCATCAAAGTGGAACTGACCCTCAGGGCTACCGTAGATATGTCTTTCGTACATCTGCGCGACCATAAGGCAGCTTCGTTCGAACATCGCGACCAGACGTCAAATTATGTCTACTCTTTGTGGTGGCGCCACGACCGCTCTGTAGTGCCTCACTACTACCAGCCTCACGATACTCATATAGATTTCTTTATCGAGCATCTGGCTAAGGGCGAAAATAACCTCTCGTACGAGGCCACAGTTACCAATGCTGGCGATATATCTGCTGGATTCGCCGAGGTACAGTGTACTTTTACTCCAGAGTTGGTAGCCAAGAGTGCTGGTTCACGTATTGTTATTTCCAACATAATTAAGTAATTTTGCGCGCGTAATTAGTTTAGAACAAAACAAATAATAGACAAAATAAAATGGCTAAGAAAGCACTTCTCATGATTCTCGATGGTTGGGGAATCGGCGACAAGCAGAAAGATGACGTAATCTTCTCTACTCCTACTCCTTACTGGGATTCTCTCATCGCAGAGTATCCTAACTCTCAGCTCCAGGCTTCTGGCGAGAACGTCGGTTTGCCTGACGGTCAGATGGGTAACTCAGAGGTAGGTCACCTCAATATCGGTGCAGGTCGTATCGTTTACCAAGACCTCGTTAAGATTAATATCGCTTGCCGCGATAATTCTATTATGCAGAATCCTGAGGTAGTCTCAGCTTTCTCTTATGCTCAGAAGACTGGCAAGAATGTTCACCTCATGGGTCTTACTTCTAATGGTGGCGTTCACTCTTCTCTCGATCACCTCTTCAAGCTTTGCGATATCGCTAAGGAGTATGGTATCAAGAATACTTTCATCCACTGTTTCATGGATGGCCGTGATACCGACCCTAAGAGTGGTAAGGGCTTCATCGAGCAGCTCACAGCTCATACACAGAAGTCTGCCGGTACTATCGCTTCTATCGTAGGCCGTTTCTACGCTATGGACCGCGATAAGCGTTGGGAGCGTGTTAAGGAGGCTTACGACCTTATCGTTAAGGGTGTTGGTAAGAAGACTACAGATATGGTTAAGGCTATGCAGGAGTCTTACGACGCTGACGTAACTGACGAGTTCATCAAGCCTATCACAAATGCTAATGTCGACGGTACTATCAAGGAGGGCGATGTAGTAATCTTCTTCAACTACCGTAACGACCGCGCTAAGGAGCTTACCGTAGTTCTCACTCAGCAGGATATGCCAGAGCAGGGTATGAACACTATCAAGGATCTCCAGTACTACTGTATGACTCCTTACGATGCTTCTTTCACAGGCGTTCACATCCTCTTTCCTAAGGAGAATGTAGGTAATACTCTCGCTGAGTACCTCTCAAATAAGGGTCTCAAGCAGCTCCACACAGCCGAGACTGAGAAGTTCGCTCACGTAACTTTCTTCCTCAACGGTGGTCGCGAGGCTGAGTTCCCAGGCGAGGAGCGTATCCTTATCCCTTCTCCTAAGGTTGCAACATACGACCTTAAGCCAGAAATGTCTGCTTACGAGGTTAAGGATAGCCTCGTTAATGCTATCGACTCTAAGAAGTTCGACTTCATCGTAGTAAACTACGCTAACGGCGATATGGTTGGTCACACAGGTATCTACGAGGCTATCGAGAAGGCTGTTAAGGCTATCGATGAGTGCGTTAAGGATACTGTAGAGGCTGCTAAGCGCAACGATTACGAGGTTATCATCATTGCCGACCACGGTAATGCCGACCGTGCTCTCAATGCCGATGGCTCTGTTAATACAGCTCACTCTCTCAACCCTGTTCCTTTCGTTTACGTTACAGCTAACAAGAACGCTAAGGTTGAGAATGGTGTCCTCGCAGACGTTGCTCCATCTATCCTCCACATCATGGGTCTCGAGCAGCCATCTGAGATGACAGGTAAGTGCTTGATTAAATAATCTTAAGCACAAAACATAGTGTAGCGTCGTTCTCTACACAGAAATAAAAAAGCCCGACTTTCTCTAAAGCCGGGCTTTTTTTATTTTTATACTATGTGTATTTACTCTTCGTCAGGCTGCTGACCATCATGCGCCTTCCACATACATTCCGTAATCTTCATGTCTGTGAAGATAGCCTTGAATGACGATTCTTCTGGAGAACAAGCATAAATTCCAAATCTTATAGAGTCTTTTGCCTCGTACATATGGCATACGCGCATCTGACTCCACTCTTCTCCGTCTGTAGAACATTCTATGCAGAAGTCATCAGCACGGCGCGAGAACCGGTACCACATGCTCTTTACATCTGCTGGTATAGCTGTCGTTGCCCAGTCACTGTAGCCGTTGTTGGTTGCTACACTGCCTAAGTGCTGGAATTGTTCATTCTCATACTCTATGCTTCCTTTCAACCAGTTGTCGCTGTCTAGATACATAACCACACCACACTGGTCGAAACGATGATGACTCTCCTTAAAATTTGTCTTGACCACAAAACTGAAATATTTTTCTTTCGTGCTTATCTGAAACGCAGGGGCATTGTCATTACGAAAATGATAGTACGTACGCTGCCAGAGATCTGTCTTGGGCTTCGTAACTATCTCTATCGTGTCTCCATTAATAGCGAAACTTTCTGGTTCACGTGTCCACTCAAAATCTGCAAGGTTAAATGTCTTGCCTTCCTTGAGTATCGATGCTACAACGTCTGTGGTGTTGTTAAGTGACATATTGTTGCCTTCTTTATCATTTGTACAAGCTATCATCAATGTAGCTGTCAACGAGATGAATATTTTTTTCATCGCCATAAAACTTAATTGACTTTTGGTATTAATGCATTTCAATATACAAAAATAACCCTTTTTTCTCAAATTTGTTTTTTGACAAAAAAAAGAGACGCTGCAAGCAACGTCTCCTTATTCCTGAAATTGTATTTTTACAGCAGTCGACCACTTAAGTCGTATGTCTCATTGTCGCGAATGATAACTATTCTGCCATTCTTGATAGTCTTACGAATTTTCGACTTGCTCTCTATATAGGTGTTTTCTATAGGTGTCGTGCCCCCCATCTCTATATAATTGTAGCCTGTCCCCCATACACTCTTGTATGATTCTAGTGAACCAGCAGGAATATATACAGCATCTATATTGTAGCAACCGTATGAGATGTGATTGCCATGGCTAGGAGCTTCTGTTGCATAGCACCTGATTGTTTCTAGCTTTTCGCAATAGTTGAATGTACCATCGCCAAAACTATTTAGTGTACTTGGAAGTTCCACATCTTTTAGATTCGAACAACTGGTAAATGTATAGTTGCCCATCTCTTCTACGCCTAGTAGCACAGCTTCTTCGAGTGCAGAGCATCCTTCAAATACAGAACTTTCTATAACTTTCACGTTCGCAGGTACTGTTATCGATGTGAGGTATTTACAGTTCTTGAATGCAGCCTGACCAATCTTGGTTACAGACGAAGGAATAGTGATAGATGTAATTTTACTTCCATAAAAAAGACCAGCAGTTATCTCTGTTATACCTTCTGGAATATTGATACTTGTTATTCCGCTATTCTTGAATGCATTTTTCCCAATGGATGTGATAGTGCTAGGAAGCGTAATGCTGGTGAGCTCCGTGCAATCAAGAAATGCACCCTCATCAATTGCAATTACCTTGCAATTTACGCCGCCTATAATTGTCGATGAAGGAATCGTAAGTTCTTTTTCGTATTTCGTGTCGTCGGTAGGCGCAATAACCTTTGCTGTGTTTGCGCTTATTTTTTCGTAGAAGATAGGGTCTTTCTCCTCATAATTGTACTGGTCTCCCCATACATTTCTGTATGATTCAAGTGAACCCTTAGGTATGTATATAGTACTAAGACTAGTACAATCATATGTGAGGGTATTTTCGTATGTCGGTGCTGTAATAGCTTTGCACACAATAGATTGCAACCTGCCGCAATTCTTGAACGTGCCATCTCCCATCGATGTCAACTTTGACGAGAGCTCTACATTAACAAGGTTACTACAATCGAGGAAAACAAAGTTTCCCATCGTTTTTGCTCCCAATAATTTAACCTCTTCTAGAGATGTGCAACCTTCAAAAACGGAGTTCCCGAGCGTCTCTACACTTTTGGAAATAGTTATAGACTCTAAGTCAACGCAGTTTTTAAATGCAGCGCTACCGATACTCTCTATTGTTGAAGGGATAACAATACTTTTTATTTTTGAAGCATAAAATACTCCACCCGATAAATCTGTAAGACTTGTTGGGAAAGTGAAGGTCGTAATACCTGTGTTCCTGAACGCATCAACATCTATAAATGTGATGGTGTTAGGAAGGTTAATGCTAGTGACACCTTCGCAATTATAGAAGGCTCGTCTCGCGATAGTGGTCACCGTATAGCTCTCGCCACTAATCTCTACCAATGAGGGAATGGTAATGGCTCCACTATACTCTTCTCCGTTAGATGAAACAACTTTAGCTGTAGTAGCGTCTATTGTTTCGTAATAAATGCCATCTACTAATGTAGATTCTGCAAAGGACATAACTGTTGTCGTAAGGAGATACAGAAATGTTAGAAAAAACTTTTTACGCATGTTGTGTGAAGAATAATTGTATTATACTATCCTCAAAAGTACAAAATGTGTGCCAATTTTCAAATGCATTATATCTTATTTTGGCCTCCTCCCCACGCAGAAACAAAAAAGGAAGGAACCCCTCAAGGCCCTTCCTTCCAACTATCATAAAACAGTATTACTACTGCGAAATCTCATTGTAAAACTCAGCATAGTCCCTACGCTTATCCTTTGTAAACTGGATAGCTGTACGTGGGTGCTGGTTGAGTTGTCCTGTCATCAGGTACTGCATGTCATATCCCCATACTGTACCCTCGTCCTTGAGCTTCATCATCTGTGTCTCAATAAACTTGTATACAGGGTAAATGTCATACTTAGGATTCTTCAGGAAGCCAAGCAAAAGCTCCATAGCACAGTTGCCCGCACCTCTACCCATAGCAAGGTATGTAGCATCAAGCCAATCTACACCATCGCTGCACGCCTCTATTGTATTGGCAAACGCAAGTTGCTGATTGTTGTGCGCATGTATACCTACCTTCTTGCCTGTCTTAGCAGCAAAGTTCATGTAAAGGTCAGATATACGAGCTATCTGCTCTGGGAAGAGCGAACCGAAACTGTCTACAATATATATACAGTCTACAGGTGTGTCAGATAACATGTTGAGAGCTACCTCAACGTCTTCTTTCTGCGCACCAGATATGGCCATGATATTGCAACTTGTCTCATATCCCATCTTCGCAGCATGGTTTATCATCTCTATGGCCTCTGGCATCTGATGTATATATGTAGCAATGCGAACAAGGTCAACTGGAGAATCAGCTTTTGGACCAAAGTCGCTGAGCTCATGACGACCTATATCTGCCATAATGGCCAACTTGAGGTTCGTCTGGTTGTCTCCAACTATCTCTCTGATGTGCTCGTCAGAACTGAACTTCCATTTGCCAAACTTGTTGACATCAAATACCTTCTTGGATGCACGGTATCCAAGCTCCATATAGTCAACTCCCGCCTCAACATTTGTCTTATATAATGCCTTCACAAAATCGTCTGTGAAGTAGAAATCGTTTACAAGACCGCCATCTCGCAATGTGGCGTCAACAACCTTAATGCTGTCTCTGTAACCCATGAGGCTCGCTATTTCTTTCATCTTCTTAATTCTTATATTTTGGCGCAAAGATATACTTTATTTGCCAAAAATGAGCTATTTTAACTATTTCTTATTCATGCTCATAAATAAAAAACTGCGAGCAACCTTATATCTCTATGGTACCAGCAACTAACTTCCCATACACCACTAATGTCTCTCCAATAATAGATTGAATCCCCTAAATCTTCATAAATAATTATAAAAATGTGGGTCGAATAACTTGAAAATGTTCGCATTCCCTCAAAAATTACTACCTTGCGAGGTCTAAAACAAAGCCTATGGCAATGAATTATATTACCGAAGATGATTTGATAAGGGATTTACATCGCCCAACTTATCTCCTCAATGCTGAGTTGCTCCGCCGCAACCTTATGGTCATAGATAACGTGCGCCAACAGTCTGGTGCAAAAATTCTCTTGGCTTTCAAGGCTTTCTCGCTTTGGAGCGCTTTCGATATGATAAAGGAGCACTTCCCTACAGCTACAGTCTCTTCTCCCAACGAGGCTCTGTTGGCATACAACCACCTGGGACCTAATGCTCACGCTTATTCCCCAGCTTACACCGATGCCGATTTTAATGTCTACACTCGTTGCTGTTCTCATATAACGTTCAATAGCTTGGCTCAGTACGAACATTTCCGCCTGGAGTGTAAGTCTGCCGATCACCATATATCGCTCGGATTGCGTATCAACCCTATGTATTCTCAGGTGGGTACAGATCTGTATAACCCTTGTATGCCGGGCTCCCGATTGGGTATAGTGGCTGAAAAACTGCCTCGTACCCTCCCCGATGATATCGAGGGCCTCCATTTCCACGCTTTGTGCGAGTCTGGCGCCGACGACCTGGAACGTCTCATAGCAGCTGTCGAGGCTCGTTTCGAAAACTGGCTTAGCCAAGTTAAATGGGTAAATATGGGTGGCGGTCACCTCATGACCCGCAAGGGCTACGACACAGAGAAACTTATCTCTATCCTCAAAAAATTCGCCGAGAAATGGCACGTACAGGTGATTCTCGAACCGGGTAGCGCCTTCGCTTGGCAGACAGGTCCTCTGGTGGCTCACGTGGTGGATGTAGTGGAGAATTCTAATATCAAGACTGCCGTATTGGATGTCTCTTTCGCTTGCCACATGCCCGATACCCTCGAGATGCCTTATCAGCCTGCTGTTCGCGGCGCAGCTACCGAACCTCAGGAGGGTTGGCTCGCATATCGCTTGGGTGGCAACTCGTGCTTGTCTGGCGATTTCATAGATGGCTATTATTTCCTAGCTCCACTGAATATAGGCGATACCGTAGTGCTGGAGGATATGATACATTACACTACCGTCAAGACTACAATGTTCAACGGTATATCTCACCCCGATATAGCAGTCTACGATCCTGCCGCACCTCAGGGTAAGCAGTATCGCGTTCTCCGCGAGTTTTCTTATGCCGATTACGAGAGCCGTATGGGTTAATAATTAGTCATATCAATGCGCTCACGTTTTTCTCTTTTGTTCATATCTCTCTTAGCCGCCTTTCTCACCGTTGGGTGCGAGAACGAGACTAAGCACAATCTCCTCGATATTTATATCGCATGGAACGATGTGGACGTGCCTATCGGTGAGCGTATTCAGTTGGAGGTCCGTTGCTATCCAGATGACGCCTCTCTGGGTATACCTAAGGTCCGCCCTGTATGGTCTAGCTCCGATACTACAGTGGCTATTGTGGGTTCTAATGGACTCTTGTCTACTGTTGGCTATGGCCAGACCGTGGTCCGCGTACAGTGGGGTGGATTCAGGGCGGAACGTATAATTCGTGTCAACGATGAGGTGAAAATGGACGACTCTTTCTTGCAGTCTCTCCTCCTTAAAAAGTTCGATGCCGACCACGATGGCCGCTTGGAGGGTATCGAAATCGAAAACGTAACGGGATTGGATTTGTCCGATTTGTCTACGGGGTCTCACGCTGTGTCGTTCCGTGGCCTCGAGGTCTTTACCCGTCTTAATGCCCTTAAAATTTCAGCGGTTAACATAGGTAGACTGGATATCAGTTCGTTCGCTCACCTCGAACGTCTCGATATATCGCAGAGTTTTACTTTCACTAGGCTCGATATGCGTAATTGCCGCCGTTTGCGTTGGCTCGATTGCCACGCTTGCCCTAATCTCGAATCGCTTGTCATAGGTAGCTATAGCGAGTATGGTCCTTGTAAATTGGAAACATTGGATTGTTCTCGCTGCAATATATCTTCTTTGGATATCTCTCGCTGCACGGATCTCGAATACTTGGAGTATCTCGATAATCCTTTGGAGAGTGTGGATATTAGCAATAGTCCTAAACTCAAAGTCGTAAATGGAATAACTCTAACACGCCCAGATGAAACAGAAATTGATTCAGTGGCTCCATAATGCCCTAACATATCTTAAGTCAGCTCCTTCCCGATTCCTTAATTGGGCCAGAACGCGTACCTTGCGCCAATGGATTATTATCTTTTTGCGAACAGTTGTTGTACTTGTCTTACTTCTGCTTTTGTTCGTCGGCTCTGTATACGTGGGGTTGTGGGGGCATATCCCAACCGCCGAGGAGCTGAAGCATATAGAGAATGATAACGCTTCTGAGTTGCTCGATTGTAAGGGCAACTTGTTGTCTCGTTATTTCTTGCGCAATCGTATAAGCGTCGATAGCGCCGATATATCGCCTAATGTCTACAAGGCTCTGGTGGCTACCGAGGATAGCCGTTTCTTCGAACATTCTGGCGTCGATGCCAAAAGTATGGCGCGTGTGTTCTTTAAGTCTGTCCTTATGATGGATTCTCGCCAGGGTGGCGGTAGTACAATATCTCAACAGCTGGCTAAAAATGTATTCGAACGCCGCAACTTGGGTATATTCACCGTCCCAGTGGCTAAAATTAAGGAGATAGTTATCGCTCAACGTCTGGAGGAGGTCTATTCCAAGGATCAGATTTTGCTGCTTTATCTTAATACTGTCCCTTTCGGTGAGAATGTCTATGGTATAGAGGCAGCCGCTAAACGTTTCTTCTCACGACGTGCTAAGTGGCTCGATCTCCCTACTTCTGCTACCCTCGTGGGTATGCTCGCAGCTAATACTAAGTATAACCCTCGTATCAACCCCGAACGATCTGTCGAACGCCGCAACTTGGTCATCGACCGTATGTGTAGCGCTGGTTATATAGATTCTGTCGAGGCGCAGAAGGCTAAGGCTCAGGATCTGGTGCTGAAATATAATACCAACGACCGCGATAATGGTACAGCCGTATTCTTCCGCGATATCGTTGGGAAACAGGCGCAGACTATCCTCAACGAGATCTATGGCGAGGGTACCTATGATATTTATACCGATGGCTTGATAATCCGCTCTACCGTCGATGCTACTCTCCAACGCTTGGCCGAAAGGTCGGTGGTGGCTCACATGACCGACGTCCAAAAGGCGTTCAATGATGAGTGGAAGTCTGATTCGCTGGCTACTTTAAGCGCAGGTTTCTTGGCGGCTAATCCTCATAATGGCCACGTGCTGGCTTGGGTCGGTGGCGTCGATCACAATTATTCTCAAATAGAGCATGTTACAATGAACCGTCAGGTGGGGTCAACTTTTAAGCCTTTTGTCTATGCTACTGCTTTGGAGAATGGTATCCCTGCTACTACTTACGTGGAGAATGTTCGCCGTAGCTACGGTAAATGGTCCCCAGGTAATTCTGATGGTAAATATGGTGGCTTCTATTCGCTTAAGGGCGCCCTCTCTCGAAGCCTCAATACTGTTTCTGCATGGATTATCGATAAGGTGGGCCCCGCTGCGGTTATAGAGGAGTGCCATAATATGGGTATCGAGAGCTCTATCCCGGTTGTGCCTAGTATAGCTCTGGGTACAGCAGAGCTGACATTGTACGAGATGACCCAGGCTTATATCCCTTTCGCTACTGGAGGCATAGCTCATCAGCTAACGTGTCTCTTGAGTATCGAAACGCGTGATGGCCATGTGTTGTTTAAGGCCGACCCCGATACCGAGGGGATAGAGGTGCTCGCCCACGATAATGCTGTCTTGGTCCGCGATATGCTCACAGCTGTGGTCGATAGCGGTACTGGTCGTTCTATCCGCCGTGTCTATGGTATCAAGTCTCCTTTCGCCGGCAAGACGGGTACTACTCAGAATGGTGCAGATGGCTGGTTTATGGGTATGACACCTAATATGGTTATGGGTGCCTGGGTGGGTGCCGATGACCCTTCGTACCATTTTAAGTCTTCTGCCCGTGGTCAGGGTGCTTATATGGCTTTGCCTATTGTGGGTAAGTTTGTCTCCGGCGTGGCTGGTACTAAATTGGCCGACCAGTTTGTATATGGTCAGTTCCCTCAGTCCGAGGATTTCGAAACAACGGTGACTATGCTCTATCCGCATAATATGCCGTATGACCCTAATCCCGATTCTCTCCGCATGGAGGTTATTACCGCCGCAGTATGGAAGGGCCTTATAGAGCCTTCTGATTATTCAGGGGATTACGACGAGGATTCGGATCCGTTCAATTTCAGTATGGATAAAAAAGATAAGTCCGAACGTCCTATCCGTCGTGGCTTCCGTAATTTCTTCCGAGCTATGAAGGATATCTTCCACAATGAGTAGGAATAATCCTTATACCTATATATAATAGGACGCCCTTGCTTCTCTGAGAAACAAGGGCGTTTTGTTATTGTGCGGTGTTCGACTTGTCTTGCTTTTCTTGAATTTCTGCGAGCAACCGCTTGACTTCCTTAAGCTCTTCTAGTACCTGATCGTTGTTGTCTTCTGCCATCGCATCTACTATGATGGAGTTCACAAACGACATGCCCAACATGCCTCCTATAAATAGGAACAACACAAAATAGACTTTTACCAGCATCCCCCAAAAGTCGCTTTCCATCGATTCGGCTATAGTGTTTGGTATGTCATACCATCCTTCTATCGAGAACAACTGGAATGTAGTGTATGCCGCTTTCAATGGGTTGCCAAATAACTCTGGCGATATCTTGCCAAATAATCCGCACGATATCATCGAGGCCATAAATAAAAATATCACAAAGCAGAATACTACAAAGTACGATGCTTGCGCCGCTCTCTTTATACCCCTGAAAATGTTGTTTATACCAGGAATGAATTTCAGAACGCGCAACGATTTGAATATTCGTATTATTCTGAGCGTTCTGAAAATGGTAATCAGGCTGAAGCCTTGCAACGCCCCACTTGTCGCCAAAAATATGGTTATCAGTGATGGTATACTGAGTATCGTGATAACACAGTCAACTTTATTCCATCCGCTCGCCCAGTATTTCTTCAATCCCAATTTTCCAATCTTGAGCACCATCTCAACAATAAACAGCGCCGTCAAAATATCATCTATCAGATACAGCCACCTCGGCGCCCCAGGACAGTAAATAGCAGTCAGTACAATGGTATTCAATAATACCAACGTCAAAATAAACCTGTCCGAAATAAATAAATCTCTAAAACGTTTCATACTTGTTTAATCGTCTAATACCCCCACTAATACGCACAACAACAATCCCTTGTTACATCGCTGTTCTTTGTATTGGTGTAATTCTCATTGTATGTATCGTAATTATTGTTGGCTTTTGTATCCGATAATGTGCTACTTTTGCATTGCTAAATTATTGAGTATGATAAAAGGTTACTTTTTGTTGGCTTGTGTGCTGGCTTTGTTTGTAAATAATAGTTATGGACAGTTTATAGAGGTCGCACCTTTGTTCGAATCTTCTCCTAAACTGGATAAGCCTTATGGCGTGTGCGCCCATGTTACTTTCCCTGGATTTGAGAATTATGATTCACGAGTGAAAACATTGGAACTGGCTTCTAACATAGGAGTGAATTATATTCGCGCAGATATGTTGTCTTCCTTGTTTTTTACAGGGAAAGGAGAGTTTACTCCTGGCAAGGTGGATGTTTTGGCTAAGGATTTTAAGGATCACAATATAAGTTTGCTCCCATTGTTGGATAGGCATGTAGTGGGTATCTATGGTTGGAGTGACTTGTCTTTATATACTAGATATGTGGATAGTCTTGTGACTCGGTATCCTCAATATGAATACTGGGAGTTGATGAATGAGGTGGATCTGATGACTAACCTTGGAACAGGGGCAGAACTGGCTAAGAAATATTTGACAGTCATCAAGCAGGTTTGTGATGTCGTACATCAACATAATAAGAAGGTTGTATTTGGAGGTGTCGCCCGCGCAAATGGTGACTTCGCTAAAGCGTTCTTAGATGATGGAGGAGCTCAATATATAGATGTATACAATTTTCATTCGTATAGTTCTGGCGTGACTCCTGAAAGCTTTATATATGGTGACTTGAAACAGTTGTCTGCTCGTTTGGATAGGGAAACGGAGGTGTGGATTACTGAAACGGGATATCATACTGAAGAGCCAAATAGCTATATGGTACAGTTTTTCTGTATTGTCTTGCCACGAGCTCTTTCTAAACTGAATGTCAACGAGGGAGATACAATAGCTGTAGTAAATACAGTCAATGAGCAGTTGTCTGATTATTTGCTGTCGTCAAATTATTATGTCGAGTATATTGATATTGACGATATGGACAAATTGGATGTGAATCGCATTCGAGCTTTACTCCCCTGTGATAGAGAGGTGTTTCAGGTTAAGTATTTCCCTAAATTGTTGTCGTATGTCCGTAATGGAGGAACGATTGTTTTGCCATATGGAGTGCCTTTCTATTATAACATGACCGATGAGGGTAAGGTTGTTCCCAACCCACAGGATTGTAGAGGTATGCTTCACATGTTTGTCGAACAATGGTGGGACGCTTCGTTCAAATCTACTGGCTTGCCAAAAAATCCTTCTGTTGTTGTGAAGAATCCGGATTATTCCGATTTGAAGTGTTCTTGGGTAAGTAATGGCGATGGTACTACACGTTATGTTAGTGGGCGTCGGTTGAAGGAGGGAGATCAACTTGTGCCTATCGTTTCTGTAGGGGACAGTGCAACTCAATATCCAATATGTGGAATATTTAAGTATGGAAGCGATTTGAAGGGTAATTGTATATTTAATACTTACCTGGGTGAGATCTATTCGGTTCCTGAGATCCTTAAGGCAAAACGATTGGTTCGTTCGTATATATATGGTATCTCAATGGGTATTTCTAAAATGTTTTGGTATGAACTTAAACATGGCGGACAGAATCAGTATGAGCCCGAACATCACTTCGGCTTGGTGAATACCGATTTTTCTCCTCGCCCTTCTTATTTGGCATACCAGATTCTTGTCCGTATGATGCCAAGCGGATCTTCTCATCCTGTTTTGTCCTACGATAGCAATACTCGTGTATACAAGGCATCTTGGAAACGCCCTGATAGAAAGGTAGTCGACGCGTACTGGAAAACCCAGGGTAGGGGTGAAGTGTCTATTAAAAAGAAACGATCAACTAGAGTGTACGATCATTTTGGAAACAGAATCCAATTGAACGGGAATCAGATTTCTGTTAATAATGGAGTGGTGTATGTAGTTAGATAATAGTCGTAACATTATTTAACCAACGCATAACTCCCTGATACACAATGTAAATGCAAATTGCAGAATAAAATCTCGAAAAATATTTTGCGGATAGTATTGCAAATTCAAAAAAGCTCCCTACCTTTGCACCCGCTTTCGAGAAACAACGATACGCAACGAAAGCCTCTACAACGGTGGAGAAAAATTTCTCGAAAAAAGTTCCGAAATAATTTGGAGCGAAAGAGAAAAACTTCTTACCTTTGCATCCGCTGTCGCGAAAAATGACAGCAACGAAGAAAGACGTTCTTTGAAACAATGAAATAAATAGTGCAACTAAAAGGAAAAGGAAGCCACGTCAATCAACAGATTGAAGTAAAGAATGAGTCGATAGGATATCTTCAAAAAGTATAAAACATACAATGAAGAGTTTGATCCTGGCTCAGGATGAACGCTAGCGGCAGGCCTAACACATGCAAGTCGAGGGGCAGCGCGGGTAGCAATACCTGGCGGCGACCGGCGTACGGGTGCGTAACGCGTATGTAACCTGGCTCCGATTGGGGGA